>JAIQFA010000127.1 GCA_020073525.1 Terriglobia bacterium
AAGAGCCGGCGCCGGTCGACGGCCTTTCCGCCGAGCAGCGCTTTTTCCTGGGATGGGCCAATGTGTGGTGCCAGAACCGCACCGACGCCGTCGCGCGCATGCTGGTCACCCTAGATCCCCACTCGCCAGGAAAGAACCGCGTGAACGGAACGGTTTCCAACATGCCGGAGTTCCGCGAGGCGTATCACTGCGCAGCGACCGCGCCAATGGTGAATCAGAACGCGTGCAGAGTCTGGTAAGGCGGTCGTCCGTCGCTAGTCGCTGGTCGTTCGGGGATTCTTGGGATTCTCATACCGCGAAACGAAGGGTCTGCATTTGCCAACGACTAGCGACTAAGGACGAACGACTAGCAAAGAAAGTCGTTGCTCGTTAGGCCGCCTTTGGGTGGAATTTGTTAATGAGGGCGTTCAATCCGCGAGCGATGCCGTCGCCGCTGCGAGAAAGCTCGTCCGCCTTCTCCTCTGACAGATAATGCAAACGCCGGGCTATCAAAAGCTGGGTCTGGAGTTCCAAAAGAGATCCCCTGGCATGAAAAAGAAAGCGCACGAACTCAGGGTCGGATCGATGTCCCTTTCCTTCAGCGGTGTTGCTCGGTACCGAAACCGCAGCGCGCCGCATCTGTGACACCAGTCCATAAGTCTCATGTTTTGGAAAGCTACTAGTAGCTTGGTAAATCTCGACCGTCAGGTCCATTGATTCCTGCCAGATCCGCAAGTCCTGAAATGACGAATGGACGGTCATCGCGCACCTCCGACCATAAGGTAACTCGCAGCCCCCAGGCGAGCCTATGACCGGCGAACATGAAAATTGTGATGTTTTCTTTGAAGCGCGAGAGAAGCCTGTCTGTGACGATGAAGCGCGAACGACTAACGACCAGCGACTAACGACTAGCTACGTCCGCCTGCTCGTGCGCATGATAGCTCGATCGCACCAACGGTCCCGATTCGACGTGCCTGAATCCGAACTTGAGCGCCTCTTCCTTGAGAAATACGAATTCGGCGGGCGAGTAGTAGCGCGTCATCGGCAGATGATCCTTTGACGGGCGCAGATACTGCCCAACAGTGAGAATGTCTACCCCGCGTTCGCCCAAGTCGCGGAAGACCGCGATCAGCTCATCCGTCTCCTCGCCGATTCCCACCATCACGCCGCTCTTGGTAACCGTCGAGGGGTCCCACTTCTTGGCGTTCTCGAGGAGATCAAGCGTCCGCTTGTAGCGCGCCCCCGAGCGCACCGCACGGTACAGCCGCGGGACGGTTTCGGTGTTGTGGTTGAGGATGTTCGGCTTCGCGTCGAGCACGATGCGCAGCGGTTCTTCGAGCCCCTGAAAGTCCGGAATCAGCACTTCCACGCGGCACCCAGGCACGAGTTCACGAATCTGCCGGATGGTCTCCGCGAAAATCTTCGCGCCGCCCACGTTGTCATCGTCGCGGTTCACGCTGGTCACGACAGCATGCTTCAAACCAAGCGTGGCGACTGCTTCCGCCACGCGCCGCGGCTCGTCCCAGTCAATTGCCTCGGGACGCCCCTTGGGCACCGCGCAAAACCCGCACCTCCGCGTGCAGATATCGCCGAGCAGCATGAAAGTAGCGGTGTGATGGTGCCAGCATTCTCCAATATTCGGGCACTGCGCTGATTCGCACACAGTATGCAACCCCAGCCCGCGCGCCAGTTTCTTCAAATTATGAAAATTGTCGCCCACCGGGGCCTTCGCCTTGAGCCACGAGGGCTTGGGGCTGTGGACCTTGGGGCCAAGGTCAATCTGGATCAGCTGGGAAGAGGCCGACATGACGAAATTTGATTTTATCAGTTCGGCGTCCCGAAAAGCGCCGTCACGCTTGATCCAGGAGCCGATTCAGTCGCTGCTGAGCCTCCGGCCACTCCGCCGCCACGATCGAAAATCGTGCTGAGTCGCGAGCGATGAAGTCCGCGGCCATCCGATGTGCGCGGAGGATTCCTTCAAACTTCCCGCCGATGCGCTCGATCGCGGCGCGCGAGCGCTGATTCCGCACGTCCGTGTGCAAGCACACCCGGAGCACCTGCCAGGTTTCGAAGGCGTACGTCAGCATGAGCAGCTTGGCCTCGGTGTTGGCTGCCGTCCGGATTGCGGAGCGGGTGAGCCAGGTGTAACCGATCTCGCAGGCGTCGGGCGTGCTGCGGCCGTGCAGCGCATGGCCCGGCGGCCAAGCCCACCGCTCGAGGTTAAAGAAGCGAGTTGACCCAATGACCACGCCGTCACTTTGGCGCACGGTCGCGAATGATACCGCGCTGCCGGCGTCCTGCCACGCGAGCGCAGTCTCGACGTAGCTGGTTGCCTCGGCTGTGTTCTGCGGGACGGGACTCCATTGATAAAGCGAACGATCCCCGGCGGCCGCGGCCACCAACCCGTCAACGTGGCGGAGTTCCAGCGGTTCGAGACGAACATGCCTGCCCGCCAGCACAAGGTTTTCTGTTTGCACGCCCCTTAGTATGCGGCGAGTCCGGGGCAGCCGCAACGAGGGCTCATTGGTCCGTGATTTTGAAGAAAGCTAACGTCAATGCTGGAATTGACTTAGCGTCGGCTGAGTGTCTGAAGCGCTCGCCGGCAAGAAGGCGAACTGCGAGTTCGAGATCGCGTACATGATCCCGACTTGCGTGCCGCTCTTGCTCACCACCACTCTTCCGTTGGGCGAAACGGCGTAAGTCGCGGTCAGAGTAGTTGTGGACGTTCCCCCGCTGCCGTTGTTGTCGGAGGTTCGGCTGAAATTGCCGGCTCCATCCAATTGTGCAGCGTCAACGTCTTCGCCGACGCTCGCGCTGACCGGTTGCAGACTGCCGCCGAGATATGCCCCACTCAAAGATGAATTGCTGAAGTTGCTTCCCGACTGTGGTTGCATCAAACCAAAATCCACTCCCAGACTATAGGTGCCCACGACGAAGGCCTGATTTGGCGCAATCAGGTAGAACACCGGTGGGTTCGACTGCCCGCTGAGCGTCAGTGTCACGCGACCGTTCGCCGACGCGCCATAACTTCCAGACAGGCTTTGCGAACTCATGGTGCCAGCCTGGTTCTGGTCGGTGCTCCACGCGATCGTCCCCGCGCCGTTGGTAGTTACTAACCCAGCCGCGGCTGAGGGTGTGGTTCCAGAACTGAAGGTCTCCACTTCGCTCACGCTTACACCATTGAGCGATGCGTTAGTGAACGAACCGGTTTGCAGCAACACTTGCCCGGCCACCAGCGAACTGCCCGCGAGGTCATCTTCCATGGCCAGCATTTCAGAAGCACTCACGACGTAGAAGACGAATTTCAAGTTGTTCTGCCCGGTGAAGGTTATGGTTGCGGTGCCACGGCCGGCGGACTGTCCAGTGGAGGCTACGCTGAAATTGTTGGAGCTCAGGGTTGCGTTGTCAGCCCCTGTCAAGTAGATGTCACTGTCGAACTCGCCAGTCAGAGTCCCGCTTCCATTAGAGTTGAATTGACCGGCCATCGCGAAGCGCGCGGCCGAACCTCCACCGTCGGCCCCGACAAATCCGAAGGCATAGTTGCCATTGATCTTGGCCGTCGAGAACGCGCTGGTGTCTTGCTTGCGCAGCAGCCCGGAAGCCTTCAGGATGGTGTTGTCGAAGAAAATGATATTGCCATTGCTGCCGCCGGAGTTGAGCGCCGCAGCAAAAGTGTTGCTGCCACTGAGCCCACCTCCGTAGGTCAAATTAATCGTGGCGATATTGTTCGAGGCTACACAGTATGTGCCGGTGAACGTGCCGCTCAGCGGACCATTGCTCTGATCGTTCAAATCCACGCTTCCACTGGAAATGTTTCCCCCTCCGTCGGCGACAAAGCTGCCAATGGCTGCGGTGACCGTCGTCGCGTCGCTCCAGCCATTTAGCAACATGGCATAGTGCCCGGAAAGGGTGGGATTGTTCGGACAGCCGGCCGAGGCGATTGTGATGCTGAATGGGGCGGCCACTGCGGCCGCCGGACTTTCAGAATCCGTGACCGCAATCGTAAAGTTCGAGGTTGCGATCGTCGTGGGCGTGCCGGAAATTGTGCCGCTCGTTGCGTTGAGGGAGAGTCCGGCGGGAAGCGTGCCGCTGGTGAGGCTCCAGGTGTAGGGTGTTGCTCCGCCGCTCGCCTGCAACGTTGCGCTGTAGGCGGTGCCCACACTTCCTCCCGGCAGAGATGTAGTGGTGATTGTAAGAGCGGTATTGATGGTAATGCTTAGACTGGCCGTCGCGGTCGTTGTGGCCGAATCGGTGACCTTCCCAGTAAAGGTCGAGGTTCCCGTTGCTGTAGGAGTACCGGAAATGACGCCGGTGCTAGCGTTCAAGGTCAATCCTGACGGCAGCGCGCCCAGGATGCTCCAGGCGTAAGGAGGAACTCCGCCCGAGGCTTGCAATGTCTGACTATAAACATTGCCCACGGATCCGCCGACAAGGGACGAGGTCGTGATCGTCAGCGGTGCGATGCTGACGGTGATGCTCAAATTGGCGGCCTGGGTCGCCGGTGTCGGTGTCTGCGAGTCGGTCACCTTCACAGTGAAATCAAAGGTACCGGTGCTTCCGGTTGGAGTGCCCGAGATTACACCCGCCGGGCTCAAGATTAAGCCGGCAGGTAAGCTTCCCGCCGTGAGGGTCCATGTGTAGGACGGAACCCCGCCCGTGGCCTGGAGAGTCTGACTGTATGCCGTCGCCAATGCCGCTCCTGGCAATGACGCCGTGGTGATCGTCAAGGGCGGCGGAGGGTTGACGGTAATCGTGATTGCCTGGCTGCTGGCGGTAACGCCGGTTGCGTCGGCAACTTGGAAGGTTACTGTAGCGCTGCCCGCGCCGGTCGGGATTCCGCTGATGATGCCGGTGGTGCTGCTCAGGCTTAGCCCCGCGGGCAGAGTGCCGGAGGTGATCGTCCATGTGTAGGGCCGGGTGCCGCCTGACACAACCAGAGTCGCACTATAGGACGTTCCTGCCGTTGCTGCTGGAACAGAAGTTGTCGAGACGGTGGGCAGAGGACTGACTTTGATTTGAACCGAGGCCGACTTGGTCGGGTCCGTGATCGAGGTCGCGGTGATGGTTGCTGTGAAAGCGCTCGCTACAGAGGCAGGAGCATTGTAAGTGGCCGAGGCTGTGGTGGTGCCACTCAGCGTGCCGCCGCCCGAAACACTCCACTGGACGCCTGCGCTTTTCGAATCATTCGCCACCGTGGCAGTAATGGAAGCTGTTTGCGCTTGATCGATGCCGTTGCTGCTTGATGTCAAGGCGACGGTGATGGCCGGTGTCGAACTGCCGCCACATCCTGACAAACCCAGCGTAAGAAGAGTGGTCAACCCGGAGAGCAACAGCGTGACGATTAAGCGCTTCACAGATACCTCCAACGACTCGTGGGAGTAAAGGAGTCCTCCCGGCGCTTCGCTAGAGGCATCATCAATGAGCGAAGAGGTTACCTCAAGTTACTGAGGTACTTACTTCGGCAGACCGTCCTTGCCAGTCTGTAGGTGTCCATATGGTTCGTATCAGGGCATCGCTTCAGCGATGCCGCAAGATTCTTCGAGGCGAGATGCCCCTTTAGGGGCGGCCTCGAAGCGAATGCCTATTGCTGTTGTTGCTGTTCCTGCTCTGCGCGCGAATTGATCCGCGCGAACACCGGGCGGGATTGGATGACGATGCTGGGAGCGGACTGTTCCGGCGGCGGAGCATCCGACGGACTTACTGTCACCGCCACGCTCAGTTCGCTTTGGGCCTCTCCCTTGTACACGCCGCGCGTTGGCGGCACGTCCGCGTAGTCGCGGCCGATGGCTACGCGAATGTGGCGATCGCCACCGATCAGGTTGTTGGTCGGGTCGAACGCTGTCCAGCCCAGGCGAGGGATCAGCGCCTCGACCCAGGCGTGCGATGCTCCTTCCAGCGAGCGATCCTTCTGCCCGTTCTCCTCGCCGTGAAATAGGTAGCCGCTGACGTAGCGGCAGGGGATGCGCAGCGGACGCACGAGCGCGATCATGATGTGAGCGAAGTCCTGGCAGACTCCCTGCCGGGTCTGCAGCGCTTCTTCAATCGGAGAATCCACCTTGGTGCTGTTGGGCACGTACGCGAATAACCTGTAGATGCCTTCATTCAGTTCCGTCACCAGTTCCAGCGGATTGCCGCGGCGCTCGCAGCGAAGCTCCGTCGCCAGTTGCTGCAACGCTTCACTGGAACGGGCAAACTCACTCGGCAACATCATTTCCCAGTAGTCGTCGCTGGTGGTGAGGGCGTCGAGATCAGCCCAGTCGCCCGCTTCGGACGCGCGCGGAGCCGGCACCGCCTGCACTTGAACCGTGGATTGGGCCGTGACTTTAACTTCCTTATGAGATCCCGCGATGTCGAAGTGATGGACCGTGTTCCCGGTGAAGTCGCGGTACTGCGTGATATTGGCCGGAGGAGTTACGTCGAGCGTGAAGCTGAGGCAGCGCTGGTTCGCTTCGCTCCGCGGCTGCAAGCGCACCTCCATCACGCTCTCCCGAACTGCAGGCTCATACCGAAAAGTCGTAACGTGTCGGACCGAATAAATCAAAAACACCCTTTCTGTAGAGACGGGGCTTGCCCCGTCTCACTCTGCGGCAGGAGACGCCGCGAGTCGCGCTTCTGCACTGAGAGCAGTGCCTACGACGCCAACTCCGCTTCTACCGGATAGTCAAAATAAATCTGATGGATCGCGCCGTGCGCCTGGCTGCACTGCTGACGAACGCTCTCCACGTAGGCGTTCGCTCCCGAGGCCATGACTTCGTCGATCTGGCTGAAGCTGAGCGTCGCCCGTAGCCGTCCCGCCAAGCGAACCGGTTGCTCCGCCTTTCGTTCCGTCAGCTCGGCGATGGCGCGCAGCGCGTCATGTACCTTGTCGACCGAGAAGCGCACCGAATGCGGGAACTCCGGATTCAGCAGCAGAAACTCAGCCACCCGCAGCGGCCGCAGTTCCGCTGTGTGCTTCTTGCAGTAAGCTTCAAATGCCGCGCACGATTTCAGCAGTCCCACCCACTCCAGGTACTCTTCGCTCTCCACCACTTGGTCCGGCGAATAAGGCAGGCGGTTGAAGTACGTGCCAATGAGCCTTGCCACCGCGTCGGTACGTTCCACAAACCGCCCCAGCTGAATGTATTGCCAGCCCTCTCCGTGCGACATGGTCGAATCGGTCAGGCCCTGAAAGAGGTTCGCTCCTTCGCGCACCGCGCGAAAGAAAACAGAGGAGTGCAGCAGCCACGCCTCGCCCGACGTCGTGCTGTTGACCTGGAGATAAAGACGATTGAGTTGCTCCCACATGGCCGAGCTGCATTGCTCGCGGACCTGGCGCAGATTTTCCCGCGCCGCCGCCACGCAAGAAATAATGGATGACGAATTCGACCGATCGAGCGTCAGGATGTGCGTGAGCGTGGTGGCGTCGATCTTGCCGTCTTCGGGAGGAGGCGCCTGCAAAGCTTCAAGCAACCGCCACCAGCGGCCCGATCCTGCTTCTGGAGACTGGTCGAGTCGCAACTGAAAATCCACATCAATCAGCCGCGCGGTGTGCTCCGCTCGCTCGAGGTAGCGGCTCATCCAATACAGGCTCTCCGCGCCGCGGGAGAGCATCGTCGTTCTTCTGCGTTCGTTCATGCGCGCAGCACCCACGTATCCTTGCTGCCTCCACCTTGCGATGAGTTGACCACCAGCGATCCACGACGCAATGCCACACGTGTGAGACCGCCCGGCACGAGCGTGACGTTTTCGCCATACAGGATGTACGGTCTGAGATCGACGTGCCGCGCCTGTGCCTCTCCGTCAAGGAAACATGGCGCCCGCGAAAGGCTCAAGGTCGGCTGCGCAATGTAATTTCGCGGCTCGGCCTGGATCCGCTGGCGAAATTCCTCGCGCTGCTCCGCCGTGCTATGCGGACCAATCAGCATCCCATAGCCACCGGACTCACCCACCGCCTTCACAACCATCTGATGCAGGTTTTCGAGAACGTAGTTCCGTTGTGAGCGGTCAGTGAGCAGATAGGTCTCGATGTTAGGGAGGATTGGCTCTTCCCCAAGGTAATAGCGGATAATCGCCGGCACGTAAGCATACAGCGCCTTATCATCGGCAATCCCCGTGCCCACCGCGTTTCCCAGCGCCACGTTGCCCGCGCGAAACGCATTGAACAATCCCGGTACGCCCAGGCTGGAATCTCGCCGGAAGCACAGCGGATCAAGAAAATCGTCATCGACGCGCCGGTAAATCACGTCCACGCGCTTCAGTCCGGCGGTGGTGCGCATATACACGACGTTGTCGTGTACCAGAAGATCCCGCCCTTCGACCAGCTCCACGCCCATCTGCTGCGCCAGGAAAGTGTGTTCAAAGTACGCCGAGTTGAACACGCCGGGAGTGAGGAGCACGACGGTCGGCTCATGGCGGCTGCTGGAAGAATGCGGGCTTAGTGCGCGCAGCGTGGCCAACAACGCCTGCGCGTAGTGATCTACCGAGCACACTCCATAGTCGCGGAAGAGTTTCGGGAAAACTTTTTTCAGCACCTGGCGATTCGCCAGCATGTAGGAGACACCGCTCGGCACCCGCAGATTGTCTTCCAGCACCGCAAAACTTCCATCCGGAAGCCGCACCAGGTCGGTGCCGCAGATGCTGACATAAATTCCGCGCGGCACGGTCAGATTCCGCATCTCGCGCCGGAAGTGGCGGCAACTGTAAACCAGTTCCCGCGGCACGATGCCATCCGCCAGAATGCGTCCCCGATGATAAACGTCTTCGAGAAACAAATTCAGCGCCGCAATTCGCTGCGTGAGCCCGCTTTCAATCTTCCGCCATTCCTGGTGCGGAATGATCCGCGGCAGCAGGTCATTCGGAAAGACCCGCTCGGTGCCCTCGTCGTTCCCATACACCGTGAACGTGATGCCCTGATGCAGGAACGACAGGTCGGCCGCCTGCTGGCTCTTGCGCATTTCCTCAGCCGGCAACTCCAGAAGCGTCTGAAAGAGAGCCTGATAATGTGGACGGGGGACTCCCGGCGCCTCAAACATTTCGTCGTAGGCCAAGTCGAACTGATAGTTCCGAAATGGGGGCCGGAACAGCGCGCGGGCAGAATCCGGCACAGGCATCGGTCTTAAGAAACTTCGAGTTCGAGGAAGGCTTTGCGGCACCCTAAAGACTCTAGGGGGCGCCTCACCTCAAGTCCAATCGAAATGTTTTATGGTTACGATTCAGTTTTCAGGCTAAGAAAGACCAAGAAGAGGAGACATCTATTTCAGATGCACCGCCGCCTCCGGCCGCTTTCGGCTGGACTTTCCACCCCGCGCTGCCGGTATCGCATACTTCGGCTTGATCTCGTGGCATCCCGCTTCGCAATACACGCCGCCCGCGGCCGATTCGGGCGTCGGCATCGGAGAATTCATAGCCAGGTCCCGATCCGCTTCCAATTGTCGCTCTACCCCGGCGATCAGCCTTTCGTTTTCCGCGGTTGTCAGCCACTTCTTCTTGTTCACCAGATAATTCTCTAGCCGGGCAATCGGGTCGCGCCGCTTCCAGTATTCAAAGAGCGGCTTCGGAACATACTCGGCCGCATCATGGATTGCGTGTCCTTTCATGCGCATCATCTTCGCCTCGATCAGCGTTGGCCCTTCGCCGCGGCGGGCGCGCTCGCATGCCTCGTGGCAAGCGTCATACACCTGGCAAGCGTCGGTGCCATCGACAATCACTCCCGGAATTCCATAAGCAATCGCCCGCTCGGCCAAATCCTTCACCCGAAACTGCATGTCAGCTGGCGTCGAATACCCCCAGAGATTGTTCTCCACAATCAGCACCAGCCCAAGATTCTGCACCGCCGCGAAATTCAGCCCTTCATAAGTGACGCCGGTGGACTGCCCACCATCTCCGATGTAAGTCATGACCGCAATCTGTTTGCCCTGCAGTCGCGCGCCAAGCGCTACTCCGGCAAGCACCGGAATCAGATCGCCCAAAGTCGAGATCGGTGAGACCACGTTGCGCTTTTCGATATCGCCAAAATGTGAAGAAGCATCGCGCCCCTTAGTCGGCGATCCCGACTTCGCCATGTACTGCATCATGATGTCGGCCGGAGAAAATCCGCGCACCAGCAGCGCCCCCTGGTTGCGAATCATCGGCCCCAGCCACTCGTCTTGATGAAGCGCGTAAGCCGAGGCGCAAGAGCAAGCCTCCTGCCCCAGCCCAAAGTAAACGCCGCCGACTACCTGTCCCTGCTTGTAGAGGTTTTCGAGCGCTGTTTCCATGTGCCGGTTCAGCAGCATCCAGCGATAGATTTCGATGCACTGCTCGCGGCTGAGATATTTAGACTCGCGGATCGGAGGCGTCGCCGCTGAGAGGTCGCCGCTCTCTACTTCGTAGCGCACTTCGTCGCCGATACGAACCTGCCGCAAAGTGAAAGAAGGCTTTTCCAACCGGTAATCGCGAATCGTGTAAGTGCGGAGATCGCTGTCGACAGACAGCTTTGGGGAACGAGCCGGATTCGTTTTCGCGACTCGCTTCTTGGCGATGCGCTTTTTGGGCATGGCAGTCCGGCAAACATGCTAGCGCAGAAACATTGTCGCCGTCTCGCGAGTTCCTACGGTAGAGACGGGGCTTGCCCCGTCTCCGCAGGCACCCTATCCGCTGCCGGAGACGCGGCAAGCCGCGTCTCTACGGGAAATCCGTTGCCGGGTTAGCAGGCAGGAATCTGATCGTCCTCGCCGTGAATCCGTCGCAATTCATCCGGCACCTTCATCGGCATGCCAACGGCATTACCCAGCAAGGCATCGACTGTTTCCACCCAGAGCATCTGGCTCCCAAACACACTGCCAAAATTTCGCGACACGGATTGTGTCACTTCGTTCAAGTCGAGTTTCCGCCCGAGTTCTTTCTCCATGGACGTCACCGGCTTCGCCGTAATTCCGCAGGGCACGATGAGGTTGAAGTAGCTGAGATCCGTATTCACATTCAAAGCAAATCCATGCGAAGTAACCGAACGAGAAATATGCACGCCAAGCGCCGCGATCTTAGCTTCTGTGGTTGTGTGGTGGCGGGGCTCCGCCCCGCAATCGGGCCGGAGGCCCGACACCACACGAGTAGATTCTGTCCACACTCCGGTAAGCCCCGAGACCCGCTTAGTCACAATGCCAAAATCGCCACAAGTACGGATCAGCACTTCCTCCAGCCGCCGAATGTAATCGACAACACCCAGAGTCTTACGGGTCTGTGTGGCGCGGACACTCCTGTCCGCGAAACTACGCGAACGCAAATCGCCATCAAGCGGAACCAGTTCATGTTCCCGCAAATCAAAAATCGGATACCCTACCATCTGTCCCGGCCCGTGAAACGTAACATCCCCGCCGCGATCGCACTCAAACACCTCGACGCCGCGAGCTGCGAGCACCTCCGTAGAAGCGAGCACGTTGGCGGATTTGGCATTGCGTCCAAGCGTAATGACGGGCGAGTGCTCCAGCAGCAGCAGCACGTCGCCGATCTGCCCAGCCTTGCGAAGATCAACCAACTTCCGCTGCAGCCGGAGACCTTCGCTGTAGTTCAGCACTCCGAGTTGGACGACAGAAATCATGAGGCTAGTCAGCATTATAGGCTGATCTCGAAGCGCCTTTAGCCGGTGGAGAGCCGGGCGCCCCCGCCCGGCCGCGATGCTTTAGGAGGGGCGATAAACGTCCGCCCTTCCACAGCAAATCCTCGCCTGTGGGTTTCAATTAACTTTTTTGATTCTCCTCTTGCACAATGCCTGGGGGTTTGGTATAAACGTTGAGTCGAGGACAAGTGAACACGTGTCTGAGCTGCCTGCTGAATCCTCGCGGTGGCTTGTGGCATCTAATTCAGTAAGCCTCCAACTGACCCCTTTCCGGGGTTCGCATTCGGGGACAAAGTTCCCTGAAGGGTTTCCGCGCATAGCAGAGCCTCCAAGCGATCTTTAATTTTTGAACTGTCTTCCGCTTCGGCCTGCGCCGGATTCTCGGCGTGCCAACGCGGAAGAGCGTTTTCGAACGCGCTGTAAAAAGAGTTCTCCGGCTTAACGCGCTGGATGGAAACTCCCCTCAACTGCCTAAAAACAGACTGTTGAAATCAGGTGGGAATCCTGTGATCTCAGAGGGTTGACAGCGGTCCGGTGGACGCGTAGCTTTATCAAGTTTCGAGGACGCCTAAATCTCGCAAGAGATCCCGGCGGACTGAAGGCGCACCGCTCAGGCGGGAAGCGGATCGGTCTTTGACAAAAGGTTGAACGTGCCAGTCGTGAGAAACAAATGTTCGGGCTCAAGTCTGAACGTACTCACAAGATAGGACCTTCGTCACAGCAGACGGAGGCCGTTGGTCTACCCAGACCAACTCAGGTTTCAAATGAGAGTTTGATCCTGGCTCAGAATCAACGCTGGCGGCGTGCCTAACACATGCAAGTCGAACGAGAAAGGGGAGCAATCCCTGAGTAAAGTGGCGACCGGGTGAGTAACACGTGACTACCTACCCTTGAGTGGGGGGTCCGATTCAGTGTCCTTCCACTCGAACAGCGTCGCCTCCAGCCCCTCGCTCAACGCCTCGCCGGGCAGAAGGCACAGGACCCAATCGTGAAGCGTGTCGACGGCGTACGCACCCGGCTCGACGCCCACGATC
>JAIQFA010000128.1 GCA_020073525.1 Terriglobia bacterium
GGCCTGGCTGATGTCGTAGATCGACAGATTCTGCTTGCGCAAGGCGACGACCTTTTCGCGGAGGCTGTTTCCTAAAGTGGAGTTCAGTACCGCATCGGCTTTTTTCGCCGATCTAGACAAGCAGAGCGATGTGAAGATTCCAGTCTGGAAAAATGAGTTGTATTTTCAATACCACCGCGGAGTATTCACCACCCAGGCGGAGACTAAAAAACGGATTCGTCACACAGAGGAGACTCTGTTAGATGCCGAGAAATATGCGTCACTGGCTCATCTCTACCGGCTCCCTTATCCGCAAGAGGAGTTCACGACAGCGTGGAAAGGGCTGCTCTTCGATCAGTTCCACGACATCATGCCGGGTTCTGGCATCGCCGTAAATTATCTGGATGCGAAGCGCGATCTTAACGTTGTGGAGCACTCAGGGAACGAGATCTTGAGTCGTTCCTTGGAGGAGCTTTCTGCCCGCATCGGCACTCAACAGAGTGGGACGCCGGTCGTCGTGTACAACTCCCTCTCTTGGCCGCGCACCGATGTCATCGAAGTAGAAGCGCAATTGCCGACTGCAACTTCCAACATCGAGGTCGTTGATTCCGCAGGCAAAGTCGTTCCATCGCAGATGCTCTCCAACAACGCTGAAACGCATCGCGTCAGTTTCTTGTTGCAGTCTAGCGCGCCTGCCTTGGGCTATGCGACTTTCTTTGTGCGGTCGACGGCGAAGCTCACGCAATCAAATTCTGTACTGAAGGCGACTCCTGAAGGCTTGGAAAACGAATTTATCCGGCTGAAAGTCGATACGCAGACAGGCTGCGTTACGAGCCTCTACGACAAGCGCAGCAAACAAGAGACGCTTGCGACAGCGGAAACGGATACCGGCGGCCCAAAGAATCTGCCCTGCGGCAATCTCTTGCAAACCTTTGTCGATAAGCCAAAGGAATACGACGCATGGAATATCGATGCCGACTTCGAGAAACAATATTGGAGTCTGGACAAAGCTGATGAGGTCAAACTGACGGAGTCGGGTCCTCTGCGTGCCGTAATCCGCGTGAAGCATCACTTTCAGAATTCGTCATTCACGCAGGACATTACTTTGTATCCGGGGGTTCCGCGCGTTGATGTCAACATGCAGACCGAGTGGAACGAGAAGCATATTCTGCTCAAGGTAGCTTTTCCAGTGAGCGTGCATAGTCAGAAAGCCACCTATGAAATTCCTTTCGGCTCGATCGAGCGTCCGACCACGCGCACCACGCCCGACGAGCAGGCCCAGTTTGAGGTGCCGGCGCAGTACTGGGCCGACCTGTCCGATGCGCAACACGGACTGAGTCTGTTGAACGACAGCAAGTATGGATACGACGCAAAAGGGAATGTGCTGCGCCTGTCCTTACTCCGGTCTCCCACGTGGCCTGATCCTCACGCCGATGAAGGTCATCATGAATTCACCTATTCCTTGTTTCCGCATGGCGGCACTTGGCGCGAGGCGGAGACGGTGCGGCAGGGATACGAACTCAATTACAAATTGAGGTCCGCGCAAGTACAGAACCACAGCGGAGTCCTTCCGCCGGTGCACTCGTTTATGGAAGTGAGTCCCGACAATGTAGTACTCACAGCCCTGAAATGGGGCGAAGACGACGATGCCATGGTCTTGAGGTTCTATGAGTGGGCAGGGAAAGAGGCGGATGTGAAAATCCAGTTGCCGCCTGGGGCACAGTCCGCTCGGGAAACTAATCTGATCGAACAGTCTTTGGTTGAACAATCAGCGGGCGCTCTTTCCTTCGCAAATGGAAGCGTCACAGTGCATACGAAACCCTACGAAATCAAGACGGTCGAAGTGCGATTTGCGCCCGAGGCACGACCTTAGCCCGATGGCATGAAAAAGCCGCCAGGAGTCGCTCCATTGAAAACACTAGTGAGATCTCTGTGCTGGCTTTGTGCTATTGCCCTAACCGTATGTGCGGTCCCAGCCCCCCTAGAAGCAAAGGTACGAAAAGACCGGACCGTGGTAGTGATCAGCCTCGATGGGTTCCCCGCGTATGCGTTGGATGATCCGAGGCTTCCAATTCCCACCCTGCGCAAGCTGGCCCGGGAAGGTGCCGTCGCCGCTTCGATGCAACCCATTAATCCCACAGTAACGTGGCCAAACCATACGGCGATCGTGACGGGCGTCGACGCGTCCGAACACCAAGTTCTATTCAACGGTTTGCTGACGCGTCCGGAGGGAGGTGCGCGTCCGACAATTGAACCCTGGCGTGACAAGGATGTGATGGTTCACGCTCCCACCATTTATGATGTTGCCTATCAAGCCGGGCTCACCACTGCACAAGTAGATTGGGTAGCCATCTATCGAGCAAAAACTATTACATGGCAATTCCCGGAACTCCCCGACCCAAACGGCCCAATCGAGCGCGAATTGATTGCCGATGGAACGGTTACCGCCGAACAGTTGCGGACGTTCGAAGACAGCAGTCAGGCTTGGCAAGATGAAATCTGGACCGACGCCGCAGTGAAGATTCTAGAGAAACACAAACCGAACCTGTTGCTCTTTCATCTTCTAACCTTGGATGACACGAATCATGAATATGGCCCAATGAGCCCTGCAAGTTTCACCGCCATGGCTTCGCTGGATAGCCGCGTGAAGCAGATTGTGGATGTACTACAAAGCACCGGCCTCTCACGCAAAGCGACACTGATCATTGTCTCGGACCATGGTTTTCGCGCCTTCAAACATAAGATTCATCCCAACGTGCTCTTGCGCCAGAAGGGATTATTGGGCGAAGGGCAAGGTCATCCGAAAGCGGATGCCTGGGTCCTACCGACCGGCGGCACCGCCATGGTGTACCTGACCAATCCCGATCGAAAAGTTGAATTGCTGCCTGAACTTCGCAGTATCTTTACCGGCGTCGAAGGCATAGACCGAGTTTACGGCGGCGAAGACTTGCCGAAGCTCGGACTACCAGTTCCGGCGGCGAGCGATCAGGCGCCCGATCTCGTGCTTGCAGCCGCGCCCGATTATGCGTTCAGCAACGAGTCAGAAGGGGACTACGCCACGCAGGTACCTGTAGAAGGCACCCACGGCTATCTCAACACCGATCCCAAGATGCAGTCGATATTCATCGCTTGGGGTGCTGGTATTCCGAAAGGCATTCACCTGAATAGCATTTCCAACCTGGATGTTGCCCCTACCCTCGCCGCGCTCCTGGGGCTCGAAATGAAGCTTGCAAAAGGGCATCCAATTGAGCAGATCGTGAAGCACGGTGCCGGCCAGTAACTCTCGTGGTGTAACTATGTTGAAGATCGTTGCTTACTGTGTCCTTCGATCCTGAAGACCATGGTTCTATCGACACTGGTCAGTGGTTGTACGTCGCAAACATTGCCCGGCATTACGAAACTTGATCGGGCACAAGTCAATGCCATTCGGACTCACATTTCCTCCGTCTGGGATGTGCTGACACGTTCGATGACGGACTGCAAGACTGTGGTGGACACGAAGGTACCCACAGCATCCATCCTTTATCTGCCCGCTGGATTCAGCGCTCCTCCCGCGATCGACCAATTGCAACAGAACTGTCCAGTGCAAGTGAAGAACCTGCCAATGCAGATTCATGGCCCAGGCGAAGTAGATACGAACAAGTTCGAACCGCATGGCCTTCTCTATCTCGAAAACAACTATGTGGTCCCGGGCGGACCTTTCAATGAGATGTATGGCTGGGACAGCTATTTCATCATTCGCGGCCTCGTCAGTGAAGGCCGCATCGCTCTAGCACGCGGCATGGTAGACAACTTTTTCTTTGAAATTGAACATTACGGAACAGTCCTGAATGCCAACCGCACGTACTACCTGACGCGCGCGCAGCCCCCATTTCTGACCTCCATGATCACCGCGGTGTACGAGGCAGAGAAGACCGCGGGCAAGGCAGACGATGCCTGGCTGGCAAAAGCCTATCAGTTCGCAAGCAAAGACTACTCCATGTGGATGCGCGCGCCACACCTCGCCGGAACGACCGGCCTTTCCCGTTACTACGATTTTGGCGATGGACTTACGCCGGAGAGTTTACGAGACGAAGACGGAGTCCAGCGCAAGGCAATGGCATATCTGGTGTCGCATCCGGAGCTGGCAGGCCGCTATGTCGCTCAACGCAAAACGGGCGACCCCGGCGGGTTGTACGATCCGAGCTATGCTGTTGAAGTCTGCGACCTCGCGTCGCCGACGGGGCGCCAGACGTGCGAAACCACGAACACTCTGCACTTGACCTCGGAGTATTACAAAGGCGACCGGGCGATGCGAGAATCTGGATTTGATATTTCCTTTCGCTTTGGTCCCTACGGCGCAGGAACGCACCATTTTGCACCGGTATGTCTAAACAGCCTGCTCTATAAGACGGAGAAGGACTTGGAAGTGATGGCGCGCACCCTGGGGCGCACTCAGGAAGCGCGGCAATGGAGCGAGGCAGCTAGAACCCGCTCCACCACGATGCGCAAACTGTTCTGGGACGCCGAGCGTGGCCAGTTCTTTGACTACGATTTCGAGTCAGGAAGGCGTTCCAGCTACGAGTACGCCACGACGTTCTACCCGCTCTGGACGGGCTGGGCAACTTCGGAGCAAGCACGTGCCCTAGTGCAACATCTCGGCGTTTTCGAACTCGCGGGTGGCATCGTGATGAGTCCGCGCGAAACCGGTGTGCAATGGGACTTCCCCTACGGATGGGCGCCCCTCCAATTGATTGCTGTGGAAGGGTTGCGCAACTATAAGTTTGACGCTGACGCCGATCGCATATCCGTCAAATTTGTTTCCACGGTGATCGAAAACTTCCAGCATGATGGAACCGTCCGCGAAAAGTACAACATGGTGACGCGCTCGTCCGAAGTGCAAGTGCCGCCGGCTACCAAATGAACGTCATAGGATTCGGGTGGACAAACGGTGTTTTTCTCGCTCTCCTGGACAAGCTCCCGAGATTAGGATGGTCCGGCCCGTGTGGTCGGAACGCTCTGATTTTCCGCTGATGGCGTATACAGCCTGGCGGGAGCTGGAGCGTGTTAGAGTCGAAAGCGCGCGGTTCTGTCGTGGGGCTGGAGAGCATAGAGCATTTGTCGAGCTTGTTAATCGTGGACTTCCGCAGCGGCTTGCCCGCGTCGGGCTTGGCATTCCAACCCTCGGTTTCGGTTTCGTACGGCGCACGCACCTTTGGCACACTCGTTAGCGAAATCGACCGTGCCCTGTAACTCTGCGACTGATCGGCCGTCAGCCGAGGGCTGCTGGCGAACGTCAGGCTGTTCGCGAAATTCGGCACACTTTTGGCACACAATCGAGCGGGCTGGATCGTCGACCTCGCAACCTAGCCGGTGCCAGGAGTTCTAAAAGGTCTCTATTGCAAGCGTCGGAAATGAAGAGCGATACAGCCGATCGTCTAGGGTTAGAAGGCGGCAACCGTTCGCTGATGCGTGAGCTCCTATAACGAAGTCCGCGAGAATGCGACGCGCACCCGCATCGCGCTGCTTACGTCGGCGTTCTGCATAAGCTTGAAAAGCTCGTCCGGCTAATCGCCATATTTGCTCCGGCAACTCCCAATCGACCCCGATTCCTGTCTCCTCAAAAAAGGAGCCGACGAATGCTTCGCTGCGACCAGGTGCCGCGATCAACTCCGCGAACACCGGAGCAGCAGCAACCAGAGTCCCTCGATTAAATGCGGTCTCCAGGGCGTTTTGTGCCGCTAAACTCAATGCAGAGTCTTTGTCCCACAGCGCAATCACCACATTTGTGTCGACAGCGGTTGTCATTGTCCCCTCATCCCGCGCAGCCATTTTGCAATGCTTTTTCTACCGGACGGAATTTCGGAGTTACCGATGCCGCGATACTTTGAAAACGCGCTCTTGCTCCTAACCGGCCGGACGCGTATACCCTTGCCATCGCTTTCGAATAGCAGTTTGTCTCCACTTCGAACCCCTAGCACCCGTCGAATTTCGCGAGGTACCGTAATCTGTCCCTTGCTGGTTATCGTCGCCTCTTTTTGCATAACGGCACCTCATTTCCTTACTTTATCATATTTGCCTTACTTGCGCTAGATCGACGCGGAAGAAACACCGGGACGCATCACGCGACTGACCGGCCGTCAGTCCGAGACGAGTTTTCAGGCTTGTTGAACTCTAAGGCCTTGACCGTCTACAAAATCGACTACAGCGCTGTAGTCGAAAAACCAGAAACGCTGTTTATGTGCATGAAAAGATTGGTCGGGGAGAGAGGATTTGAACCTCCGACCCCCTGGTCCCGAACCAGATTCAGGCATCTCTTGAAGACTGTAGAATTCTGCTGGTTCCAACTGCTTGATGCTGAACCTGTTGCCGGCTGCTCTTTGAGGGTTGTTGAAGCCTGATGCATTTCGATGTTCGCACAGCCTCAAAATCATCTACAGTCGGATCGATTTCGAGGACCGCCGGTCGCGTAAAGGCGGGGTTCTCTAGGATGTCGGCGGTCCGTCGGCCACTTCTCGCGGGCCAACCCAGGACAGGTGGTCTGACCACGAGCCGGTCCACCTGCTCGATTTTTTGTGCCCCAAAGAGCGCCCATTCCCTCAGATTGCCTGTAATACTAGTTGTGTGGGGGTTGTAGTGCGTCTGACTGTATTCGTTTCGCTCTTACGTCGACTCAAGATCGGGCCAGCCTTTTGTCTTCTCTCCGCTGCGCTAATACTCACGTCTCGCACCGCTGCCGATAACGCCGCTTTTGATCTCATCGGTCCAAAGGTGGAGGTTCGGGTGCAGCGCGCCGGAGTCACTCTGCCCATCGCGGAAGTGCCCAATCTGCAGGCGGGCGATCGGTTGTGGATTCATCCCGATCTGCCCGACAGCCAGTCGGTTCGTTATCTGATGGTGGTAGTTTTCCTTCGCGGAGCCACCAACCCTCCACCGGATTCCTGGTTCACTCGTGTGGAAACCTGGAGCCGTCCCGTTCACGAAGAAGGCGTCTACGTAACGGTGCCGGAAGAGGCCGAAGAAGCTCTCGTGTTGCTCGCTCCGGAAACGGGAGGGGCCTTCAGCACGCTGCGCAACGCGGTTCGCGGCAAACCTGGCGCTTTTGTGCGCGCGGCGCAAGATCTGGAACAAGCCGGACTTGATCGTGCACGCCTGGAAAAATATCTCGACGCCGTACGGGAGACTTCCGCTAGCGATCCCGAGCAACTCAAGACGCGCAGCACGCTACTGGCGCGTAGTCTGAACATCCGTCTTGATCAGCAGTGCTTCGATAAGCCCAGCGCTCAGCAAGCGCCATGCCTGACGCAGAACACCGATCAACTCGTGCTCGACGACGCTCACAGCCAGTCTATGGTGGCAACGCTGACTTCCGGAGCGTCAAGCGACTTGCTCGCGCAGATCAGTGCGACTCCTACCGCTCGCGGTGGTTACTACAGCGCCTACGTTGGGGCTGTCGTCGATGTGGCCCGCATTCTCAGCACGGCCCACACCGCCCAGTACCAATACATTCCGGTGCTGGCGGTGCCCAAGCAGAACGAACTGAACCTCCGCCTGAACAATCCTCCATCGTTTCGCAATCCCAAGTCTGTGCTGGTGATTGCCCTGCCCCAGGTTCAGAAGTCTCCGGTTCCTCCTCTGAGGACCGTGGACGCGACGCAAGTATTTTGTGCGGGGAAACCTTCCCTGCTCCTTCCAGCCGAAGGTGCGCCGCTGGTGTTTGCGACTGAACTTGCGCACAATCTCGTACTGCACGTCGAGGCCAAGTCGGGCCCGGCTATCGACCTCCCGGCGACGGCCGATCCGATGCGCGGCGGATTTGCTGTCGAGACGCAGCCTCTACAGGGCGCCGACCTGGACGGCGAAGTGACCGGCGTTCTACGCGGACTCTGGGGATTTCACTCCTTCGATGGACCTCACTACCGCTTACGCTCCCCGAAAGCCGGACAATGGATTGTGGCCTCCAAAGATGCCAGCGCGCTGATCGTTGGCCGCGAAGATACGTTGCATTTGCAGTCCTCCGACGCCTGCTGCGTAAGCGAGGTCACCCTGAAGGACGAGCAGGGCAAATCGTTGGAGGCGGAATGGAAGGACGTGAAGGCTGACGAACTCGAGGTGAAAGTCCCTCTGCAGAAAGCCACGGCGGGATCGTTGACCATGATGATCAAGAAATTTGGTCTTCGCGACGCCGATGAGATTCCGCTTCACACTTACGCCGAGGCGGGTCGCCTCGACAGTTTTAGTGTCCACGCGGGTGATGTCGATGGCCTTCTCAAAGGCACGCGGCTCGATCAGGTCAGCAGCCTGGAACTAAACGGTCTCCGCTTCACTCCGGATTCGCTGACTCGCGCCAACCAACAGGACGAACTCAAGTTGATCATGCACGACGCAGCCGCAGTCACCAAACTGCGCGCCGGAGATTCGATCGTCGCCCATGTCACCCTCAAAGACGGGCGTGCTCTCGATCTCCAAACCGAAGTCAAGGCGCCTCGGCCGAAAGTTACTCTTCTGACCAAGAGTGTGCTACTGGATCAGGAGGCTTCGCCGACTGCGTTCCGGCTCGGCAGTCCCGAGGAACTTCCACAAGAGGGGCGCTTGAACTTCTTCCTCAAGGCGGTAGTACCAGAGACTTTTTCTCCTGCCGAGAGAATCGAAGTGGCAACCGCCGATGAATCCTTCCGCGTGCTGCTCAGCGTCAAGGACGAGAACCTGACCCTGCAAGACTCGAGTACGGTTTTCGCGATCCTTGATCCGATGAAGTTGCTCGGGCCCTCAGCGTTCGGCCCGCTGAAGCTTCGCCCAGTGGCGGTAGACGGCATCGAAGGCGATTGGCAGCCGCTGGTGAACCTGGTCCGCATTCCCAAGCTCAAGGGATATCGTTGTGTCTCCGCGCCCGAGAAGCAATGCACCCTCAGCGGTGACAACCTTTTTCTGCTCGAATCGGTAAGCGCCGATCCTGATTTCGCCAACTCGGTCGCCGTTCCCGAAGGCTTCGTCGAAGACGCGCTGACCATTCCGGCGCCCAAAGCAAAGACGCTATACATCAAACTTCGCGATGATCCCGCTACCGTCGATGTCGCTGTCGTGCCCACTCTGACCAGCCCGCAATGACCGAGCAACCACAACTGAGACTGACCTGCCTACTCTCGTAACTGCCGAAGGCCAAAAAAAGCTGTTGACTTCGGAATTCTTTCGTTATATTACGCTTTGTTATGTTTTCCTTCCTTATATATGAGCGGATGTAACGAGAACATTTCCAGTAGTCCGGAAACACTGGCCCTGAACCAGCAACGCGAGGATCTGAGTACCCGGCTACGGGACGTTTTGCGTAGCAATCGCCAGTCAGGGAAAGGTGGCATCTATGCAGTGTGCTCCGCTCACCCTGCAGTGATCGAAGCGGCCGTCCAGCAATCATTAGAAGATGGTTCGGCACTGCTTGTGGAGTCGACTTCAAGCCAAGTCAACCAGTTCGGTGGCTACACCGGCCTAACACCTAGCCAGTGCGCGCGGTTCGTCCATTCCGCTGCAAGAAACGCCGGACTCCCGGCAGAGCGAGTGTTGCTCGGCGGGGATCACGTTGGCCCCTTCCCATGGCGACATGAAGCATCGGTTTCCGCACTAAGAAAAGCCTGCGAACTGGTGCACGATTGTGTGGTTGCGGGATACCAGAAGATCCACCTCGACGCGAGCATGCCTTGCGGCGACGACGAGAACGGAAGCCTCACGGAGCAAACCGTTGCCCACCGGGCCGCTATTTTGTGCCAGGCCGCAGAGGAAGCGTATCGGGAATTGCCGTCGGGCTCTCCGCAATTAGTTTATGTGATCGGAACCGAGGTTCCTGCGCCTGGCGGAGAATCGGTCGACGCACAGTCCCCTGCAGTAACAAAGGCCGAGGATGCTCATCGGACTCTCGAAACCTTCCGGCTCGCGTTTGGAGAACTAGGTCTGTCGTCCGCTTGGGAAAGGGTGATCGCGTTAGTTGTTCAACCGGGGGTAGATTTCGGATCCAATGCGATCTTCGACTATGATCGTGCCAAAGCACAGTCGTTGTCTGCTGCACTGTCAAAGCGTCCTGGAATCGTCTTTGAAGCACATTCCACGGATTACCAGTCTCCACAGGCCTTAGCCCGGATGGTTGAGGACCATTTCGCGATCTTGAAGGTAGGTCCATGGCTGACCTTTGCCTTCCGGGAGGCGGTGTTGGCTTTGAGTGCCATTGAGCAGGAATTGTTCACAACCAGGTCGGAGCGTCAGATCTCACACGTGCGCGAAGCCTTGGAAGCGGCAATGTTGCGCGACCCGGCGCACTGGCGATCTTACTATCGCGGCGATGAAGACGAGGTACGCCGCGACCTTATATACGGATACAGTGATCGCTGCCGATACTATTGGAACCAGCCCGCAGTCCAGCAAGAGATCGCTCGACTGTTCGACAATCTTGGGCGGAAACCGATTCCTCTTACCCTCGTTAGCCAGTATCTGCCCCTGGAATACGAAGCAATCCGGGCCGGAGAACTGCAAGCTGTTCCCGAACGGATGATTCAGTATCACATTCGACGAGTTCTGCGTGCGTACGCTGACGCGTGCTCCGTAAATCGGCCCGCATAACGAAAAGTCATAAGCCGTGCAAGACGAGAAAGGTGTTCTATGTCTCCGACTAGCAAAGCGGTTGCGCCGTCCGGCGTTAACCGGTATCGGAAGCTGAAAGTTACGTGGGTCTCAAAGTTTTGGGTGATGACGACTGCTCTCACCGTCGTGTTTTCATCCGGTTTACGCGCTGGCGCTGCCGATGTCTCCGCGATCACGCCTCAGATTCAAAGCGAACACCTGAGAATTGAGTTCGATCGCTACCTTCACAGCCGAGTGGTCGCCCGTTTTGACGGTAACGAGACGACGATGGGGCCATTTGTTGCCAGTGAGAGAGTATCAATCGCGGACAAAATATGGAGTGAGTTTTCACTGGTCTCACAAAAGAACGAGCGGGTCAGCGATGCTTTCGGAGCGGGAGAACGGCTCGTGGTAGTGGGGAAAGGTGGACCACTCACCAAAGAAGTCTCGGTCACGATCTACGATGAATTCCCGGCGATGGCATTCTTCGATGTCCGTTACACCAACACCAGCGCGGCCAAACTCCCTGTCAAAGGCTGGACCAACAACGCCTATACGCTGAACGCGCTGCGCGATAGCCGCATGCCAGCCTTCTGGTCGTACCAGAGCGGTTCCTATGAGAAACGCCCAAACTGGGTTGTGCCGTTGCATGCCAAGTTCCGACAGGAGAATTTTCTCGGTATGAACGCCAGCGACTACGGTGGTGGCACGCCGATCGTTGACGTCTGGCGGCGAGATGTTGGCGTCGCAGTGGGACACGTGGAGCCGCGGCCAAGGCTGGTTTCGCTGCCTGCGTCGATGCCGGATTCTAGTCATGCCAGGATCGCCGTGAATTTTCGTCACGCCAGCACGCTGGATCCCGGAGAGAGTCTCAATACATTCCGTACTTTCGTGGCCGTCCACCAGGGAGACTACTTCCGCACCCTCGCTGACTACAGGCGGTTCATGATGAAGCGAGGCTTTCAGACAGCCACGCCGCCCGACAACGCGTTTGGCGCAATCTGGTGCGCATGGGGATACGGACGGTCGTTTCAGCCCCAACAAGTGTTCGACACGCTGCCGACCGTCAAGCGTTTAGGATTCGTCTGGGTCACACTCGACGATGGGTGGCAGAACAATGTGGGCGATTGGGCCCTCGATCCCAAGAAATTCCCCCGTGGCGACGCGGATATGAAGGCTCTGGTCGACCGGATCCACCAGGAAGGTTTTCGCGCCCAGCTCTGGTGGTCCCCGCTCAGCGCTGTACCGAACTCGGAACTGCTGAAGAATCACCCCGACTATGAATTGCAGAATCGCGATGGTTCTAAACGAAAGATTTCCTGGTGGAACTCCTACTACCTCTGTCCGGCGGACCGCCGGGTTGTCGAGTATCACAAGGCTCTGGTGCGGAAGATTCTGCTGGATTGGGGTTTCGATGGTCTGAAGCTGGACGGCCAGCATATGAACGGCGCTCCGGCCTGCTACAACCCCACTCACCACCACGAACGGGCGGAAGAATCTGTCGAGGCCTTGCCGGACTTCTTCCGCGAGATCTACGAAACCGCGCAAACGGTGAAGCCCGGGTCGTTGGTGGAGTTCTGCCCTTGCGGCACCGCGTATTCCTTCTTCACCATGCCGCATTTCAATATGTCCGTTGCCTCCGACCCTGGGAATTCGTTCCAGGTCCGCTCCAAGGCTAAGACGTTAAAAGCTCTGATGGGAGACTCTATCCCGTACTTCGGTGATCACGTCGAACTGAGCGATGGAGGAGATGACTTTGCTTCCACGATCGGTGTGGGCGGCGTCGTGGGAACGCAGTTTGTCCTTCCCTCGCTAGCGAAGAAACGAAGTAAGTCTGATTTGACACCGTCGCGGGAAAAAGAGTTCGAAAGGTGAGACATCTGAGCCAAGGGTCACATAGGAGTAGCTGTCAGTACCGACCGGGAAGACGTACGAGCTGTAAGAGGGATTGACGTTGGTGTCTCCGCTGAAACTCACTCGAAGCTGGTGATTGCCGGCGGTCCTGAATGTGACTGGAATTG
>JAIQFA010000129.1 GCA_020073525.1 Terriglobia bacterium
GGGGCAAAAATACCGGTCAACTCGAGGTGACACAGCTAGATTATTCCGGGACCAAGCTGTCGGTTACCAGTTTGGAAAGAACGCTCATTGATATCGTGGTTCGGCCGAACTATTCAGGGGGGGTATTTCAAGTTTTGGAGGCCTACCGTCGCGCACAGTCACGAGTCTCAGTAGGGACCATAATAGCCACGCTTAAGAAACTCGCTTACGTTTACCCATACCATCAGGCAATCGGTTTTTACATGCAGCGCGCAGGGTATCCGGAGAAGCTGTATGGCAGACTCAAGGATCTCGGGTTGCCATACGACTTCTACTTAACTTACGATTTGAGCGACAAAGAATACCTCGCTGACTGGCGCCTATTTGTTCCAAAGGGACTTCATTGAGCTGGCCGTATCGACCACAAACTCAAAATAGTAGCCAAACTCTTTCAGTGGTGCCTTTGTCGAGGTCCTCACGCTTTCCCAATCAGGACGATGGAATTCTCGGAAGGCGCCGACGTTTGACAGTAGATGCAGTGGCACATCTTTCGCTGCAAAGATCTGGCGTGTCAGCTCCAAATTCTCAGCCGAAGCCAAATCCACAGCAGTCTTTGAAACAATCAAGTGAATATCAAAGAAGTCCCTGGCTCGGGCGCGAGGTTTCGAATTCAGTGTGTATTCGGGCATCTGTTGACAGATCGCACGGAGCTTTTCTATCGCGATCATCTCAGACGAGTACACGTAGATAGAGTAATCATCAAGCTCCATCTTTCTCTTGCCCTGGACGTACTCACACTTGCTCAGATCAATTGAGAATACGCGCTGCTGATTCGGGCCAATCACCAGTGAATCCCGACGGAGCGCGTCCGGGGCGTCCATTAGCTCTTCGTACTTGCCTCGCTCCATCAACTTGAATGTGGCTATATACCCACCCCACCGCGGGCTGGCCCCAGCCCGTGGCACGGCGGGCTTTTGCTCAAACTCGAAGTCAAATACGACATATCCTTCGGAGCCGAAACGCCTGTTCAACGCAGTAGCCACTCGTTGCCGAACGTACTCAATGTCCTCGAAATCATTTTCGATCGAAAAATCCAGGTCGAGTGAAGTACGGTCGCTGAGACCCAGTGCGAGATTGAGGGCATTGCCGCCTTTTAGAACAAGCTTGTCGAAGAGGAAATCGTCAGCGAATAGAGCGGTGATCGCAATTCTTCTGACAGCTTGGAAATCGAGGGGGATTTGTGGCATAGGGGAATGGTTGCATACAAGTCCTAACCCCATCAATCAGGCGGACCGGCGACTGGCCGCAACTCGAATGGAAGGAGTCAGTACAATTGAGCCACGGAGCGCTCCCCTATGCTAGATCCCGACATGAAAAGAGCAAGCACACGCGAACTTCTGACGTTGTTCGCGAGAGTCCTAGAGCACCTACGGGACCGTGAAGTAGTCCGTAGCGGCAACAACCCTGTCGCCGACTACTGCGAATCTCTGGTTGTGAAGGCTTTGAATCTTAAGCGACTGGGTGGCTCCAACAAAGGTTGCGATGCGGTAGACCATTTGAACGGCACCCGCTACGAGATCAAGGGGCGAAGGATTACCAAACACACTCCTCGACACAGCTCAGCGTGATTCGCGATCTGGATTCCTGCCACTTCGACTATCTCATCGGAGTCCTCTTTGACGACAACTTCACGGTGACCCGTGCCTGCTGCGTGCCGCGGGAAGTGGTGCAGCATTGTGCCACGCATCGTAAACACGTCAATGGCTGGATAATGCACCTCAGACCATCAGTGTGGGAACAGCCCGGTGTTCGTGACATCACTCCGGAACTAGAGAAAGCTCAGAGCGAGTGGGCATAATGCAGCCCACTCCCCTGTCCAACTCCGACTCCAAAACGCTGCTGCTGACCCTGCTGGAGACCGTTCTGTGTTCTCGGCTTTTTCTCCACTGGCTGCTGGTGCAACACGTCTATCCCCGGCGAATACCTGGTTCATCATGTGTTTCTTAGGCTCTGTCGTAGCCGGACGTGGCGTCCCTTGCGGGACTCGGGCGTTCCACACTGCCTTCCCGGGGCTTACGCCCCGGGCTTTCCTATTGCGCCGCTTCGCGGCTTGCTTGCGGACAATTTTCGACGACTCAACGGCACGACTGAACAGCTTGCGGAAAAATGCATTCTGCCAGGGGAGAACGACCACCGGGGCTAAAGCCCACGCTGATTGCACTGGAGTTACGCGGCCCTGAAGGGCCGCTCTTCCACGGTTGCGCATACGTTTGCTCGTTTTTCCGCAAGCTGTGAAGTCGTGCCCTTCCCGTTCGTGGTCACGGCGCAGTTTTCAAACGTAAAGCGGGAGCAAAGTCCGCGGACAAGAGTGTCCGCGCCACACGGTTTTGCGGTGACTGGTGCTTTGGCATGGGTTAGCACTTAACGCTTGTGAGCGATTCGCTGTCGAGGCCGACTCCCATGCAGACGCTGCTGCTGATTCTGCTGCCGATGCTGGGGACGGTTTGGGGCTTCGGCTTTATCTCCACCTGGTGCGGGTGCAGCACGTCTATCCCCGGCGGATACCTGACAGAACTAGCCAGATCATTCCTGGCGCATCCCAAACTACTCCGGGTGGGACATTTCCCGAGGCGAGTGGCCCTTGTCCGTCTCGCGAATCTTAGAATCTGGAGAGTAATAAGTGGAAAAGTGATTCCTGCTGCTCCTGCTGCTCCCCGATTCTCTCCATGGAGTGGGACAGCAGCCCTAGTCTGATGATCATTCTGACAGAACTCCTTACCACGGAGGGCACAGAGGACACGGAGGAATCCAGGGAGTAATAAGTGGGAATCGGCGGCCGGAATAGTGACTCGGAGTGTCAGCGGCCGCCGGTTACGTCCAGGATCGCTCCGGTTACGTAGCTCGCTTCTTCCGACAGGAGCCACAGGATAGCGTTGGCTACTTCTTCGGGTTGTCCGCCGCGCTGCATGGGGACTTGGACTTTTACGCGATCGACTCGGTTGGGCTCGCCTCCTAGGGCGTGGAGTTCGGTGTAGATGAAGCCGGGGCGGACGGCATTGACGCGGATTTTTTCTTCGGCTACTTCTTTGGCTAGGCCCAACGTGAAAGTGTCGATGGCGCCTTTTGATGCAGCGTAGTCGATGTATTCGTTGGGCGAGCCTACCCGCGCGGCTCCCGAAGAAACGTTGACGATGTTGCCGCCTTGGCCTCCGTGCTTGGTGGACATGCGGCGGACGGCTTCGCGGGCGCAGAGGAAGCTGCCAAAGACATTGGTGGCGAAGACGCGCTGCAAACGGGCGGCGTCGATGGAGTCTAGACGCGATTGCCGCTCCACGGTGCCCGCGTTGTTGACCAGCGCGGTGATCGGTCCGAGTTGGCGGGTGGCGGAATCGAAGAGGCGAACGACATCGGATTCGGAACTGATGTCGGCTTGGATCGCTAGCGCTGTGCCTCCTTTTTGCTGGATGGCTTGGACCACTTCTTCAGCGGCTTGCCGGTTGCGAAGATAGTTGACACAGACTCGGAATCCGCGGGCGGCAGCCAGATGTGCGGTAGCGGCTCCGATGCCACGGCTGGCGCCGGTGACGATCAGGACGGGAGACAGGTCGGCTGGCATGGTGGGTGGATTCTAGCAGGGTGCGGGGCAAGCCCCGTATTTACAGACGGAAGAAGCGGTCGTTCCTCTGGAGTCTGTGCTGTAGCACAAGTGCCGCCCCTTGCGGGACTCGGGCTTTCCCACTCACGCCTACCCGGCACTCACGTGCCGGGCTTTCCTGTTTCGCCGCTTCGCGGCTGGAGATGTCGTGTTTCCACTTCTTCGTCCGGCCTCATGCAATGACACAGACTCCGCAAGGACAGCATTCGGCGTTGCGACACAAACTCCTAGGGGAGGTCACACTCTCCAATGGTCCGGGCGCCATTGCTGGATTGATTTCTTGATGTCGGCGGCGGCGAGTTTTTCATTCAGCGCTCTCGCGGCTAAGGCGGGGAGTTCGGCGTCGGAGGCGAAGCGGAGTCCTATGAGTTGCGATTCGGTAAATTCTCCGATGCGAGGACGAAGAGCTGGGTCGAGCAACGACGCGAGACGCAGTCTCTCTTCCACACGAATCACGCGGTCCTGCACCTTAAGAGCGTAGAGGCGGATCTTGAAGATGGCAGTCAACGCCGCGATCATCACGACGACCATCCATACGGAATGCAACCCTGGCCTTCGGACAAGATGGACGATGCTTATGATCAGCGTGATGGCGAATACGGGCAGGACGAAGAAGTGGAACAGCGGATCATAACGGGTGTGGTTGGAAAAATTCTGCGAGGATCCGTCAGCCATGGGGAAGGCTCCTTTTCTGAACTCGACCATCATCGCATGTTTGGGAATTACCTGACGGGCGAGGACGCCCGTCTCTCCACGAACGCGGTTGTTCGTCTTCGAGAAAGCTGCGGATCTTCGGGAGTGGAGCCCGAACCATCATCATCTTGAGCACGCGATCATAGAGCGGAGACAGAGCTGTCCCCGGCAGCTCCGGGGAAGCCTTTTGCACTCCGGTCGACATGGCGATTCGATCATCTTCCTTCCTTCTTCCTTGCGTAGGACCCTGAGGATCCGGGCTAAAATTTGCGCAGGTTGCAGGAGACCAGTCTGCCCGCATGAGTCAGCCAAAGTTCCAGCAAGTAAGCCCGAACAGCCCCGAGGCGATTCCGGTTGAGGTGAGCCGGATCGAAGGCCGGGAATGGTGGCTGTGGGGGTTTGCGGTCGTCATCACCCTGGCCTTGACCTTGGGGATCATCTCGTTCACTTTTCCCTGGTTCAATCGGGAGACGGATGCTTCGTATTGGTTTGATCTCAGGGAGTGGGTGCGGGGGTTGGCCGCCCTGGTTTTGCTTTTCGACTTTTACGCAGTTTATCAGAACCTGCAACTGCAGCGGATTCGGCGCCAACTCGCGGAGCGAGATCAGCTGTTTCAACTCATCAGTGAAAACGCCGCCGACATGATCGCTCTGGTCGACAGCGAGGGCCGCCGGCTCTACAACAGCCCCGCTTATCAAAAGGTGCTGGGGTATTCTCCCGAGGATCTGCAGGCTACGTCGTCGATCGAGCAAATTCACCCCGACGATCGCCCGCGAGTGTTGAAAGCAGCAGAGAAAGCCCGCCTGACCGGCCAGGGCGAGCGGCTGGAGTACCGAATACTCCACAAGAATGGCACCTGGCGCACGCTGGAGTCGACCGCGTGCGCAATCCGAAACGCAAAAGGCGAGACCGACAAACTGGTAATCGTGAACCGCGATATCACCGAGCGGAAGCGGGCCGAGGAGCTGCTGATCCACAATGCGTTTCATGACGGACTCACGAACCTGCCCAACCGCGCCCTGTTTCTAGACCGGTTACAACACGGATTGACTCTCTCGAAGAGACACTCGAACTACAAGTTTGCGGTGTTACTCATCGATATCGATGAATTCAAAATCGTCAATGACAGCTTAGGGCACACGGCAGGGGACGAGCTGCTCATTCAAATCGGACAAAGATTGAAGGACTCGGTGCGGCGCGCCGACATGGTCTCACGTCCGCGCATGAACGGCGTCACGGACCGGGCGGCCAACGAAGACACGCTGGCCAGACTCGGTGGGGATGAATTCGCAATTCTTTTGGACGACATCCGGGACCCGATTGAAGCAGTACGCGTGGCGGAACGCGTGCAAAAGGAACTGGCCACCCCCTTCGCTATAAACCAGGAGCAAATCGTAATTTCAGCGAGCATCGGGATTGCTTCCAGCACCAGCCCGCACACCCAGGCCGAGGATCTGGTGCGCGACGCGGATATTGCCATGTACCGCGCCAAGCGGGCAGGGAAAGCCCGTTGCGAGGTGTCGGACCCGGCCATGCATGAGAGCGCAGTAAAGCGTTTGCGGCTGGAGTCGGACCTGCGCAAGGGTCTCGAACAGGGCGAATTCCGGGTTCACTATCAACCCATTGTGTCGTTGCAGACCGGCAAGATCACGGGCTTCGAAGCCTTGACGCGCTGGCAGCGTCCGGAGGGCATAGTTCCCCCGATTGAATTCATTGCAGTGGCTGAGGAAATTGGGCTGATCATCCCCATGAACCGCCAACTGTTGCGCGAAGCCTGCCAACATCTCCGATCCTGGCAGTCTGAATTTCCTTCCAACCCGCCTCTGACCATGAGCGTCAACATCACACCCAAGGAGTTTGACCAGCCCGATCTGGCCAGCGAGATCGGTAAAACACTGAAGGAGACGGGCGTCGATCCGGAATGCCTGCAACTCGAAATCATAGAAACGATCGCCATGGGGAATGCGGAGAAATCCAGTCAAGTGCTCGCACAATTGAAGGCGCTCGGCGTTCGTTTAGGCATCGATGATTTTGGTACCGGGTATTCATCGCTCAGCCGCTTGCGCCGGATTCCCGTGGACACGTTGAAAATCGACCGCGCCTTTATTTCGAACATGGACAGCGACCCGGAAAACCACGAGATCGTGCGGATCATCATTACGCTTGCCCACAATCTCGGCTTAAAGGTCGTCGCGGAAGGTACGGAGACGGAAGGGCAGGTAAATTTGCTCAAACAGCTCAATTGCGAGATGGCGCAGGGATATTTCTTCTCCCGGCCGGCCGACGCCCAGGCTATGTTGAAACTATTGGGCACTAACCCCAGCGTTCATGCCGCGTCCGCCGGCCGCTAGGGACAGGGATGAAGTAAGTGCTGCCAGCGCCGGACCCTTGCGGCTATTGCGCGGGCAAACTGACGAGCGAATGGGTAATTGCGTGGACGGAGAGAGCGATGCGGTTTTGCACGCCGACTTTCCGCATCATTTTTGCAATGTGGGCCTTGACGGTACGCTCGACAATACCGAGCGGTTCCCCGATTTCCTTGTTGGAAAATCCCGCCACCAACATTTTCAGAACCTGTTTTTCACGATCGGTAAGAACCTCGTTGGCCCCAGGCAGGGTTCGCCTACCTTGCGTGAGGGCAAGTTCGATAAACATCGAAAGTACCCGTCGCGGAGCCCACACTGAACCTCGGTTTACGACGCGAATCGCCTGGGCAAATTCTCCGTGCGGCGCCCCGTTAAACACATAGCCTTTCGCTCCTGAAACGATGGCATTGAGCATGGACATGTCGTCCGTACCGGGTCCGAACACAACAATCGGCAAGTTTGGACGCATCAATTTCAGGCTAGATATTACGTCGTTTAGGTTCTGGCCGGGACGATCTCCCAACAGCACCAGATCAAAATTCTGTTGGGTTGCGATTTCCGGTAGCGAAGCCGAAACCAGTTCAAGATCCGATTCTGATTCCAAGAGAGCACGGAAACCAACAAACCGCAAAGGATCGCTTTCGACGACGGCAATACGGATCATCCGTTTTGCATTTGGTGAGATGTTCATAAGGGTCCTTGGTATGAGTAATGTATGCTGCAGTTCGCGGGCAGCCCCGGACAGTCCTATCTCTGCGTCGTAGCTATGGCATCTGGACTGCCAAATGAAGGGTGCAGGGTTTTGTGTTTGTTTTCATGGGAATCCAACTCTGGGCGGAAGATCGAGTGGTTTGTTTGTGTCCGTAACCTATCCAGTCACGTCTGAAAATAGGACAGCGCACGCGACGAAGAGCTGAAGTCATAGGTAAGGCGCCGTCTCTTGCGGGACTCGCGATCTTACCGCCCATACCTTCCCAGCGCTTACGCGTCTGTGTGAGAACTCTTCTTTCGCCCCGTTGGGGCTAGCTTGTTTTCCACATGCACCCACGGCTCACGCCGTGGGCTGCATTCTTGCGCCGCTTCGCGGCTGGGAATCGGCAACTTGGTTCCACTGCGATGATCAGATACGAGTTCTCACACAGACTCTTACGGGCTGGGCTAACAAATGCCACCGCTCCGCGGCTGGGGTGCTGCTATTCCACCACACGGGCACACACTGAGTTACGACACAGACTTTTTGATTAGTGGTTTTGCCCGACCAATACGGCCTCGTTTAGCCTGTCTTCTGGAAGGGATCCGGATTTTCGTCCATGCTGCTTCCGGAACTTTGCCTGGAGCTTGTCGAGGTAGACGTAGTAGACCGGCGTGATGTAAAGAGTTACGACCTGCGAAAAGATCAGACCGCCAACGACTGCCAAGCCCAAGCCTCGCCGCGACTCTGCGCCCGCGCCAAAGCCAATCGCGATGGGCAGTGTTCCCATCAGAGCCGACATGGTGGTCATCATGATCGGACGGAAGCGCACCAGCGCGCCCTGATAAATGGACTCTTCCGGACTCTTTCCCTCGGTCCGCTCCGCCTCCAGGGCAAAGTCAATCATCATGATGGCATTCTTCTTGACGATGCCGATCAGCATGATGATCCCCACGAACGAGTAGAGATTGAGTTCCTGGTGGAAGAGGTTGAGAGTCAGGAGCGCTCCCACTCCGGCGGAAGGCAAGCCGGAGAGAATCGTTAGCGGATGAATGAAGCTCTCATACAGAATTCCCAGAATGATGTAGATCACCAGAATTGCCGCCAGCAACAACAGACCCATGCCGGTGAACGAATTTTGAAAAGCTTGCGCAGTGCCTTGGAACGTGCGTTGGATGTCTCCGGGAAGGACTCGATTGGCCTCGCGCTCAACCAGCTTGGTCGCATCGCCCAGCGCGGTTCCAGGCTTGAGGTTGAAACTGATGGTTGCCGCGGGCAACTGGCCCAGGTGATTCACCGTCAGCGGGCCGATGGAGGGCACCAGCTTCGCGACCGTGTCGAGCGGAACCAGTTTCCCCGCATTGGAGCGGACGTATAGAAGGGAGAGCTTCTCTGGATTGTTCTGGTATTCCGGCAACAATTCGACGATGACGTAGTACTCATTGTTGGGCGTATATATGGTGCTGATCTGGCGGGTACCGTAGGCGGAATAGAGAGCATCGGAAACCTGAACGGGGGTCAATCCGAGCGCATAAGCCTTATCATGGTCGACTTCCACGGTGAGCTGCGGGTTCTTCACCTGCAGGTCGCTGGTAACGTCCTGTAGTTGCGGGAGGGCGCGGAGAGCACTCTCCAGCTTGGGCGCATCCTGGTAAAGCTCGGTGGTGTCGGGCGATTGCAGGGTGTACTGATATTGTGACTTCGTCAGGGATCCGCCGATGCGGATAGTCGGCGGAATCTGCATAAAAACATTCAGGCCCGGGATTTGCGACACCTTGGGGCGAAGCGCCTGGAGAACCTCCGTCGCACTCATTTGGTTGACGCGGTCCTTCTTGTCTTTCAGGCGGAAGAAGATGCGGCCCTGATTAATCGGATTGCCGATGGATGACATCGTGTTCAAGACACTGGGATCGGAGCGCACGACGTCGGCCACCTTTTGCTGCAACTGCATCATGTCCTGAAATGCAATGCCCTGCTGTGCTTCGGTGAAGGCGAAGGCCAGGTTCTGATCTTCGTCCGGAATGAATCCGGTCTTCGAAATCGTGAAGAGATAAAATGTCAGCCCGATCACCACGAAAGACACCATCAGGGTTGCGAACTTATGGCGCAGCACGACCTTCAGGCTGCGGTCGTAGCCGTGCAACCAGGCATCGAAAACCCGCTCGCCGGCATTGAAGAGACGGCCATGGCCCGACCGTTCCTGATGACGGAGAAAACGGCTGCAGAGCATGGGCGTCAGGGTGAGCGATACGAATCCCGAAACCAGGATCGCGGCGCCGATCGTCACCGCGAACTCATGCAGCAAGCGTCCGATAATTCCACCCATGAACAGCAGCGGAATAAAGACAGCCGCCAACGACAGCGTCATCGAGAGAATGGTGAAGCCGATCTGGCTGGCGCCATCCCTGGCGGCTTGCTGCGGCGTTTTCCCCATCTCCATGTGGCGGACGATGTTCTCCAACATGACGATGGCGTCGTCCACAACGAATCCGACCGACAACGTCAGTGCCATCAACGACAGATTGTCGACACTATAGCCCAGCAGGTACATCACCGAAAACGTCCCGACGATGGACATGGGCAAAGCCAGTGACGGGATGATGGTGGCGGAAACGTTGCGCAGGAAGACGAAGATCACCATAATGACGAGACCGAGGGCCAGCACCAGAGTGAACTTCACGTCGTTTACCGACGCACGAATGGAGATCGAGCGGTCATAAAGCGTGTCGATTCGGACCGCGGCAGGAATATGCTCTTGCAGCCTGGGCAGCAGCTTCTTGATGTTGTCCACGACCGCAACCGTATTGGTCCCCGGCTGCTTTTGAATCGCCAGCACGATGGCTCGAACTCCGTTAAACCAACTCGCGGTCTTGTCGTTCTGCACGCTGTCAATGACACGGCCGAGTTCGTTCAGGCGGACCGGGGAACCATTCCGATAGGCGATCGCCATGGGTCCGAATTCCTGAGCATTCATCCGCTGGCCGTTGGACAGAATCGTGAATGTACGGTTCTGTCCATAAAGCGTGCCGGTGGGAAGGTTGGTGTTTCCCGACTGCAGCGCCGCGGTCACTTCGTCGATCCCGATCTGGCGTGAAGCCAGGGCGCTCGGATCGAGTTGCGCCCGCATGGCGTATTTCTGCGCGCCATACACTTGTACCTGGGCCACGCCGTTCACCATGGAAACATTCTGGGCAATGGTGGTCTCGGCGGCCTCGTCGACGTCGGACAGCTTCATCGTCGGTGAACTCAGCGCCAAATAGAGGATGGGCGAATCAGCGGGATTCACCTTTTGAAATGTTGGCGGCGTCGGCATCTGCGGCGGCAATTGGCCGCCAGCCGCGGTGATGGCCGCCTGGACGTCCAAAGCAGCGCCATCGAGGCTCCGGCTCAGATTGAATTGGATGGTGATGTTCGTCTGCCCGAGGGAATTCGTCGAGGTCATCGAGTCAATGCCCGCGATGGTCGAGAATTGCTTTTCCAGCGGGGTGGCCACGGAAGAAGCCATCGTGTCAGGACTGGCACCGGGAAGAGAAGCGCTCACCAGAATCGTGGGGAAATCCACGTTGGGCAGGTCGCTGACGGGCAGCAACTGATACGCGAAAATGCCAAAGATCAAAATCGCGGCCATGACCAGCGTGGTCATGATGGGCCGATGGATGAAGAGTTCGGAGAGATTCACAATCCCCCTCCGGCAGGACCGCTGGCGGTAGTTGCAGCTGACTGAGGCCCGGGCATGGTACTTTGAACAATTACTTTTGCGTTGGGCGCAACGCGCAACTGGCCGTTCACAATCACCTGCTCACCGGTCGTCAAGCCGTCCGAAATCAGCGTCAGATTCTGGTACGCCCCCGCCGTCTTCACGGGGCGCGATTCCGCCGTGCTGTCCGATCTGACGACGTATACGTACTCGCCTTGCTGCCCGGTCTGAATCGCCTTGGTCGGGACAACGACGGCATTCTTCCGGGTTGAGAGCACCAACGCAACGTCGACAAACTCGCCAGGCCACAAACGCCGGTCCTTGTTCTGAAATGTACCCTTCAGCTTGAACATGCCGGTCGTCATGTCCACGCCATTGTCGATGAAGGTTAACCGACCGTCCGCCGGACTGTCCGATTGCCCCTTGGGATACACCAGAACTTTGAGCTGTCCTGAAGAGAAGCGCTGACGCACACGATCCAAATTCGCTTCGGGCACAGAGAAGGTGACATAGATCGGAGTGACCTGGTTCAACTGCAGCAGATAGGGCGTGTCATTCGCTTTCACCAGGTTGCCCAGGTTGATCAACAATGCTCCGGTGCGGGCAGCGATGGGAGCAGCGATATCTGTGTATTGCAGTTGTACGCGGGCAGCGTCGACGGCGGCCTTGTCTGCCTCTACCGCGGACGCATCGGCTTTTGCCTGGGCACGCAGCTGTTCGGCCTGCTCGTGGGAGACAATCCCTTCTTTCTCCAAGCCAGAGTAGCGCTCTGCCTGAATCCGGGAATTCTCCGCCTGCGCCTGGTCGTGCTTCATCTGCCCAATAGCCTTTTCCAGATCGGCCTGAAACGGCCGTTTGTCCAACTGAAACAGCTGCTGGCCCTGGCGCACATCCTCTCCTTCTTTGAAGAAGATTTTCTGGATTTGGCCATTGACCTGGGACCTGATCTGCACGGTCTGGTAGGCTTCCACGTTGCCAATGGCCTGGATCTGCACTGGAATGTCCCGCTGTTCGACGCTGGCCACGACCACCGGCGCTGGTGGTCGGCTGGCTACCTGAGCTTGATCCTTTTTCCCGCACCCGGATAGGAAAAGAACACCCGTCAGCAGAAAGAGCAAAATCGACGACCGCAGTCGCTCGACGGCGTGTTTCATGAGGTTAGACTCCCGCAAGCGTGATACGCACATCATTCTATATTGACGGGCGGGATCGGTATTGGTCAGTGACCCGTGTCACTTTGGAAAACCGCAGCAGGTTCAGGCAAAAACCTTGAACCACAGGGGGCACAGAGGCAATACCGGACTACTTACTTTCCAATGCAGAAGGTGCCGAAGATCAAATTTAATATGTCGTCCGTGGTAGTGACTCCAGTGATTTCGTCCAGGGGGCGGAGGGCGGCGTAGAGATCGAGGAGCAGCATCTCGTGGGGGACACGGTTGGCCACTGCATTGACGGCGGCTGCGAGGGCGGTGAGGGCGTCATTGACTAGTTTTTGGTGGCGCACGCTGGTTAGGAAACCGGACTCTACTTGTGGCGCGGAGTCTCCGGCAACGTGTTTCAGGATGGCGGCACGCAGGGCGGGGATGCCTTCGCCGGTTAGGGCGGAGGTCGGGATGATGGGCGGCGTTTTCATCGCCTCGCTGCGCTCGGCTGGACGGACGAATGCGTCCGTCCCTACGTGAGCATCGCTTGGACGGGGCGGAGCCCCGTCACCACACGATCCAAGCAGGTCGGATTTGTTTTCTACTACGATCGCTGGGCGGCCTTCTACTTGGCGCAGTAATTCCTGGTCTTCTTCGGTAAGAGACTGAGTTTTGTCGATTACCACGAGGACTAAGTCGGCGTCGGCCAGGGCCTCCATTGATTTCCTGATGCCGATGCTTTCGGCTTCGTCCAGGGCGCGGCGGATGCCGGCGGTATCCACGAGTTCCACAGGAATTCCACCGATGGCTACGGTTTCGCTGACCAGGTCGCGCGTGGTGCCGGGATGGGCGGTGACGATGGCGCGCTCGCGCTCGACCAGGCGATTGAAAAGGCTCGACTTGCCTACGTTGGGACGGCCTACTATGGCCAGGGTCAGCCCCTCATGGACAATCTTGCCGTAGTTGAAGGTGGCGGCTAGTTGCTGGAGTGGCGTTTTGACTTGCGCGATGTGATCGAGGATGGTGGCGTCGGGAGCTACTGAGACGTCGTCCTCGGCGAAGTCAATGCCAGCTTCGAGCAATGCGATCAGATCCACTAACTTCTGCTTGATGGGCTTGAGGCGATGGGAGAGAGCGCCTTCGAGTTGCTGGGCAGCAACCTTGGCTTGAAATAAGGTTTGCGAATCGATCAGGTCGCGGACGGCTTCGGCTTGGGTCAGGTCGAGGCGTCCGTTGAGGAAGGCGCGCATGGTGAACTCTCCGGGCTCGGCTAGACGGGCGCCGCGGGCGAGGGAGAGTTCGACGATGTGGCGCAGGACTACCGGGGAACCGTGGGCGGAGATTTCTACGATGTCGTCGGTGGTGTAGGAGTGGGGCTTGGCGAAGTAGGTGACGACGACCTCGTCGATGCGGGCGGCGGGGGCTGAAGCCCCTCCTTCATTCATGGCGGTATCGGCGTGGCTGAAGCCACGCCCCTTCAAATCGGCAGGGGCGGCCGCGCCACACGGGTCAATTAGTTCTCCGAAGACAGCCCGATTCGGTTCGAGAGGGTGCTTCAGGCGGAGCATGGGCTGGGCGATGGCTCGTGCTTCGGGGCCGGCGAGGCGGACGACGCCGATTCCTCCGCGTCCGGGCGGGGTGGCAATGGCGACTATGGTGTCGTCCAGATTCATTATCTGTCGCGAAGAAACATGTGCCTCAGCGGTTAAAAGCCGCAATTGAAAACCGATCCGTCATCGCAGCGATCAATCGCTGCGCCCCCAACTTCGAACCGAGGTTACCGAACCCAGGTTAGCGCCCAAAAGAACGGGCGCGAACCTGGGGCACCAAGGTGAATCAATCCACTATGAAAAGCTTGGCTCCGGCTTTGGTTGACGACCGGTGGGAAGATTCGCCGTCGGCCACCTGGTAGCTCTTGCCCGGAGTCAGCGTGAAGCTCTTGCCATCCGCGAGCGTAGTTTCCAACTCGCCCTCCAGACAGAGCAGAACGTGTCCCTTGGAACACCAGTGATCCGCCGAATAGCCCGGAGAGTACTGCACCATGCGAACGCGAATGTCACCAAAGTTTTGCGTTCGCCAGAGGGCCATGCCGGTGTCTCCGGGATGCTCGGAAGGCACGATCTCAGCCCAATCCGTGGTGGACATGGGGAAGCCGGTCATCTTCATGAATCGAGTATGCCAGAAGTTTCCGTAGGTGAGCTCGTTTGCCGCATGTACCGCGTGTCATTTATACTTACGGTTTGCCTTAAGCCAGCTGATTCAATCAGGAGCAGGGATTTTCGATGCCGAAACGTACATTTCAACCCAACAAGCGCAAGCGCTCGAAGAAGCACGGGTTCCGGACTCGCATGAAGACCAAGAGCGGAGCCGCAGTGCTGTCGCGCCGCCGGGCCAAGGGACGCAAGCGCGTAGCAGTGAAACCTGGTTTCCGCGATTAGTTTTCCCTCAACGGACAACGAAGGCCGTCATTATTATTCAATATTGTGCAGGATTGTGAGCTGGTGAGCGCCGACGCTCCGAAGGGGAGTCTAAAGCAGCCCGCGGCGGACGCGGGAGCAGGCTTTCCGCGTGCGGCGCGGCTGCTGAAGCACTCCGATTTCGAGCGCGTGTACAAGCAAGGGCGGCGGCACTTTTCCTCGCACATGACCGTGTTCTACCTGCGGCCGGCGGAAGGCGCTTCGCCGGAAAGAAGCGCGCGCGTCGGGTTCACGGTGGGCCGGGTCCTGGGCGGCGCGGTGGAGCGGAACCGGATCAAGCGGCGCCTGCGCGAGGCGGTACGGCAGCGGCGTTCGGTGCTGCAGGGACCGGTCGATGTCGTGATCAATCCGAAGAAGTCGGTGCTGACGCTGGAGTTTTCCGTGGTGCTGGAAGAAGTGGGGCGGGCCCTGGAAGTGATTGCGAAAAAGCTGACGGAAGTGAAGAAATGAAGTTTCTTGCGCTCGGGCTGCTGCGAATCTACAAACGGTGGATTTCACCGGTGTTTCCTCCGTCGTGCCGCTACGTGCCGACGTGCTCGGAGTACGCGATGGAAGCGGTCGAGCGGTTTGGCACGGTCCGCGGCGGGATGATGGCGGTTTGGCGTTTGTTACGGTGTCATCCGTTCGCTAAGGGCGGACTCGATCCGGTAGTGGGACCCACCCTTCCGCAAAGTACGCGGAAGGATGGGGCACCGGCGGTTGGTAATGCTGCCGAGCTCCGCTCGGCTGGACAGCCGAGGGCGGCTGTCCCTACGTGGAATTCATAACTACTAAGAAGAAATGATGAGTTACTGATTTGGCCGAATTTAACAATCCTCAACAAGAACCCGGGATGGAACGCAGGCTGTTGGTGGTGTTTGCGCTGACCTTTCTGGTCATCTTGCTATTCCAGCCGTTGCTGAAGAAGTATGGGCCGCAGCCTCCTGCTAAGACAGAGAGCTCGCAGGTGGCGCAGAACCAGGCTCAGGCTCCTTCGCCAAGCTCCACGCAAACTCCTTCGCAGGCTCCGGAGAGCGCTGCCGGGCCGCGTCCGGCTGGACGGACGAATGCGTCCGTCCCTACGCAAACCTCGGCTCCGCAGGTTGCTGCTAGCGAAACGGAGACGGTGATTGAAAATGACGTCTACCGAATCGTGTTCACCAATCGTGGCGGACGGGTTAAGTCTTGGGTGCTGAAGAAGTACACTGACGAAAAAGGAGGTCTGTTGGAGCTGGTGAATGCCGCGGCGGCAGAGAAGCATGGGTATCCGCTGACGCTGTGGTCCTACCGGGAGGATCTGCGCGACAAGTTGAATTCGGCCCTATATGTGGTGACTAGCAGCGGCGCGACGGCTCCCGCTGAAATCAAGTTTGCCTATGACGATGGCGACTTGTCGGTGCAGAAGAGCTTCACGTTCGATCGCAACAGCTACGTGGTCGGAGTAAAGACCGCGGTCTATGAGAAGGGTACGCAGGTCACGGCGTTTCCGATGTGGCCGGCGGGGCTTGGCGGAGATACCACGGGCGCGCAGTACGCGACCGCGCAGATCGTGTACCAGTACGACGACAAGGTCGAGCGGCTGGCGATCAAAAAGATCAGCGGGGGTGCGACGCTCTCGGGGCCATTCAACTGGGCGGGAGTGTCGGACCAATATTTCGCCGCGGTTTTCTTGCCGCAGGATCCGAAGAACGCCGCCATGGTAACGCTGCACAACGCGATTGAAATTCCGCGCGGCGGCGACAGCAAGCAGGTTGACAAGGCGGACGTGCTCGGGGCGGCGGTGGGCAGCCTGAAGGGTCCGAGCGAGGCGCGGCTGTATGTTGGTCCGAAGGCGCTGGGGGATCTCGAAGCAGTTGCCGTGCCAGGAATTACGGGCGCGGAGCCGGACCTGCGGGCGATCATCGACTTTGGCTGGCTGGGAATCATCGCGCGGCCGCTGTTTTTGTGGTTGAAGTGGATGCACTCCCACATCGTGCCGAACTGGGGTTGGGCGATCCTGCTGCAGACGCTGGTTATCAACGTAGCGCTGCTGCCACTGCGGATTTCGCAGATGAAGTCGATGCTGAAGA
>JAIQFA010000130.1 GCA_020073525.1 Terriglobia bacterium
CCAACTGCCATTGGATGAAGGCCAACATGTTCACCCGCCCCGAGATCGCCGCGGCCCTCCAGAACTTCGTATTGGTGGACCTCTACGCCGATGGCACCGATCGGGCCTCCGAGGACAACCAGAAGCTCGAGCTCGCCAAGTTCAACACCGTGGCCGAGCCCTACTACGCCATCCTCGACCCGGACGAGAACGTGATCGCTACCTTCCCCGGCCTGACCCACGATCCAGTGGAGTTTCTCTCGTTCCTGGCCAAAGGCGCCGCCGCCCAACCGCCCGCCCCCGCAGCCCAGGCGGCAGCGGCCGGCCTGCCGCAAGTCAGCCGTCTCGAAGGCGGCGCATACGACACCGCTGCGCTCGGCGGCAAAGTCGTCGTTGTGAATTTCTGGGCCACCTGGTGCGTCCCGTGCATCGCGGAGATTCCCAGCTTCAACAGGCTCCATCGCGAGCTCGCCGCGAAGGGCGTCGTGGTCTTGGGAGTTTCGATGGACGAAGAAGGCGCCGGCCGCGTCCAGCCATTCCTGAAAAAGCACCCGATCGACTACCCCGTGGCCCTCGGATCCGACGCCCTCACCAAACCCTACCGACTCGACGAATTGCCCGTCACCGTAGTCTTCGACCGCGCGGGCAAACAGGTCAAGCGGTTCGAAGGATTGACCTCGGAAGCGGACCTACAGGCCGCGGTCCAACAGGCGATGTAGCGGCCCATTCCTCGTGGGCAATCTTGCCCGCAGCCGCCTTTCAGGCGGCTCTTCGGGCTGGCGTTAATACTACTTCGGCACTCCGAACGTGATCGTCGATTCGCCGCTGTACTTCTTGTAATTGCGGAAGTCGATCGTATTGCGACTGCAATAATTCGTCCCCCGCTGGCAGCTCAGCGTCTCGGCGTGCACCGGCAGCAGGTACTGCTTCGCATCGCCCAGGCGAATGTACTGGTAGTCGGTGGCCGACTCCACGGTGTCCGTGGGGAAGGCCTCGGGGAAGCCCTGCGCCTGCATCTCGATCCGCAGCACCCGCGCCGTCGCCGGATCGATCCACACCGAGCCCTTGTAAGCCGGCATGTAGGTCTGCGACGCCATGTGGATCGACCAATGCGAGTTCTCCCGCGCCACTTCGAAATCGTATTCCTTCGTGTTGATCCCCGCCGTCCGCGCATCCTTGCGGTAGTGGAAAGTGGCATTGGTCGCCGGCGAGAACAGGTCGATCAGCACCGTCCCGAACTCTCCCGTGGACCACGCGCCTCCCGTATCCTCGATGCTCTTCCTCGGCTTGCCGTTCACCGTCACGTTGCGGTAATCCTCTTTGCCGCCCTCGTAAACCAGGGCCGCCGTCACCACGTCGAGCGGATGCCAGTTGGCCGGATGCGACTCGCTCTGGTAGCGCGACATCATCTCCTGGCAAACGTAGTTGGGCAGCGTTTCCGTAAAATCCAGCGCGGCGTTCGCGGCCTTGCGGATCAACGGGTCGTCGGGCCGCTGCACGATGGGGATGTAACCATCGTCGCTGGCACGGCGCGGAGGCGGCGGCGCTTCCTCGCGCTCGACTGGCCGTGCGGCTGGCCGCTCCGCAGCCGTAGGCGGCGCCTCGATCTGCGGTAGCGGAGCCTCGGCATGTTGGCGGCTGGGATCGGAGACCCGGCCGCGTCGCAGCGTCGGCGGACCGGGGTCGTCGGCAGCCTTCGAAGGCGGCGGCGCCTTTTCCACGGCAGCCTCGCGGGTGCGTGCGGGTTCCGGGGCCGCTTCCTTGTCCGCTTCCTTCGCGGGCTCCCTGGCCGGCTCCTTGGCCGGCGCGGCTCCCTTGGCCGGCTCGTCTTTGGCCCAGGTATCCACGGCGCCCTCGTTCTTGTCTTTACCCGACGAGGCCGTGTCCGTCGAGGCGCCCTTCTCCCAATAAACGTTCACCGCGGTCAACGTGCCGTCGGCCGCCTCGGAGCCTTCGATGGAAAGCTGATCGCCCACCGTGAACTTGGGTTCCTTCACCTCGTCGCCGCTCTTCAGGAACTTGGTCTTGTCCGTGCGTCTGAAATCCAGCACGCGGTTGTCGCCCAACTCGAGCGAGATGGTCTTCTTGTCCATCTGCTTCAGCTTGCCGCGGAAGTTGGGAAGAGGCTGGCCGGCGTCGGCCTTCTTCGGCGCCTTGCCGCCCTTCGACGGAATCGGGACGCCCCCGCCGCCCGGGTAGGGCCTCCCGCCGGGATAGTTTATGAGGCGTTCCACTTTCCTGCTGCTGTGGAGTTCGACAGAGACTCCTATGGAAGGTCGGATGCTCTCGGCACTGCCGCCAGATGCTCCAGAACCTGCCGGGCCGCTTCCTGTTCGGCTCGTTTCTTGGTTGCGCCCTGTGCCCGACCCACGAATCCCCCCATCTCAGGCGCCGGCAATCGCACTTCGACTGTGAATGTCTTCTTGTGTTCCGGGCCTTCTTCCTTGACCAAGGCGTAAACCGGTTGCGGTCCTCCACGAGACTGCAGCGTTTCCTGCAAGGCGGACTTGAAATCCATGACTGGGATAGCGCTGGTCTCCAGTTTCATGTGCGCCAGTTCCGGTTCCACGATCGTGCGCAGAATAAAGTCTCGCGCCACGGTCCAGCCGCCGTCGAGATAGAGCGCCGCCAGGATTGCCTCCAATGCGTCCACCAGCAGGCTGGCCTTGTTGCGGCCGCCGCTTTTTTCCTCGCCGCGGCCGAGCCGCATATAATGGCCAATCTCAAGCTGCTCGGCTACCAGCAGCAGATGCCGTTGCCCCACCAGATGCGCGCGTAGTTTCGAAAGGTGGCCTTCCTGAAATTCCGGGAAGCGGTGAAACAACGCCTCGGTGGTGACGAGACCCAACACGGCGTCTCCCAGGAACTCGAGATTTTCGTTATCCCCAGCGAACGAACCGCCGCCCGCGCCCAGCGCCTCCACCTCGCGCGCTTGCGAGCTGTGGGTCAGCGCCTGCTCAAGCAGTTCGCGGCGCTGGAAGCGGTGGCCCAGGCTTTCTTCGAGCGCCATGATTTCGCGTGACTTCATCACAAAGAGGGTCGTAAACAATCAGCTGGCACCCCGAATCTTGGTAGAGACGCGGCTTGCCGCGTCCCGGACGGAGCAAGTCTGAGGTGGCGCAAGCTGGAGACGAGGCAAGCCTCGTCTCTACAGGAGAGTCGATTAGTTCTTCGGCGGAGTCGTTGGGGCCGGGGCCGCGCCTCCGGTGAGCTGTTGCAAGCGGTCGCGTTCCCGGCGCGCCGGAGTGCCAATCACCGTATTGTCCTGCGTCAGTTCCACGGCGCGGTTGGCCACTTTGAGCGCCTCCGGATACTTCTGTTCCTTATCGAGTGTCAGCGCCAAGCGGAGTACCACCACCGGATCTGGTTGGCTGGGGAACGCGTCGATGGACTTCTGCAGATTGTCCTGCGCCGCCGGATAGTTCTCTTTCTTGAACTCAATCGTGCCAATCACCGAATACGCGTTCGAGCGCAGCAGGCTCTTGTACTGATCAATCTTGTCCTGCGGCGTGCCCGCCGGAACCTGGACGTCGGTGTCCACGGTCTGGGTGGCCTTTTGCGCCATGGCGATTGCTTCGGCATAGCGCTGATCTTTGTCAATATCCGAGTCCTTGGTTCTTTCGGCGATCACTTCGGCCACTGTCACCAGAGCCTCGGGATCGTCCCCGTCGAAGCCGATCACTTTGCGCCCCATGGCCTCGGTCTTCTCGGCGTTGTTGGAATTCTGGTAAAGCCGCATCACGTTCTTGTAGAGCAACACGCGAAGTTCGCTCTCGGGAAACTTGGTCGCGAAATCGTCCGTTGTCTTTTCCATCCCCGCTGCATCGGTGCTGCCTGCGGCCACTTTGTAGGCGTCAAATTCTGGCTGGGTCTTGGCTTGCGGTGGACGCTTGGCCGCAGGTGTTGTCGCGGCACCCGCCGCTGGCGCCGCGTGGCCTGCCGCGGGCTGATTCTGTGGTTGTCCGCTGGTCTGGGCCCCGGCCCAAACCGCGAAACTCAGGATCCCTAGACTCAGTAACGCTAGAATGACTGCTGCTCGCTTCATGCTGTCTCCCATAACGCAAAATTTCAAACCTAAGATTTGTTCGCGCTGGATCTTGCTTCGGTTAGTCTCGCCTTATTCCGGCTGCTTCGCCACCGGAGGCTCGTAAGGCTGGTCCAGGCCCCGTTGCGCCGCCAATTTTGCTTCCGGAAGCGTGGCCGCAGCTACCAGCGCCGCGCGATACTGGTCCAACGCGGCAAACCGATCCTCCTGTAAATCAAAAATTCGCCCCAGGTAAATATGGGACCAGGCGATCACTTTGGGCTCATGGGCGGTCTGCAGCGCCTGCTCAAAGTATTTGCGCGCCCCGCTCATGTCGCGATTGGCAGTGGCAATTTCCGCCAGAATAAAGAGCGCGCGTCCGGAATCTTCTTCCTGCTCATCGAGCGCCTGCTGCGCCAGTTTCTGCGCCGTTTCCGGGTCGCCAGCCGCCAGCCGTCTCTCCGCATTCAGCAGGAGGTGCTCGTTCTTGCGCCCTGCCAGGTGCAGAAGTTCCGGCGCCGCCTCGCCCGAGAATTCGATCAGCGAGGCCCGCTTCATCTCTTTGCCGACCTCGATCGAGCTGACCATGTCCGGATAAGCATTGCGCATTCCCGCCGGATCTTTTTCGAACTTGACGAGCGCATCGTAGAAATACCGCGTCAGCACGTACCCTTCCTTGTCGGCCGCATCGATGTGCTGCGTCCGCTCCGTCTCCGGAACCTTGGTCAAACGCTCTTCAATTGCTCGCACCAGGCATTCGGTCACCAGCAGCGAAATGTTGCTCTTGAATGCCTCATCCATGGGCGACATTTTCACGTCGTCGAGCAACGGCTCGAGCCGCTTGAACGTGCCGCCGTTCTTCAGCGCCAGCGGATCCAGAAGATAGTGCAGATAGGTGTGCCGAATCTGCTGCATCTTGATGGCAGTGTCGGAGGCCGGTGAAATCACGACGTAGTAATCGGAAGCATAGTTGCGCGCGTTCGTCTGCCCGGGAGCACCCATCGCATCCAGGTAGACGGTGAACTGGCGTCCGAGGTAACCCGCCGAGGGCATCTTCAGGTAGATCTCGGTGTCGAACGTCATCTTCGCCAGCGGGGCATGATAGATCTCGGTCAACTCGGCGTAGCGCTCACGGTGCCGCTCCCAGATGGCATGCAATCCGATCTTCTGGTAGAAGGCCTGCAGGAATGGCACGATCTCGGCCACTCCCGCCGCATCAGGCGGCAGTTCCGCCTGCTTCATCTTCGGGGTGAAGGTTGGGGGCTCTTCCAAATAGAGTGCCAGCGAAATGTACTGCGACAGGTCACGCGAGGAGTCATTCATCTGGTGCTGGCGGTAGTACGCGCACATCGGAGCGATCACGTCTTGGGCTCCGGCAGTATTCGCCACCGCTTTGGCCACCTCCGCCCGAATCTGCGAGCGCAGCGGGTCGGACGTATTCAGTTCCTGGTCATAGCCGCAGGTATTGATGGCAGTCAGCACCGAGAAGAGAGTCTCGCTGGTTTCCAGAGACACCTGCGGCCGGTTCTGCGCCCAACCGGACGCCACGAGCAGGCACAGCACCACGCTCCCAGCGAGCGTCCCAGCGAGCATCGGAGCGAAGATCGGTCGAACGCGGCGTCTCAGGAAATTTCCTCGGATCTCAGGCATACGAATTCGCTAGAAGTAGTGTACGAACTGGTTAATTTGCGGTCAAACCGAGAAGGATGAAATAACGGAATGTAGAAACGGGGCTAGTCCCATCTCCTGGGTGCTGTCCCCGGAATGTCGCGCCAGGGCGGAGACGCGGCAAGCCGCGTCTCTACGGGAATTTGGTTTTACGCGGATGGCCCGACTACCCCTTAACGCTGATCTTGGAAAACGACAGCACCGCCGTCCCTGTGGTCGGACGCCCCATCGAGAGCGCGGGGCGGAAGGTGGTGAAGATCAGCAGGTTCTTCAACTGCGGCAGCACCGCCTCGGCATCGGCCGGCTGAGACAGGATGCGGTAGTCTTCAACCCGCCCATTGGCATCCACATAGGCTTCAATCACCACTCCATCGTCGCCCATATTGCCGAGCGAGGTACCGAATGCCGAGCGTTCGAGTTGCGGTCCGGTGTACAACATCAGCGGAACGTCTCCGCTGCTCGCCCGCAATTCCGCCGGCAAGGCAAAGAAGCCCAGCAGCAATCCGAAAAACAACACGGCGCTGACTAGTCCAGCCGTAGCCGGAACCATGAAAGCGTCAAGCGCATTCTGCAGACGCACCAGCACACCTTCATATGTACGGCGTTTCTGCGAGGCCTCGCGCGAAATTGCGACGCGCAACTTCAACGCCAGGTCGGCCGGAGCCTTCTTCGGGCCGAGGCCGGAAAGCAGTTGCTGCGTGCGCTGCATCGCGACGTACTCCCGTTCGCAACCGGCACACTGTTCCACATGGCGCGTGAGCGCGCGCATCTCGGAGCCGCTTACCCGGCCGTCGAGATACGGCGAGAACAATTTCCTTGTCTCAGCGCAGTTCATGGTGTCACCTCAACCTCTCTGCCACCACGCGAACCTTCCTGTGAACTTGGGGTTGCGCCGTTCCGCCGGTCGTTGGCAGTAACGTCGGCAGGAGCGAGCAGCCCTAACTCCGGACCTACTTCCCGGACATATGCAGCTAATTTCTTGCGCAGGGCGTCGCGCCCGCGCGTGATGCGTGATTTCACCGTGCCCAGCGAAATCCCTAAAACTTCCGCAATCTCCTCGTACGACAAGTCTTCCAGATCGCGTAGGATCAACGCCGTGCGATAGGGCTCGGGGACCTGTGTCAGCGCCTGCTCCACGGCCGCGCGCACTTCCGTGTGCGCGAACTTTTCAAAGGGAGACTCGCCTCGATCGACCAGACGATTGTCTCCGGAGAATTCGCACTCGCCCGCGCCGATCGGATCAATCGGCGTCTCCTGCGCTTTGTGCCGAAACCACCAGCGGCGGCGATTAGCCGCCTCGTGCAGGGCGATGCGGTAAATCCAGGTCTTCAGGCTCGACTCGCCGTGGAAATGCTTCATCCCACGGAAGACCTTGAGGAATACGTCCTGGGTAGTGTCGGCCGCGTCGGAAGGATCGTTCACGATGCGGTAAATGAGGCCGTAGATCGGCTGGTGAAACTCGCCGATGAGCCGGGAATAGGCCTCTTCCGAACCCGCCTTCAATTCAGCAATGACGGCGGATTCCTCAGTACGGGCCCCGATAGCGCTGGCAAGATCGCCCAATGTAGTAGCTCCCGCCATGACGGCGTACCCTCATTATAGAGTGACTATGGCCCCGGGCGGAAAGGGTTAATTCGTGCCAAAACTTCTTGCCAAAGCTATGTCGGACAGCCTTCCCGCTTAATAGCTTAGACTCCGGAGGGGGCTGTGGAGTTCCAGGCGTAAGTGCAGTATTTGCAATGCGAGAGGATCGAAAGTAACGGGCAAGGGATCTCGACTGATCCGACGTTTGCGCAGCCCTCCCCTCCGCCGCTGCGACTAATCAGTACTTGGAGTCGCAGCGGTGGCAGTCGGAGCAGGAATCTAGGTAGACTTGACTTTTACCGTGCCCCCTCCAGGGCCTTCCGAGGGGCCGGCCGGCGAAATCGTATAGCCATAGTTCCCAACCGGGAGATAGTCTGTATGAGTTTTGGTCAGCGGGTTACCGGCAGTGTAAATCTCTTTGAGTTGGGGAGTGAAAGGGTCGCCGTTCGAAGCGTTCCAGGTCACTTGGTAGTTTTGGTCTGTGCCAATCATCTCAATCGTGCCACCTAAGGGGACGACGACGGGGTCGGGCGTGCAGACGCTCGCGGTCACTGCAACATACAGGGGACCAGCGCCTACTTGAATTGCACAAGGATAGTTGGCCGACCCGTCGGTATTGAAATTCACAGTCCGGTTATCAACCTGGGGTGTTTGAGTATTCGACGCACTCGGATTGAGACCGTTAACATTGTTGAAGACCACAACCCCGAAGGCATCAGCCTCGAACGTAACGTTGATGGCGGAACCGGAATTGTTGGTGAAGGTGACAGGTTGTCCATTTGCGATGATGTAGGTTGGCGGCGAGATAACACCGGAACTCGGAATAGTGATCACTTGCGGTGCGGGGTTGTTTTCGTCGTTGTAAAGGACGCGCGCTGTGGCCATGGCTGGCTCCTTATATTTTGAAATTCAGTTACTTTCCACGGGGCCGAAAACTGGGGTCGGATAACAGAGCCTGCAGGTCCGGGATGGTCTTCAGGTCCGCAAGGCTGTAGCCTTTCTGCACGCTCTTTTGGATGTACTGCAGAGCCCGGGCGCGATCACCCAGGTCTTCGTACGCTTGGCCGACGCCCTCCAGAACACTGGCGTCGTCGGGCGCAAGAGCGAGTGCCGATTGTATGCGAGGAATGGCTTTTTCGCGAAGCTTTTTCTTGGCATAGAGCAGCCCGAGATTGGACTGCGCAATGGCGTCGCGCGGTGTGTCCCGGACCGCCTGTTCGAGCAGGACGATTTCGTGGTCCCACGCTTTATCTTCCTTTTCTTTGTTCTTAAGACCCTCGTAAGCAATCGCCAGGTTGCCCCACACAACGTATTCGTTGTCATTCAGTTGCAGTGCTTTCTCGGTCGCGACGGCGGCCTCGGCATACTTCTGCTCCTGGTTGTAGAGGTACCCAAGATTGGCGTAAGCGGGATAGCTGGGTTCAATGCCAATCGATTTCCGTAGCATCTGCTCGGCCTCGGCGTAATGCTTATCTCCCATGTTGCTATAGGTCGCGCCTAAATTGAGATAAAGTGCTGCGTTGTCGGGGGTGAGCTCGATAGCATGGCGATACTGCGCCACTGCTTCGTCGTGGCGCTGATGGTCATCCAAGAAGGCGGCGAAAGAGTTGTAACCGTCCCAGTAATCGGGACGAAGCGCGATGGCCTTCTTGAAGGCAGCTTCGGCATCGGCAGCCCTTCCTGCGCTGTCGTACGAAGTGGCCAGTCCGATCATCGCGTCCGAGTTGCGCGGGTCAAGTTGAAGTGCGCGCTGGTACTCCTGTAAGGCTAGATCGTATTTCCCCGTGTAGCCGTGAATTTTTCCCAATGTCACGTAGACCGCGGGCAACCGGTCGTCCAATTCCCGCGCCTTTTCGCAATTTGTCTGAGCTTCTTCAACCCACTGTTTGTTCTTGTCCAGCCGATATTTCAGGCGATAGGCTTCGCCGAGCTGCGCAAATCCCAAAGCAAAGCGCGGATCCGCCTTGACGGCATTATCAAGCGCCGCGATGGCCAGATCCAAATTCCCCGGCTTGTCATAGCGTTGGGTGTAGCCAAGGGCTTTCAGATATAACTCGTACGCTCCAGCATTGACAGCGCTGCCCGTCCCCCTCAGCATCTCGGGTGTCAATTCAATACGCATGAGCTTCGCCAGACGCGTCACTGCCTCGTCTTCCAGCGTCGAGAAGTCCCGGTCTTCGAGCGGCACCGACCCGATCTGGCGCAGCGTCTTGGTGTTCACCAGATTCACAGTCATTTTGATCGTCTGCCCCTCACGCTGCAGAGTCCCTTGGACCACTACTGTTGCTCCTAGTTCGCGCAGCGCCGAAGCGGGGTCGGTAATCTTGCGCCGCCGCACTTCGCTGGCGGGCACAACCCACAGCGACTGCTTGCCCGCGTCCGTGCCTACTTCGAGGTTCGTCAGTTTGCTCGACAAGCTGTCAATGAGTCCGTCAGAAACTGCCCGATTCGCTGGATCATCGTTCGCCGGATCATTCCCGACATTTTCAAATGGCAGCACGGCGATGTGTTCTTCCTGGCGGGCGAACCATCCGGAGACGCTGTCGCGCACGGGCGGCATAAATGAGAGCACCGCTACGACAATTGCGGCACCGCCCAAATAGATAGCCCAGCGGTGCCACTTCGGCGCGGGCTCAACGACGCTTGTCCATACCGGGCGCGAAGCCTGTTCGATCTGCTTCCTTAATTCCGCGGCGCTCAGAGTTGACGTTGCCTTCACCGGCCGGGTGATCGGGCGGGACGATGATCCGGTGGCGGTTTGCGCCGCCTCAAGCCGGCTGCGGACCTCCTTCAGATCGGCCACCATCTCGCGGCAATTCTGGTAGCGCGTCGCCGGCTCTTTCGACAGCGCGCGGTAGATCACGCGCAACAGATCGAGCGGGAGATCATCCATCGGCAGCGGCGGCTCGTTCAGGATCGCGTAAATCGTGGCCGCCGGAGTTTCCCGCTGAAAGGGATTCTTCCCGGTGGCCATCTCCGTCAGCACGATTCCCATCGACCAGATATCGGTTCGCTGGTCAACGACCTTGCCGACGGTCTGTTCCGGCGACATGTAGCCGATCGTGCCCGCCGTGCTGATGCTCTGCGTGCTGCCGGTGGTGGATGCCAGGCGCGCCAGGCCGAAGTCGACAATCTTGGCCACGCCGCTCTGCGTCAGGATGACATTCGAAGGCTTGATGTCGCGATGTACCACCGTGCCAGCGTGAGCGGCCGCCAGGCCTTCCCCCATCTGGATGGCAATGTCGACAGCTTCGGCCAGCGGAAGTGGCCCGCGGCGCATTTTGTGCACCAGCGTTTCCCCGGCGTAATAGGCCATCACGATGAAGGAGCGGTGACCGGCCTCCTCGAGTCCGTGGATCACTCCGATGTTCGGATGGTCGAGCGAAGAGGCGAAGCGCGCTTCGCGCAAGAAGCGTTCTTTGTCTTCGCTGCTGGAAACGACATGCTCAGGAAGGAACTTCAGCGCGACGGTGCGCTCCAGCCGCACATCAAGCGCGCGATACACCACACCCATCCCACCGGCTCCGGCCAGGCCGAGGATCTTATACTTGCCAACGACATCTCCCGCAGACAAAGTGGCGGTCGAGTCAGACACCGAGCGTCCCCCACTGGGGATCAACCCCAACGCGCAGCGATCGCGGTACCAGGATGCGATCAACCCGGTTCCGCGCCACGAAGATAAGCTACCTCATTTTCGAGCGCCAAGAAAGTAGGCGGCGGAGGGCAGGGAAACTGGTAGTCGACAGAAGGTTTCGCAGCGCAATGAAACACGCTTTGTCAGCGTCCCACTTCGTCATCTTGAGGGCAGCGAAGGGCGAGCTTTCTTGTGAGCGCACGAGACAGCAGGTCCTTCGCTTCGCTCAGGATGACAAACTAGATTTGTTGCGCGAACAGAGACTTTGTTTACTTCGCCGGTGGAGCACTCGGCGGAGTGGCCGCCGGCGTGGCTGGCTTCGGTTTCGTCACTTTCTTTTTTGCCGGTTTCTTTGGAGGTTCGGTGTCGTCGACGACAATTTTCTTTGGCGGGGGAGGGGGCGCCGCCGACAGCGTCTTGACCTGCGCGCGCAACCGCGACAGCTCATCTTCCTTGGCCGCCGTCAGTTTCTGCATGCGCTCGGCGAATGCTCGGCGCGCGTTCTTGAGGCCGTTCAGGTCGTTGTCCAGATTCTGAAACTCATCTTTCGATCCGAAGGCTCCCGCCAGTTCCGCCACCGATCCAAAAACGTCGTACAAGGCGTCGAGGTTGCGGTAGAGTTTGAAACTGGCTGTTAGATCTTCCGGCGCGCTGTTCAGTTGCGCGATCGTGTCGGGCAGCGTCGTCTGCAAGTTGCGTTGGATGGAGTCCACGTCGGTCACGGCCTGTCTCTTGGTGGCACCGTCGGTCTTCCATTTTTCTATGCGCGTATTTTTCAGATCGGATTGAATGTTCTGCGCTGTCTGCTGTAGTTGCGAGAGGATGCCATTCAGTTCGCTGACCGACGCATACGCGACCGGTGGCTGTGTCCCGGAGGGCACGCTCGCCGCGTTTTGTGCGTTTACCACCGCGGGACAAAGGACAGCGATGAAACAGAGGACTGACCGAACGAGAATGTTCTGCGGGCTCGACATGGGGCTCCAGTTGTGTCCTTCTATTTTGCCAAACCTATCCTATTTGACGTGGGGCACTTGAGTCGAGTTTGACGCGACGGCAAAGCTAAGCGAGAATTGAAGGATAGCAATTGCCCTTTGTACCGAGTGGGCCTGTGGCGCAGCTGGGAGCGCGCTTCCATGGCATGGAAGAGGTCGTCGGTTCGATCCCGACCAGGTCCACCAAACTTCCTTACAAATTACCCCTTTTAGGCTGGTTTCGTGCCGCTCTTTGGCATGGTCTGGTTCCCATTGAAACTCATTTCGCCGGCACTAAGAAAAATTTTCTCGCAGTGAAGGAATTCGTCGGAAAACATCGCCTTAAGTACCTTTCCAGCGCGTAAGAGTCTGTGTGAGAACTCTTCTTTCGCCCCGTTGGGGGTGGCTTGTTTTCCACATGCACCCACGGCTCACGCCGTGGGCTGCATTCTTGCGCCGCTTCGCGGCTGGGAATCGGCAACTTGGTTCCACTGCGATGATCAGATACGAGTTCTCACACAGACTCT
>JAIQFA010000131.1 GCA_020073525.1 Terriglobia bacterium
GTCTGCTCAAGAAAGAGAGCATAAAGATTTACGTACCCGTCGCTGATAACCGGAGCAAAAGCCTTGAGGATCGCCTTCGGGGGACGAAAAATACGCCCATAGGGAGGATTTCCGATCACCGCGTCGTAGAGCTTGTCAGGCGGCGGCAATTTCAGCGTGTTCGCGCGCTGAATAGATATGTTCGGCTTTCGGCCTGCTGCGTCGACCTCCTTGCGGAGTAAATCAAGAAGCAAGGCTTTCGACAGTGTGGCAAGGTCTGGCTCGATTTCTACTCCCGCCAGGGTGGACTCTATCGCCCGCAGGATTGTTTCCCCACGCGCTCCGCGCTGCCGCGCTTGATCGGATATCCGGGCGGCGAGGGGCACCAAAAACGCTGCCCCGCCGGACGCCGGATCGAGAATGCGATGCTGGCCCGGCTTAATTCCTGCCTCGATGAGTGTATCTATCGCGTAATGGGCGAGATGTGGAGGGGTGAAGTAAGCTGCAAGCTGGCGCCTGCGTGCTTTCGGCATCAGCAAGGCGTACAGACTGGCGATCCAATAGTGTTTCTCGTCTTCCGGCAGACCGGAGAAGAAAGACCTCGTCCCCAAGTCGAGCGGACGATCGCCGATTATCGACTGGCACACCTGCAGAGGCGTCATCCCGGAACGCTTCAGCGCCGTGGCAATCTGACGGAGATCACGAAGCCGTCGGCTCAGTGCCAGTTCCGGTGCTTCAGGAACAGTAGCTCGCTGTGCGGGAATCATCTTGGTCTTTTTGAGTTCATGTCAAGCAAATCTGGCAACCTCGACCAACCCTGCCAAACCTCTTCTCAGGTCAAGCCTGCTGGTGGGCAGGAACCGATAAATCATGTGCAGCGCAGTGCGAATACGAACTTGGCGATCATTCGGTTCCACCGGGTGAGTGTAGTCATTGAGCCGATATTTGAACAGCCCTAACTAGTGAATGGGGTTGACTGAAGTCACATGCAAGGGCCAGCGTAGTGCCTAGGGCGGGCGATCAATTAGAGCTGGTTACTGGTGATAAATTGAATGATGTTTCGACCAAGCATGGTCGAGCAGGTGGTATTCCGATACAATTGCGGCAGCAGTTATAACTTGGGCCCCCGGGAAACCGTTCACTATTCTCTGGAGGACTCTATGGCTGGTGAGTTTCAGGTTGACGGTCACAACACAGCCGCACTTTTCACGCTGAAAATTCATCGAGGTGACGGAATGTCACTCGTGGCGATGAATTGGAAGAGTGGAAAACCCCCTCTAAACTTTGTCGGGTTCGCTATCGAATACAAAGAGCCCGGCGGTGACAAATTCTTCGCGCTCAAGAATCGGCTGTGCTTTCCGACTGCGAACAAGACAGACGCCAATCGTCTTTCGACCTTGCAGTCGCCTATTCAGAAGTTCCGCTGGGTACATTTCCCCCGCAGCGCCGATCTTGCCGGCGAATTCACCTACAGGGTGAGTCCCGTCTTCATGAACGATCGCAATGAACTCAGCTTGGGCGAGGTTCAAGAGGCAAAGATAGAGCTGCGCCGCGAAACATATCCGGGACAACTCAATGTCGCGTTCACCCGAGGCTTCGTCTCGTCGCAGGCGTTCGTTGAAAAATACAAGACGGTGAAGGGGATTTTGCCGACGACGGCGGCCAAGAGCCTTGGGTTCAAGGCGACGAATCCCAAAGCGCCTGAAGCACTTGCCTGGATGGGCTTTGAAGCTCATCAAGAAATCCTCGGCGTGCTAGATAAAGCACTTGCTGATATTCATGCACAGGTTCGCGTGGTGGCGTACGACTTGAATGAGCCGGAAATTGTCGACAGACTGGTAAAACTTGGGACCCGATTGAAAGTCATTGTCGACGATTCAGGAAGCCACAAGAAGAAGGGTTCAGCCGAAAACGAAGCGGCGAAACGTCTCATAGTGTCTGCCGGCTCTGCCAATGTGAAGCGACAGCACATGGGACAGTTACAACACAATAAATTCATAGCAGTACACGGCCCCAAAACCCAGTTGGTGGTGTGCGGCTCGACCAATTTCTCATGGCGAGCTTTTTTTGTTCAGAATAACAACGCCGTGGTGATGCAGGGCCCGAATCCCGTCAAACAGTTTCTCGCAGCCTTCGACAATTACTGGAGCAACAATAACGTTAAAGGTTTTGCTGCAACCAAATCTGTTGACTGGACCAGTCTCGGCTTAAGTGGCATCGATGCCAAGGTTTCGTTCTCTCCGCACTCGAAGCCAAACGCTCGCTTACAATCAATCGCTGATGATGTCGCAAAACAGACTACCTCAAGTCTTCTGTATTCTCTTGCGTTTCTGTACGAAAGCCCAGGGGTCGTCAAGAATGCAATTGTTAAGGTTACGAAGAGCAAAAGTCTCTTTGTCTATGGCATCTCCGACAAGAAGGTCGGTGGTATCGTCCTGCAGAAGCCCGACGGCAATCTCGCACCCCTTTTTCCGGCGGCGTTGTCCGGGAATCTTCCGGAACCATTCAAATCGGAGCCTACAGGCGGTAGTGGCACGCGAATGCACCACAAGTTTCTGGTAATCGATTTCGATAAGCCATCTGCGCGCGTATATCTCGGCTCTTACAACTTTTCAACACCGGCCGACGTCAAGAACGGCGAAAACCTTTTAATCCTTCGTGATCAGCGAATCGCAGTTTCTTATCTTGTCGAAGCGCTGAGCATGTTGGACCACTATCATTTTCGGGTAGCTCAGCTAGACGCCAAAAAGAAACGCAAGAAACTAGAGCTGGCCTTGCCTCCAAGAAAGACTGGGCAAAAGGCGTGGTGGGAAGAATATTTCACAGTTGCGCGAAAGATCCGCGACCGCACACTTTTTTCGTAACCTTGCGAACCGGGCGATGAATCTTTGTTCCGGAAAGACCCGTACACCGCAAAATGGCAAAGGCCAGGGTGTTCCGCTCGAAGAGGCCGCAGTGCTCTCAACCGTCTTTCGCCCTGGCTCGGGCAAATGTATCGGCGCAGCATGCCTTCGTAGTCATGGCAGGCCTTCGCTCGCACCCTGGGTTTCACAGCTGTCTCGAGCCAGCGACCAAGATATTCGTTGAGTGTGATCCTGGCGCCTTCCAAATCGCGGCCCAATCGTTTCCTGGTCAGGTACGCTCGCGCTTCCCGCGTGGGACCCTGGATGGTTCGATTGTGGTATTTACGTTTTCAGGTTCCTGATCGCGGCCCAGATAGACTCGGATGAGCCATCTGCGATCGCCTTTGCGATGATCTGGCCAACTTTGCGCGTCCGTAGAGATTTCCTTCTTGACTCGCAAGAGAGGCACACTTGTCGCACACTCGCGGGACCGCAAGGCAGGGATTCACCAGTCGATTCGAGGAAATCGGACTGATCGGCCGTGAGTCATCCATTCTGGTTGACCCTTTTTCCCCGTTACACCACCAGTGTGTTGCTTGGATATTGTCCGGGTGGTCATCTCTCCACGCCCCTCCCATTCCCTTGGGATCTTTGTGGTCTGGTACAACGTCGGTGTAGTCCGTGAACTCCTCGTGGCAGATTGCGCATATTCTGTTCTGTTCGGCGACTTTCCGCTTCAGAAGTTTCCGCATTTCAGCGGGGGACCTGAGTTCCCGGTATCCTCTAGGGTGATACGGATCTTCGATGCGCTGCACCCCGAGCCGTATTGTCCTGGGTTTGGGAATGAGTTCCCGACCGCAGCAGGAAATCGATTTGTGGATCGGGCAGTATTCATTGCGACGAAGCCGCATGGCATTTCCTCCTGTGGGACTCGGCGAAATCGGTCGTGGGTGTTGTGGCAATCGGGACGGAGGGTCTCAGATGGGCTGCTACAATGCCTGTCCGAGGGGGACCATGACGAACCTGGCTGGAGTAGTCCGGCAACTGCAGAGGGAAAGACAGCGTGTGCACGGAGAAATGGAGCGGCTGAACGCGGCGTTGGCGGCCCTGAGGAGTCTCGGGGCGCTGGATGGAAAACCTAAGAGACCTCGCACGCCCAGGGCGCGGAGGCCTATGTCAGCCGCTGCTCGCAAGAAAATCGCCGCGGCTCAGCGTGCACGCTGGGCAAAATGGAGGAAGAACAAACAGAACAAGTGAACGAAAAGAACCGCGAATGGATTTATAAAGTTGCACGAATCCCCCTCAATAAGGGGGTTTTGTGCAATAACATGTTGCATCTGACGTCGTCAGCTCGTGTGAGAGCCGAGGGCTGCAGACTGCTGCCGGAAACTCCGCTGGTGTCGAGGACGGGCCATTTCGCAGAGGCAGTACCTCAGAATCCCTCACGTGACGGGGGCTGGTCCGGTCTTTCAGCAGGCGAGGAGATGTGGAGTGCACTCTAGACTAGGAACCCAGGGCATGGACCTTCATTAGGCTCGGAGTCGAATCTCTATACAAGGGTTCCATGGCTTGATTTAGCAGTGCCAACGCCTCACGGTTGCTGCCAGCTTGATAAACATTCGAGAAGCTCAACAAGGCGAAGTGATCGCCCTTGCCTACATCCGCAGGCAAGCTCAAATGAAACAACACGCCCGCGATGCTGTCGTCGAATTGAACGTCATTCCCCCAGCGCCAGCGATTGGCTTCCAGTTCGCTCTCAATGATCTCTCCCAGTCCGGACTTGTCCGCCATTGAATCCGCCAAAAAAATACGTTCTCCTCGGGCGACGATCTTGCTAAGAGAGATTGCGATCACACCCTTGGGGGCGCCGGCAGTCGCCCGTGCTGCGCTCCTCCGGAGCTGGCGCTTTGCATCCTTCAGGCAGCGGACGATACCAGTCCAATCAAAAGGCCGTTTGCACTCCACCACGAATTCTTGGCGGCCCAAGATCAGCTGCAGATCGGGCTCACCGATCACTACTTTGAGTCCCGCCCTCCGCCACTCAGATGCTAAGGAAAGCTCGAAGATCGTGTTGCGTCCGACGTTGTTGTTGGCGCTTTCGTCGGCTGGGTCGAGGCTACCCGAGAGGGAGCGCATGAGCTTGGGGCGCAGCACTGCAGGATCGTCCTGTTTGAGCCAAGTAAAGATCTGATGGAATTCCACAAGTTCTGCAAGAGCGTACATGTACTGTCGTTGTTCTTCTCGGGTGATGGTCAGCGCCGGTCCTGACGGTTTGAGTCCCCGCAGCAGTTCTATGAGCTGATGAATCCGGTCCGAAGAGCGAGCAGGAACACCCATTCCCGCCAGCCATGAATCGAGTTCGGACAGATCGCCGAGCAACGAGTTGTGGCTGGGGACTGTCAGTTCCATTGTTTCCTATGCCCGCCCATTGATGGATCTGGAGGCGGCGAAGGCGAAATTGAAGTCTGCCGGCAGGCGAACTACTAGAGTCAACGTCGTGCCCGGATTGAAGCGTTCTTCTGACTCCCAACGCCGGATACCGGCATTCTTACGAGCGCCGGACGTCTATGGACAAAAATCGTCAGCGCCTCGTGACCGTTGTAGAAGGATTCGAGGTGAAAGAGTTGCCGTTCACCTCGGTCGTCGACAAGGATCACATCGCCATCTGCGATCGGCCCACCTCTTCTGAATGAAGAGTGTGCGCGAAGCACTGCACACGCTGCGTCCTCCGTCACACTACCGAACCGTCCAATGAAAGTTCGGGACCGTATGAAATAGCGGCACTGTTGTGCTGGTCGATTGGGATCGGCGCTGCCTCGGGGGTGGGACCCGACGATGCCGAGCGCCGGAATATCCAGCGCCTCGACGAGTCGCCAGATGGTGGAGGTCATCGTATTTCCGTAGCGCTTGGTGGCAGACTTGATAAGTTCGAAGGTTGGCTCCGACCCGCTGGCAAATTCTCGGAACTGATCCTGGAAGAACAACAGGCGTCCGGCGCCGTAGTTGGCTTCGGCTTCAATTTGTTCGTGGCAGGCCGGGCTCAGCGTGTATTCCGTGTCGCCAAACATCGCGTCCTGGTGCCATGGTACGCCGTCATGAACAATCTCGTGGGCTTCGCTCCAACGCCATTTCAGCTTGGGCTGGGAAGAGTCGATGAGCACACGTTTGCGGTCAGGCAGATAGAGGGCTTTCAAGGAGCGCTTGCGGACGACCTCGAGGATCAGGGTGGGCCTGGCGAAAACCTGCTTGGCTCCGATGTAGGCGCGGCTGACGAACTCGCGCAAGGGTCCATCGTCAATCGAGGAATAGTACTGACGATCCAGTTTTTGCAGGGCGCGGACATCATCCAGAACCAAAGGCGGTTCCGGACCGCCCAGGCCGCGAAGTATCTTCGCGACCAGGGTGTCGATGTCTCGGGCTGTGCGTTCATCCAGAAAGCGGTTTCTCATTGTTCATTTAAGAACTTTACATATTCCTCAAAAGCAGCGTGCTCCTCGGGACTCACATCCTCCACGGGTTCCGATCGTGCGGCAAACCTCACGCTTGCCTGCTGCAGGCCAAAGTCTTTGACTTGGAGCAGACCGGCTAACACCATGAGCTTCTTCGCGGGAAGCCTGAGAAATGCAGCCAGTTGATGAATGGTTCGGGGGGTTGCCTTGAAGGATTCATCCGCCTCAATCTTCACCAATTCCGCCAGATCAACATCGGCTTTTTGCGCGAGCTGCTCTAAAGACAGTCGCCGCTCTCGCCTTGCAAGCTGAAGAAGCCGGACAAACGCCGTCTTCGTGGTCTCCACGTTCGGCATGCTGGACACGTCCGCCTGCCATTCTGGATCGATCCGCGAAATCAATCCGCCTACGGAAATGAAGTGCTGATCCTCTTGCGCTGCTCTCTTTGCCAGCCAATTCCGGTCCCTATTGAACTTCATGGTCATTCTCCTGCCAAGTATCTCTCTGCTTGTTCGGGTGTAAATTCGCACCAGAGCAGGTTTTGTTTGTGCGGATCACGACCGACCGGAGTCATCCCGCACCCATTGATATAAAAGCCCTCCGAACCAGGAAGGGAATGCAAGCCAAGTCGGCCGCGAAACCCTTCCGCCTGGCTCTGCAGAACCGCCGCCTCGAACAGACGCGTACCCACGGCTCGAAAGCGTTGGGGCTGCCCCAGCGCCGTCATCAGTTTCTTGATATTCCAGGGCGCTGACTCGACGTAATCGATGTACACCAGCGGCTTCCCTTGTTGCTCGGGAAGCCTGCAAGAATGCGCCACGGTCTCAACTTTCATGATGCCCTGAAGCCGGCCTTCACAGGCGAGGCCGTAAAACTTGACCGCAAGCAGCTTCAGTTCAGCTTCCTTCTTGGTCCAGTCCCAATGGAAATGTCTAGGAATGAGCATTCCCTGATTCGGTTGTTGAGACAGAGCACGTGCTGCCGCAAGCACGACCGGTCGCCACTCGGCCTGCGTTTCCATGAAATGCGCCAGCGCCACCTCGTCGAAGATTTCCGCATCGACCGGTTCGCCGGACTGGTTGTCGATGATTTGGATCGTCTCTCTCACAGAACCATTAACTCTGCTTTCTGTTTGTCTTGGTCCTCAAAAAAGAGCTTCTCCCCGCGGGAGATGCGAGCATCGACCAGTTGATAGAGTCTAAGTGCTTGACGGATAAGGGCGGTTTTACTCAGGTCCTTCTGGACGGAAAGCTCATCAAGCACACCCATCTCCTGATCCGTCAAGTTAAGGGTCATCGTGCGCTTTGGATTCATCGGGAGCCTCCTGGAACAAATATACTCCAGTTGGTCAAATTTGCAATGGTAAACTACACATCTGATATATATATATTGGCTATTATCTGGCTATCTATGGTATAGTCGTCCTGAGCCCAAGGAGGGCTCTTTGCCATGGACCACGTCAGCACCGGAGAAGAAATCCTGGAAGTCGTCGAGATCGAAATCTTTGCAATCGAAGAGAAACCGTTACCACGCGCCAGACACTACGTCATTCGCGTGGACAAAGAAAAGGTTACGGTGGATCGGCCGGAAATCAGCGGCGCAGAGATCCTCGCGCTAGTGAAAAAGACCCCGGCTCAATTCAAGCTCTATGAGCATCGGCGCCATCATCAACCGAAGCTGATTCAACCCGACGAAGTCGTGCACCTCCACGCTCATCACATCGAGCGTTTCACGACCATGCCAAAAGACACTACCGAAGGTCTTGGCTCAGTATCGCTGGGCCAGACCTTCGAACTGCCCGAGGCTGAATGCCGATATCTGGAGCGGGTAGGCCTCAAATGGGAGTGCGTGAGGGAGGGTGGAACCCACTGGCTCATCGTCCGCGGCTGGCAAACGCCAGATGGCTATAACCATCGGCAGGTGGACTTGGCGCTGATGATCCCTCCCCTCTACCCCGACGCGCAGATTGACATGGTTCACTTTAAGCCGTTCCTGGCGCGGACTGACGGTCGGTCAATTCAGAACCTGACCGAGTGCGTCATCCAAGGAGAGAAATGGCAGCGCTGGTCCAGGCATCTGACTCCTCAAAACCCATGGCGGGCGGGCGTAGATGACGTGGCCAGCCATCTTGCGCTCGTGGATGAATGGCTGAGGCGGGAGTTCGAGCGGAGGTAGCCTGTGAAATATGCTCTGCGAATCACCCACGCCCAGCACCGGGCGCTGCAAGCACATCTCTTTCCCGGCGACGGCAAAGAAGCGGTCGCCCTCCTTCTGTGCGGCAGAAGAGCCGGTTCATCGAGGCACGTTCTCTTGGTCCGCCAGATTCATCCAGTTCCACACGAGCGATGCAAAAGACGAAGCGCGGATTGTGTTACGTGGCCGACAGACGTCGTCGATCGCGTTCTGCCCGAAGCATTTGCACATGACTATGCGGTCGTGAAGGTTCACAGCCATGTCGTGGACAAACATTCTTTTTCTCCTACAGACGACACGTCCGATGAGGTCTTCTTCAGCTCGGTCTCAAGTCTTTTGGACGACGAGTTGCCTCACGCCAGTCTCGTGATGATGCCGTCTGGAGAAATCTTTGGCCGAGTGATCATGAACGGAAAGATTGCTGAGCCGATCTCGTCTGTCATGGTTGTGGGGGACGATCTGGTGATTTGGGAAAACCTTCCGGCATACGGATACGGGGAATTCGCCCTACGGAGTGAACAGGCGTTCGGTAAAGGTACGATCCGCATATTGCGTGGCTTGTCGGTTGCTGTAGTTGGTTGTTCTGGAACCGGCAGTTTCGTCACAGAGCATCTCGCACGACTGGGTGTTGGGAAACTAATTCTCGTCGACCCGGATCGCGTCGAGGAGAAGAACCTCAATCGCATCCTGAATTCGGGCAAGAAAGACGCATACCTGGCTTCGTTCAAGGTTCACACCTTGGCACAAGCGATTGCTCGGATGGGCTTAGATCAGCAAGTCCTGCCTATGCCGGTGAACCTGGCAACTGCCGAGGCAATCCTCGCAGTGGCGAATTGCGATGTGGTGTTCGGCTGCATGGATGGGACCGAAGGCCGGCATATTTTGAATCGACTGGCAAGCTTCTATTCGCTTCCATACTTCGACGTAGGTGTTCGTCTCGATGCAGACGGCAAAGGCGGCATCTCGGGCATATCCGGGGCAGTTCACTATCTCCAGCCGGGTCTGTCGAGCCTCTTTAGTCGCGGCGTTTATTCGATGAATCAAGTGGAGGCCGAGGGAATGCGGCGAACCAGCCCGGAGATCTACCGCCAGCAACGGGGAGAAGGCTATTTGCGGGGAATCGTGGAAGACCGGCCAGCCGTCATCACCGTCAACGGAATCTTTGCTTCGCTGGCAGTTCAGGAATTACTCGCTCGCCTACATCCTTATCGAAATCAATCAAACCGGCGATATTCCTATGTCGGTGGCAACCTGGCTGAGATGCAGATCTATGCGGAGAGTGAAGGCGAGTCTTGTCTTCTCCTTAGCCCGCACGTGGGTCGAGGAGACACGAAGCCAATTCTTAACCTGCCGGGGCTGTCATGAGAAGCTGGTTGCGTACTACCTGGAGTTTTCTTCGTCGCTCATCGCTCCGGCTGTTCGATCGTGGGCCAACGTACATAACGAAGTTCGTAAGCGAACTGCCTGAGCATATATGTTCAGATGTCCTCTACGCAATCGGAGGACGAGTTCCGTGGTCAGCAGCATTGCTCTGCCCATGCGGATGCCGATCGGTGATTCAGTTAAGTTTGCTCAGGGAAGACTCCCCGCACTGGACCGTCTTCATCGACAAGGGCGGAGTCACAACTCTATTCCCGTCGATACAAAGGACCGCAGGATGCCGATCGCATTTCTTCCTCAAGAAAGGAAGAGTCGTTTGGTGTCCGAAGCCAGACGCTCCTGGAAGGCGCGCGCGATCATAGACAGCGCTAGCGGCCGAAGCGCATAAGCGCTGCTCCAGCCGACAGGACCGTAGGACATACCTCGCAAGCACCGTCCGCATCCTCCTTGCTAATCCAAGACAGCTCTGCGAATAGACTGAGCTAGGCGGCTGGTCCCCCCGGCGGCACGACTCCTGCATTCGCCGCGGTCGCCTCTTCCTGCACCGAAAGTTCCGCCGCGCCCAGTGGATGGGTCGTGGCATCGAAGAAATGCACGTCCATGTTAGGAAACGCACCATAAAACCTGGCCTTGCTCGTCGGGACATCTGGCCCCGGCAATAGTGAAATGGCCAGAATCTTCGCTTCAGATTTTCTTATCGCGTCTATCAAGTGCCCGTCGAATTCAGCGTTTAGAGACTGCCCAAAGACGACGAGTGGCCCGCGATGTTTTGCGAATTGTGAATACGCAAACGAGAGATAATCGGAACGGTACACCGAATTCAGTTTGTCACGCGACGAGCCCTCGCTGATGAACAGCGGTACGGCGGGCGGTTCAATCGGCGTTCCGAACAGGTCCAGCAGGTTCTGAAACGGCTGTGCCCTCCTTTTTATCGTATCTCCCGACAGCTCACGGTACAGATGCAAGCCTCCGTGCAGAAAGAGCACTTTTGTCGCCTTAACCCAGATTTCCGTGTTGCCGAGGTCAAACCTAGGCGCGAAAAAGTAGTCGGTGAATCCTTGAGGTCCGTCCAGCATAATTGACCAGTACAGGATCAAGTCGTAGTTGGTTGAGTAGACGAATTCATATGGAAGCAGCGCTTGCTTGATCGCTCGTAGATTGTCCTCGGGAATGTTTGCCCAAGGGATGTGGGCCGACTTAACAGCTTCCACAAGGGCATTTTGGATCCCCAAGTATAGGCCATCAACGGTTGCGGGATTCTGGCCGAGCGCCTGGGTAACGAGCGATGTTGTTTTCAGGGGCGACAACACAAGTTCAAAGTTGTGGGTTTCCAGTGCCTCGAAGATTCGGACAGCCTCCGCAGTTAGGCGAGCGGCCATCGCCTCCGAGCGCGATTGATCGTACAGGGATCTGTATCGAAAACCTCGCCAAACAGCACAACTTGCACCATTGCCGACCAGGATGCCTGTCCAGGGAACGTCCTTCAGTTCGCCCCATGGTGCAAGTGTCTCGTCTACGGCCAGAACTGGCATGGCTATTGTTCCTCTGTAAGGTGGTGGAGTCACATAAACGGTTCTTGCGTTCGAGCAATCCAACGGATGCCAACTGAAATTGAACAGTGAGATTCAAGGAGATCTTTTCAAGGCATCCTTTGCTGCCTTGAAATCAAAGTTGAGACCCTGTTTTCGAAACGCCTCCATCTTCGACTCTTCAATCAATTTAAAGTGAACATTCCATATTTCTGCTACTGCGAGCATGTATCGCGTTCCGTAAACGAGAATCGGGGTTACAAAAGTATCATCTGTGATTTGCAGATTGCCCGCAACTACATTCAACAGCGTGCCTGCCGCTGACGAATGTGCCGCGTTGGAGAGGAACCTGTAATCCACGTCATAGGATTGTTGCATCCCCAATTTGCTTGCCAGATCGGCGAAACTCAACCCCGACCAATTCGGCAACGGCCTGCCGTGTTTATTGAACCTCAACCATTTCTTGTTTTGGTCATAAAGCTGTTGCCAGCGTTGTCGCGTTTCAGGGGTTAAGGAAGGGTCAGCCAGAATCCCCTTGGTAAGGTGCCAGAAATATGCAAGATACTGCTTTCCCCGGTTTTCACGTTCCGGCTCTTCCGAGTCCAAATAACCTACTTGAAGAGCAATTTCAAGAATCCGACGGGCGATGGTCGCAGCATCTTCGCAATGCCCAAGAACGCAAAGCGAATACAGCGACCCGTGGGATTTCCTCAGTGATCACTTCAAAAGCGGCCAACGGTTATCACTTCAAAACCGGCCAACGGGATTGGCCGTCCAGGACTGAGAATGTTCTATCCTGCCGCCCCCTGTGGTGGCAAGTCGGTTTTGGTGCGCCAGCTCCGGGGGCCGCACTTGAGCACGTGGCCATGGTGCAGTAAACGGTCGAGCATGGCGCTGACGGCGGCCGCG
>JAIQFA010000132.1 GCA_020073525.1 Terriglobia bacterium
CTGCTAGTCATGTCGGGGCGTAGCGCAGCCTGGTAGCGCACCTGCCTTGGGCGCAGGGGGTCCGCGGTTCAAATCCGCGCGCCCCGACCAATCCTACTTAACCAGCCTCCAGCCGCGACGGACGCGGGCTCCGCGCGCGTGGGGCGGCGGCGGGCGAAGGCCGACGGCGAGACTGCAACGGAACGCTGTCCACACACACGTCCACATCAGGCTAGTACCGCGCTGCCGCCGCACTCGGCTGATTCGCTTGCGCTGGGCAATCGCAAACGCAGGCATTCCGAACGCAAGTGTTTCTAAGAGAAGATATCCGAGGGCGGGAAATGACGGAGTCAAAACTACAGCAACCATATCTTGAGTGTCATCCGGGACATGAGATTCGATTACCAATGGCCGTTTCAACCGGGAAGCCGACTCCCTGGCCTAAGGGCGATCCCGTTCCGGTTCAAAACTTCTGTTGTGAATGCGGGGAAGCGCGACGGTATTCGGAAGCTGAGGTTCATTTCCGTGACGTTACGCTCACACCGACAGAGCGCCAATCGCTGTACAGCTTGAAAGTCGTGCGGCTGTCCACTCCATGCGAACATATACCGTGTAAAGGTTCAGTTGAGATTTTTTATGTGGTAGATGTTGGGAAAGTCGGGAATGGGCAACTTCAGGTTCCCTCAACAACCTATTTTGAGGGCCTCCCTTGCACAGCGCCGTCAAGACACGAAAATAACAGCGCGAATCGATTAGGGCTGTTCACTAGACCTGTAGTAGACGAGAAATGGGAAAAGATTCAGAGTCTGTGCAAGGCTCAAGAGTGGTAACCCTATCGCCCCGGTTGTGAAAAAGGTGGGAGCAGCATCTAAGCCGCTCCCCGCTTTTGCTGGCATCAGCTTGTCGGCGCTTTTCATGAGAGGGCACGCCGAAGGCCCTATGATGGCTGTCTCGTCAAGTGTCGCGTTTCGAGGCCCCCCACTTGAGCGAGCCCCCCATCCGGGGACGAAGACACGCAGGGGCAAACCTAGAGTTCGGCCTCCTGCTCTAGCCCTACCGCAGTCATCTTCTGACCGCTGAGCCGTGCGCGGAGATCGGCCTCAGCCTTCCGCAAGCCGAGCAATTTCGTGCGCTCCCGCTCGTGACGGAGGCGCAAACTTTGTATCTGACTTAACGCTGCCGCCACCGCCTGGTCCGCCGTTTCCCAAGCCGCCTTCAACCGTAAGCCGTCGGCCTGCCAAGCATCGAGATCGGCCTGCGACGGAAGCTGATCCAAGTCAGGCTTGGCCGCTTCGTGGCCCTGAAACGCCACGCGGGCTTTGCTCAGGGCCATTTTCGAATTGCGCAGATCGCCCGAGGCTTGATTGTGTTCCGCAAGTAGACCGGCAACTATGGCGGCCTCATCGCGGGCTTGCTGCCAAGCCTCCGCGTGCTGCTCCCTAAGCTCAGCCACGGTCCAGTCACGATGTGCGGTCAGGAATTCGACCAGACTCTCCGACCACGTGCGGAACCGCGCGGCCAGATCAACTTTGCGCGCCTCGAATCCTTCGGCCTCTGGAGACGACTCTGGTGACGCTGGGCTGGATGTGTCGAAAGGGTTGTGGTAACCCCGCTCGAAATCGGCGTTAGGCTGTTCGATGACCACGTACGCCGCCAGGTAATCGACGACCGGCTTGCAGACTTGCGCAACTTCGGAAGCAAGATCCCGCGCGGCAGGTTCGATGACCGGGGGCAACTCTTCGCCCGTTGTTTTTGCAATCGACGGTTCGCCCGCTTCGGCTTGCTCGTCGGGTTTCCAGAACGGGTCGACGTATGCGAGATCGAAAGGCGGTTGCGGATTCGATGCCCGGTGCAGTTGCTCGATTGGAGCGGTGAAGTAGTTTGTCGGCGGCGCGGGAAGTGTGACCGGCGCGGGTGCGGGAAGAATCATCGGACCGCCATCATTACGACCCGTAGAGAAAACTTTGCGCCACTCTGTCATCGGGCACCTCGCTCAATACGCTTGACGACGGCATCGAGTACGCCTTCGGGACCGCCGTTTCGTTCGACTTCGGCGCGGGACTCGGCGATATGCTGGCCTTGATGAAAGCCCGTGGCTTCAGCGGCGCGCTCGCGTATCTCAGCGCCGCAGTCGTTGCTGGTTTCGGTCGGTGTGTCGTGATGACATATTTTCGTCTTCATTTTGTCTCCTGGATGTGAACGAATCCAGCTTGGAACAGCCGGTCCTGAATTCTTTCGATCACCAATCTGTTCTCGCCATGCATGCCCATACACTTCTTCGACGGGTCGCAATGTCCACCAGAGCGCGGGCAGCGTAGCCCGGCCCAGGCGCGCACCATATCGACATCACCGCCTTCACCCATCCGCATCACTGCCGGTCGAAGTTCCTTGCTGATCTCACAGAGACGTTGGCTCACGGTCGCACCCCGACCCGGCGCAGGAATTTACCGTCGTTCGTGCGTCGGCGCTGCGCGAGGCGATCCAAAACCTTATCAAGCGCCACGTGCAATCTTTTTGAATTGTGCTTATTCAGAAGATCGCGAAGCATCCGCACGTCTGCATCTCCGGTGAGCTTCGCGCCGGTGACGAGCCGATGCAACGCAGAGAAGTCTTCCTCCGCATCCTGCGCGTCCTGGCCTTCGGCCTTCGGCGGCGCTCCCATCATCTGTTCGCGCTCGGCAGCCTGATGGTCAGGCTCTCCGGCAGCGGCGTCCAGAGCGCGCTTTCGCCGGTGGACCAGCGCTTCCAGCTCATCGCCCAATTTGTTAAACCGCTGGATGGCGGCGCCCAGTTCGCGGTTCTTACTCATCGTCCTCTCCTCGCGTTGTCTCGGCACTGTATGGCGTACTCGGTCTCTCGCATGATCGTGTCTTGCCAGCGCTTTGCTTGTGCGCGGCGGGCCGGGTCCTTATCGCTCCGAGCGATTTCTGCTATTTCCCGCGCCATCTTCCCTACATCTTTCACTAGCTGGTCCACCTCTTCGTCGGTCAGCATGTTTTCCTCTCTGTGCTTTGAAAACAGGATTCCACCATACGGCTCGCAGGAGTTCGTGCATTTTGCCCAAGCCTTCCGCACTCTCGGCCCGCATCACCGCGTCGAAAGCGGGACCGCCTCCCCGGCGGAATTCCTTCTTGGCCTCCAAAAGGAACGTAGTCATGGGGCCGGGATGGTGAAACTCACCGCCGCCCGCTAAGTACAAAACAATCTCCGTGGGCGCGGCCTGCTCCAGCCGTTCAATTCTGGCTTCCAAGGAGTTCAATTTGCTTCTTCTCCAGAACCTTGAGCCTCTTATCGAGGTCGGATAGTTTCAGTGCTTCCATAAATTGCCCGGAGCAGCTGACTAGCGCCTGCACCGTCTTCTGGTCAATCTTGCCCGCGCGGATCTCGGCGATGGTGGTCGATAAAATAGGCACCAAGTCGTCCGGCGTAAGCGGCGGATCAAACTGCACAATTTCCTTGGGGTCGCGCTGCGCGCCGTGGCGTCCGCCTTTTGCGCCGAGCGTGTGGGCGAAGTCGCCGTAGTGGAAGAGGCAGACGTACTTAAGTTTTCCGTCCACCTTGCGCGGGTGCACCATCGGCGTCGCTCCGCAAGGCCGTCCATCCTTCGTCCTCGCTTGGCAGCGGCGTTTGGGCGCTTTTTCACCAATTGGAAACGGCTTCGGTCGCTTCACGCCGCCACCTGCCGCCGGATGCGAGCGGCAGCCCGCCTCCCAGCCACCGCACGCAGAGTCTGTCTTATTTCACGGCTTAATTTCAGCGCACCGGCTTCTTGCGCCAGTAGTCGCTTTTGTGTGTGCAGGCGGATCGCGGAGATGAGTCGGGCGCGCGCTTCGGCATCCCGGTGCGCCTGATGCCCGACGTAGCGCTCCAGTTTGCGCTCACTATAAAGGAGCCTGCGCCGCCCGCCGACGCGTACGAAATAGACGAGAGGCCCGTGGTCGCCGCGTGCGCGTTGCCAGTCCAGCGTGCGTAGGCCGATGCCCAGGCGGGCGGCGGCTTCCTGCCGCGTGAGCCATCCGTCGGGAGCTGTGAAGCCCATCGAAAAGTTCTCCTCTATTTTCAGGAAAACACACCGAGGCAAATCGTGGGAAGATGGTAAACCATTGCAGTTGTTGCAATTAGACAGCTTTCCGGGTTTGGAATATTGACCGTGATTTATGCCGCATGGTGCAATGGGAATTGGTAGGTGGTGGATGGGGGTTTAGCGGCCCTCAACCTTCTGCGCAATGGCCCGGTCGGACTGGTCCTCTGGCCGGGCTGCTAAATCAGCGGAAGGCCGGAGACCAGCCACCCGCGCAGAAGGGCCGACCTCGTGACCAAACCCAAGTTCGACCGAACCAACAATCCAACAATCCAGGTAGTGCGCGGCACTGGCCCCAGCATTCGGCCTCGCGACTTCCGTTCCAAGCAGACGCGCGAGGAGCGATTGGCCGACTGCGGCAAAATCCTTCCCCTGTGGCGCAAGGGCAAAGTGATTACTGCTTGGTGCTACACCGACTGTAACGTCGCGGGTTGCAAGCGCTGCGGCGCTCCCGAGCGCAGGCAGGTCATGATGTTTAAGCGACGTGGCGCAAGGGGCAGCGGAATCAATCGTCGGGCACGGGAACAAGCGCTGGATCATCTGCGGTCGGGGGGCGTAACCGAAGTCCTCACTTATGATTCGGCCCGCAGTAAAGCTCAAATGGAGTCGATCCGGCGGGTGACCAAGGGAAAGTTTGCAGTCATCCAAGACAGAGATGGCCGGTCAGCGCTCCTCATCCCGCCCAGTTGCCGGGAATTCATAATTGGCCGATGTGGAAAGCCGAAGCAGCAGTCTCCGCTGGACGAATTCACATTGGAAGATGTGTTATCCCGATCCGCAGTGAAAAGGATGGATGGGATGTTAGGTGCACGCCGGTTTAAGGTTGCTCCCGTTGCACAAGATCTCAATCCGCAGTGCAACGACGGCACGGTCAAACCAGAGGCAGCCACCCCGGCCCCCGACCGCTACACGATCAGCATCCGGCCCTCAGATTTCGAGACCGACGCCCGGCACCTCGGCAAGCGCTCCGCCAAGGAACTCCACGAGATGGGGTACAGGCTGCTTGGTATGTTGATGCCTGGCGACACCTGGCGCAAAATTGACGACGGGGCCGCAGGCGTGGTCCCCTTGAATAAGGAGGAAGGTTCCATGAGCGACATCGACCAAATCAAGCGCATGCACCTGTTGATGATGGCAAAACTGGACGCGCTGCCGCACGAAACCGCCGCCATCGTCCGCGAGGAACTGGGCAAGTCGGACGAAGAGGTGATGAAGCTTCGTGCCGAACGCCGACGCCGTGAGACGCAGTGAAGCCAGCCGCAACCGCCGCCGTGGTCGCCCGCGAACTATCAGGCATCCTGGATTGGTTGACGCGTGATCCGGTCACCGCCTGCGCCAGCATCCAGCGGGAACTGGTTGAGTACTTGGGATTGCTTCGCCGGTATGCGCGCCTCACTCCTTCCCAACTGCGGCGCGTAAACGAGTTGGGTGACCTGATACTGCTGGCTCTGCGGGTGGACGGGGCGGCGTTAGCCATGGACCGGGCCAAGTGGGACGTGGACGAGCGCGACCGGCGCGACCACCGCATCAGCCGGTGGGTGAACTGACCCGATTGTGTTACGATTTTGTTGGCGGCAAGACCGCCTCTTATAAAGCCTTGAGTACGGGCTCCTCGGCGAAAAATAGAGCCTGGATTTAGACCGGTCAAGGTCTAGTCCGCAGTGGGGTGGATTTTGCATGTCCTCCAATCTGACCCATTCTTCACGATAGAGTATTACGCCTTCCACGCTGCATCTCTCATTATCGTGCTTTGCTGGTTATATCGCCATGTGAAGCGCGAGTTACGGCGCAAACGCGAATGAGTGTGTCGCGCACGCATGTTCACAGACTCCGGCGTTCGTCGCTTACCTAGTCTGTAGTTTTGCCCTGCGCCGATCCGAACGGTGTGCGTGCCCCCGCAACCATCCCGCCTCCCACCAATTTATCGCCGGATACCCAGTCAGCCTATCTCCGGTAAATTCCCTTGGCCTCCCGTCGTGTACCCGGCACTAAGTACGCCGGACGCCGGATAAGGCTCCCGAGGCCGTATCCGCGAGTATCTCGGAGGGTTCAGGTGTGGACCAGAGTGTGGACGGGAGGCTGGGGCATGCGGCTTGAGCCGCGCCCAACGCCCGTTCCAGCGCACCCGACCCCCTGCCTACGGAGCAGCTGGCTAGCGCCGTCTTCTCGCTCGCCGCTTCGGCGATTTCTTGTTGCCCTCCACTTCGGATGCGTTGCTAAGCATCGCCAAGTCCAACATCCTCGCCATCACGCCCTCCCTACGTAGATGCCTGCGCTCATCCTGCGTGGGGGCTAGACCGATCGAGTTTTCGTAGTTGCGGCGGATGCGGTCGAAAATATGCTCTCCCAATCGGTACGAAACTTCTTTCTTGTTCCAAAGCTCTGCAGGTGCCCAATCCGTGGACGCATTGTCGGGATAAATTTGGACTGAATCAGACTTTTGGACAAACAGCTTCCCATAACCGTTTGCAGCATCAGCGGTTCGCTGCTTAATCCAATCACCCCCGAGGTATTTTTCACTATTCTCGCGCTCGCGAAAAGCCCGGAAGACTGGCTGATAGAGGGAAACCGTACGCGGCAACGTAGCGATCCTCTCTACCGGGTTCATGATTCGTTCCGAGCCAGTATGTGGCGACGCCTCCAGAAGATGGGCTTCATTAAATCGAAGCGGCTCCAAATATGGAAATCCAAGACGCTGGCTGCAAAGCCCGACGCCAGAAGCATTAACCAACCACAACCCGTTTACCCCAAGGCCAAAGCAGGTCGGTGACAACTGATAACTCTTGAAATGGGGACCAGCAAAGGTTAAGCCGACGCCAGCATTTTCGACTCGGAGTATCGAGACCATCCTATCGAGTTGACCGATTCTGGATTGGATATGGAAGTTGGGTTCGATTCCCATCCAGTTCTTATCCAGGTACAGATAACCCAACCAGAGTCCCACCCGGACCTTATCAAGCCAGTCCAACAACAAGATCAGCTGATCGGAGCTAAGGGGCTTGTACGAGAGCAGCAGTTCGAATATCGGTTTAACTCTACCTTCCAATTCCGCAAAGCGAGTGTTGCAAGTAGTGCACGCCGGAAAGACGAGCGAATCGAAGGCGAATTTTCTGGCCTTGAGGGGTTCCTTCGTAAAGTCAATTCCAAAGTGCGCCTCGTGACCAGGGTCCCCAGTCATCTCTATTAGCCACGCCGGGAGGACATGCTCTTTGTTCTTTTCTTGCGGGGCCTCTCCGCAGAATACGCAGAATTTTTCCATTCATTTAACTCTAGTTCTTCAAGTCCCGTTGACCGCATTCATAGTAACTCACCTTGTAATATCTCCCGCCCGCTCCGGACGCACCTCGCACCTATTTACCAGCGCAAAACTTACGGCAAATAGGTTTGACGTGTTTTTTTGGAATTTGGGCCATTGCCCGACAGTCAAGGGCGCGGCCCCCAAGGAGGTACCAGATGAAAGGCAAAGTTAGCAAGCGTAAACGCGCGCAGACCAGGAGCAAATCCCGCGTGGCGTCGGCTGTAGCAGGCAAGTGTGGTTGCGGTTGCGGGGCCGAGGTGACGCGCCGCTTCAAGCAGGGACACGACATGCGGATGCGTCCCGGATCAAAATGGCTCAAGCAGCACCCGGAACTCGCAGGTCAGGCACGGAGGCATGTATGAGCGATGTCAGGCCCGAGCCCACGCCAGCACCATCCGGCAAACGCCAGCACGACAACGACGGGCTACACAAGCGGCGCGGCGTCTGGCACTACAAGCTGCGCGTTGACGGACGCTGGCGCGAACTCTCCACCCGCACCCGCAATTATCAGGAGGCGCGCAAGGTTCGGCAGGCAGCAGTAGAGGCCGAGCGCACGGGCCGCCTGCCCACCGACCTCGCCCGCGCTCCCTTTAATAAGGTGGCGGAGGACTGGCTGGCCATGCGCAAGGTGACCGTGGCCGCGAAGACTTACGCCTCAGACCGGGGCCGGTTGAAGCCGTTGCTCAAGGCGTTCGGCAACCGCCCACTGGAGGAACTGGTGGCGAACGGCGGTTCCCTCCTCCGCGCCTACCAGTTGCGCCGCACCGCTCAGGTCGGGGCTCGCACCAACAACATGGAACTGACGGTGGCGCGGCTAATTCTCAAGTCGGCACGCCTGTGGAAGCGGATCGAGGACGACGTGAAGTCGCTGCGCGAGCCTTCCGGCGGACCGGGCCGCGCCCTCACAGTTGAGGAGGAGCAGCGGCTGTGGGAGATGGCGCGGACGAGGCCCGACGCGCAAGTTGCTTACTGGTGCGGGCTGTTGGCAGTGAATACGGCGATGCGCGGCGGCGAGATCAAACACTTGCGCCTGCGGGACGTGGATCTGACGGCCCGCCAGTTGAACATCCGCCGCAGCAAGACTGAGGCAGGCGTCCGCATGATCCCGTTGAACCCGACTGCCCAGTGGGCGCTGGCGCAACTGGTGCAACGGGCGGCCAAGCTGGGCGCAGTCCGGCCTGAGCACTATCTGCTGCCGCGCCGGTTGCGGGATGCGACCCACGACCCTGCCCAACCGCAGTTGACTTGGCGCACCGCGTGGCGCAAGTTGACGCGTGCCGCTGGCTTGCCCGGTTTGCGCTTCCACGACCTGCGGCACACCGCCGTCACCAAGCTGGGCGAGGCCGGAGTCGCCGAGGCCACCATGAAGGCGATAGTCGGGCACTTGAGCGTGCGGATGCTGGAGCACTACAGCCACATTCGGGTGCAGGCCAAGCGGGATGCGGTCGAGAAGCTGTGTACGAGCGCCGCGTCCGAAGCCATCGGTTCCAATATTGCGCCGTTGGATTCGAGCGTGGTGCAATGAAGAGGATGCCTGAGACGCTTGAGCCGATTGGTCTGGTCCCGCTGGCAGACGGCGGTCATGCCGTGATAGACGCGGCTGACGCCGAGTTCCTTTCTATTCTGCGTTGGTACCGCAAGCGCCAGCGCCCGCCGCACAACCGAACCGACTACGCCTGGGCCAATTTGCCGGGCGGCGGCAAGATTTCGATGCACAAGCTTTTGACTGGATTGGGGCGGGCGGGACAAGTTGATCACGACAACGGCTGCGGACTGGACAACCGGCGGTGTAATTTGCGCGCAGCCACGGGATCGCAGAACTGTGCCAACCAAGGATCACGCGGAAACAAGACCGGATATAAGGGTGTTGTTTACCGCCCGTGGGCCAAAGGCCGCCCTTATTCCGCCTACATTCGGGGCGGTAAATCCAAGCGCTTCCTGGGGGCGTTCGCCACCGCACAGGAGGCGGCGTTGGCCTACGACATTGCAGCGCTCGAATTGTGGGGTGAGTTTGCTTTTACTAACCTGCTCAAGGATTGAACGCGGATTGTGGACTGTCCACACGTGTGTCCACATCTAGTCATGTCGGGGCGTAGCGCAGCCTGGTAGCGCACTCGGTCTGGGGCCGAGCGGACGCGGGTTCGAATCCCGCCGCCCCGATTCCTCGATACAATTCCACGGCCTTGGGCGCAGGGGGTCCGCGGTTCAAATCCGCGCGCCCCGACCAATTAGAAATCAAGTGTCCTAGTCTCAACTTGATCTGACATTTGCTAAACTCGCGCGACCAGCGCGAAAGGAGAATGTCAGATGAGTACCGACGAGAAGACGAGAAGATCATCAAGAACAAAGTGGGGTTGCTGAAGCTCAGCGAGCTGCTGGGTAGCGTCTCGGAGGCCTGCAAGGTGATGGGCTATTCCCGCGACAGCTTTTACTGCTTCAAAGAGTTGTACGAGACCGGTGGCGAGTTGGCCTTGCGCGAGATCAGCCGACGCAAACCGTGCCCTCGGAACCGGGTCGAAGAACACGTCGAAAAAGCGGTGGTCGAGATCGCCCTGGACAAGCCAGCCTTCGGCCAGGTGCGCGTGGCCAACGAACTCACCCGCCGCGGTCTGTTTGTTTCGCCAACCGGAGTGCGCAGCGTCTGGCTGCGGCACGATCTGGAAACTTTTCGCAAACGACTTAAGGCCCTGGAAGCCAACGCGGCCCAACAACATCTCGTGCTCACCGAAGATTAGCTGCGCGCCCTGGAACGCGCTCGCGAAGAGAAAGAAGCCCACGGCGAGATCGAGACCGCGCATCCCGGCTATCTCGGCGCACAGGACACGTACTATGTCGGCACCATCAAGGGCGTAGGCCGCATCTATCAGCAGACGTTTCTCCACACCTACGCCAAGGTCGCCTTCGCCAAACTCTACGACCGCAAGACCGCCTTGGTCGCCGCCGATCTGCTCAACGACCGCGTCCTGCCGTTCTTCGAAGAGCACCAGATTCCGCTGCTGCGCGTGCTCACCAATCGCGGCACGGAATACTGCGGCCAGCGCGAGCATCACGAGTACGAACTGTACCTAGCAGTGGAGAACATCGATCACAGCCGCACCAAGGCTCGGTACCCACAGACCAACGGCATCTGCGAACGCTTCCATCGCACCATCCAGGAAGAGTTTTACGCGACCGCGTTTCGCAAGAAGCTCTACAACAACTTGGAGGAGCTGCAGACGGATCTGGAGGACTGGCTGGCCGAGTACAATCGGACACGACCGCACTCGGGCAAGTACTGCTATGGCAAGACCCCGATGCAGACTTTCTTGGATTCGGTTTCTCTGGCGCGGGACAAAATGCTCGACTCGTTCTCGACTCCCGCGCCGGAGCCGGAGCGGAGCTCTGCGCAGCGGAGCGCAGGCGGAGGCGCGGCTGCGGAAACAATCAAGCGTTTACGGGGAATCCCTACGGCCCGGAATTCTATGGCAAGGGGTCAATCAACGCAAGTCCATTAGGTCGCCCAAAATGATCCGGGTCGGCCGAGGTCTTACCCTTCTGCGAACGGTTGGAATGACGCGCCTTGGTTCTTCGGTCTGCACTTTGACCGTCGTCAACCCCATTTGCTGAACTAAGCGAACTAGCTCGTGTACCTGAGCGTGAGAAGCCCTCTTGTTGTCGAACACGAGAGAAATAATCGTGCCTCCTGGACATCCGATGAGCACGGCTTGCTCTGGTGATCCGTTATCGAGGCATTTCGTCTCCCCGACTTCAAACCTCTTGACAGTTGTCATTGCAGAAACCTCCTACTCAGCATCGGATTCATGGCACCGCTGTGAGGGTGCGGCAAAAGCAGAATTTTTCGTTACAGAGGTAACGCTCCCAGTTCTTCGCCAAACGGTAAATCAGCTCAAGGATTTTCCAGCTGTCTTCTGTTTCTGTTTCTTCTCTTCTGCCGCTTGCTTTGCTCTCCATCGTGACCGAGCAACACGGTACGCTACGCCATGTGCCGGTGTGCAGTAATGCTCTTTATCTGTTGATGGAATGAAGGGCGCGTTGCATTTAGGGTTAGCACACACGCGGACCCTCCCCGTAAACGTCACCACGAATGCGGCGGTTTTCCAATCAGGACAATACAGAGCGGGGAGAAAGCGGCCATCCTTCTCGGAAAACAACATGACCAAACGGGCGCGCTCAAACATATTGGCGATGAGACGACTATAGTTCACAAACCCAGAATAGCGCCGATTAACGCCAGTACGTTTGAGTGAAGCTCGTTTATTTGCCGTGTCAACCTCCAGCACCAGAGTTGGGAATTCGGCAAAATCAGCCATCCAAGGGCGCACCTTCTCTGAAGCGATCTGAACCGTCCATTCATCTCCAGCGTCCAACGCCTGCTTAAGTTGAACGGCCCCGACATAGAGAGAGAGGTCCTTTGGCGTAAAGATCGTCCGCAGCCTCTCTTTTACGTCCTCAGCCCCGACTACACGGACCCACGAATCCCCCCGCTCTCCGGAAAGGAAAACAGCCCGCCCAATGGCTCCCTGCAAGGTTAGAAGTCTTTCACATACTCCCACGGAGATCCTCTATTCCTGTGACCGACTCGGATCATGACCGCACGCGTTATGCACCAGCGATGACCAGCCGGCGCGAAGCGCACGCTCGATGAACGAGCGAACACACGTTGAGTTTTTCGTGGGGGGTGTTTCCAGATACCTACAAAGACTACAGCAGGCGACCAAAACTGAACTTGCAAGAAAAAAAGAGACCGCGTTTGGAGTGCGCTCTCGCTTTTGTCCTGTTCCCGAAATTCGATTCGTTAAGCTTCAGTACTCTACTCTAGTTAGAGTACAGT
>JAIQFA010000025.1 GCA_020073525.1 Terriglobia bacterium
CACTTTACCCAGCGCTGAAGCGCTGGGCTAAGCTCGGGAGACCCTCCGGGGCTGGTATCTTGCGGAATATGGAAGAACCAGGCTGACATATTTCGAACCGCTGACGAATTCCACGCGGAGGGCGGAAAACTGATTCGGCTCGAGTTTCCGCGCACCGAGGTGCAGCGTTTCGGCGACGTTGCGATTGTTTGGAGTTTGTATCTGGTGGAAACAGAAACCAATGGCAAGCGATCGGTGAGCTCCGGGCGTGTCACCGAAGTGTTTGTGCACCGTCATGGACAATGGACGAATCCAGGTTGGCACACCGACTCGGTGAATTGAGGCGATAAAGAGCGGAGATAATGACAACCAATACGGAAAAGAATGTGGCTTCTGCAGTGGCCTACTATCAGGCAATGCACAACAAAGACCTCGCCGGCATGGCGCGGCACTTGTGCGATGACGTCCGGTTTATTGGGCCGCTGGCGGAAATGACGGGCAAAGACGCGGTTCTAGAAACCGCGAACCGGTTCATGCGCCTGATCAAGGGCATCAGGGTAAATGCGCGGATGGGTTCAGGGGACCAAATTATGTTGACTTGCGACCTCGAATTTCCGGAACCCATCGGCCGCTGCCGGACAGCGGTGTTGATGACGTTCGAGGATGGCCTGATCGCACGCATCGAGCTGTTCTATGACGCGCGGCCCTTTGAGAAGAGCGTGAGCAAAGAAGTCTTCGGCTCGCGATAATTTCCGCGCCGAGGGCGAGACGCCCTCGGGACAGCCGGCAAGATGCCGGCGCTACAATTCGGCGCCCGTATGCGAAAAAAAAGCAGTGGGACGCGTGGTTGCGCGTCTCACTGCTGGGAGAGTGTTGCTATGCTGCGTTGCTACGCTGGGGAAGAACCCAGCATAGTTTTACCGCCCATGTCTGCCGCCACCGCCGCTACCGTGCGAGGATCCACCGCCGCCGTGCGGAGCTCCACCACCGCTCGGTGCCGAACGCCCTCCACCTCCTCCGAAGCTGGGAGCAGAACGTCCCCCGCCTCCATAACTCGGAGCCGAGCGTCCGCCGCCACCGTTGTAGACGCCGCGATTGCCGCCATAAGAACCACCGCCGGACGAACGCGGAGTAACAATCGGCTGCCTCATGTTGAGTGGTGGACGAGAATATCCGCCGCCGTAGCTACGGCTTGGCGAACTATAGCCGCGGCTTTCCGGGCCTGAACTACGAGGCGATCCATACGAACCGCGATTTTGCGTGCCACCCACATAGGGGCGTCCGCCGGACGCACCTGGCCGTGCTGCCTCAGAAGTCGGACGCTGGGGCATCGGTGAAAATCTCTGCCAGCCGCCGCTGTTACCGCTCTCGCGACCCGGTGCCGAGTTCGTCACGTTGCCCGGCCGCGGTGCCGAACCCCAATTCGAATTGCCTCGGGGTTCCGGACGAGAATTGTTCGCCGGACCGTTGGAGCGTGATCCAGTGACGTTATTCGGCCCCGACTGGCCAAAGCGCTGGAACCCATTGTTCACTGGTCGCGCCGTTTCGTTTCTGCCTCCAAACGACCCGCCCTGCTGGCGGTTATTGTTTGAGACCTGTCCTCGATTCAACGAACGCGCCGCGGTCCCAGTATTGCCGCGATCAAGCGAACGCGTCGGGTTCGCCGTGTTATTACGGGCCGAGAAGAAGTGCTGGTTCTGTGAAACGTTGCGCATCGTAGACGGCGCCGCCGGGCGTCCGCTGGCCGAGAAGCTTTCGCGGCTCGGAGTCACGGGCAGTCTGCCAGTCGTGAAACGCGCATTCTGGAACTGCTGGTGATTCATCGGGTGAGCAGTCATGCGGCCCTTGCCGAACTCGCTGCCCGAGACGGTCGTCCCGCCGCGGAAATGCGGGTCATGCAGCGCATTGTGCACGTTCGAAAATCGGTCGCCGCGATGCAGCGGAGCAAAGCCGCCGCGGTTGTAGTTGTTAATATTGATGTTGGTAAGGTTGCGCCCGCCCCACCGACCCCACCAGGGACGGAAATGGTCGCACGGTCCGAGGGGAAGCCAGCCGACCGACCCCCAGCCCCAACCGAATCCAAATCCGACGCCACCGCCCCAGCCGAAGAATGAAACATAAGCCGGCGCCCAGATCGGACGGTAATACGGATAGCCGTAAACCGGACCAGGCCACCAGCCCCAACCGCCGTCAAGGTACATCCAGCGGCCGTAGTGATACGGAGCCCAGCCCCAGTCATCGTAGGAGACCCAGGTCCAGCCCCAATAAGGCTCATACACCCAGCGGCCATCGCGATAAGGAGCCCAGTCAGGGTCGGATACTGTCGGCCGCCACACCGGACCATAGTCCGGAACTTCGGACCAGGTGCCGTGGGCATCGAGATCTTCGGTTCCGACGTAGTAGTCGTTGGTGTGTCGCCGCGAGGCCGAATTGAGGATCATTTTGTCGCGATCGGTGTTCCACTGGTCCCAGTCATCCCGGGCAGGAGCTTCGCCAATCTTGTATTGCGCCTGATCGCCGGCGCCCTGAATGGTAATAAACTGGCCCTGCGTTACGTGCGTGCCGCCTTGCGGAGTCGTAACATCTACCTCGCCTCGCCGGACCAGCACTTCAGTGTGATCGTCGGCCGTGACCAGGATTCGAAAGCTGGATTCTCGGCGATCGGTGCGAATGGCCACGTTGGGCGTATCAATTTCGGCGTCCGCATCGCTATTTTTTAGGACCGTGTAGTTCGCCATACCGCGTCCAAGTTGAATCTGGATTTGCGAGTTCGTAAGGGTGGTGATGTTGGCCTGCGAATGCTCAGCGAGGCGAAGCATATTGGCATAGTCGAGCTGAAGTTCGGTGCGCGCTTTGTCGCCGGTTGAAACCCGGTCCCCCGCGAGCACGGGAGCATTGAGCGCCGCCGCCAACCAGCTGCCGTTATCGCCACGCTGCGTGGAGACGTCCCCATGAATCAGGCTGACGCGCGCCACGCCGTTCTTCTCCTCCGGAGCCGTCGTGTTGTAACTCTGGTCGCTGGAGCCTTGGTCATTGGGACCTTGTCCCACCGAACCCTGGTCATTGAGGGACGGGGCTGCCTGCAAATCCTGATCGGGCGCCTGGTCGTTCTGCGCCAGGACGGCGACTGGAATCGCCATCATCAAACCTAGAATTGCTGCTATGAATTTGAATTTCATATGTACCTCCACCCTGCTCGAGGACACAAACTCTGCTTGAAAGAATGCATGCCGGGTGCCAACCTTGAAGGCGGATAGGGAATTCCAGTAATTCCTTTGTTTTTAGCAAATTAGGAATGGAATCGCAGCCGAAAGCGATTGCGATTCTCGGGGCATCGGTGGCCCGGTTCCACCAGAGTGGTGGTTTTCGGCCAGGGGGTTTTGATGCGGAGCGATGGGCGCTTGGCCCGTCCAGACGATATGGCGGGAGGGGCGAGGATGCCAGTCGCTCCACAAATATCGTTCACTCGGTTTCGTTGTCGTCAATACCGATCTTAGACAAACGATACCGCAGCGCATTCCGCGAGAGCCCGAGCAGGCGTGCGGCTTGCGACTTGTTGCCGTTGGCGCGCTTGAGTGCCTCGCGGATCATTTCGTCTTCCCACTGATCGAGGGTCATGCCGTCGGGAAGGAAGCGATCGGAGGCAGCGCCGGTGCGATTGCGCGGAGAGTCGAGTTGTATGTCGCTGGCTTCCAACTGGGTGCCCACGGCTAGAGCGCTGGCGCGTTCGATCACATTTTGCAATTCACGCACGTTTCCCGGCCAGTAGTGACTCGTCAGAAGCTGCATCGCGGCCGGCGAGATTCCGGTGATTTTCTCCTCTCTACCGGAATCTTTCGCAAAGCGCGCCAGAAACAAGTTGGCCAGACCGGGAATATCTTCCTTGTGCTCGCGCAACGGCGGGATGTCGATCGGGACGACGTTAAGCCGGTAGTACAGATCCTCTCGAAACGTTCCTTCTTCGAGCGCGGCGCGCAGGTCGCGATTGGTGGCGGCGAGAAGGCGAACGTCGACTTTGATGGTGCGCATGCCACCCAGACGCTCGAACTCGCGCTCCTGCAACACGCGGAGAAGTTTGACCTGGATGGCGGGCGGCACGTCTCCGATTTCATCGAGAAACAACGTGCCTTTGTCGGCGAGTTCGAATTTGCCCGGCTTGCTGGTGGTAGCTCCGGTGAAGGCTCCTTTTTCGTAGCCGAACAGTTCGCTTTCCAAAAGATTTTCAGGGATGGCGGTGCTGTTGATCTTGACGAACGGGCCGGACGCACGGCGCGATTTCTCGTGGATAGCGCGGGCGATGAGGTCTTTGCCCACTCCGCTTTCGCCGCCCAGCAGCACGGTGGAGTTGGTGGGTGCAACTCGTTCGACGGTGGCCAGCACTTCCTGCATTTTGGGGCTGATCGCAACGATGTTGGGATGGCTGTACTTCTGTCCGAGAGCTTCGCGGAGCGAGCGATTCTCCTCGCGCAGGCGGGAGTTGTCGAGTTCCTTGTGCACCACCATGCGTATTTCGGCGAGGGAAAATGGCTTCAGGACATAGTCGCTGGCGCCGGCTTTCATCGCCTCGACCGCGGTTTCGACGGACCCGAATGCGGTCATCACCACGACGGGCAACGCGTGATTTTGCTGCTTAGCGGCTTGCAGAAATTCAAGCCCATTCATGCCGGGAAGTTTGAGGTCGGTGAGCACGAGGTGAACGGGTTCGGAGGCGAGCAGTTTCAAACCAGTTTCGGCGTCGCCGGCGGAGAGGGTTTTGAAGCCGTCATCTCCGAGATTTAGCTCGAGCAGGCGGCGCATCTTAGCTTCGTCTTCGATGATGAGGATGGTTGGCATGTTTAGTCGTTGGTCGTTGGTCGTTGGTCGCTCGTCGTTGGCTCGCCCGTCTCTTCTAGCGGAAAGAAGAGCGTGAATACCGCTCCACCTTCTGGCGCATTCTCTACATGGATCGACCCATGATGGCCATCCACAATCTTCGAAACAATAGAGAGTCCTAGTCCGACACCGGTCTTCTTGGTGGTCACGAACGGATTAAAAATCTCTTCGCGCAATTCGTCAGGCACGCCCGGACCGGTATCGGCCAAACGGAGTTCCACTCCATCGCGCCCATTCTGTGTAACGGAACGAACCTCGACCCGCAACGTGCCGCCGTGTTCTTCCATGGCCTCATAGCCATTCTGCACGAGATTGAGGAAGGCCTGCTCGCACAGGCTCTCATCGAGCGGAACGAGCGGCAGCCCATTGGCGTAGTGGCGTTCGACGCGGACAGGCTTGGCCTCTCCTTGGGTGCCATTAAGCTGTTTGGCGGCAAAACGATCAGCAACAATCCGCAGGACGCGATCGAGAAGCGCGGTCAGGTCTGCGGGATGCGGCTGTGCGTGAAGCGGACGGGCGAAGTCCAGAAACTCGGTGACGAGGGCGCTCAGCCGGTTGGTTTCTGTTGAAATGTAGCCTGCTAATTCGCGGGCCAGTTCGTCGGAAGCTTGCAATTTCTGAGTCAACATTTCGGCCGAGCCCTTGATGACTCCTAATGGATTGCGGATTTCATGCGCCAACCCAGCGGAGAGCTGGCCGAGAGCGGCCAGGCGTTCGGAGCGACGCGCTTCGGCCTGAGCCTGCTCGAGGCGGCGGTTGGTTTCGGCAAGGCGTTCGGCGAGTTCGCGATACAGCCGGGTTTGATGTTGGCTCTGCTGCGAGAAGCGGTTGACGACCATGGCAGCGAGAAAGAAAAACATGATGCGCAGCGCGAGGTAGCCGAAGGCCTCGGGAGTCAGATCGTATTCCTGCATTGCCGGATAGAGATACGAGCAGTAGGCGGCAGACGCTACCAGGGTCCACAGCAGCGTCAGCCACCGGCCACAGTAGAGGGCCGCAGTGACGACGGGAAGGTAATAAATAGGATAGTAACTGCTGTTGATGCCGACTTCGCCGGTGTGGTCGATGAGGAGGGTCGCCAGCAAGATTTTGAGCAGAACGACGTAGAACACTCCTCGCTCGGGGAAGTGGGCGATGAGCCTGGTCTCCAGGAGTTGTACGATTCCGATGGCAATGAGAATAAACTGCTTGTGCCATTCGAATTGCGGAGGGAGCACGGCCAGTCCGGCGAGGAAGAGGAGCCAGATCGTCAGCCAGACTGCATCCAGGCGGCTCAACCGCCGGGAGTCAGGATCGAGAATGGTAGGCGCAAGGGGCACGCAGCTTCCATCCAACCGCAGAAAGGCCTCCGGCGTCAATTGGAGGGGTGGCGGACAGCCCTTAAAGGGGCGTCTGATTGTGGAGGACTTACGGCATCGCTAAAGCGATGCCGTGATACAAAAACTGGAGTTTTTCCGCAGCTGTTCTGATCTTGGTGGGTTCCATCTTCCAGAAGGACGGGCGAGGGCGCCCGTCGCTCCGCTGTCTTCAGGACGCGGTCGCGTTCAGCGCAACATAAGGATTTCCAATTACCCGGATAAATAGTTTCGATTTCCGCAAAGGGAGGCGCAGCGACTATTGTTATGGTGCTGTGGGTTCACGGCCGGGAGTCAGAAGGGATTGATGAAAAAATCGGTCACGGTTTGTCTTACGCTAGGACTGGTGTGTTTGTTTGCGATCGGCGCGCTGGCGCAGGCTTCGGGCGGGAATGCGGCCGCTAGCGGGGCTGGCAGCGCGGATGAAGCGCAATCGGCGCGGATTGCGAAACTGGAGCAGGCAGTGGCCGACGCAAAGTCCTCCGGCGACAACGCCTGGATGCTGATGAGTTCCGCGCTGGTCCTGATGATGACCGGACCCGGCCTGGCGTTGTTTTACGGCGGGCTGGTGCGAAAGAAAAACGTCCTGTCGACGATGATGCAGAGTTTCGCCATGATGGCCATCGTCACCCTGCTGTGGGGCCTGGTCTCCTACAGTCTGGCATTTGGTTCGGGAAACAGTTTTATCGGCGGATTCCACAACGTCTTCCTCCGCGGCGTGGGAGCGCAACCTGAAGCCGATTATGCGGCAACCATTCCACTCCAGACATTCATGGTGTACCAGTTGATGTTTGCCATCATCACCCCGGCGCTCATCACGGGCGCGTTCGCAGAGCGTATGAAGTTCAGCGCCATGTCAGCCTTCATGGTGCTGTGGTCGCTCGTGGTCTATGCCCCCATGGCGCACATGGTCTGGGGGAAGGGTGGGCTGCTGAATGCCTCTCTCGGCGGACGGTTCCCTTGTCTGGATTTTGCCGGCGGCACGGTGGTGCACGTGACTTCGGGTGTTTCGGCGCTAGTGTGTGCGTTGTATCTGGGACCTCGCATCGGGTATCCGAAAGAGTCCATGCCTCCTCATAGCGTAGTGCTGAGCTTCATTGGCGCCTGCTTGCTGTGGGTGGGATGGTTTGGGTTCAACGCGGGCAGCGCGCTTTCGGCGGGAGCGCTGGCTACGAGCGCATTCGTCGCCACCCATTTTGGCGCGGCCGCCGCGACCCTCGGTTGGAGCGTGGCGGAGTGGTGGAAGAGAGGGAAGCCCAGCGCGTTGGGTGCGATCTCAGGAGCTGTGGCCGGGCTGGTTGCGATTACTCCGGCGGCCGGTTTTGTTTCGCCTATGTCGGCAATCGCCATCGGATTAATTGCGGGGGTTGGTTGTTTCTACATGGTCACCAAGGTCAAGTCCATATTCGGCTATGACGACTCGCTCGATGCGTTCGGTGTCCACGGAGCGGGCGGAACTCTGGGAGCCCTCCTGACCGGCGTTTTCGCTTCCAGCGCCGTGAATCCCATCTTCAAGGACGCACAGGGACGCACGGTGGCGTCGGGATTGTTCGAGGGCAACGCCCACCAGTTACTCAATCAGCTGGTCGGGGTGGTGATTGCCTGGATATTGGCTGTCGTGGGCACGTTGGTCATCCTGAAGCTGGTCGACGTCACCATCGGTCTCCGCGTTCCAGAGGACCATGAGGTGCAAGGTCTTGATCTCTCGCAGCACGGCGAAGAGGGATATTATTGGGAACCGGCCGGATAACGGGAAACCGAAGCAGGCCACGGGAATCAACGGGACGGAGGACCATGACAAAGGTCGAAGCGATTATCCAAGTTTCCAAGCTCGAAGCCGTGAAAGACGCATTGCATGAGGTGGGCGTCGAAGGCATGACCGTCTTCGAAGCCAGAGGACATGGCCGGCAAAAGGGACACACCGAGTTTTATCGGGGACGTGAGTACACGGTGGACCTGATCCCCAAGGTGAAACTCGAAATCGTGTTGGCCGACGAAATGGTCGAAAAAGTCGTGCAAGCGATCACTACCGCGGCACGTACAGGCAAAATCGGCGACGGGAAGATTTTTCTTTCGCGCATTGATGAAGCGATTCGGATTCGCAACGACGAACGCGGCGAAAGCGTGCTGTAGGCACACGAATTTCGGATTGACCTCCCCCCGGGTCTGTTGATCTGTGAGCAGAGTGGAATCAAGACTGGAGCGGGACAAAGTCCACTCCACGCGAGTCACTCAGTTTCGCGCTTCGCCTTGTGCTCGATTTTGCACTTCGGGGGAGGGTGTCAACGAAATGAGCACCGTGGCCACCGTCCGCAGTGAGTTGTATGACCTGTACGCGAGGGAATCGGCTGCCATCGAGCAGGAATTCTCTGCCACCGGCGACGGGCGCGCGGCGCTCGCCAGACGCACAGCGCTGGTCGATGCGATTGTTCAGCGGCTCTGGAACGAAATCATCGTTGGCTCTAGCTCCGGTTCGACCGGCACCGATTCGGACGGACCGAAAAACTTCGCACTAGTCGCCACCGGCGGATTCGGGCGCGGCTGGCTCTTTCCCCACTCCGATATTGACCTGCTGTTTCTGCACGCTGGTGGTAATTCCGAAAGGGAGTTCAAAGATCCCATTCGGCGTTTTTCGCAGGAGTTGTGGGACCTGCGTCTCAAGCTCAGCCCGGCCACTCGAAATCTGGTGGAGTGTGAACGGCTGGACCCCAACAATGTTGAGTTTGCCATCTCGCTGCTCGACTGTAGGTATTTGGCGGGCGACCGCGAGCTTTTTTCGCGGCTGCACGAAAAAGCCGTTCCCCGCCTGGTCGGGCGCGAGTGCCAGAACCTGATCCAGAATCTGGGCGAGATCACACGCGCACGCCATCACAAGTTTGCCAATACCGTCTTTCATCTGGAGCCGAACGTAAAGGATGGGCCCGGGGGACTGCGCGACTACAACGTCGCCAACTGGCTGGCGCTGATCTCTGCCATGGAAAAGTTGAAGGTGTGGCCCGACACGAAAACGCTGCTGCCGGTTTCTTCGCGGAGGGCGCTCGACGCGGCGCTTGATTTCCAGATGTCGGTGCGTTGCTTTCTTCACTTCCGGCACGGGCGTCACGACAACACGCTGACTTGGGAAGCGCAGGATGAGGCGGCGGCGCGAAAGATTGGCGCGAGCGATCTGGAAATCACGAGCGCCGCGGATTGGATGCGCGTTTACTTTGGCCACGTGCGCAGCGTGCATCGCGTCTGCAACCAATTGCTGGAGGAGATCCCGGCGGCATGGTCGTCTCTCTACCGCCAATTCCAGGGCTGGAGATCGAAGGTCGCGAGCGACGATTTTTCGGTGGTGGATGGACTGATCTTTTTGAAGCAACCGCAGCAACTGGGCGGACTGCGGGATCCGGAAATGCTGCTGCGCCTCTTTCATTTCATGGCGGAACATGGCCTGAAGCTGAGTACGACCACCGAATATAAAGTCGAACAGGCACTGCCGGCGCTGGCAGCGACGCCTCCACGGGGCGCCGAGTTGTGGCTCTACTTGCAGGAAACGCTGCTGCAGCCGCATGCCGCCGACGCTCTGCGTGCCATGAACGCGCTCCGCCTGCTGGCGCTTCTATTGCCGGAGTTGAAGGGAATCGAGGCGCTGGTGGTGCGCGACTTCTACCATCGTTACACGGTAGATGAGCACTCGTTCCTGGCAATTGAACACCTGCATCGTCTGAAAGAATCGAAATCGGAATGGGACCAGCGCTTCGCGGGATTGTTGAGCGAGGTCGACCAGCCGGAACTGCTCTACCTGGCATTGCTGTTGCATGATTCCGGCAAAGCAGTGCCCAGTGATAGTCACGTCGAACTCAGTCTGCAGCTTACCGACAGCTGCACGGAGCGGCTCGATCTGGATCCAGTGGATCGCGAGACGGTACGATATCTGGTGGCCAGCCATCTGGAAATGTCGGCGGCCATGCGGCGGGATGTGTTTGATCCCGCGAATGTGAAGTCGTTCGCGGACAAAGTCGGAGTACCTGAGCGGCTGAAAATGCTGTGCCTGATGACTTATGCCGACGTCAAAGCCGTGAACCCCGAGGCCATGACGCCGTGGAAGGCCGATAACCTCTGGCAACTTTATATTGCCTGCGCGAATTACTTGAGCCGAAGCGCCGACGAGCGTGTGCACACTGGCAATGACCATGACAACGCCAGCGTTGGACTCGCCAACCTGGATCATCTGCGCTCGCTGGCTCGGGTTGCGGGCAAGAAATTCAACATTTTTCTGGAAGGATTGCCGCAACGGTATCTGCGGATCCACGGCGCAACCGACGTCTTGGCGCATGCCGAAATGGCCGCCCGCGTGGGGCAGAGCGGCGTCCAACTCAATCTGAAGCAGATCCGCCACTGGTATGAACTGACGTTGGTCACGACGGATCGGCCTGCCCTGTTCGCTTCCGTTTCCGGAGCGCTAGCCGCGTGGGGCATGAACATTGTGAAAGCCAACGCGTTCTCGAATGCCGCGGGCATGGTGGTCGACACTTTCTATTTCACCGATCGCTTTCGAACGCTGGAGATGAATCTGCAGGAATGGGAGCGTTTGAAAAAGAGCATCGCGGCCGTGGTTAAGGGAGAAGCCGACGTGGCGCGCATGCTGCGCGACCGCTTGAAATCAGAAAAGTCGGACAGCACGAAGGTCAAGATCGCAACCCAGATTGAATTCGACGACAACTGCTCGGCGCACAGCACCCTGGTGCAGGTTCTGACCCAGGATCGTCCGGGACTGCTGTACCGGATGTGCTCGCTGGTTTCGAAGCAGGAGTGCAACATCGAAATTGCGTTGATTGAGACCGAGGGGCAGATGGCAATTGACGTCCTGTATCTGACCTCGGGCGGAGCCAAGTTGAGCGCCGATCGGCAGGTTGCGCTGGGAAAGGCGCTGCGCGAGGAACTCGCGGCCAAGTAAGTCCTTGTGTGGGGCGGACACTCTTGTCCGCCGCTCTTGACCTTGCGGTTGATTTTGATCTTCCGAGTCAACTTTCAAAATCAAAATCAACATCAAAATCAACATCAACGGCAGCGGACAAGAGTGTCCGCTCTACACAAGACTACCTATCTGCGTAGTATCCTTCTCGAGTTTGCACGGTCAGATCTTTCTTCTTCACCGCCAACTGGACGTGGTGATAGCCAGAGGGTGCGCTCTCTTTGTCGGGCGTGTAGCCCATGTTGTACTGGGTTCGCAGTTCTTCGACGATGCTCGTGTAGATCTCGCCGACGGATTCTTTCTTAGAAACTTCGAAGAAATGCCCACCTGTCTCTTTGGAAATCCGCTCTAGAATTTTCTTGCCATCGGTGCGCGGTTCCTCGGGACGACGCTGGCCACCGCCGGGACCGCCGCGGCCACCGCCGCCAGGATATCCTCCGCCACCTCCGGGCCAGCCACCTCCGCCGCCGGGCCAACCACCACCTCGGCCCATTCCGCCATGCCGACCTTCGCGTTCATTGCCTTGCTCGCGGTGAGGATCCGCAAAATAGATGGAGTAGACAATAGTGTCCGCTCGCTGGGCAGACTCGATGGCGCTCTCAAGGTAGGTCTTGCTGCCGCGGTCAACTCCATCCGTGAGAATAATGAGAGCCTTCCGGCCCTGCTGCTTTTTCATTAACTCATTCGACGCCAGAAAAACGGCGTCATAAAGTTGAGTACTTCCGCCACGGTGCGAGCCCGATCCCGAGCCAGAGCGGGAATCGTTCGAGTCGTTGGGGTCATTCGATTTCTCGCGGTCCGACGGCGTCTTGAGCAATTCAAGCGCCGCTTGCAGCTTTTCACGTGAAGGCGTCAAGTCCTGCAGCAGTTCCACTTCCTTGTCAAAATGAATGAGGAAGGCCTTGTCGGTGGGCTGCACAAGCATCTGATCGAGAAAACTGCGGCTCGCGTTGCGCTCCGCGTCGAGAACACTGGTCTGACTGCGACTGGTGTCGACGAGCAGACCGAGGGTGAGCGAGAGATTCGCGTCCTGCGAAAAATAACGGATGGTCTGCGGGCGGCCGTCTTCCTGCAGCGTGAAATCTTCTTTGGTGAGGTCGCGGACGATCTTGCCCTGCTTGTCGCGAACGGTGACCGGCAGCGTGACTACCTTCACGTCGACGGCGATGGTGGCAACGCCATCCTGAGCCCAGATCGATGGGCCGACCCCCGGAATGGCGGTCAGCGCGGCGATCAGCACATAGGTGATGGCTTTCCACCCGGGAGAACGGTTCACAGTCGGTCTCTTGCGTGGCCGGAGATTCTCCAACTGGGTCTCATTCACCGCAAATCCTCCGTTGATTGGTTATTTCAGACGAATCTTCAGAGCGCTGAATCTGTACAAGAAAATGGAGTAAATCGCCAGGACAGCACCCGCCCAACTCGGAAAAGCAACCGTCAACCGATATAGGAGACCGGCGGCGTCCGGGCGGGTCTGCCTCTCGGGACTGGGTTTCTCATCGGACATAGGCATCCAAGCAAGCATGGCTTATAGGTAACTGGTTACTGCCCGTCTTTACGGTCCTCGACGAGAACCAGTTGTAGGAGTGGATGCGCGGCGATGGAGTTGCAGTTGCCAGCGTCCCGTAAAAGCAATGTCAATGCCGGGTAAAACTTCGTAAAGGCGCAAATATGACGGGTTTTGCGATGCTAGAGTTAGATCATGCGAGGCTTCCCGCAGAGAACCGTGCCCGTGTCTTCCCTCACCACGTGCGTGCTCACGGCGATGCTCGTCCTGAATCTGGCGGGCTCTGCGATGGCACAGGACAAGCCAGCGAGCAGTTCGGGAACCGCTCAAGTCGCCAAGGCTGTGGGGGCAATCAAGAATATTCAGGCGGATTCGATCACGGTGGCTGCCGAATCCGGCGGCGAAGTGACGGCCAAGTTCACTAGCTCGACGAAGATCTTACGGGTCCCTCCCGGAGAGAAGGATCTGAAGAACGCGACCGCACTGCAGCCGCAAGACCTGCAGCCTGGGGATCGGGTTCTCGTCCGCGGGCAGACATCTGGGGATGAACACACGATTGCCGCGCTGGCCATAATCGTGATGAAACAAGGCGACGTGGCGGCCAAGCAGCAGCACGAGCGCGACGACTGGCAGAAGCGAGGCGTGGGCGGACTCGTCACCAAGGTGGACCCAGCGGCGGGCGCCATCACGATTTCATCCGGTGGCATGGGTGCGAGCCGGAGTATCGCCGTACACATTGCCAAGGACACGATCCTGCGCCGCTATGCGCCCGGCTCGGTGAAATTTGACGATGCGAAACCGGCTCCGGTCGAGCAGATCAAGGTGGGAGACCAGTTGCGCGCGCGTGGAACTCACAATCCGGACGGCAGCGAACTGAGCGCCGAGGAAGTTGTTACCGGTTCATTTCGGAATATTGCGGGCACGGTCAAGGCCGTCGATGCAGCGAACAACACCATGACGGTGCAGGATGCGATCAGCAAAAGCGCGGTAGTAGTGAAAGTGTCTTCGGACTCGCAAATGAAGAAGCTGCCGGCAGAGATGGCGCAACGCATCGCGATGCGATTGAAAGGCGCGGCGGGAGGCGGAGAGCAATCTGGCGCTAACGGTCAGAGTATGAGCGGGCAAGGTTCTTCGCCAAGTGCTGGGGCGCGGCCTGGAGCGGAATCGCAAGCCAGGCGCGGCCCGGGCGGCGAGCCAGGGGGAAATGGTCCTCCCGATTTGCAGCGCATGCTGAGCCGCTTGCCCAACAGCACTCTGGCGGACCTGCAGAAGGGCGACGCGGTGATGATCGTATCGGCCGAGAGCGGAAGTTCGGATGCGGTGATCGCGATCACGATGCTGGCGGGAGTGGAAGCCATCTTGACAGCTGCGCCAAATCGCAGCGCATCCTCGCTGCTTTCACCGTGGTCACTGGGCGCCCCCAATGGAGAAGGGGAAGCCGCGCAGTAAACAAGTCTCAACCAATCTGTTCTGCCTGGAAAGAAAAGGTGTGTGTTTGAAGTATTCAGTCTTCATCTTGGCGGTTATCATCTCGGCGACGCTGATCGGGCTGGCAACGCCGGCATCGGCCCAGTCACAAGGAACGACGGGAACCTTGCGCGGGCAGGTAACTGATCCCTCGGGTGCGGTGGTTCCGAATGCCACGGTCGCGATCCTCGCATCCGGCGGCCAAACGCACTCGACCACCACCAATCACAGCGGCAATTACGAAATCGGAAATCTGGCGCCGGGCAAGTACACGGTCACGGCGAATGCCCAGGGATTCGCCGTTTTTGTGCAGAACGACGTGGACGTAGCGGCGGGCCAGGTCGCGCAGTTCAACATTGCGCTCGACATCAACGTGCGGCAAGAAAAGGTCAATGTCGAGGAGCAGACGCCGCAGCTCGACACCAATCCCGCCAGCAACGCCAGCGCGATCGTGCTGAGCGGCAAGGATCTGGAAGCGCTTCCCGACGATCCCGATGAATTACAGTCTGACCTGGAAGCGCTGGCCGGACCTTCGGCCGGTCCCAATGGCGGACAGATGTATATTGACGGCTTCACTGGCGGACAACTTCCGCCAAAGGAGTCGATTCGCGAGATTCGCATCAATCAAAATCCGTTTTCGGCCGAATACGACAAGCTGGGCTATGGGCGAATCGAAATCTTCACCAAGCCGGGTACGGACAAATACCATGGGCAGTTCGCCGTCGAGGGAAACAGTTCCGCGATGAACAGCCGCAATCCTTTCCTCGCCCCCGATGCGACCCAGCCGTATGACTCGGTGATCTACATGGGAAACATCGGCGGGCCGATCAACAAGAAGGCATCCTTTTTCTTCAATCTACAGCGGCGCAACATTAATGAAATAGCGGTCGTGAATGCGCCGGGGCTGGGTCTGAGCGAGAGCGTTCCCAACCCGCGCACCCGAACCAATATCAGTCCGCGCATCGACTACCAAGTGAGCCCCAACAATACGCTCACTGCCCGTTACCAGTTTTACCGTGACACACAGCAAAACGCAGGTGTTGGCGGGACGGTGCTGCCGGAAGCTGGCTATGACACGACATCCACCGAACACACGGTGCAGATCAGCGATACGCAAACTCTGGGGGCGAAGGCGGTCAACGAGACGCGCTTCCAATACCTGCGCGACAACAGCGGGCAGACCCCTTTCAGCACGGCTTTAGGCATCAACGTACTTGGGGAGTTCACGCGAGGAGGAGCGGTTTCGGGAGCGGAGAACGACCACGAGGATCACTACGAACTGCAGAATTACACTTCGATATCCCAAGGCAAGCACTTCATAAAATTCGGCGGGCGTCTGCGGGCCATTCACGAAGTCAGTATGTCCAGCGCTGGGTTCAATGGCACGTACACATTCTCCAGCCTCGACAGTTTCAACAGCGGTACACCGCGCCAGTATTCTGTCAATGCAACCCAGAGCAGCGTGGTTCCGACCGTGCCAGTCACGATGGTAGACGCTGGACTCTATGTGCAGGATGACTGGAAAGTTCGTCCCAATCTCACACTTAGCGGAGGACTGCGCTTTGAAACCCAGAACGCAATTCACGACCACGCGGACTGGGCACCCCGCCTCGGTTTTGCCTGGGGCATCGGCGGAGGCGGAAAGAGCGCCCCGAAAACCATACTCCGCGGCGGGTTTGGGCTGTTCTACGACCGTTTCGGGCAAGACCTGATTCTGAATGCGGACCGACAGAACGGTGTGACGCAGCAACAGTACATTGTGTCCGATCCAACTTATCCGACCCCGCCGCCAGTCAACACACTGCCGGCGACAGCCCAGGCTATCTACCAGATCAATGCCCAACTGCACGCGCCCTACATTATGCAGACCGCCTTCAGCCTGGAGCGTCAGGTCACGAAGATCGCGAATGTCACGGTTTCCTATCTGAATGCGCGCGGCGTACACCAGTTCCTGTCGCTGAACACCAACGCGCCACCGCCGGGGACACCATTTTCGTCGGGATCGCCTCCCGACCCGACAGCCGGCCCCATCTACCAATACGTCTCGGATGGAGTTTTCCGGCAGAACCAGTTGATTACGAACTTCAACATTCGCGCCGGCGCCAAGCTGTCTCTGTACGGTTACTACTCTCTGAATTACGCGAACAGCGATACGACCGGTGCTTCGGGCTTTCCATCGAATCAGTACGACATAGGGGCAGACTACGGAAGGGCTTCGTTTGATGTGCGCAATCGCGTATTTATGGGGGGCACGGTCGGACTGCCGCGTGGCTTTCGCCTCAGTCCATTTATGATTTTCACTTCTGGCTCGCCGTACAACGTCACTGTGGGCCAGGATTTGAGCGGCGATTCATTATTCAATGACCGCCCCGCATTTGCCGCCAACCCTTCGGGCAGTTGCCTTTCACTGACCATGGCCTGCCACTATGTGGTTCCAACCACTGCCTACACTCCGATTCCCATCAACTATCTGACCGGTCCGAACCACTTCACACTCAACTTGCGGTTGGCGAAAACATTTGGCTTCGGGCCGGAGGTTGGCGGAAAGGGCGGGGTGCAGGCGGGCGGCGGACCTCCCAGAGGTGGTCCTCCCGGCGGCGGTGGTCCGCGAGGCGGCGGTGGCGGCGGCGGCTTTGGACGTGGGCCGGGCGGCTTCGGGGGCATGGGCCCTGCTACCACTCGGCGCTACAGCCTGACCTTCAGCGTGAATGCCCGCAATGTTCTGAACAAGGTGAATGCGGCAACTCCGATTGGCACGCTGACCTCATCGCATTTTGGAGAGTCGATTAATCTGGCGGGTGGGCTGTTCTCGAGTCAGGCCGCCAATCGGAAGATTGAATTGCAGGCCATGTTCAGCTTCTAGCTGCGATTGCTCCATCGGGTTCCTCTGTGGACCTCTGTGTCCCCTGTGGCTGAAAAAAGCTTCTACCACAGGGGACACAGAGGTCCACGGGGGGACGCACCACAGGTTACTCTCTTAGGTGGAATAGTCCGCGTTGATCCGCACATACTCGGCTGTCAGATCCGTAGTGAGAAATCGCACCGAGGTCCGTCCGCGCCCGAGTTGGACGTGAATATCGCACACCGGCCGCGCGAGATCGCGGTGCGCTTGTTGTTCGTTGAACTCACTTGCTACTCCGTTGCGGCACACTTTCTGACTGCCAATCAAAATCTGAACGCGAGAGGGCTCGATGGGCGCGCCACATCTTCCCACTGCCGCCAGAATGCGTCCCCAATTCGGATCGGCGCCCGCCCACGCGGTTTTGACCAGCGCCGAATGAGCAATCGTCCGCGCCACCAGTAATGCCTCTTCCCTGCTGCGGGCCTGTTCGACGAACAGACGGATTACGTGCTGCACGCCTTCTCCATCCGTGACGATCTGCTCGGCGAGCGATTGGCATACGGCGGTCAGAGCCGCGGAGAACTTCTTCCGGCTGCGGACGTCTTTCACCCGAGCGCCGCTGGCTCCACTCGCCAGCAGTAACACTGTGTCGTTGGTGGAGGTGTCACCGTCGATGGACATGCAATTTAATGAGTCGTCGCACGCCTCGCGCAGCAGAAACTGTAGTTCTCGCGGGCTGGCACTGACATCCGTGAACACGTACACCAGCATGGTCGCAAGCTGGGGATGGATCATGCCGGCGCCCTTCGCGATTCCGAGCACGGTCACCTCTTTCGACGCGGCCCGGAAGCGCACGGACGCGATCTTCGGCCGTGTGTCGGTGGTCATGATGGCTTGGGCGAAGGCGAGGACGCTGGACTCGGTGGCGGAGCGCGCTGCGATGAGTTCCGGCAACTTGGCGTGAATTTTTTCCGCCGGCAGCGGAACTCCGATGATGCCGGTCGAAGATGGAAAGATCTCGGCAGCGGACACGCCGAACAGCTTTCCGGCTTCGCGACAAACTCGTTCGCAGGCTTGCGTGCCGGCGCGTCCGGTGGCGCAGTTGGCGTTTCCGGAGTTCACGACTACGGCTCGAACCCGGCCACCAGTCGAAAGCAACGACCTGCGGCCAACTTCCACGGGTGCGGCGACAACCCGATTTTTCGTGAACAATGCAGCAGCGGTCGCGCCAGCGGCGGCCGAACTGCGTTCGGCTTGGACGGGCGAAGGCGCCTGTCCCCACACGTCGACTAATGCAAGGTCGGGACGGCCACTGACTTTGATTCCAGCAGCGACTGCGGAAAAAGAGAAGCCCAAGGGCAGACGAATTTTCTCAGGAGAGCGGCGCAGCGCGGTCATGCCTGAATCTTCAACCAGTTCTTGGGCGGCGGCAAAATGGCGAACGTGGGCAGATCGCCGCGGATCATCGGTACTTCATCGCAGCGATAAAGCCGGGGGCACTTGTAGCAGTCTTTGTGGATCTTGTCGGGGAGATCCTCATGATTGGCAACGGTGAACCCCATGCGCGAGAAAAACTCCGGAATGCGTGTGAACAGGCACACGCAAGTGACTTTGTGCTTTTCCGCCTGCGCCAGCAGAGCCTTGACCAGGCGCCGGCCACCACCGCCGCTTTGGCTTGCGGGATCAACGGTGATCGAGCGAATCTCGGCCAGGTGTACGCCATAGAGGTGCAGAGCTCCGCATCCGATGATGCGTCCGTCCTGCTCGAGGACGACAAAATCGCGCACGTTCTCGCAAATCTCCGCCAGCGAGCGAGGGAGCAGCGTGCCGTCGCCGGAGTAGGCCGAGATGAGAACGTGAATCTGCTCGGCATCGGGCAGGACCGCCTCACGCGTGCGCATGGGCTTCCTTGCGGCGCGGCTTGGCGCTTTTCTTTTCTTCTTTCCCGTCTTCGTGCGTGGTCTCTGCATTTTTGTGCAACGCCGCGTCCAGTGCTCTTACCACCTGATCCACATGCTTTTTCTGAATGACATACGGCGGCAGAAAGCGGAGCACGGTTTCGTGCGTGCGATTGATGATAATGCCTTCCTGCAACAGTTGCTTTGCTACCGCCTTCGCCAATTCGGGCGAGGCCAATTCCACGGCCTGCATCAGGCCAGCCCCGCGAACGTCCTGAATCGATTTGTGCTTCCTGTCCAGCGACTTAAGAGCGGCGTGAAAATATTCGCCGAGCGCGCGCACGTGCTTCAGCAATTTCTTTTCCTCGCGTAGAAACTCGATAGCAACCGCACAGGCGAGCGGACCGCCGCCAAACGTTGTTCCGTGCATGCCGGGGTGCATGCAACTTGAAACCCGTTCGGTGGTAAGGATGGCGCCTAGCGGCAAGCCGCAAGCCAGTGGCTTGGCGACGGTGACTACGTCCGGCAGCACACCGTAGTGCTGGTAGGCGAAGTGGCGCCCGGTGCGGCCCAGGCCACATTGAATTTCGTCGATGACGAGCAACGCGCCGCTCTGCTTGGTCAGGCGCGAGGCGAGTTCCAAAAACTCCCGATTCACGGGGCAAATCCCGCCCTCCCCCTGAATGGTCTCGATGCACACGGCGCAGACACTGGAATCAAATTTTCGTTGCAGGTCGTCAAGGTCATTGAACTTGACGAACGTCACGCCGGGCAGCAGCGGAACGAACGGAGCTCGATACTTCGGTTGACCGGTAGTGGCCAGCGCGCCAAAGGTGCGGCCATGGAAGGAGTTGTCCATAGCAAGAATGCGCGTCTTCGGATTAGGCTTGCTTCCGTTCTTGTGGTTGGCTTGCGCAAAGGCGCGGGCAAACTTGAGTGCTCCTTCCCAGGCCTCAGTGCCGCTGTTGCAGAAGAAAGCGCGGTCAAGCCCGGAGATTTCGGTTAACAGCCGCGCCAGTTCCGCCTGGTACTCGTGGTAGAACAGATTCGAAACATGGATCAACCGGCTGGCCTGACGCTTGATCGCCGCCTGGATGGCCGGGTGATTATGGCCGAGCGCATTGACCCCAATCCCGCTCAGGAAATCGAGATAGCGCTTGCCCTGGGAATCCCAAAGATAGACGCCGCGGCCGCGAACAAAAAGGATCGGCTGACGCTCGTAAGTGGGAAGCAAGAGCTTCGCTTCCATGCGGGAGACGGAAGCGAGACTCATGCTCTCAGCACCTCGGTACCGCATTCGATCTTCGTGAAATAAAACAGGGGCAGAACTTCGACCTGCGACGCGGGCAGGATGCGCACGCGACCCACGCCGCTCTTGAGAGCCTGGGTACAGGCTTCGAGCTTGGGCATCATCCCGCCGCTGACTATAGAGTCGTCGATGAGCCCGGCAACTTGCTTGGTGTCCAACCGTGCCATTACTGAACCGTCCGCCTGTTTCACCCCAGCCACGTCGGTGAGGAAGATCAACGCGTCGGCCTCGCAGGCTATGGCGCACGCGGCCGCCATCTGGTCCGCATTCACGTTGTAGTATTGCCCATCGCCTCCGAGCGCGACGGAGGAGAGCACGGGAATTCCGCCTTCGGCCCAGATGGCTTTGAGCCAGCGCGGCTCGGAGAAACAGATTTCGCCGACATATCCCAGGTCGTATTCCGCATCCTGCTTCTTGCGGGCGCGAAACACGCCGCCGTCTCCACCACAAAGGCCAATTGCCGGACACCCGGCAGCTGCGATCGCCGCCACCAGGCTCTTGTTCACGATGCCGGCGAGCACCATCAGCGCCACATCGCGCGTCTCCGCGTCGGTGACGCGCAGTCCGTTGACGAAGTCGCTTTCCTTTCCGAGCAGTTTCAAGGTCCGCGTCAGCGCGCTGCCGCCGCCGTGCACAACGGCAACCTGATGCTCGTCCTGGGAGAGTTGCACCACGGCTTGCGCGCATTTCTGCAGGGTCGGCTTATCCTCCAGCGCCGCGCCGCCGATCTTGATGACAATCTTCATTGCAGGCCCTCCGCCTCATCCCAGCCGTACATCAGGTTCATGTTCTGCACGGCTTGCCCGGCTGCGCCCTTGAGCAGGTTGTCCAGGCAGGAAACCAGGACGAGCCGGCGGCCATCTTTCGCGAGGCAGAAGCCGAGGTCACAGTAATTTGTGTACACGGAAAACTGAATTTCTGGCAAATGCGATGCGGGGAAAATACGCACCCATCGCTTGCCTGTGTAGAAATTGTGAAAGCAATTGTGAATTTCGTCCGCCGTCATTTCGCGTTTTAGATACACATAGATTGTCGACAGAATCCCACGCGGGATTGGCAAGAGATGAGGAGTGAAGATCAACTGACAGGAATTAAGCGCCAATTGCTCGAGAATCTCGCCAGTGTGACGGTGTCCGAAAACCGAGTAGGCGGAAAAGTTATCGGCCACGGAGACGAAGTGGGTACGCGCCGTGGGTTCCTTACCCGCTCCGGATACTCCCGACTTCGAATCCGAGATGATTCCGTGGTCACAATCCACAATCCCAGCCGACAGCACGGGCGCCAATGCAAGGATGACGGACGTCGCATAGCAGCCAGGATTCGCGACCAGACTAGCCGACGGTATGCGGTCCGCGTGCAACTCAGGCAGGCCGTATACGGCGCGTTCCGTGAGTTCGGCCGCAATCTGCGCGTCGGCATCTTTGAAGCCATAGACGGCGCGATTCTGTTCCTGTTTCAGCCGCCACGCTCCACTCAAATCGACGATCCGCAGGCCGCGCGCCACGGCCTCGGGGACGAGTTCGCGAGAAACGGAATGCGGTGTCGCCAGGAACAACAGTTCCACGCCATGCTGCTCCAAGGCAGACCACGAAAACGGCTCAATCGGCGAATAGCCGTTGCCATTCCCGGAGCTGTGCGGCAGGCCGGTGGTGGACTCGTCAGTCTCCGCGCTGCGCCGCAAAAGAAGGGGCGCATCGGTCCGCGGATGGCGGCCCAGCAGGCGAGCGAGTTCGAGACCGGAATAGCCGGTCGCGCCGAGAATCGCGGTCTTAAGTTTGGATGCCATCCGATCTACTGTAAATCTCCCGACCCCTGGGTTCGCCTCATTTTTCCTGTAGAGGCATATTTATCCATTATTGTGCATAAATATTCATATATAGTAACCGGTCTCACCAAACTGTCAAGTCGAAACCGCGGTTCGAGACTGTTAGGGCTTGATGTTGCAGAGACGAGAGCGGAGCGCTTGGGCGGCGCGACCTAGTAACATGGCTAAATAGGTTGCGGAAAAACTCAAAGTCCTCCCCAATGGCAGCGCCCTGGGGCCCTCAGGGGCTAAAGCCCTCATATTTACTGCTTCGGCGGCACGGCTAAAGCCGTGCCCTTCCCATTCGAGGAGAACCTTGAGTTTTTTCCCAAGCTATAAGGCGACGTATGCCCTGATACGAATCTCGAGTTCTTCCGCGACCGGTTACATGCTGAGCCGGGAATCGCTCGAGGTTCCGCCGGCTGCCGGAACATAGCACTTGAGCGTGTAGTCCATCACCATGCGATCGGCGTTGAAGCGCCAGCCCAAAGTGCGGATGGTTCGCTTCATGCGTTGGATCCAGCCACGCGGCAGACCGTCGCGATCGCGCTGGTAATAGAGCGGGATCACTTCCTCGCGCAACACCCGCATCAGGTCTTCCCCATCGCGGGTGTCGTGCACATTCATGTCGGAGTGAGTCCGGCCGTTTCCAATGGCGAAGCCGTTCAGGCCGTCGTAAGCTTCCGCCCACCAGCCGTCCAACACGGAGAGATTCAAGCCGCCGTTCAAAACGACCTTCTGGCCGCTGGTTCCGGACGCCTCCAGGGGACGCCTTGGATTGTTGAGCCAGACATCGACGCCCTGCGTCAAATGGCGGCCGACGTTGATGTCGTAGTCTTCGACGAAGACGAACTTATCCGAAAACTGCGGGTCGCGCATCAGGCGGGCAATCTCCTGCAGGACGCGCTTGCCGGGTTCGTCGAGAGGATGCGCCTTGCCGGCAAACACGAACTGCACCGGACGCTTCGGGTCATTGACCATGCTGGCGATCTTTTCGATGTCGGTCAAAATCAGATTGGCGCGTTTGTAGGTAGCAAAGCGCCGCGCAAAGCCGATGGTCAGCGCGTCGGGACTAAGCACGCGTTCCAGTTGCTGCAGCACGGCACGCGGCTCTTCGCGGCGCGCGGCCTGCTTGACGGCGCGGCGGCGCACAAATTCGATCATCAGCGACTTCAGATTGAAGTGAGTTTCCCAGAGTTCGCCGTCGTCGACGTCCTCAATACCCTCCCAGATCTTGGCCTCGCTGCTGTGCTGTTGCCATCCAGTTCCGAGATGGCGATCGTAGAGACGAAACATCTGCGGAGCGAGCCAAGTGGGGACGTGTACGCCATTGGTGATATGTCCGATGGGAACCGCGTCTTCGTGTTTGCCCGGAGAAAGACTGGTCCACATGGCGCGCGAAACTTCGCCATGCAGGGACGAAACCGCATTGGCGCGCCGCGAAAACCGCAGTCCGAGTACGGTCATGCAGAAGCGTTCATCGCTCTCGGGAAACTCGCGGCCCAGTGCCATGAAACCTTCCTTCGAGAGGCCGAGGGCCTCGCGGAGAGGTCCAAGGTGCTCTTCTACCAGATCGGCATCGAAGCGATCGTGGCCAGCGGGCACGGGAGTGTGCGTCGTAAACACCACTTCCCGGGCCACTCGCGGCACGGCTTTCTCGAAGCCGATGCCTTCTTCTTCCATGCGCTGGCGAATCGCTTCAAGGACCGCGAATCCGCTATGTCCTTCATTCAGGTGAAGAACGCCCGGCGTGATGCCAAGCGCTTTCAGTGCGCGCAGGCCGCCCACGCCGAGAAGTAATTCCTGATGGACGCGAACCCGGCCATCGCCCCCGTACAAACGCGAGGTCATCTCGCGATCCTCGGGAGTGTTGCCTTCGACGTCGGAGTCGAGGAGAAACAGCTGACAACGGCCCACTTTCACGCGCCATACTTTTGCGTAAATTGGACCGTGGCGGGTATCGACCTGCACCACGACCGGTCTGCCGTTCTTGCCGATGGCCGTTTCCATGGCAAGTTGGTTGACGTCGGTCTCGAGGTATTCCTCGTGCTGCCAACCATCGCGGTCAAGACGCTGGCGGAAATATCCCTGGCCATAAAACAGGCCAACGCCGACGAGGGGGATGCCGAGATCGGAGGCGGCCTTGATGTGATCGCCGGCCAGAACGCCCAGTCCACCGGAATAGACGGGCAGCGATTCGTGCACGCCAAATTCGGCGGAAAAATAAGCCACGGGACGAGGACGCAGAATGCCGGCGTGGCGCGCGCCCCAGGTCCGCTCCGCATCCTGATACTCGCGCAGCCGCCGATAGGCGTAGTTGATCCGGCCGTGCAGATTGAGTTCCGTGGCACGATGTTCTAGTTTTTCCAGAGGATATTCGTTCAGCAGCGAGATCGGACTGTGATTGAGCGCGCTCCAACGCTGGGGATCGAGATCGCGGAACAAGCCGCTGGAATCGTGGTCCCAACTCCACCACAGATTGCGGGCCAGGGCCCAGAGCCGCTCCTGGACAGGCGCGATGAAACGATCGAGGGCACGCGCTTCGCTCACCACCGGCGCAACCCGGGTTGCGGCCTCGGTGAGCAGACGAATCTCATTTTCCGGGAAGACTCGCGGCTCCACGGTCTGAACCACCAGAACGCCTTGCAGCACGCCGCGATCTACCAGCGGAACTCCCAAGAACGATTGATAGTCGTCTTCGCCGGCCTCGCTGAAGTACTTGAAGCGAGGATGATTCCTGACCTGTTCCACGGCCACCGGGCGGACTTGTTCGGCGACCAGGCCGGCGAGTCCTTCACTGACGGCCATGCGAAGTTTGCCCACGCAATCGCTCCGCAGCCCGAGCGTGGCGGCCAGAACCAGATTGGCGCGGTCGGGCTCCAGCAGGTAGGCCGAACACACGTCCGTGCCAAACCGTCTAGCAATCAATGCCACAACGTTGTTCAGGGTCTCGGCAGGCTTACCGGACTCCGCTGCCAGGTTCGCAATTTCCTCCCACGTCAGCACATAGCTGGCGTCGAGAGAACAGGCAGCATGGTCTTGATCCTGAATAATGTCATTCGGGTCCAAATCTTTGTCTCCATTTCCCTAAAGCTCGGTGGAATCTGCGACCGGTCGACCGGTCGGAAATCCAGCGATTCGAAGATGGTTAGAAGCACTATCTCCTTAACCCATTTTAGCGGGTGAAAATGGCGCTGCTCCATGAGGAGGTAAAATTGCTGATTACCACGGTGCGCCGTTGGGCACGAAATTCTGAATGTGTTACGAAACTCGTGCCATCCGCTAGAGCGGACTCCGCTTGTTTCAGATCTGCTTTCTCGGCACTTAGATGCCGGGCTTTCCTATTCCGCCGCTTCGCGGCTGAGACTCGGATTGTTTCAACCGCTGTAGCTAGTCTAGAACTCTAATATCCAGGTCGCCCCGAGTCCAATTCGAATTGTTGATGGAGGGTATTGGCGGAGATTCGGCGATTCTATTCGTGAATCATTAGACGTTGCGTGCCGTGCGTTCGCTGGAAACAACGTGGTATGCGGCAAGAAAATGCGCGCTGCGTCCCAACCCGCCAGGAGGTCGAGTGGAACGCAGCGCGCAAAACGGGGATTTCCATCGCCCGTTATCCCTGGGAAGGACGCAAAACGCGGAAGGTGCTGCCGCCCTGCGACCACACCAGCACGAGTGCATCTTGACCGGACGGCACAGCCGATAACGCCTGCGCCACGTCGGCCGCGGACTTCGCTGATTTCCGGTTCACTTCCATGATGACGTCCCCGCGTTGCAAGCCCGCATTGTCGGCGGGGCTGCCAGGCTGGACATCCTCGACAATGGCGCCATGAAGCGAGCTTTGGGCTTGCAGTTCATTGCGCGCGTCCGCGGTCAGGTCCGCGAGCCTCAGTCCCCAGCGTCCTTTTCCGTGCTCGCCGCCGGCAGTCTCGGCGTCTTTGCCGCCACCCAACGCTTCGAGGGTCACTGGAATGTTCGTTGTTTTGCTGTCCCGCATCACCGTGAGATGGATGGTGTCGCCCGGCCGCTTTTGTCCAACCAGCATCTGCAATTGTCCGGCGTCCGTTACGCGCTTGCCGTCGAGTTCGGTGATCACGTCTCCGGTGCGCAGGTCCGCTTTCGCGCCGGGCGCGTCCGGCTGAACGTCGCTGACTACCGCTCCCTCAGCTTTATTCATCTGGAAAAACTTTGCGTTGTCAGGAGTTACGTCGGCAATCTGAATTCCGATGAACGCGTGCGTGATTTTGCCGTCACGGATCAAAGTCTCCACCGTCGGCTGAACGATCTGTGCCGGAATCGCGAATCCCATTCCCGCGAATGACCCCGAGGAGGAGATCAGGAAGGTATTGATGCCGATCAACTCGCCGCGCGCGTTCACCAGCGCCCCGCCGGAATTTCCGGGATTGATGGCAGCGTCGGTCTGGATGAATTCACCCGGCTTGCGCCGATCGCTAGCATCCGGATTGGGACGGTTCAGCGCGCTGATGATGCCACGCGTCACGGTGAAGCGGAACCCGTATGGATTTCCGAAAGCGAGCACCGTCTGTCCGGGATGCAGGTTGGCCGAGTTACCCCACGGCACGCTTGGCAAGTTGGTTCCATTGACCTTGATGACCGCGAGGTCGGTCAGTGGATCGGCACCCACTAACTTCGCCGGCAGAACTTCCTTGTTGCTCATGGTGACGCGAATGTCGACGGCGCCGTCGATGACGTGATTGTTGGTGACGATGTAACCGTCGGGAGAAATGATCACACCACTCCCCAGGCCGTGTTCCATACGATTCTGAGGCTGCGGCGGAAGATTAAACTGGCGGCCGAAGGGATTGCCCGGACCGAAAAACTGTTGCATATCGGGCATGCCTTCTCCACCGCCCTGCTGCACGTTGGACTTCGAAGCTACTGTGACATTCACGACGGCCGGTGTGACTCGTGCTGCCAAAGTTTCCATGGCGCGATCAAGAGTCAACAACGCCGCCACACTGTTGTCATCCAGCGGCGCCGCGGCCGGCTCGGCCACTGAAGCGTGCGCTGACTTCGCAAACTCGAAGGTCGCTACCGACCCGACAACCGCTACCGCCAGCAGGGCCACTGCCAAGCGCCTGGTTGCTACTGCCTTACAACATTCCATCCACTTCTTCATTTCTGTTCTCCTTTTGCAACTAATTATCTAGTTGTTGCTTGCAAAAAAATTTTGCGCTAAATCTTGTTGGCCACTGGCACTCTCGCCGAGCGTTCCCGCTCCGCGCTCACCAGCATCACTCGCCACACTTGGACTCTCCACAGCAGCGGACCGGATGTCAGGTACTGGGTGGTTTGCACAAACACCAGCGTCTGGAATTGCGGCACCAGTTGTTGCTCAGCATTTGCCCTGATTGCGATCACTTGCTCGGGCAACGGCTGTGGTTGCACTTCGGCTGCGACTAGCGGAGCCTGAGGATTTTGGCGTTCGCCAACATCGCGCTTAGGGACGCGCGCGCGATTCAACTTGGCACTCGTCCCGATCGACTGCAACTTGGTGGGCAACGGCGCAGGAACGGCTGCTGCTCCTAAGGGAGAAGGTTCGACGGCAGCGGTCGTGTACGCATGAACGGAATCATTCGCCCGCATACCGCGATCAAACGCGACGAATTGCGGCGCCTGCGATAGAGCCAGCAGGCAAACCATGGAAAAAACACCGGCCATGCCCAGCGCCGGTTTCCAGACGCGCGTGGCTACGGGACGGTTTTTGTCGAGAATCTGCGCGAGCCGTAACGACGCCTCACGTGCCCGATGCACGGCTGCCTGGGCCATGGACCATCCACGATGCGCCAGGCTCTTTTCCAGCAGCGAAACAAGGCAAGTAGCGTATCCGTGCGGGTTGGCAGTTTCCGCCAACACGGCGTCGTCACACGCCATCTCACGCTCCACCGAGAGGCGGCTTTCAATCCACCACACCGCTGGATGAAAGAAAAACAGAGCGCGCACGGCTTTCTGAATGAGATTTGTCCAGTCATCCCAGCGCCGCAGGTGGGCGAATTCGTGCAGCAGGATGACGTTGAGATCCTGGGACGGCAGTTCCTGGAGCGTCCACGTGGGCAAAACAATGGTTCGCTTCCAAAAGCCAATGGCGGCGGGGACACGCACACAATCCGAGGTTGCGATGGTTACTTTGCCTGAACCGAATGACTTTGTTGCGCTGATCGCGGCGACCGTGCTGCGGACAATAGGATCGAGATCTTCAACGACGAGAGGTGAGCAACTCCGGCGCAACTGTCGCAGGTGCCAAAGTCCAATTCCCAACCGGACGATCGCCGCACAAGCCCCCACCGCCCAAATCACAAAGACGAAGACCGCCCACTGACCGGGAAGCGTGATCGCGGGTTGCGGGTTTCCCCAGTCCAGGCCAGAAGAAGCCCGCGCCGCCATCAGCGCTCGACCTTCGCCGAACCCATTCAGCAAAGGAAGCGCGGCAACCGCCAACAAGGCGAAGAACCAGACTGCAAACCGGGTTCCCGAATTCTGCTTTCGCAAAACTCGCAGCAAAGCCCAGGCAAAGACTGCGATGAGGAGTCCCGCGGGAAGCGCATTGAGAAGACGTTCGACCGAGAGCTGCGCCACTGTCTGGAGGGGAAGCCAGTTCATTTCGCGACCTTCCCATCGAGCATCTCGCGCAGCCGATCCAGTTCCCCCGGCTCAATACCCTGATCCTCGAGGAGATTTAAGACTAGTTGCTCCTGCGAATTCTTGAAAAAACGGCTGACCAGGTGCCGTATCTCCGAGCGCGTCGCCTCTTTCTGACCGACCAAGGGCGTATAGACGTGCGCACGTCCATCCTTTAAATGCTTCAGATAGCCCTTTCTTTCCAGAACGCGGATGGTGGTGAGGACGGAGTTGTAGGCCAGGGAAGGTTTTTCAGTAATAGAATCAAGGACTTGCTGGACTGTGCCCGAGCCCTTTCCCCAGAGCACGTTCATGATCCGCAGTTCGGCTTCGGTCAGAGTTCCCGATTGTCTCGGCGGCACCCGATGCCCTCCCGTTTCCTTGGACGTTGCAACAAGCAAAAAGTAACTAATTCTTTAGTTGCAAATCAAACGCCGTCGGGTTGCCCAGCCACAGCCTCTTCAATCTTTATCCCGATCCAGATATTCCTCGGGAATGTCATCCTCGGAAACCTCGTGGGTTCGAACTTCCCTCCCCTCATTATTGCCGGCGTCTTCGACGCCCTGCACAACTTCGGCTTCGAACGCGTTACCTTCCTCCATCAACTCGTCGACACTCTCGGAACCCACCCTTTCGCGGCGGGATAAGCCCTGCAAATCGCCCGATTGCTTGCCCGAACGCGACCGCGGCGGCTCCCGCAAAAAGGCGGTAGAGCCTGTGCCCAGGTCTTCCTGCACTGGTTTTTTCGTGACCGTCCCCACTTTCTTGCCGCCCTGCTTCGTGCCAGTCTTCTTTTTGGTTATCGTTTTTCTGGCAGCGAGCTTCTTCGCCACTGGTTTCCGGGAAGGTCTCTTCTTTTTCTTCTCTGGTTTTCTCTTGCCAGCTTTTTTGGCGACGGGTCGCCTCGACTTCGTCGGATTCTTTTTGGCTTTCTTCTTTTTAGTGGCCATGGGCGAAGTCTAGCACCGGCGCGCTGGATGCGGCAAAAAGACGTCGCAGTTCCGGTTCGCAAGAAAAAATGTAACGCCGGTTCGGAATCATGAGGGAATCCTCCGCGAAATGTCGCTCTTTTTCGCCTTCGCATCGGCCAGCTTCGCCGCCACCAAACCGCTGGGGCTAACCAGATCGAGGTCTACAGGCACGTCGACTTGGGCACTGCTAGCGACGATTGAATAGCCGCGGCCTGCGAAAGGCAGGTCTCGGGTCTTTTTGAAGATCCGCCTGACTGGCCTTCAGCAAAGGTTCGCCTTCGGGCGCACGGTTTAGTGCGACCAGGCAAGTGCCTAAGACACTTTGTGCTTCGGCGATTTGCCAGGGGAGCAACGGAAACGGCGCGGATCGGGCGGAGGCAAGCGCTTCACGCAAGATGGGCTCGGCTTCGGCGGCTTTGCCCTCGGCGGTGAGCGTCTCACCCAACCGCACTTCGGTAGCGATGATACTTGGGTGACTCAGCGGGAGTTCCTTCTTGCGAATTGCCAGCGCTTGTCGAAGCAGAGACTCGGCACTCGCCGGATCGCCCTGAAACGCCCGGTCCTCTGCGAGATTAACGAGCGCAGCCGCGGCTTGGGGACTCTCTTCGCCACCGAGTTTATGGTCTATGTCGAGGGCTTGGCGGTCATAGCGTTCGGCGGCAGCATAGTCGCCCCGGTCAAATTGCAGTAATCCCAGGTTCGCGGTCACTTTGGCCACGGACCAGCCGACCGGCCCATTCTGCGCAAAGATTTCCAACGCCTGTTTGAATGCAGCCTCGGCTTGGTCGTAGTCTCCTTTTGCCTGCAACAACCTTGCCCAGTTGTTCAGAGCTGTTGCGAACCTGGCGCTTTTTTCGCCGAGAGATTTGCGCAGGAGCTCGAGGTTTTCGCGAAGCACGGGCTCCGCCGCCTGCCAGTCACCTTTTTCCAGCAGCAAGAATCCGAGATTGTTCAATGGGTAACCGAGATCGGGATGATTGTTGCCAAGGAGCTTGCGTTGCAGACCAAGGGTTTGGCGTTCGGTGGTTTCCGCCATCGCAAGGTCCCCCGCATCGATCAACGCACCGGCCAGGTTGTGCAGGCTAATGGCCAAGGTCGTACTGTCTGGGCCATCGACTTTTCGCTGATACTCGACCTGCTCTCGCAGCAATTGGAGAGCCTCCGTGTAACCGCCCTTACGTTCCAGCAGAAGCGCGAGGTAGTTTCTCGCGCCGGAATCGATGTTCAGTTCGCGGTCGAGAGCAAGTGCCTTTCGTAGCAGTGGCTCAGCTTCGGCATCCCGGTCCTCGAGATAAAGGCACTCCCCGAGTGCAGAAAGACTCTGCACAAAAACAGGGTTATGCTCTCCTAGTTTCTTCTCGTAGATTGCGAGCGACTGTCGAAGGAGAGGCTCGGCTTTCTTGAACTGGCCCTGGAGCCGGATCGATTCCGCCCATTCCCCCAGCGCGTCGGCGACATCGGTGTTGTCGCCACCCAATGATTGTTTGCGCAGCGCGTAAGCCCGTGCGAGTTCTGGCTCGGCCTGATCGTACAATCCCAGCGCGCTATACGCACGGCCGATGTTGTACAGCATAGTGGCCTGCAAGCTGGGATCGGCGGCCAGCTCGCGGTCCACACGTTTCGCGCCCTGGTCGAGCAACTCGCGCGCCGTAATCTGCTGGCCATGAGCCCGGTCCGGCGTAGCGGCTTCAAAGATGCCTTCTAGAAACTGCGCTTCCCGCTGGGCAGTAAGCCGCTCCCGCGTGGCTCGCTTGGCAAGCAAACCCATGCCAATACTGAAACCGATCAATGCCAGGACCACAATGACCGCGGCCACCGCCGCCGCTTTATGCCGGCGGACGAATTTACCGGCACGGTAATTCCACGTGTCGGTGCGCGCATGCACCGGGTAACCGGTGAGATACGCCTTCACATCGTCGGCGAGCGCGCCCACGGAGACATAGCGGCGAGCTGGCTCCTTGCGCATCGCCATCAGCACAATGTTGTCGAGGTCGCCATGGAGCGTTCGGGCAGCATCGGGAACGGACAGATTCGTATTCGCCGCGCTCGCCACGCTCGGGGGTTCCGGATCCTGTTCGCAGATGATTCTTGCCATCTCGAAAGCACTCGTCGTGTCGAGTTGAAAAGGGCGCTTCCCGGCGAGCAACTCGTAAAGGAGAACTCCCAACGCGTAGACGTCGGTTGCGGTTGTCACTTGCTCGCCGCGCACCTGCTCCGGGCTCGCGTAATCCGGCGTCATCATTCGTTCGGAGGTTAGCGTCTGCACGACTTCCCCGGCCTCCGGGTCCAGAAGCTTGGCAATGCCGAAATCGAGCAGCTTGGGAACACCCTCGTCCGTTACCAGAATGTTTGCCGGCTTGAGGTCGCGATGAACGACCAGGTTCTTATGCGCATACTCCACCGCCGCGCAGATCGTGCAAAACAATCGCAACCGTTGTTCTGTTCCCAGCTTGTTTTGGCGGCAATAGTCGTCGACTCGCGCACCGTTTACATATTCCATCACCAGGTAAGAGAGATTTTCGTCGGTGATACCGCCATCCAAAAGGCGCGCGATGTTCGGATGATCAAGGTTCGCCAGGATCTGACGCTCGCTTTGAAAGCGCAGCAGCCTCGCCCCTCCGTGCCGGGACCCGCCTTGGACAGTCTTGATTGCGACCTGTTTCTTGTAGACGTCATCGGCGCGAGCGGCGAGATAGACCTTTCCCATTCCGCCTTCGCCGATTAAACGCAATATCTGGTAGGCACCGATTCGTTTGCCGGACAGTGCTTCCTCTTCGGCAATTCCATGGACCGCGTCCTGCACCGGATCAGAAAGAAATCCAAGGGTCTTTCCCGAGGAATGAAGCAAGGATTCCACTTCCCGTCGCAACTCGGGATCGCTGCCGCAGTTTTCATCGAGAAACGCAGAGCGGGCGTCCGGCGCCAGTTCAAGAGCCGCGTAGAAGAGGTACTCAATGCGGAGCCAACGATTGGATCGCTGAGAGGACTCCATTCGTTCGCAGCTCCTAGGGTGAGTCGAGTGTGAGTTCGCGGTGCAGCCACGCTTTGGCCAATTTCAAATCGCGGTGCACCGTGGCCGGAGAAATCTTGAGGGCTGCCGCAGTTTCATCATAAGTGAGGCCGCCGAAGCAAAGCAGTTCGATGATCTCGCTTTTGCGCTGGTCGAGGTCAGCCAACTTTTTCAGGGCCAGGTCCAGGGCCACGATTCCACCAGTCGTCTGCGGCCCGATGATGAGGGCTTCGTCGAGCGTAATCGTCTGCGCACCGCCTCCCCGTTTTTGACGATGATTGGCTTTCGCGTGATCGACGAGAATCCGGCGCAAAAGGCGGGCGGAAACCGCGAAGAAGTGAACACGATCCTGCCAGGCCACGTCGGCATCCACCAGGCGCATATAGGCCTCATGGACCAACTCGGTCGCGCGCAGCGTGTGGTCGGGACGTTCGGAGCGGAGACAGATGGACGCCAGCTTACGCAATTGCTGGTAAACCACCGGCATCAATTCGTCGAGGGCCTCTTTGTTCCCGCCGCCCCATTCTTTCAGGAGACGCGTGACCAACTGCCGCTCGGTAGGGATTTCCGTCATCTGCTCCCGTCGAATTGATCCCCACTGTTCTTGAAGGCGCAGGGGAATTTCCTTGCCATGAAGGGCGTCGAGGTGAGGAATGCGGTTCGCAGTTCCATACCTGCCAACGAGTGGAAAGATGGCCGGCAAATCATAGTTGCGGTGCTGAATTATAACTCAGGCGATGGGGAAGTCGCCGCACCGAAAACATTGGAGAAGCTTCACGTTCCGTCATACAGGCCGAGCCAAGACTGGCGCTGACGTATCGTCGGGACCTGCTTTTTCACATTGCACGAGAAAGCAGGTCCTTCGCTTCGATCAGATGACAAAATCGAAAATGGTCGATCAAATCGACGCTTACTTTCCGGCAGCCGAAGCAGCGGCGGCCGGTGGTTCCGTCATCTCCATGGCCCAGATCGCGGCCGGACGCATGTACATGGAGGCGCGGAAATTGCCGTCGATTTCGTAGGCCTCGGGCGTTCGGAACCAATATCCCTTGGTCTCGTAGACGACGTGGTACACGCCCCAGGCTGTGCGATAGCCCTCTTCCTTAAGTCCGTCGGCCAGCATGAGGGCGGCCAGGCTGAAGGTGGTGCCACCCCAGACTTCCCGCACCTGCTCATTGGAATTCATGAGCGTGCCGTCAGCCTCGATGCCATTGATCGCGCCCATTTCGCCTTTGGCAAACTTCATCACGTTGAAATTGAAGATCTTCTTTAGCGCCTTGCGCTGCATGTCCATCGGGACGATATCTCCCAGGCCAGTCAGGTGCGCGTACCACTGTCCGGCAAGTTGGTCGGCTTGGATGTTGTTGCGGTATTCGCTTCCGGTGTCGTAGAGGAAATACTCTCCGTTCCAGAGCTTCTTGATATAGCTGGCCTGACTTCTGACGAAGAGGTCGTGATATTTCGCCTGCGCGGCGGGGTCGTTCAAGGTCTTGGCGATTTCCTCGGCGGCCCGCAAGGCTGCCAGCCAGAGTCCGCCACAGTAGGCGCTTTCTCCGCGAACCACCCAGACATCGTAAGTCTGGTCGGGGAAGCCGTCGTTTTCGGGAATGCCATCGCCATTGCGGTCGTATTTGCGAAGATAGTCGAGCGCGAGTTGGACGGAGGGCCAAGTGTCGCGCAAGAATTGAGTATCCTTGCGGCCGGTGAACACGTAGTCGCGATAGACCATCAAGACAAACTTGGGGTTAAGGTCTTTCCAGTCGTCGGTGTTCTGCCAGCTGAACTGGTTGACCTTGAAAAATGGATCTTCTTCGGGTGCTCCGAGATCGTGGGGCACCGCTCCTTTGCTCTTGCGCGTACGGAATGCTGGCTTATGGTCCTGCTCAGTTTTCCAGTTCCAGATCAGCTTTTCCGGTTCGCTGCGCAAAACAGTTTCTGCGAAAGTTCGCATCTCCTGCTTATCCAAGTCAGGCCAGAACTTCACGAGCGGCATCGAACCAGAGAAGCGGACGTCGAGCGTGGAATAGTAGGGATAGTCGTAACACTCCAGGAACGAGAATAGAGCTGAAGATTTGGGATCGGCGCCGACCGGGCGTCCCCAGAGCGATCCGCCGTCCGTCAGAACGTAGAGTTCGTTGAACAGCTCGGAACGATACCATGCCGGTTTGCTCTCGTCATTGACGTAGGGCGCCTGCCAAGCATCGATGGCGTCGCTCCATTCGGCAGCATGAGTCAGGCCTTCGCCAGCGACCTTCAGAGCATTCTTTCCAGACGTACCAAAGAAGTCGGTGTAGTGCCGATACCATTTGCGGCCGGTGCCAAACTCCATAAGCGGAAGATCCCAGGAAATCACCATGGGCACGATCCGCTTCTCGCCGGGCTGCAAGGTGAAGCGCACGGCAATGGCTCCGGCCAGCGTTTCTCCGCTACTGATCCACATGAAATCGTCATTGGCCAGGCGACCGTCCTTCGAGAACGGCGCCCAGACCTGATCGCCACCGAATTCGTCGGGAATGAAAGTGTTTTGATAAGTAATTTCCACGCCCGGCGATTCCAGGGAAGAGATCGCAAACTGTCCATCCCAGTCGTCCTGAACCTCGCCGGGGCGGATGCGGTCAAAGACCACGGATTTCATGGTGCCGGCATTGCCGAGCGGCGTGGAGACGACGCTGTTGTAGTTGCCCGAACTCATAGCCTGCCCGGCAAAATCGTGCGACGGGTAACGAAACCAGCCCACCATGTTCGCCCAGGAGAGCAGCACCGATACAGTCACGGGTTTGTCAGTGGGATTGTCGGCATGCCAGCGGTAAACGGCAACTGGATAGCTCGACTCGCGGTAGTTGTCAGGGAGAACCGGGGAAAACTGCTCCAGCGTGACATGAGCCGGCAATTTGTCCCAGCGGTAGTCGTACCAGCTCTTCGGATAGAGCGCGTAGTAATTTCCGGCGCCAACGGGATAATCCCACTTCCAGGAGTTGAGGTCTTTGTTCTTCGGGTGATCGGCGAGGAGAACTTGGGTCGTTCCTTGCGATGCGCCCTCGGATTTCTCGTAGATGGCGAACTGATTGGCGTAGACAGTTTCGTACTTATGAATGCCAGCCTTCAGGTGCCAACGCGAAAAGTCGCCGCGGTAGGTGCGCGAGAACGTCCCGGAGCCAAAACCGCCGACCGGTGCGCCTTGCCAGTACCCATCGTCAATCAAATCAGGGAGGGCTGCCTTGCGAGTACCGGCGTTGGCGAGTGGCACGCCAATGCCCCGTTGCCATGCGATTTTCGGAATCGCGTCTCCGGCCCACAATGAGGAAAGTGCACTGCAAATGATGCATAGAAGAAGAGCACACTTCGAATAGCGGGATTTCATGGAGCCTCCGGCAACGTGGACGGATGGTTTCGGCGAATCCGCCGTGAGAATCGCTGCAAAATCGTTATTGTAGGCTAGATTTTGGCATCTGGGAAGGACCTTCTGAGAGTATAATCCGGCCCGAGATCATTCCGTCAAAATACGCGCTCCCCCAAGTCGCTTTTCGGCCGCACTGGTTCCCGAAACGGGGCGATGGGAGCGTCCCTGGAGCCATCATGGTCGCTACCCGACGGCGCAACTGCTGCGCCCTTTTGGCAATTTTAGTTCTCGCTTGTGTCCCCGCCCTCGCCGCACCACCTCACGCGATCATTCTCCAATCCGGCTGGCAGTTTCGCGCGCTCAACGACAGTGGTCATCCCGGAGTCCAGCAATGGCACGAAGCCGAGGTTCCGGGACTGGTACAGATGGATCTGCTGCGCAACAAGCTGATCCCCGACCCCTTCTATCGCGACAACGAAAAGTCGCTGCAGTGGGTCGGACTGACGGATTGGGAATATCAGACGGAGTTCGACGTGGACGCTGCGACCCTCGCGCGCGGGCACGTGGATCTGCTGTTTGCCGGGCTGGACACCTACGCCGACGTCTACCTGAATGACACAGAGTTGCTGAAGGCCGACAACATGTTTCGCTCTTGGCGGACGACAGTGAAGGATCGCCTGCATGCGGGGAAAAACACTCTGCGGATCGTCTTCCACTCTCCGATCATGCTGATGATGCCGAAAGTGAAGGCCGAGCCTTATCGCTTGCCGACTGTGAACCAGGTGCAACTCATCAGCGAAGAGGGCATTGCCACGGACCCATATACGCGGAAAGCGCCGTATAACTACGGCTGGGATTGGGGTCCGCGGTACGTCACCGAAGGAATTTGGCAGCCGGTGAAACTGATCGCGTGGGACGACCTGCGGATCGACAATTTCCATATACGGCAGCAGAAGATCAGCATGGATGAAGCGGAACTCGCGGCGGAATTCGATATCGTTGCCGGCAAGAACAGCGATGCCAGTCTCTCGGTCGAGCAGGATGGCGCGAGCGGCAAGAGGACGCGAGCCGTCGAGCAGAAGGTCCATCTTGACGCGGGATCCAATCACATCTCAATTCCCTTCCGCATCGCCAACCCTAGCCTCTGGTATCCCAACGGATATGGAGCACAGACGCTCTACAAGTTCTTCGCCACGCTCGGCGTACCAAAAGGAAAGAAGCCGGTGGTCGAGGACAGCGCCGAACTCCGCACCGGCCTGCGTTCGCTCGAATTGCGTCGCGATCCGGACCAGTGGGGGAAGAGTTTTACCTTCGTGATAAACGGGATTCCGATTTTTGCCAAGGGCGCGGATGTGATTCCGTTCGACAGCTTCATGACTCGGGTCACAGCGGCCCAGCAGCGTCAGATTCTGCAGGCGGCCCGCGACTCTCACATGAACATGATCCGGCACTGGGGCGGCGGCTACTACGAATCTGATGATTTCTATGACATCTGCGATGAGCTGGGCATCATGGTCTGGCAGGATTTCATGTTCGGCGGAGCCATGGTGCCGGGAGATCTGGCCTTCCAGGAGAACGTTCGGGCCGAGGTGACTGAGCAGGTGAAACGGCTGCGCGACCACCCCAGCATTTCGTTGTGGAGTGGCAATAACGAGGTGGAAGGGGGATGGAAATTCTGGGGCGACCGGCTGCAATTCAAGGAGACTCTGACTCCACCGCAGCGCGAGCGGGTGTGGCAGGACTACGTCGTGCTTTTCCATGACATCATCAAGAGCGTGGTGGCGGAGAACGGCGCTCCCGTCGCGTACTGGCCGAGTTCACCGTCCGCCAACTTCGAGGACATTCCCGGCGGCCCGCACAACGGTGACATGCATTACTGGGCCGTATGGCACGCGTTGGCGCCGATCGACGAATACACCCATCAGTTCCCACGCTTCATGTCGGAATACGGATTTCAATCGTTCCCCGACATCCAGGCGGTGCACAAGTTTGCGGAACCGCAGGACCTCGACATCGTCTCGCCCGTAATGCAGGCGCACCAGAAGAACGTTGGCGGCAACGAACGCATTCGCACTTACATGCTGCGCGAGTACCACGAGCCGCGGGACTTCGAATCCTTTCTCTATGTGAGCCAGGTTTTGCAGGCGGAGGCGATCAAGGTGGGCGCCGAGCATCTGCGGCGGCAGCGTCCGCGCACCATGGGGTCGCTCTACTGGCAGCTAAACGACTGCTGGCCGGTCGCCTCTTGGGCGAGCATCGACTACTACGGCCACTGGAAGGCGCTGCAATATTATGCGCGGCGTTTCTACGATGACTTGCTGGTGTCGCCTTGGGAAGAAGACGGCACGGTGTCTGTGTATGTCGTCTCCGACAAACTGGAATCGACGGCGGCGGAGTTGCGCGTCCGTGTGCTCGACTTCCAAGGAAAGACGCTGCTGGAGAAGAACCAGGCGATCACCGTGCCGGAGCTCTCGAGCAAGGTCTACTCCACGTTCTCGCGACAGGAACTGCTGATCGGGGCCGATGCACAGCACGCTTTTGCCGTCTTTGATCTGATGATGGGTGGCAAGGTCGTCTCCCGCAACCTGCACCTGTTTGATCGCACTCGGAACCTGGCCCTTCCGGTTCCGGCGATCCAGGCGGATTGGAGCGGGAGCGCCGGGTCCTACACCTTGCGCCTGCAGTCAGCGGTGCTCGCTCGTCATGTGTACGCGAGCTTCGGCGACAACGAGGTTGAGGTTTCCGACAACTATTTCGATCTGCTTCCTGGCGAGGCGGCCACCCTGCAACTGAAGAGCAAGGCGGATCTGGACCAACTTCGGCAGTCGTTGAAGGTCCGAAATATCACCGATGCGTTCCCGAGGGACTTGGCAACCACGTCGAAAAGTGATTCTCGGAATCTCGAACTGCTCCCGGTTTCGCCCGTCCTGCCAGGCGGGCGCCCGGCGCTCCAATGAAGACGGCAATTGCGCTGTTTGGTGCGATACGCGAGTTTTAGTGGGGATATTGTGATCGGGGTGCGATAATCGCGCGGAATGGGAAAAGGAAAAAAATCTCGTCTCAGCCAACCGGGCAAGGTCACGCTGCGGGATGTTGCGGAGCGTGTCGGCCTGGCGCCCGGCACCGTCTCGGCAGTCCTGAACAATGCTCCTTCCTCACGCGCCATTCCGGAACACACGCAACAACGGATTCGTGCGGCGGCTCAGGAACTGAACTACCGTCCAAATTTTCTCGCCCGATCGTTGCGCAAGAAGCGCACCTACACCGTCGGGCTGATCATCGAGGAAATCGGGGACGTCTACGGCGCCATGGTCATCAGCGGAGTCGAGGCCTATCTCCGGCAGCACAATTATTTTTTCCTGACGGTCATTCACCGGCACGACGCAGCCATGCTGCGAAATCACTCGCAGTTGCTGCTGGAACGGGGCGTGGAAGGGTTCATCACCGTCGACACCAGCCTGGAAGAACCCCTGCCTTTGCCGACGGTTTCCGTGGCCGGACACCGGACCTTGAAGGGAGTTACCAACATTGTATTGGACCAGGAGCGGGGCGCGCGGGTGGCCTTGGAGCATCTGTTCAATCTGGGCCATCGCAAAATCGCGTTCATGAAAGGCCAGCCCCACAGTTCGGACTCGGAAGACCGCTGGAAGGCAGTGTGCAAGGTCGCGCAAGACCTGGGACTGGAAATGGACGCGGACTTGATCGTCAACCTCGAATTTGACGACCCCTCGCCCCAAGTCGGTTATCCCTACGCCAAGCGCCTGCTGGCCCGAAAGAAGCCGTTTACCGCCCTGTTTGCTTACAACGACATCTCGGCAATCGGCGCCATTCGCGCCATCCAGGAAGAAGGTCTCCGTGTTCCGCAGGATGTCTCGGTGGTCGGTTTCGACGATATTCCATGGGCCGCCTTCCACACCCCCAGCCTGACTACTGTGCGGCAACCGCTGGACCGAATGGGACAGATGGCGGCCGCGACTTTAATCCGCATGATCGAAAACACTGGGGAAAACTCTTCCGAGATCGCGATTGAGCCGACGCTGGTGATACGCGAGTCCACCGGACGAGCGCCGCAACAATGAGATTCTGAATCGGAAAATTAATCAGGGAGATTTGATCGTATGAAAACTCGTGGCTTACCGCTGCGCGCGATTTTCGGCTTGGCCCTGGCTATGGGATGGTTTGGCGTCCTGGCGTTCGGGGAGAACGGTCGTTGGGTTACGACGTGGACCACATCGAACGCGGCCAGCGACAAGCCCGCAACGTTTTCCAATCGAACCATCCGCGAGGTTGTGCATACCACGATCGGAGGCGGCGCGGTCCGGCTACGGCTGTCGAATACTTTCGGCACGCGTGCGATTCAACTGGGTGCGATCTTCGTCGGGCTGCAAAAAGACGGAGCGACATTGGTTCCCGAGTCGAATCGTGAGGTGACCTTTGGCGGCAGCCGATCGATCGCCATTCCCGAAGGCGCGGAGGCTTTGAGCGATCCGGTTTCGTTTGCCGTGGGGTCAGAGCAAAATCTGGCCATCAGTCTCTTCCTGGGTGGTGACACTGGGCCTGCCACGGTTCACGGATCTGCATTTCAGACCAACTATATTTCCGACACTGGAAACTTCGCTGCTGCGGAAGAGGCCAACAAGTTCAGCAAGACCACTGGATCGTGGTACTTCCTGGGCGCGGTGGAAGTGATGGCGCCCGCGAGCGTGAAGGGCGCGGTGGTTGCGCTTGGCGATTCGATCACCGATGGCGCGTCTGCCCGGCCCGATAAGAACGAGCGCTGGACGGACGTGCTGGCGCACCGTCTTCTGGCCAGCCACAGCGAGATTGCGGTGCTGAATGCGGGCATCGGCGGGAACCGGGTGCTCACCTCTTCTCCATGTTGGGGACAGAACGCGCTGGCGAGGTTGGGACGCGACGTTCTAGCGCAGGCCGGCATTGAAGCGGTGATTCTGTTCGAAGGCACCAACGACATTGGTCAGCCAGATACGCGCACACTGGACAATAGTCCTTGCCTCAGCCGGACGCCGGTAACGGCAAATGAAATCATCGTGGGATACCAGCAGATCATCGCTCGGACCCACGCGCGTGGACTCAAGATTTTCGGCGCAACGATTCTTCCGTATCAGGGCTTTGGCGCCTGGACCGCAGCGGGCGAGGCAAAGCGTACGGCGGTGAACCAGTGGATACGAACTTCAGGAGAATTCGACGGCATCATCGATTTTGATGCCGCTCTCCGTGACCCTGCAACTCCCACCCGCATGGCTCCCAAATACGACAGCGGAGATCACTTGCACCCCGGACCGGCAGGGCATGAGGCGATGGGAAATGCAGTGGACTTGGCGCTATTTCACTGACTCGTGTGGAGGCGGGGCTTCACCCCGCTTGGACGGGGCGAAGCCCCGTCCCCACATAGTCTCTTAGAAGCCGTACTTCGCTACCACGGCTTTCTCGCTCTTCCCGATTACCGCGATGGCCGCATGTTGCGACGGCAGCACTAGGCTTAGCCGCGCTCCGGTCAGCTTGTCGCGCAGATCGATCCTGGCATCTTCCGCGGCGTCCGAGACCATCACGTACATCACCGAATCCTCAAGCACCGTTGGATAGATGAGCACTCCGGGCGAGATTGTGCCCTGAAGGTCAAATGCGGCGGCGATACCGACCCGACCTGCGACATAGGCGTACAGATCGGCGGCGGGTTGCGTTCCTTCCGCCAATTCCACGGGATAAGCAGTCCAGAAAATCCGCCCTCTACCGTAGGGAATTTCTTTGAGAGTCGATCCATCGTTGAATCGCAGCGCCTCGAGCCAGGTTTGCTTCTGCGTGTCGAAAGAAAGAGTGAGAGTCCGATCGTTCAACTTTAGACTGGCATTGTGGAAGACGAGGGGCTCGGTTTGAGCTTCGACTTTCAGTTGCGCCGCTCGGCCGGCGTGCTGCCAGTGTTCGTCATAGTCGACCGGGCCAGTAATCAGCAGATTGCCGCCCTGGTTCGCATACTGTAACAAGGCGCGCCATGCTTTGTCGGTTAAGGATTGCGCGGAAGGCAGAATCGCCAGCTTTGGTGTCCCGAGCTTGTCAATTTGGTTCTCGGCAATCGCGTAGGCCGCCAGGCGATCACTGTATGCCAAGGCGCGTACCGCCTTCTGTTGCGCCTCGAGTTGTAAAGGTTGAATTACAGAAAACTGTGCTGCCTGCGAGGTAACGATGGCCACAGCGGGTAGTTGCGGGTTGCGGAGATGCGGGCTGAGCGACTTGGAGAAACCAGCATACGCACGCAGCAAGATCGCTTCTGGCTTTTCGGTGGCATCCGGAAACACGGCCCCGATTGGCGTCTCGTTGCTTTCCGTCATGTAGGAATTCGTGTTCCAGAGCCACTCGATCGCACCGGAGCCCTGAATGTACGAAGTGGCAATCTTGCGTTCGAGAAGAGCGGCTTCGTTCTCGGGCGTGCGGCGCGCTGTCTCGTTGAGATTCAGCTCACGCTGCAATCCGGTCTCCTGGATCAGCAGCGTCTCTCCTGGCTGCTTGGCCAAGAGCGAGTCCCACAGCACGTAGTCGTTGAGCCACCACGAGTGGTTAGTGGTGAAATCGACGTACTGTCCCCAATAGGCGGGCGAGAGACGATCCTGAATGCCACCCTCGTCCTGGCCCACCGTGACCAGTTGCTGCGATCCGACGTCGCGAATCGCGTCGTGCATAGTGTGGACCCAATTCGAGAAGATATCCTGGGCGAAGAGATAGTAGTCGTAAACTTTCAGCGAGTTGTGGCCGACGTACATGCCGCGTTGCGCAAAGTCGATGTCTTCCGGGAGCGCGACCGTCCCCTGCACTTCGCTGAGAGGAAGATTCCACGCCGCTGCCAGGGCCGCGCGATCAGGGTAACGCTTCGCCAGCCACTCATTCCATTTCTCGACCTCAATGGAATCGCCATTCGGGCGCATGGTCCAAAGGTGCTGCGAAATGCTGGGCTCGTTGATCAAGTCCCACGCGAGCCAGGGAACATCGTGGAAGCGCCTGACGATGGAAGTGATCAAAGTTTTTTGGCGGCGCACCGCGTCCGGATCGAGGTACGGGTTTACGCCACCAAGAACGTCCGGCAGGAAGGCGAGGAAATTGAACTGCACGGGCAGGCCGTTCTTGCGCGCGGTCATGAGATAAGCTTCGAGGGTTCGGAGCGTGCGCTCGTACGGCTCACCGTTCTCGTTGCAGAGCTTGTCCCAGCCCGTCCACCAGCCGGTGCGGATCATGTTCAGACCGGCGGAGTGAATGTGCGAAAGATCCTGATCCCACACGTAAACGTTGGGGCGGTCGAAATACAGACGCTGAAACTCCGCTGACATGTAGGTGGTTCCGACGACGGCGAGGGGTTGGCCATCGAGTTCGAAGTAATCCTTGTTCACCGTCATGCGCGGGCCGGAACGCAAGAAGGCCTGATCGCGGACCCAGAATCCGGAGTGATGGATGGCACGAACCTTGTCTCCCTCCAGCAGCTGCGCTTCGATGATGTGGAGACCTTGCGTTTTCGGCGCGGGCAGGAACAGAGGTTGATCGGGAGGAACGGCTCCGGCAACTCCGGTGCCTCCCTGCGGCTGATCTTGCGGATAACTTTTGATTTTGACCGTCAGCGGGCCGCTGGAGGGAGCGCTCGAGTGCCAGTCCACTTCCAGTTGGACCGATTCGCCGGGAAAGTAGAGCGGGAACACGGGATGCACGTTGAACTCTTCGCTACCGCGCAGGGCTAGCTCCGCTAGTGATTGCACTAACTCGACCGACACCTTGCCGTTGTAGAAATCGGATGCCAGTTCAGAATTCAGAAACACCCAGCGGCCGCCGCCAAAACCGTTTCGCAAATGGTCAATCTCGATGGCAGGAGCGGCGAGTTTGCGGCCGTCCTTAATGCCCCAGGCGAGCGCGTCGAGGCGCGCATCGATAGAACCGGCGGCCCCGCCTCGGTGATACAAATCGACCGAACTTAGACGAATCACAGGACTGAAAGCGCGCACCCACGAGAAGGGGGACAGCTTCAAGGGCAGGTCAGGATTCGCCTGAAACTGCAATCCGTCGGAACCGGGGGTGGTCTGATATTGGTCGATCATCAGCGAGCGCGTGAACCGCACACTATAATCGCGCAGGTGCCAGCCGGTAGCGTCGTGATACGCGGAGCGGGTGAATGGCCGGCCGCCTAAGACCAGCAGGTTGCCTCCGTTCTTGAGGAACGCGAAGATCTCTGGCCAAGACTCTTCAGGAAACGCCGAACCGTAAGGCAGCACCAGCAGACGCGTGGCGGGATCTTTGAGCAGGGGCACAAGTTGCCCTGCAGAGGCGACACGAGCGCCCGGTAGTAGTGCGGCAAATTGCGTCGGCGGACCAGCGGAATCGGCGGAGGGAAATCCGGCTTCGTTGAACACGACGGCGGAGGAGAACTGATCAGCCGCCAGGGCGCCCGTACCCAGCAACAACAGGAGCGCGAAGAATACCGAGAGTGAGATGGTCTTCATGGGGGATGCCTGTACTCGCTTTCCGAAGGAAACCGGGGGCAGTCTGCGGCACCGACCCCCGAAATGTCAACAAAATACTTAACCGGTTTTCTATTGAAGATAATCGATTATCTTTACGGAAAAATCATACTATTGCGGGCGCCAGGATGATATGATTCTTTTCTGACAGGGTGGCCTTGCTGCACCGCGCTGTCCTTGGAATTGCCGAGAAAAAATGGAGGCCGATGCCGCCTGTCCCTAGTACCAATTTGCCGCCGCAAACGCTTACACCTACCCCCGCTACCACTCATCGAGCCGCACTGTCGGTCGTCACGACCTTGTTTTTCATGTGGGGCTTCCTCACCTGCTTGAACGACATCCTGGTTCCCCACCTGAAATCCATCTTCGATCTGAACTACAGACAGGTGATGTTGATTCAGTTTGCATTTTTCGGAGCGTACTTCGTTTTCTCCATTCCTTCCGCCAAGATCATTGACTGGATTGGTTATCAGCGCTCGATGGTGGTAGGTCTTCTCACCATGGGACTGGGTGCGTTTCTCTTCGTCCCCGCTGCCATGGTTCCGTCTTACCCCTTGTTCTTAGGTGCGCTGATTGTCTTGGCCGCAGGAATTACTTGCTTGCAGGTCGCTGCAAATCCTTATGTCAGTGTGTTGGGTACTCCCGAGACTGCTTCGAGCCGCCTCAACCTAACGCAGGCATTCAATTCATTGGGGACGTTCCTGGCGCCCTTCTTTGGTGGTTTGCTTATTCTCAGCGCCGCTCCCAAGACCATCGACGAGATACGCGCGTTGGCGCCCGCCGCACTGCAAGCCTATCGCGTGCATGAAGCGGCAACCGTCAAGACGCCCTATGTCGGGTTGGGCATCGCTCTGGTCGTGCTGGCGGTGGCGATCGGCAGTTTCAAATTGCCTACGATCGAACACGCACAACATCGCATCGGCGAAAAGGTGGGCGACTCTATTTGGAAGCACCCAAATTTGGTTCTCGGCGCGATTGCGATATTCGTTTACGTAGGCGCTGAAGTCTCCATTGGAAGTTTCCTCGTGAATTACTTCAACCAGCCCGAAATCGGCGGACTCTCAGCCAGAGTGGCAGCGGGATTTGTCGCATTGTACTGGGGTAGCGCCATGGTCGGGCGATTTATCGGCTCGGCTTTGTTGAGCGGAGCAAAAGCAACTCGCCTAGGGATGGCATCCGCCGCTGGGGCTGTGATGGCCCTCATTTCGTATTGGCTCAGAAGCCGAATCGTTCTAGATGGTCCTGCTGGACTCACCTCTTTGCTATGGCAACTCGGAGCCGTTCTAGTTTCAGCAGGCCCTCTGTTTGCTCTGGTTGCGATTCTGGCCGCAATTCTTGCAATTGCCGCCGCGGTTCGTGGCGGCCACGTGTCTGCCCGAACCGATGCCTTGCTGGGCATTTGTGCGATGGCAGCGTGCCTTCTGGTCGCAACGTCCATGCTCAGCATGGGTCACATGGCCATGTGGAGCATTATTTTGGTGGGACTGTTCAACTCCATCATGTTCCCAAGTATCTTCACGCTGGCGATCGCAGAACTGGGGCCACTGACCGGCGATGGTTCCGGCATGCTGGTCATGGCCATCGTTGGCGGCGCAATTATTCCCGTAGCACAGGGCGCAATCGCGGATCGCATTGGAATTCACCACGCCTTCTTTCTTCCGGTCATTTGCTATCTGTACATCGTGTACTACGCATTCAAGGGCTCAAAGCCCAGACGACCGGTGCATGCGAGCTAGACACAGGAAGGGGTAGGAATGTCTTCAGTTGCAGTGCGCGACGATTTGGTTATTGGGGTGGACATCGGCGGGACCAAGGTCGCCGCGGGATTGGTAGACCCGAGTGGAGAGATCCTATGCCACAACCGCAATCCCATGGTTTGCAATGATGGCGCCGAAAATGGGCTCGCCTCGGTGACCAAGGCAATCGAAACGGCATCTGCCCAAGCCGTGAGCGCGGCGGGGAAGCACAATCTGATCCGCGGAGTCGGCATCTGTTCCCCAGGCCCGCTCGATCCGAAGACGGGAGTGGTCATCAATCCTCCCAACCTGCCCTGCTGGCGAAATTTCCCGCTGGCGGCAGAGGTAGCACACATCTATCGCGTCCGCGTCAAAGTGGACAACGATGCCAATGCCGCCGGGCTGGCCGAGACTTTGTGGGGGGCAGGACGTGGCTACCACAATGTGTTTTACGTCACGCTCGGGACGGGAATCGGCACCGCCATCCTGATTGGGGGGCGCATCTATCATGGCCGCACCGGGGCTGCCGCCGAGGGCGGGCACATGAGCATCGACTACAAGGGCCCGCGCTGCGGCTGTGGTAAGCCCGGTTGCATCGAGATTCTCGCCGCAGGCCCGGCCATTGCCCGCAGAGCGCGCGCGAAACTCGAAAGTGGACGCAGTTCGAGCCTTCTCGATCTGGCCGGGGGCAAGATAGAACGCGTCACCAGCGAAATGGTCGGGCAGGCCGCTGCGGCGGGATATTCGGCCGCTAGTGAGGTCCTGCAGGAGACCGTGGAACTCTTGTCGTTCTGGTTCGGCAACATCGTCGACCTGCTGGAACCGGATGTCATGATCGTGGGCGGCGGTGTGGCGTCCATGCTCAAACCGTTTCTTGGCGAGATCCGCGACCGGCTTCCGGGGTGCTGCGTGAACCAGCGTTGCAAGGAGATTCCGCTGGTCTCGGCCCGCTACGGGGAAGACGCGGGGATTGCCGGAGGGGCGGCACTCTGCTTCGATGCCGCAAGAAACAATGGGAGCACGCCTATTGTTGGTGCCGCTGAGGTCCCAGTGACGCGGTAGTACACCACAAGTCCCTTCACTTCGCCTGACCCCTGTGTACCTCTGTGTCCCCTGTGGTTGAAAAAGCTTCTACCACAGGGGACACAGAGGTACACAGGGGGAAATTCGCGCTGTTCCAGAGAACACCGCTAGGGAGCGGCTTTCAACGTGGGCCTGATCTGCTCGGCGGGGACAATTCCCTTCCCTTCCAGCACGGCATAAAAACTATCCGCCGCCAGATTCTTGAGTGTTTCCGTTGCGCCGGACGGCCAGCGGATTTCGACGCTGTCAACCTTAGTAGCCGAACCTAGTCCGAAGTGGACTCGAAGATCGTGCTGCGATAGATAGCTGCCGCCGCTGTGGATTTCGTCCGTCTGGGTGACACCTCCGGCAACGATCTTGATCCGTGCACCGATTGCCAGCCGGTTGCTTTTTACACCGGCCAATTCGAAGCTGATCCAGTGCCGACCAGCGACCCCATGGTTTCTGAGAATCATGGGACCTCCATCCAAGTCGTTGACGACGACATCCATATTCCCGTCATTGAAAAGATCGCCAACCGCAACGCCTCGCGAAACGCGCCGCTCCAACAATGCAGGTCCAGCCAGATCGCTGGCGTCGCAGAACGTGCCATTCTGCTGGTTAAGATGAAGCAGTTTGGGCTGGCGATATCCGCCGCCCGAAGGCAGAGAATCCACCTGGGGATAAACATGGCCGGTGACGGCGATCAGGTCGAGCCAGCCGTCGTTGTCCAGATCCACGAAGGCATCTCCCCACTTGACCCAGGGCAGCGAAGGCAATGCCACGCCGGCCTGGTAGGACACATCGTGGAAATCCCAATCCCCGTCGTTGCGATATAGCGCATTGTCTTCGTCGGAAAAATTCGAGACGTATAACGACGGCCGGCCCGTATGGTTATAGTCGCCCATGGCAACTCCCATGGATGCCTGTTCGGAGCCGTCTTCGCTGACTGCGGTGCCGGACTCGAGGCCGACTTCCGTGAATTTTCCTTTGCCGTCATTGCGATATAGGAAGTTGGGGCCGGAATCGTTGGCGATGTAGATATCAGGCCGACCGGTGTTGTTGAAGTCCGCCCAAATCGTGCCGAGCCCATAATAGCCGTTCGGGTCGTCGACTCCGGCGCTCTTGGAAACATTCGTAAATGTGCCGTCGCCGTTGTTGTGGAAGAGGGCGTCGCCGGCGCCCTTCAATCCGCGCGGACCGCACTGCACATCGAGCCCACGATACCTGCAAGTAGGGCTGCTGCCGAAGCCGGGCATGTCGTCCAAACGAAAATCGACGTAGTTCGAGACCATGAGGTCGACAAACCCGTCACCGTCGTAGTCGCCGAAAGAAGCTCCTGTGGACCAACGGCCATCGGCGACTCCTGCTTTGGCCGTGACGTCCGTGAATGTGCCGTCCCCGTTATTGCGGTACAGAACGTTACCCCCGAAGCAAGTAACGTAAATATCGGGCCAGCCATCATTGTTATAGTCGCCAACGGCCCCGCCCATGGCAAAGCAAGGCGTCGCCACTCCAGCTTTGGCGGTGACATCAGTGAACGTGCCATCATGATTGTTGTGATAGAGCGCCCCTGGACTCTTCTCACCCTTCATCGCCATGGCGACGGTGGGCGAGTTGGTGAAATAGATATCCAGCCAGCCGTCGCGATCGTAGTCCAACAGAAGCACCCCTCCACCCATCGATTCCACGATGTACTTCTTCTCCGGGTCGGCGGTGTGGATGAAATGGATGCCGGTTTTCTTGGTAACGTCTTCCAGTTGCGGCACGGGGCGGCCACTGCACTTGATCTTCTTTACTCCGGGCGGCGGGGGCGGCGGCACGTTATGGCCACCCTGGGCCCAGGATGCCATTTGCATCCCCAGAAGCAGTAACGCGATGGCAGGTTTCGAGTACCGCAAGACTTGGTGCTTCAATCGCGGCCCATTCCTTGCGCCTGATGCTCGCGCTTGCCGGCTTTAATTTCCTTGTACAACGCAAGTTCACGATCCGCGTCCTGAATTCGCGAATCGGTGCGATATGCCGCCTGTAACTGGTAATGCATATAGTCGGCTTGCGGCTTCAGACGAACGGCGATTTCCAAATGAGAAATTGCCTCCTTGACCTTGCCTTCGTCCATCAATATCTTACCAAGTTGATATTGAGCATCCGCGTGTTCGGGATGGGTGGTTACCACCTGCACGAAAAGAGAAGCCGCTTCATCGCGCTTGGACTGCTGCAGATCCGCGTAACCGAGATTGTATTTTGCATCCGCGTCGTCCGGGTTCAATGCCAGTTCGGCCTGAAACTCGCCGGCAGCATCGGCTGGACGGTCGGATCGTATGTACGCCACTCCGGCATAGTAGTGCGCTTTGGGCTGCAAGGGGACAGTCTCGAGGACCTTGTGATAAGTTGCCACGGCCCGCAGATGATTTCCAACGTTCTCCCACAACTGACCCACTAACATCAGCGTCTCCGTCGATAGCGGCGTTCTTTCAAGCTTGTCCAGCACTTCGCCAGCATGTTGCAGGTCCTGCTGCTTGACCAGCGAGTCAGCCCACGCATACCCCAGTCCGGGGTCCTTCACGGCAGCATCGCCAAGGGGCGCGATTGTCTGAGCCGCTTCTTTGTATTGGTCGGTCACGTAGTACGACATGCCCAGCATGGCGCGGACTGTATCATCTTTCGGATCGGCGGATAGCACCTCCGACAAGGCCTTCACCGCCTCGGAATACTTGCGGGCTTTCATCGCGGTTATGCCGAGATTGCGGATCAAGCCGGGGGATGCCGGATCCCATCGCTGGGCTTCCTGGTAATGGTCCAAAGCCAAATCATATTGCCGACGGATCGCCTCGGATGTCGCCAGATCATTGAAACCGGCTCCCAACACCGCCCGCAGGCGCTTTTCCTCAGCGAGCGCCGACTTTTTCTGCTCGTCGCTCAAATTGACGCGAGAGAGGGCGGCAGCGTCCAACTCCGCGGTGAAATCGCGACCACCCTCAAGATCCAGCGGTGTGCCTTCCGCATTCTTCAGATCAGCCGTCGCGATATAGGCTTCGTTGGCTCCGCCCATGCCGCCGGTCTGCGGACTGTTGGTTATGCTATCGGCTTGTACTCGCTCTTGTAGTTCGCGAGCTTTCTGCAGAAACGGCCGGGCTTCTTCTTTCCTGTCCGACTGGCTGAGGATGCGCCCCAGCGCAAAGTAGGCTTTACGTATGAAGTAATTCGATCTGGAATCGTCGGGGCCGTTCAGAGATATCGCCTTGCGCAAATACATCTCGGCGTTCTTGGTGTCGCCGCGGTTGTTGGCATTCAAGCCAAGATAGAGCCATGGCTCGGACCATTCCGGCTGTATCTCGGTTGCGGCCTTGAGATATTTATCGGACTCCGCAAAGTTCTTCTCGTTGGAGGCCATTGCCCCGAGGAGATAAGTACTCAGGAAGTCACGAGGATTCAGCCGCAACTCCATCTGAAACTGTTCGCGGATCTTCGGCTTTGGCGCCCACTCCTCTTGCAGAAGATAAACGAGCCCGAGCAGATAATGCGCATGCAGCGTGTTGGGATTCAGCTGAAGTGCCGTCTTCAGTTCACGGACGGCATCGTCGAGGTAGGCACCATCCCGATAGGCCCGAGCCATCAAAACGTGCAGCGCTCCTCGATCGTAGGCTTCTTCATCCATTTTGCGAAAGACGGCCGCTGCCTTTTCCTTTTCGTGGGCCGCCAGTAGACAGATGCCAAGCTGGTAGGAGGCTTCCAGGTCGTTGCGAATCGCGAGGGAGCGCTGCAACGAGTCGACGGCGGGACCATACTGCTCCTTCGACATGTACGCCATTCCCTGGATGCGCCATGCCCGGGAGTCTTCGGCATCTTTCAGAATCGCAGTTCTCACTTCGGTGAGAGCATCGTCAAATTTTTTTGCTCGCAGATCGGTGATGGCCAGATCCACGCGCGTAGCGGGGTTGTCTTCGAAATCCAACGACCTCTTATAGAGGTCAATTGCGGCCGGAAGTGCATCTTCCACGAGGCGCAGATGAGCGACTTGGCGGAGGCCGAGAGCAATCAATGCACGGCTGGCCTGGGTAACGGCCTGTGAGTCGCCGGAGCTTCGCGCCGATTGCACGGCGATCACTCTTTTTTGAAGTTCCGCAAGCGCGGGAGAAGCCGAGTTCTCGGGTTTCCGAGTCGCACTGCGCTTGTTAGTAGTCGCACGCCTCTGGCCGCTGGCGGGCTGCACCGTGGCAACAACTCCGAGAGCGAAGGCCAAGAGCGCGGCAATGAGCGGACTTTTCAACGGAAGCGAGCGGCACCGCGACCAGGAACGCCACTGGGAGATGAAATACACAAGTTGGCCCGTGATCCAAAAAATATGCGGCGGGACCCGACTTCGTCAAGTCCCGCCGCACTGGTAATCGACTGCGATGACAACAACGGTACGTTCCCTAGAAGATGAACTTCAAGGCGTACTGGAGTTGTCGCTGGCTCTCTGGACGTATAGCGGTGGCCTGCCCAAAGGTCGCAGCAAAACTTCCTGTCGTTGAGGTGACAACGTTGTTGGAGGGGCTGCATGCCGTGGTTCCGCATGAAACACCAGTTACGCCCCCTCCGTTGATGTTGCCACTCTGGAACTGGGGATGGTTGAGAGAGTTGAAAGCGTCGAACCGGAACTGAATGCTCAACCGCTCGCCGACCTTCCATGTTTTGTAGACTGACATATCGAGGTTGACTTGTTTCGGTCCACGACAATAGCCCCTTGGCGTGTTGCCGACGGTCCCGAATTGGTATCCAACCAACGTGAAGGCAGCCGGGTTGAAAATTTGCTTACCGCTTTCGCCCGCATTGCAGGCAACGCCGGTAGTCATGAACCGCGCTGCGTTGATGTTGTTGCTACCGTTGCCCGTACCGTCTATCGCCTGAAGGTCATTGCTTTTCACCGAGCAGCCGGGGATTGCAGAGCCATCCGGAGCGACGCATTGATTTTGATCTGTCACCTGTCCATTGAAGAAATTGGTCACAGAGTTACCCGAAATTGCCTGGAAGATCGAGGCGAACTCCCAGCCTCCCAAAGCCTGTCTCTCGAAGGCATTGGAGGAGCCAGCGAACTTCGGGAGGTAGATGACCGCGTTGGCCACGAACATCTGCGGCCGGTTAATCGTGGAATTGCCGCGGTCCACGTTGATGTTATAGGCGTCGGTCTGGGAATGAGTTCCGAATCCGCTGCCCGACGAATCGCCGCCATCCACGTTGGAAATTGTATGCGACCAGGTATAGGCAGCCTGAAGGATCGACCGATTCCCCAGCTTGCTCGTGGCCGAAACCTGGAGCGAGTGGTAGCTGGATGTACCGCCGTGGCCGAACTGATCGATTGCACCGAAATTACCCGCCGGTCTGCTTACCGCAGGACAGCCGCCATCAGCGCCAAGGAAATTGCAGATCGCAGTCCCCTGGAATGGTGCCAGGAGGCGGGTTTGCGCATCCGGTATGAAACCGTTTGCATCGCGGTCGCTAGTCAGATGCAAGCCCCTGTTTCCAACGTAGCCGATTTGCATGGTTGTGTCTCTTCTCAGCTCGCGTTGCACGCTGAAGTTCCACTGCCAGGAGTTGGGAACGAAGGTATCAGGAGTGGTTGCGAAGCTGGGTGACGAAGCGCCACCGGCTGCGGCCGGGCAATTATCACCAGGGAGGCAATCCATGGTTCGGTTAGAGCTAAAACCCACGCTAAAAGGTGCGTTTTGCCCCATCAGCGCCGTGACTCTACTGACCCGCTCACGCTGATAGAACTGTCCGATACCGAATCGAATTGCGGTCTTCCCATCGCTCCACGGATCCCAACTGATGCCGAGACGGGGTGCAATGGCGTGGTTGTTGTTTGGCACCAGGGCGCTGTTCACACCCGGTGTGCCAGAACTGAAGTTGGTTCCATGAAGAGCATTCGCATCCCCGCATGGATCCGTTCCGGGGACAACGATGAGGCCGTTGCAGGCATCGCTGGATGGCTTAGTCGGATCGTAGTTGGCCAGACTCCAGGAAGTGATCCTATTATGCTGTTCGATCGGCTGCTGCAGGAAGGACCAGCGGAAACCATAGTCTATCGTCAAATTCCGCCGCACCTTCCAGCTGTCTTGCACGTAGAACTCATAGTCGTGCCAGACGGCGGTGGGGAACAGATTGGCGGAGTTCTCGCTGAAGTTATACTGGCTGCCGATGGTCAGAAGGTCGACAAGGGGATTGCCGGAATTGCCCACCCCGGTGCCATTATTGCCGCCGTTGATGGAGAAGCTGGGCTGGTCGTGGCCACCTTCGGAAGGTTCGTGTTTCTTGTTGTAGCCAATGAAAATTCCAGCTTTAAACGTGTGTTGACCCTGCACCTTGGCGAGATCGTCGCGGAAGTTGTACAGGTCGGAAGTGTTATTCCACGGAGCAATTAGCCAGAGGTTTTGTCCGTTGCCGTAGGCACCAAACCCTCCCCAAGCCGCATCGGGAGGCATGCCGCCGGCTTTCTTCGGCTGCGAGAAGGCTGGCGGGATGGCAGCCTCCAGCGCGCTCACGAAAGCAGTTGGGGTGTAGCTGTTACCAAGAGCGTCGGCCGCCACGCCCGTGCCGCCCAGCGTAGCGTAAATACGGTTGTTGGAGTAGGAAAGTTGGGCTTCGTTGGTGAGCGTGCTGCTTAGGATGGTCGTGTCTTTGACCATCACACTCTTGGACGGCTGCCGCCAGCTTCCTTCTACCGCCGGGAACGGATCGTCACCCCAGTATGCCTGAGCGTTCGGCGCTGGGTTTGACCAGTTTTCCTGAGTATAGCGGAAGGTAATCGTGTTTTTTCGGTTTAGGTTGAAGTCAACGCGAGCATTTTCCTGCCGCCAATCTAGCCCGTTACCCAAAGCCGCAATCCAGTTATTACCGGAGTTAGGCGTCAAGTTCGGTGCACCACCCGAGAGAATATTCAGCAGGGGCAGGTGGTCCGACATGAGTACGCCAGCCGGATCGAGCGCGGTCGGTACCACCAACAAGGGGTCGCCACCAATGGTACCCGGTCCGACTCCGTTGGCGGGCCCTCTGCTGCCAGGAATCGCAGGCAACGTCGCGTTGCACTGGTCGACGGGAGTCTGGTCGGCAGCACCATTCCACGCGCCCCAGGCGGCCGTGAAGTCGCCACTGAGTTCAGCGGGTGTGGGGACGCACGATTGACGCACGGAGGCGCCCTTTTGCTTGTTCCATTCCTCGCTGTAGAAGAAGAACAGTTTATCTTTCTTAATCGGCCCTCCAAAGGAAAATCCGTAATCGTTGCGGCGGAGAGGGTCCTTTGATCCCGGAGCACTAAAGAAGTTCTTGGAGTTCAGTGCGTCGTTGCGGCCAAAGTAATAGGCGCTCCCGTGGAATTGGTTGGTGCCGCCCTTGGTAATGATGCTAACGACGCCGCCCGAGGCCTGGCCGTACTCGGGACCGTAGGAGTTACGCACGAACTTGAACTCGGAGATCGCGTCGATGGAGGGATAAATCAGCAACGTGCGGTTCGAGCCGAGGTCATTGTCGTTGACGCCATCGACGAGCCACAAATTGTTGGTGACGGGATTGCCATTGACCGAAATATCGGAACCGGCGAGCAGGCCTTTTTGAACCACGTTGAGGCCGTCTCTCGGGGCCACGCCGGGTTGCAGCAGCGCCAACTGCTTAAAGCTGCGGCCGTTCAACGGGAGTTCTCGAACTTGATCTCCCTCGACGACCTCGCCGAGTGAGGCATTGTCAGTCTGAACCTGGATAGCATTGGCCTCGACCGTCACCTGCTCGTTCGCGGCCTTAGCCAGTTTCAACTGAGCGTTGACCTCGTACGTGCTGGAAACGTGCAACTCCACGCCTTTCGCTACGAATTCGGCGAAGCTGGCTTGCTTGACGTGCACGTCGTATGTGCCGGGAGGCAGCGCGGTGAAGACGTATCCGCCCTCGCCGCTCGTGGTTGCGGTACGGGTGTCATTGGTCGCAGTGTTGATCACCGTGACCCCAGCGCCCGCAATGACGGCGCCCGCGGGGTCCGTGACCACGCCTTGAATGGTGCCGGCGTACTGTGCGAACGCGGCGCCCGAAAGTAGCGCGAACAATATCAAACTTAGAACCAGTGCTCGTTTCATCGCAGCTCCTGTGATCCTTTTCAATTTCAAATCGCAATTTATGTAGTGCATGACGCTGTTCCGGGCCCTACTGCAAAACCACTACAGATGTTCGCCGTGAAGTTTCTTGCACTACGGGCGGTTTGTCAAGAAGAAAAACGATTATCTTGTGGAAGGTAAACGATAAACCTATGAATAATTGTAGGCCTGAACCCGGCCTCGTGCTATTCTCGCGACCATATGGCGGTCACGATGCAGGATATAGCCCGAGACCTGAACGTTTCCGTGGTCACTGTTTCCAAGGCGTTACGCCACCAGGGCAGTATCAGCGTCGCCACCCGCAACCGGGTGCTGCAGCGGGCCAAAGAGTTGAACTATCAGATGAACTGGGTGGCGCGCAGCCTGGTCACCCGCAGGACATACACCATTGGGTTGCTTCTGCCGGATTTCCGCCATCCATTCTTCGCGGAAATTGCTAAGGCCGTGGCGGAGACGGTCCGGCCGCGGGGCTACCACGTCATCATCTCGTACTTTGAAGAGGACCCGGAATTGGAGGCAACCGAAGCCGAGTCGCTGGTGGCGCGACAGGTGGATGGATTGATCGTGGCCTCAGCGCAGTCGCCGGACAGTGACTTGTTCCGGCGCATTCGTGCGCGGAAAGTTCCCTTCGTTCTCATTGACCGTCCGATCGCGGGGTCTGGGGCGAGCTTTGTGGGCACCGACAATGAAGCAATTGGGCGGCTCGCCACCGAGCACCTCATCAAGCAGGGTTGCCAACGCATCGCCCACCTGCGCGGCCCTGAAATTGGTATCGCGGTGGCCCGTATGACGGGGTATCGCAAGGCTTTGGCGAAGCACAAGCTGTCCATGCCCGCCGAGTACATCGTCGACGCCAAGTACGATGACGGCATGGGCTATCGCGGGATGCAGAGGCTGTTGGGAAGAAATCCACTTCCGGATGGAGTTTTCTGTTACAACGATCCGGTAGCAATCGGGGCTATGAAGGCAATCCTTGAAGCGGGCTTGAATGTGGGTCCCGATATTGCGGTGATTGGCGCCGGTAATGTCCATTACTCAGACGTTCTCGCCGTTCCCCTGACAACAGTCGATCAGGGAACCGTGCCCATCGGGACGCAGGCTTCCGAAATCCTGATGCAACAAATCTCGTCGAAGCGCGCCCTGCGACCGAAAACGATTCTGATTACCCCCAAAGTCGTTATTCGAAAATCGACCGCGAGATAACCGCGTGGCAGTGGGGCTCATGTCATTGCTGGAGCTCGAAAATTAACTAGAACGAGCCTGATCCAATGAACGGTGTGACGGAAATCGGCATGCGATACGGGGCAGTCAGGTGTCGTGTATCGGAACAGGCAGCGCCGATTGCATTTCTGGTCATGATTGTCTTCTCTGCATTGGTCTCTTTGATGGCCCAGAGTCCGCAGGCTGCTCCGTCGGGACTTGTCAGCTTGCGGATTATTGTCGTGAATTCTCCGGGAGAAGCGCAGCAGATCCTGGGGCTCCTACGATACGGCTGGAATTTTGCCGGGCTGGCGCGAGAGAAGTCCACCGACTCCACCGCTGCGGATGGTGGGTACATGGGAAAGATCGACCCGGCATCGCTGCGGGAAGAGTTGCGGGATGCGCTGCGTGGGCTTGGGCCCGGGCAGGTGAGTGAACCGGTCAAGATCCCATCGGGATACGCGGTCTTGAAAGTGCTCTCGGACAGCGAACCGGTTGAGGAGAAAAGCAGCGTCCCTAACGAGATCCTTCCCCTGGCGGGCCAGGGCAGCGTGCGCTACACCCCGAACGTGGCGGGCGCTCCCGAGGCGGATGCGGCGTTGCAAGCCTATCCCAAGGAGCCGGGTTGGGAGCAGGATTTGCAAGCCATTTGCCGGGCTCGGCAACAATCGGTGACCAGAACCGTGGATCGGCTCGGCCGGTTGCTGGACGAAGCCGATCAAGCACAGTCGGATCGGAGCATGGCAGAGACCATGCAGATGCGGTATGTCCTCGGCGAGTTGGAGGCGTACCTGGGAAACATGGACGAGATGATCCGCCGCTGGGAAAAGGCGTACCGCTCTTTGCCGATCGACCATCCCGAGGCGGCACTCCCACTGGAAGGGGCGCTCGGCATTGCCTATCTGCACAAGTCGGAAATGGAGAACGGGGTTTACAAGTCTCCGGAAGACCGATGTCTTTTTCCTCCCCAGCGAAAGTTCGTTTACGAGAAGCCGGCGAGTTCAGAGAGCACCATTCGATACTTCCTGAAATACCTGCAGAAGAAACCGGATGATTTCGAAATAAAGTGGCAGCTGAATCTCGCGTACATGACGCTGGGAAAATACCCGGAGGGCGTGCCCGCGAACGATTTGATTCCGCCGGCTGCGTTCGCATCGAAAGAAAGCGTTGGACGCTTTACCGATGTGGCGAAGGCAGCCGGAATTGATCTGTTCTCCATGGCGGGCGGCTTGATTGTGGACGATTTCGATAACGACGGTCTGCTCGACATCGTCACTTCCAGCTACAACATGTGCGAGCACGCTCGCTTCTTTCACAACAATGGAGACGGCACGTTCACCGACCGCAGCGCGGAAGCCGGACTGATGGACGAGTTGGGTGGCTTGAACCTTATCCAGGTGGACTACAACAACGACGGGTGCATGGATTTTCTGATCATGCGGGGAGGATGGCAGGTCGCGATGCGCATGTCTCTGATGCGCAATAACTGCAACGGAACCTTCACCGACGTCACTCGCGAAGCGGGGTTGAGCCAACCTGTGTCGTCCCAGACAGCGGCCTGGGCCGACATCGATAACGACGGCTTCGTCGATTTATTCATGGGCAACGAACGCGGCCCGGCGCATCTGTTCCGCAACAAAGGCGATGGCACGTTCGAAGACATTTCCCATTCCGCGGGAATCGACGCCAGCACTTTTACCAAAGCGGTCGTCACCGCGGACTACGATAACGACGGCTTCCCGGACTTCTACGTTTCCAATCTCAATGGCGACAATCTTCTGTATCACAACAACGGCAATCGGACGTTCACTGAAGTTGGAAAGAAAGCCGGCGTTCAGCGGCCCTGGACGAGCTTTGCGGCGTGGTTCTTCGACTACGACAACGACGGCCTTCCGGATATCTTCGTGACTAGCTACTACATGTCAGTGGACGAAGTCATGCGCAGCTATCTCGGGCTCCCCTACAACGCGGAGACGCTGAAACTCTACAAAAACCTCGGCAACGGAAATTTTCGCGACGTGACGAAAGAAGTTGGCCTCGATCGGGTATTCATGCCGATGGCCGCCAACTTCGGAGACATCGACAACGACGGGTTTTTGGACATTTATATGGGAATGGGAAATCCCTCGTACGCATCGATGACGCCCCACGAACTGCTGCGGAACAAAGAGGGTAAGTCGTTCGTGGACGTGACGGCGTCTGCGGGCGTCGGAGATCTCCACAAGGGCCACGGCATTACCTTCGCCGATGTCGACAACGACGGCGACGAAGACATTCTAACCGTGACTGGAGGCGCGGTGCCGGGAGATGCGCACGCGTTTCGCCTCTACGAAAATCCCGGAAATGGCAGCCACTGGATCAGCCTTCACCTGATAGGTGTGAAGACGAACCGCGCCGCACTCGGAGCGCGTATCAAAGTGACGGTTGTGGAACAGGGCGGAGGAAAGGACAAAGTGCAGCGCTCGATTTACCGCACCGTCGGCAGCGGCGGATCGTTTGGCGCATCGCCTCTGCAGCAGCACATCGGATTGGGCAAATCCGCAGAGACCGTGATTCTGGAAATCTGGTGGCCGACCAGCAACACGCGGCAGACTTTCACCAACGTAGCCGTGGATCAGTTTCTTGAAATCAAGGAATTCGCCAAAGAGTATTCTAAGTTGGGAAAACGGCCTTTTCGGCTAGGGCGAAGCCAGCGCCAGTCCGTTTCCGCAGTTCATCCGTAGGGCACGATGCGCAGAAACCGCACAATCCCAATTCCAATATTGACGCTCGCGTTCTGTTTGCTCGCATCGCCTTACGCATGGCCAGCGCAGCAATACTCCGCCCGTGGACTTGTGCTTCGAGTGGATCGTCCCGGCCATACCATGGTTGTGTCCTGCGAAGCGATATCCGGATACATGGAGGCCATGGCGATGCCTTTTTCCGTGCGCAATTCCCGCGAACTGGACAATCTTGCGCCTGGCACGATGATTGAATTCACCTTGGTCGTGGATAAGAAATCTTCCCACGCCGAGAACGTGAAGGTCCGCACCTTCGAGGACTTTGCGCAGGAACCTTCGCAGGCGCGCCGGTTAAATCTCCTGCAAAAGATTTTGGAGCCTGACCTAGCTGCGGCAGAGCTGACACTGGGTCAGCCGGTGCCCGACTTCACCCTCACCGATCAAAGCCAGCGGAGCGTCAGCCTGCATGAATTTGCCGGCAAGGTTGTGGGTCTCAACTTCGTCTACACGCGTTGCCGGCTTCCCGACTACTGTTACCGCTTCTCCAACAACTTTGGACGTCTGCAAAAGCGCTTCGCGGACCGATTCGGCCGCGACCTTGTGTTGCTCACCATTACGTTCGACCCGGTTCATGATCAGCCGGAAATACTTGCCGCTTACGCGCGAACCTGGAAAGCGAATCCTGACGCGTGGCGCTTTCTTACCGGCCCAACCGATGATATCCGGCGCGTATGCAGCTGGTTCGGGGTGGAATTCTGGTCCGATGAAGCGCAGTTCACTCACACCCAGCACACCGTTGTCATCGACCGGAAAGGAAAGCTCGTCGCAAATATTGAAGGTAACCAGTACACCGCCGAACAACTCGGCGACCTGCTGGAA
>JAIQFA010000133.1 GCA_020073525.1 Terriglobia bacterium
CACGCAAAACCCACCGTCTCTGCACCTGATCGTCCACGTGAAAGACGCCGAGATTCTTGACGCTAGTACTCGTGCTCTGGCCCTGTCCCCAAGCCTGAAAAGAAACCTTGGATGCCGAACCCTTTTGAGAGAGGTCGAAGGCGTAGAAAATTAGTGACTTTCCTTCGGTGTAGAAGACCCGACCAAACGATTTCTTCGCCTTGCCTTGTCCGTCCAGGTCCGCCACGTCAACGATATGAAGATTGCGGGCACCCATGAGCTCGCGGACGTCACCGGCTGCGGCGGTCAACTGTCGCTCACGTTCCACGGCCGCCTTCTGGTTCTCGACTTCTTCCGACAGCTCCGTGATGTGAAACTGCTGAGCTACCAAACTGGCCGTTAGCTGGTCGTTGCCGTTGCTGAGCTTTTCGACCTGAGTGTTCGCTTGGCCGAGCTTTTGTTCATCCTGTTGGCTCCTGCTTTGAAGCTGTTCGGACTGATCCTTCCATTGTTCTGATTCTTGCAGAAGTTGCTGGTAGTTCGCCTGAGTTCGGGCAAGCTCCCGCCGCAAGAAATCCAGTCGTTTCTCCGCGTCCGTATTAGCTTGTTGGAGCCGAGCGACGGTTACGCTAGCCGGGTCTGACATCCGGGCGTTGGGATCGGAAGATATAAGCGTATCCCTGCGCGCAAGGTTTGCGACTTCGGACGTGGAAGTAGCGACTTGCCGCGCAGCTAGGCGAGAGAGCACCTTGGGAAGTACGACTGCCGAAGCGACGACCACGATTGCGACAGCGGAGGCAACACCAAGGGCATACGGACGCCAGTTTCTGAAGAAAGAGGTTGCAACCCGTCGTTTCTTCTCACCCCGCGCCTCGGGCGTGAAACGCACACCTTCGGCAGAAGCTCTCTCCAGGAATCTTTGCCGATAGCTCGCGCCCTGTAACTGTTGGAGGTCTCTGTCGTTCGCAGAGGGTTCGGGCAGCGGGAGTTGATCGAGAATGAAATTAAATTGGTCGCTCGCGCGTCTGCACCCGTCGCAGCTCCGCAGGTGTTCCAACAATTCCCCGTGTTCCTCAACCGACAGTTGGCCGATCGCAGCTAGTGCGCTGAGTTCTTCGAAATGTTCATGCTTTCGCATCGCCCAACTCCTTGCTTGCAACTCTCACCTCGCTTGCTTGATCGCCTTCGGACAAGTGATCGCGCAGCTTGTCGAGGCCACGGTAGTAGTGGTGCCTGACATTACCGAGAGATTCCCCCGTTTCGTCGGCGATCTCCTTCATCGTGAGTCCCTCGAAATAGGCCAACTGCAAAACACGGTTCTGGACGGGACTAAGAGCTTGAAGACCCCGCTGAATGACTTCTCTAGCCTCGTAGGAGGCTGAAATGTCGGCTGCTTCCATCGGCAGGGTGTCCTCGATGGCGGCAATATCCGTGCTGGCATAGAAATGCCTGACCTGCAGCTGCTTCCTCCGGTTCATGCTGCGATGGTAGGCGTAGCGCAAGATCCACATCTTAGTAGTGCCGCGCGCCGGATCGAATTGTGCCGCCACTTTGTAGATTTCCATGAAAACATTTTGCATCACGTCTTCCGCTTCGCCGACGTCGCGCAGTATTTTCAAAGCAACATGGAGCACTAGACGATGGTAACGATCAAATAGCACACCCAACGCGTCGCCGTGTCCGGCCTGCAAGTGAGCGATCACGACTTCATCTGCCAGTGACCGAAGTCCGTCAAAAGACAGATTGCAAGGCTCTTTGACGCTCGAATCGTCTTTCGGTGCGGGGCTCATGTGGTGAGGGTACTCTTAGTTCCGACGGTAGTTTAGTACGGAAAAGCGGCAGGATTTCACAAAATGTTATTTCTTTGGTGGTTGGTACAAACCGGCCATCGGCGAGGCAAGACTGCAAATAGCGCCCAGCTTCAACGAACAACCAGGACGCCACCGTCCGCGATCTGAGGGAATGCGAGTCTCTACTGCAGGCAATGAGGATGACGTCAGAAGTCCAGGAGACATCTTGAATTGCCGCATCGACTGGCTGATCTCGGCAGGGTTCAGTGAGCGGATATTATCTTAATATTGCTCATCCTAGTGACAGGCACGCCCCACGTACAGGTAGTCGGCCAAGAGCCCCGCGATACTTGGGTCGTCTGATCGATCCACTTGCCGGGACTGCAGGTACCCGGACTTCGCGGCTGTAAGTTCTTCTTCGGTGAACCCTTCCCTCCTCCTTCATCCGAAATCATAGTCGGTCTCGTGCAAATCCAAGGGATCAGTCCACGTTGACATTCCGCTATGACAAAGTCGTTTGGCTTAATTGTGAATCCTCTCAGGAATTCAATTGTGCGGCGGCGAATCGGCCGTGGGCTTCTTCCGCTCGGACTCTTCTTTTTGAGTTTGCACCCAAGCGGTCTTCATTGCTGCCCATCGGGCTGCCCGTTCGGCATCCGCCGGCGCCCTACCCTGCAGCCAAAATGCCATCCAGTCGACACTCGACTCGTAGCTAGCGAGCCGCTCGCGGGGCATCTCGAGTCCATGACTTCCCTTTGGAAACATGAGGTACTCGAGCGGACGGTGATTCAGGGAAAAGGCGCCGATCGTTTCAAATGCGAACAGAAGTGACGATTCGTTGTGCAGTGTGAACAACGCTGGCGTTTCCACCCGATCGACATTAAAGCTGTTTTCGCGCGCGAGCCACGCGGCTTTGTTCTGCCAAAAGCTCCCTTCGTATAAGCCTTCAAACCCGGTACGCAGCCCAGCAAATGCCTGAGTAGTTAGATAGTCGGAATACGTTCCTGTAAATGAATCGTCGATCACCGCAGCCTTCGGCGGATTCTTTCCCGGATGCGTGATGGCGTAGTAGGTGTTAAAGCCGCCACGGGAGAATCCGATCAATCCCACGCGCGCCCGATCGATCAGCCCGCGGCTAGCCAGTGCGTCCGCGGCCGAGTTCACGCGCTGCGCAAATTCGGTGGGCTCCTGCGATCCAAATACAGGGGGGTTATCCTCCCCGGGAATGTCCACGTTCAGCACGGCAATGCCCCGGGCGACCAGCGACTGCGCGGCGTAGCCATTCGTAGTCGGGCCGTCAGGGCTAAACCTATCCGGCTTGTACGTGTACGCCTGGATCACCAGCGGCACTGGCCCTTTCGTCTCTCGGGGCAGCAACAAACCGCCCGTCACCATGTGCCCATCCGGCTCACGCCACTGAAACGGTTCCTGCCGCGCCCACCAAACTCCTTCCAACGCCGGATCGGGAGATGTCAGCGCGAGCTCATGATGACCATCGGAGGCCACCATCATCGGCGGATCGTTGGCACTCTGCTTGAGCGTCACCGTCAATCCACCGGCCAGCGCGGGTTGCTTGGGCGCTTCCGGCTGGGGCAGCTTCACCGTGGCATCCACCGCGTGACCCACCCACTGATCGCCCTTCAGCGTATAGACCGTTCCCGGTGCAGGTTTCCCGGCGATCTCGTGCCCGATCAACAACTCCTTGCCCGGCTTCAGCCAGCCCACCTGCGTCACACGACGCAGCGTCCCGTCGGCGCCATCATGAGACTCGAGCGGCTCGATCACTCCCCACTGGCCAGTATCGGCGTCATACCCAACAACATAGGCCATGCTGGTACGCTCGGGATTCTGCCCTGGCGTGAGCGGTAAGGCGGTATTGATGAGTACAACGTGCCGTTGATCTTCGGCCCACAACGGCTGTGGGTAAACACTCCTCATTCGCTCTTGACCCACACGGGTGGCCAAGCCCGTTGGGGGATCGAAGACAGGCTTATCGAAGCCGTGCTCAGCGTCGATCAGCATGAACCGCATAACGTCCGTGTTCGCCTCACCTCGAGCAATTCGGTCGTACCCCGCCCAGCTGGCCGGCATCTCTTTGGGGATGCGCAACATGACCGCCCGGCGTCCGTCGGAAGAAAAGAAAGGACCGAACGCAATAAAAGGGCGGGTGGTCTTCAACTCCCACGGCGCCCCACCCCGATACGACACGAACGTGACGTTCGAACTCTCATGAGGAAACAGCATACCTCGCAGCTCCGTGCGCGTAATCACATGCATCGGGTAGACCGGCGTCACCGCACCCGCGGCCGGTACGGACACATCACTGATGATCGTGTCTCCTACTCGCGTTGCGTAATTCACGCCATACGGCCAGTTCGTCAAAGCCGTCACCGCCCCGGAGCGGACATTGAACAGGTAGACTTGCCGAACCCCCTGTTCGCTCACGCCTTCAAAGCTGATCGACTCTCCATCGCGCTCCCAGCGCGGCCCTGCGAATTCGAGGCCGTGATGATCCGATGATCGCCTCGTGAGGCTGCGCAACGGCTCCGGAGGCGGCCCTTGCGTGGATCCCGCTCGCGCTAGCGCCCGTCGGACATCCTCGGTGACAAACACCGACAGCTCAAACACATTGCAATCGCACGAGAGATCCCCGTGAAAGCTCACGAAGAAGAACTTCGTCCCATCCGCAGACACCCAGATGGTCCCGGGATAGGAGTACCTGACCGCCACCGAATCCCGCGAAGTCCATTTCCTGAGACCGTCGGAATATCGTTCTCCCTCGGAAGAAGGGGATGCACTGACTTCTGTTGCCTTAAGCTCCTGATTCCTCTGTGCAATGGCTGTTTCGGCGATGCCAAAACAGCTTAAGGCGGCCAATAGAAGTATCAATGCGTGGCGCGAATTCCTCACGTAAATCCTCCAAATAGGTCGATCTGGGCAGTACTTGCGACAAGCCCACAGTGTTTACAACCTGAGTCGCTCCGGGGAATTTCACTTCGAGAACATCCGAGCCTCTTCGCTGCAAGGCGGCCTCAAGGTCGATTCCTTCATCGACGGCGCAGATACGCGAACCAGTCTGCGACAGCGGACTGGTTCGCTAGTGGAACACTTAGAAGACCAGTTTGAGTGCTAGCTGCAGCGAGCGCGGTCCACCGGATTGATATAGCGGGTTGAGCCCCCCGAGCGAGTTATTGAGCGTGTTGTATGCATAACCGAACAGACTTGGACCATAGCCTACGAAGTTGTAAATCGATCCAAAGTTGGCGTGGTTGACCACGTTAAAGGCCTCGGCGCGGAACTGCAAGTGGAGGCGATCGTGGATTGGGAAATCGCGCCGCAAGGACAAGCTCACTTGCGTGGCTCCAAAGCCGCGCGCGAAGTTGCGTCCCACGTTGCCATCCACACCCGTCGGGGCTGCGGTGAACGCGTTGTAGTTGATGATCCGACCTCCGGGATATTGTGAGCCGTAGAGGTAAATTGGCTGGCCGGGAACCAAGTCGGGGTGAAAGTACTCATTCTGATGTGTCACCGGGTTAAGTGCGTACGCGCCGAGCACATCCACCGGCAGGGCCGAACGCACCGAAATGCGCGTGTCCAAACCCCAGTGCGTCAACACTGCCGACGCCAGAGGATTCGAATAGTTGCCGGGAACGTCGTAGGTAATGGCCGCCTGGAAGTTGTGCCGGATATCGAAATTTGAACTGGAACGCAGCAATTCGTCAGTAAGACCGAAGTTTGATGATGCGTCATCGATAGAGTGAGACCAGGTATACGAAGCCAGCGCCTGCAAACCGTGCGAGAGATTCTTCTGGTACTTTACTTGCAGCGCATTGTAGTCGGAACTGGCCCGGTTCGACGTTACGGCCAAACCATTTCCCAACGAGAAATTGGGATTGTCAGTGGGATTATAGTTAAAAGTTGCTAGTAATCTTCGCGCCGCTGATCCGACATAACTCATCGTCAAGGTTTGGTTCGCTCCCAAACCCTGCTCGACAGCAAAGTTCCATTCCATGGTATACGGAAGCTTCAAATTCGGATCGAAGGCATAGACAGTAGCGTTATACGGGGCTGCAACCCTCGGCGGAGGAAGCGTAACTTGCGCCGAGGTCAGCGGCACCGGCACGCCGAAGAAAAGAGAACTCGACGTGAAGCCGATAGCATTGCTGAATCCGACCGAGCCTAGGACATTGCCCGTGTCGTAGAAAAGACCGAAGCCGGTGCGCAGGACCGTCTCGTAGCCGGGCGCCTGCCGCAACTGGTAGGCCAGTCCCACGCGCGGCGCGAATCCATGCCAGTCGGTTTTCCAGAGCGGAGTATTTTCGGGAGCCAGCTTGGTGGTAGAAAGATTCGTGATTTGATCGACGGTGTACGGCGATGGTCCGTTGAGATTGCCCGGAGCTGGATTGACATCCCAGCGCAAGCCCAGGGACAGTGAAAGCCGTGGCAATGCTTTCCAGTCGTCCTGCACGAAGGCCGAAAAATTATGATAAACAGGCTCGACTGGCACGCTGGTGTTTGAAAGGACGCTGACAAAGTCGGCGCTATTCGCCAGCACCGATGCCTCACTGTTAAACCAAAGCAGCTGGTTGTTTGTAATTGGCCGGACATAGGTCGTCAGTCTGCGCCAGTCCACTCCGAATTTGACCTGGTATGCACCGTGCGACCAACTGTGCGTATCCGTTACGTTGTACTGCCGCTGGGAGTTGGTATTCTCCGAAATAGACCAGTCGGAAAAGCCACCGAATCCAAGAGCGAAAATCACAGCCGTCCCGACTGCCGTCGGCGGCTGCCCGTTTGGCCCGGGAAGGCTGGAGATATCAAACGGCGTAGCTCCGCCAAAATTCGTGGACGCAACATTGTTTATCGAGTTGTTCTGTGTAATGTTGAAGCGCAGTTCATTCGCCTGCCTTGGGGTTATCGTGCTCGTGGCACCCACGGTCAGGGTGCGCACATTGATTGAGCCGTTACGTTTAAATGCTGGATTGAGAAAGGTCCAGCCGCTGGACGGTGTGTTCGCGTATCGGCCAAAGAGCTTTAACTTGTCGCCAAAGCTGTGGTCAACACGTACGCCAACATTGTCCAAGGAAGACGGGGCGGAGTAAGCAAGATTGTAGATAGCCAGTCCGTCATTCAGACCGTCTTCACCTCCGTTCGGCACTGAGAAGGCATTCAGGAATGGCTGCACTGCCGCGGGCGCCTGCTGTCGCATGGTCATGTCCGGAACGAAATACTGATGCGAAGGCTGTGGCACGGTGAGGCGCAAGCCTTCATAGGAGATGAAAAAGAAGGTCTTGTCCTTCCCGTTGTAAAGCCCTGGGATCCTGATTGGCCCCCCGAGCGTGCCACCAAAATCGTTTTGGCGCTCCGGCAGCCTGGGAGTGAGCGGCAGATACAAACACCCACACTTGTTAAACCAGTTGTTGGCGTCCATCGCATCGTTCCGGAAATAGTCATAGGCGGACCCGTGCCAAGCGTTTGTGCCAGAGCGCGTGGTGAGGGAAAACTGTCCGCCAGGTGTGCGCCCATATTCCGCGGAGTAGGTGGACGTGCTAGCGCGAAACTCCTGTAAGGCATCAATGGAAACCATGCTCTGCGTCGTACCCAAAACGGTCTCTCCAGGGGTGCCGCCGGAAAAACCGAGGCCGAGAATGCCGGTACTTGGCGTCGTGCCGGTGTTCGCACTGACACCATCCACAGTGAAGTAGTTGGCTTCCGTGCGCTGGCCATTGACGCTGATTTCGCCACTAGCGCCGGGACCGTATGTTGAAGACACCACCGTCACGCCGGGTGTCAGGGTCAGCAAATCCTGAAAACTCCTGCCATTCAGCGGCATGTTCTCGACGAACTTGCGGTCAATCACGGTACTGACATTGCCGTCGGTTGTGTTGATGTTGTACGCACTAGCCGTTATGGTCATCGATTCTGACACAGCGCCCAGAACCATTTCGAAATTCAGCTCCACTGTGTCCTGCACATGCAGAACAAGTCCTGTCTCAACAATCGTCCTGAAGCCTGGCTTCTCAATCTCCGCCCTATATGGGCCAGGCGGCAAAGACGGAACTACATAGCTGCCTGCGCCATTCGTTTTCCCTTCGTAGTGCACCCCTGTGGCCGTGTTGATGACAGTGACGTGCGCATCCACAATGACCGCTTTCGAGGGATCGGTGATCCGGCCCGTCACGACTGCATTGGTCGTTTGAGCGTTTGCAATGCTCGGAATCATCAAGATGCCAAGAGACAGAATCGACAAAAGCAACACATGGGAAAATTTCACAGGGGCTCCTCGCTTAGCTGATTTCTTGCACTGCACACCTAGCATTAAGAGGAGCGCGTCACGATGTACCAGAAAGCAGCAACATTTTTTGCAAACAAAATTCGAGCGATGACTATTTCTGGCTGACAAACAGGGGAATCGTGGCCGAACGAAGATGGTTCAAGCTCTCCGCTTTAAGGGTGGTTTGCGGGGGCAGTGCGCAGGTATGCATAGAGAAATGGCTTGCCGGTGGGTTTGGTGTTCGTTCCTTTTCGCTCGATGGTCACAAATACCGCGTTGATATTTTCCAGCGTGACGGGATCGTCAGACTTGAAGACCCAACGCCGATTCGCCTCGCTATCCAGATAGAAGATTCCGAGATTGACGGCGTTCGACTGGTCTTCCGAAGGACTACCCCATACCTGAACCGCCTTCGCGTCCCGATACCCCGGCTGCTGGTCCAAGTCGAAGGCGTAGAAGATCAGGGATTTCCCTTTGGTGTAGAAGACGCGTCCGAACGTCTTCCGCTTCCTGCCATTGTGATCCACATCAAAGACATCGGCGATGTAGAGCTGCCGCGCGCCCATCAACTCGCGTATGTCCCGATCGGAGGCAAGAAATCCCTTTTGTCGTTGAACACTGGCGCTTGACTCCCGCAAGTCTGAGGACAACTCGTCGATCCTTGTTTCCAGACTTGCCGCCTTCAGCAGGGCTCCCTGACGTTCGTCTTGAGTGCGGACCAGGTCATTGCGTACGTTGCGCAGCGACTGGTCGGCATCTTCGAGCTGACGTTGTAGAGCATCACGCTGTACCGACAGCGACTGGACCGTATTGGATTTCAGCTGATTCTCCGATGACAGCTGCTGCATCTGGCCTTGGAGACTGAGCTTGAGATTCTCGATCTGTACTAGTCGTGTCTCCTGCCGACTGGATCGCTCTCGAAGATCAGCGATTGTCTTGACACTGGCTGCGAGTTGGTCGCTGAGACTTTGGCGCTCCGCTTGTACCCGCGCCAAGTCATTTCGGGCAGCAAAATCGTCTCTTGGGACGCTGGCAGTTTCTTTTCGGCCGGCGTCCTTCTTGATTCCGAACTGATAGCCCATTAGCAGGCTCACCAAGACCAATGCGGCCGTCACAAGAAGTCGGTTTGGTACGAAGCGTGGACCAAAGGAGAAATGGGGGAAATAACGCCAAAGAAGACTATTGGCACGCTCCTCTTTTGGCGCCCGTACTCGACCCGTTGCGCGATTCAGAAGCCGGTCCTTGGCTTCGGCCTCATCCCACAAATAAGTGGGATCTTCCCACTGCTCATCCGAAGCTGCCACCAGCTTCGCCATCCCTTCGCAGGTTAAGCTTTTGTAGTCGGCAATAAGAGCCCTGCATTCCTCACACGATCTGAGGTGCTGATCGAGAACCAAGCGCTCTTCCGGTGCCAGCCCCGCCGTCATCGACACTGCACAAAGTTCGGCGAACGCCTCTGTACAACCAGACCGAATTTCGCTTTGGCCATTCCTATTCATAGCCCCTGCTTTGCTCCGTGCAGGCCCAGGGCAATTGCGCTCTTTCGCAAATGTTCCAGGCCGCGGTAGAAATAATGCCGGGTGTTTTCCAGTGTTTCACCGAGTTTCTGGGCAATCTCGCGAAGTTCCAAGCCTTCAAAATAGTAGAGACGGAGCGTGGTGCGCTGCTTCTCGTTCAACTGCTCAAAGGCGCCGAGCAGTTGCTCCCCGGTGAGACGTGCCGCCAATTGCTCTTCCAGGCGTATGTCCTGCACTAGAGCATTCTCTACTTCGTCCAAATTTGTACCACTGTAAAAACCTCGTCTTCCGAGGTGGGCGCGGCGACCGCACGCGTGCCGGTAGGCCACCTGCACGATCCAGGTCCGAGCACTGCCCTTCGTCGCATCAAAGGTGCGTGCCTTTTCGAATAGGCGAAGGAATATGTCTTGCACCAAATCTTCTGCCTCTCCAGCATCACGCAGAATCCGAATACCGATTCCCAAGATGAGACGGGCATAGCGACTGAACAACATGGAGAGGGCTTCCAAATCGCCTGCCTGCAGTGTGGCGAGCAACTCCTCATCAGAAACTCGTTGACTATCGTGCGACTCTTCAGCTGACACGCCTAGGTTCCCCTGAACAACCGGTAACCACAATAGCGGCTTTGGCGCATCAGAACTCACCCTTCTCTCTCCCCGGCGAAGATGATCTCCGCGAACTCACTAATAGCCACGAACTAGCAGTAGAATATACATCTATTGGCCGGGGGGACGCGGTGTTTTTTCGCCGTTGCAAACGAGCGAAATAAATTGATCTTGCGTGGTACAAAGATGAACTCTGGTGTATACCATCCCGCTAACCGTTGAGTACAGGCTTACGGCCCGGGGAGTCGCGCTCAAACCGGTATTCTTGGCTTTGTCGCGATGGAATCAAACCACGAAGGAGAGGTCTCCAGCTCCACTACCACAAAAGAAGTAAATTGTAATTCTATGTTGTCACTTTCTTGTCTATTCCGGTGCATCCATGAGTCGAATCCCGAACTGGTTCGAGCGGAAGTTTGACTTCTCGTTTCCCGTGGAGCTTTATCCCAACCTCTGCGTGCGTCTGGGGGGTACCCCGGCTCGGCTTGAAGAGATCGTCCGAAGCTGCCCGCACGAGTTCCTGGTGCGGAGAGCACAAGAAAAGTGGTCAGCGCAGGAGCATGCCGGACATCTGCTTGATCTGGAGCCCTTGTGGACGGTGCGGCTTGACGATTACCTCGCTAGAGTAGTTGAGCTCAAGCCTGCAGACCTGACCAATCGACAAACTCAGGAAGCCAATCACAACGCGCGTAGCATCGAAGAGCTTCTTGGTGAATTCCGGACGGCGCCAACACGACTGGTGGATCGGCGGAAAGTTTGGATCCCGTGCTGTTCGCACGCTCAATACCGCACCCGCGCCTGAAAAAACCAATGCGGCTCGTGGACCATCTGCACTTCGTGGCCGAACATGATGATCACCATGTCGCGCGAATTTGGGAAATGAAGTAGACCTTTTGTGTAAGCGGACGACGCAGGGCTGACTTCGGGCCCTTTTGGGGTCGCAGAATTCACTGGATACTGTCGATGTCGACACAGTCGAACGTTCGGATCGTGGATGGATCGAGAATGCGATTCGGCTCAAACTCGGCGTCCACGCTATTCCACTCGGGATAGATCGACCCGCCGGGTAGGGTATTCAACTTGAGGGCTCGATCGCTGTCTGCTGCCTGACGCAGAACCTCGGCGACCATATGGCACAGCTGCTCGGGGGTAGGATTCCGCATGTCCAAGACTCTTTGTTTAGTGTATTTAGATACAAGTCGAACAAAGCGCAGAATCGCTGTGTCACTTTACTTCCAGTATGGAACTATATTGACAGGCGGCGATTAGGGGAGCATACTGCGGACATGCCGCGTTCCCGCTTAGACGAGCTACTCACCCTGGCCGAGCAGAATGATGGCTTGGTGACAGCAAGCCAGGCCCGTGCCATCGGTATCGTGGACTCTGTCCTGGCCCGCCTTACTCAGCGCGGAAAGCTGGAACGTGTCGCGCGCGGTGTCTATCGAATCCCGTACTACCCTTCCGATCAGTTGTCGCAATACCGCGAAGCAGTCTTATGGGCGCGCGCGAGTCATGGACCCGAGAATGTCGCCCTCTCTCAAGAAACCGCGTTGGCGGTGTATGGGATCTCCGACGTGAACCCGTCGCGACTCCATATTACGGTCCCCAAAGATGCGAGACTCCGGCGCCGGAAGCCCAAGTGGATCGTGATTCATCGCGGCGAATTAAGGCCGACCGATGTAACCATGCACGAAGGCCTACCCGTGACGACCGTGGAGAAGAGTGTATTGGATGTGCTGCATGAAACGGGAAGGTCAGGGCTTGCCCGCCAGGCCATTAAAGATGCGCGTAAGGAAGGATACATTAGTGCGGCGGGAGCCAACCGGC
>JAIQFA010000134.1 GCA_020073525.1 Terriglobia bacterium
TCGGAGTGTGGGCAGTTCGATTGAACTCAGAGCCTCGGATAAGATTTTCAGCGTGCGGATGCCGCGCATACGAGCCTTCCTTTCAATCCTCAGAAGCTAGGCAGGCGTTCCCGATTTGCGAACTGCATCTGCACGCACATCGGTTAACCTCAGCAAACGTGAAAGCTGACTGCTGACTCCGGCACGCTGCGTGAAGTCGTTATCCTCGTGCAGGATGTAAATCGTCGGGTCCGCGAGATAGAAAAGCTGCTGATAGTCAACCCATGCGCTCGTCTCTCGTGATGGCGAGTAGTCGGCACTCTTCAACATGTTCCTGAGAAAAGCCGCGTATTCGTAAGCCGCGTCTACCGCCACCGAGAGCTTTTGAACTTCTGCATCGGACAGTTGCAGGATGCCAAGGTGCTTGGTCTTCGACCGCAACCAGAGTTCGCGGTCAGCAACAAACTGACCGAGTTTCTTGATTTCGTCTTGCGTGCTGACATACCCCGTTGTGCCCGACTGGTGATTGTTCCGAATCTCACCCAGCCAATCTCGGAGTTCGGTGCTCACGCGATTGTGCCGGAGAACGCTGACCATAGCTTCCGCCATTTGCCGCGGCTGGTACGTCTCCACCAAGACCGGACCACACCCCAGCACTTCCCGCAGAATGAACTGACCGGGCATCTCCAGAAAGGCGGGTTTCAGTGGGTCAATGGGCGATAACGCTTCGACTCGCTTCAGGTTCGGGATGACGTACTGCTCGTCGCCGCAAGCGAGGCTCCTGAGAACTTCGAGAAAGGATAACGGCGAAACAACGAAGTCAAAGTCGGGCGCGAGAGATTGCACGACGCCAGCCCAGTCCGACGACGGGAGACTGCGAGTGCCCACCTTGCAGGCAACAGACGACTCGACGATAAGTTTGTTCCGAACCACGCTCGCCCTCTAAACCCTTCACACCGGATATTATAATGCGCCTCGACGAACGCGGGACAACTGTACAACCGCTATACCACTGATTTTCCCTTCCGGCGCGGAAGTGTTCCGCTCGTTCAATTAGGAGGGCATTATGTTACGCACAACGAGGAACATCGTGCCCGCCTATGCCGACGATTTGATTCCAGGGCAGAGGTTCACGGAACTCCAATACTACCGGACAACTACCCATTTCCCATGATGCAAGCTGACACGTTGGTTGGCGTGGACAAAATCATTCAGCCACTATGCCATCAAACGCATCAGCTGTCCGGACGGGACTCTTCGCCGTGCTTCACACTTGAGGGACGTTGGAATAGGGATTAGGAGGGCTACGGCTCCCTCCTTTCGGTACAAGATCGGTACAACTGAGCGAGAGGAAGAATGGGTTTCTGACCCCTAAGCGACACCAGATAAAGCACTTGGAGTTTGTAACTGCATGGTTCGGGACCAGGGGGTCGGAGGTTCAAATCCTCTCTCCCCGACCAATTTCTTATAAATCAATTATTTAGAGCCTACAAGAAACTGAATGACACCCTGGCTTCGCACCAACGGATCAGATGAAACATGCTCGCAATACAAACCCAAGTTTTGACAAGGCCGCCCTTGCCCGATCTCCATTGCCAAGCCAACATCGATTCCCCCGAAGCGCGTGTTTAGACGCCAACGAATGGACCATGACGACTGCAGCGGATGACAACGCCGAGAATACGGTCACGACCCGAACGAGACCTGTACCGTCATCGCGCATCGGAACTGACGTGACGAAAGGAATCTGAGAACCCAACAAAATTGGGTCGAACCGACCCCGCAGTGTGTGCGTCCAAGAGAGCCACGGGCATCTGGAGGTTGAGATCCGAAAGTTCCTGCATGAAGTTAGTCGCGTGGCAGAACAGGCCCTTCGCAATGGCAGAAGGGTGCGGGAGGAGGGAGCACCAGCGGTCGAGGTCGCGAAGGAAAGGCTAGGCAGGTTGGAGCATGAGGTCGTGAATCTCCGCGATGTTGCCAGCCAGCCTTCGCCGATGTGACTGCCGTTGCCCTAGGGGAGCCCGAAGTCCGCCATCTTTCGTCCAACGTTCCGCCGGATAGTCCTCGACCTTTAGGTCAGCAACCGGAAGGTCTCACCACGTTCAAGTGTCCGACCACCGCTCGAAAGCACTTTCGATTCAGAAATTCTCGATGCCAATATTCTTATGTTGCACGGTATTGTTTACGGAGTGTTGGAAGCAAACGTTGATTTGATCACGGCGTTGCTCCCAATCCATTTTTTGGATAAACCCTATGGGCGAAGGCCCATCACACGCGATTTCAAATCACGTGTGCAGCGATCCAGTGCCCAATGCGTTGGCTGACAAGGATGATAGCCAATGTGACCGCAAGATGCTTCGTTACTTCAGACATCGCGCTGACACCGCGATAGCGGGCAAGCATACAACTGAGGATCACGAGCAATGAAGTTCCCCATGTCAGCCCCCATACGGCAGCAATATGTCCAGGTAACAGTGCAACGATCAGCACGAAACTGAGACAGAGGAACAGCCGCGTTACGAAATTGCTCAGCGTCCCAATGAACGCTTCCTTCTGCTCAAGACGCTCTGATTCCTGATACATGTGAACGCTTAAGGAGTCTGTGAGGTTATCAGCAAAAGCCGCGATCAAAAGAGCGCTGACCATGCTGGCTCGTCCAGTTGCTGCAGCGTCGAGGCCAGCAATGAGCGCCATGCTGGTTACGATTCCTGCCGTTCCACCGAAACTGATCCTGCTTGGCTTGATCATTGCAAACAATCTCGCCCGAATGAACGGTCAGTGTCGGTGATCTTGACTATGGGTGATTGGCGCCGCCGCCCACTCTCGGCGCGCGGTATCGGGTGGCCGCGGTCAGGCAAGCGTGAACTCCCATCCGCAATATTGGCCGTCGGGAGCGTCCGGAGGGCAGCGGAGGCAGGTCGTTCGAATCCGCGGATCGATCGTTGCAGCGAAGGTCTCGAATTCTACGGTGCCAACCTGCTTGCAGGGAAAGTTCGGCAGGCCCTTACGATGCCGGGCCTCTTGCACCCGGCAGACGTTCATGAAGAAGAGGAGGCGCTGGCGGTCGTCGGACCACTCCGTGCGCTGCGAGTTGACAACGGCATAAAGACGCAGCCCCAAGGCTTTCTCCAGAGCCGGAAGGCCGCCACCTGCTGGAATGTCAAACGTTGTCATGATGCGTCGAGCCTCAGCTGCCGCGAAGCGCTTCCACGAGCGGGTGTCCAGTTCAATCGCGGTGTCCATGTCGAAATGCTCTTCGGCGGCGAGAAACCAGCAGCCGTCGTGGGCGAGCCAGTTCTTCGCGAACATTTCTAGCGCCCGCAACAAATCCTCGCGGCACATTTCCTGGAACGCATTGCTCGATTGAGATGACATGAATCCTTAGCTTTCCGCTTCACTTTGTACCAGCGACAGCAGTGACACACGCAATGTTACCCGGCGCGCTTGGAGAATGACTCCTGTGAGAGGCTCGCATATTAGTGTCGAATTCCTGGCCCAATCTCTCACCGGGTAGTTGCCGCTTCTTGAATCTTCGGTTTCGATGGCAAGCACCAATACGTCGTGAACCCTCCCGACAGGCTGCTGACCCGGCAACCGTTCTGACCAAGCATCCGCATCGCATAATAGGAGCGCTGTCCCACGCCACAGTAGACTGCGATCTCACGATCCCTGGGCAACTCATGCCATAGAATACCTTCTCACAAATACGAATATGGATCTTCCAGCGCGCCGACACTGGCCAGCCCGCCGCCTAATAAGAAGATGCGGGAGGACAAGGCATGTTGCAGTGACCCGCGCCACAATCGATGTTGACTGACGGACAGGGACCACCGGCAAGTGTCCCACGTTGCTTCAGTCCGCCCGTCGGCCTCTTGACCAGAGTGGAATGCCCTGGGCGTTCCGTAAGGTCAGTGTCTTGCCTGCTTTTGTGATTTCCCGCGCAATCAAAACGTCTGCGTCGCCGATTTTGACCTTTGCCCCGAGGACTTCAATTTGGTCTCCCTTAGCAAAGGAAAACTGCTTGCTTGATACATACTGTGACGGTCCGACATGAACGTCGAGAGTCTCGGAATCAGTTTTCAAAGTGAGGTGTGTTCCTGTTCTCCATCCTCCGCGACTGTATTGCTGAACATCTTCGACGGTTCCGCTGACCTTTGTTTCTGTCTTGGGATCGTAATTGGCCCTGCCCGCTCGTGGACCCTGTGTTTGGGCAATGACTGGTATGCCGAGCAAAATTACTGAAATGAATAACACGACTGATTTCTTTCTTGTCATGATTTCTCTCCCCCTCAACATTGTTGGAAGCCGCATTCGAGATTGACCCGCTAGATGGTCCGCAGGTAGGCGAAAAGCATCGAGATATCGGGGCAAACCCAAGAACGTCCCCAACGCCTAAATGCAGGATTCACCGAAACTGCTGCAACCGCGATGAGCTCTTCCTTTGCTCTTTAGATAGGTGTATCATACACCTATATGCAAGTCGAGTCGTCACTCGATTTGCTCGGAGGAAGGTTGATGCGAATTGCAGTTCCACTATCTGGAGGCCGACTGTCGCAGCATTTTGGGCATTCCGAACAGTTCCTATTTGTCGATGCGGATTTGGAGCAGAAACAGGTCCTGGGAAGGAACGTCGAGACGGCCCCTGAGCATGCTCCTAGGGTGCTTCCCAAATGGCTGGCAGAGCACGGTGTCGATGTGGTGATTGCATCGGGAATGGGCGAGCACGCGAGAGGCTTGCTTGCGGCCAGTTCGGTGCAGGTGTTAACCGGTGTGTCGGCCACAGATCCGGAAGTGTTGGTCGCCGACTTCATACACGCTAGACTGGAAACCGGCGCCAACTATTGCGATCACTCAGGCCACAGCTGCAATCATTGAGCGATCATTGCGAGCGGAGAAAATGCCGTTGCCAAAGACTGCCAAAAAGCGAAGACTGAAGGATCGATGTCCCCGGCACGACTATCCCTGTACATGCGCGATGGGACATCTTTACCGGTTCGTAGAGCCCGTATTGCTGCTCATACTCAGAGAAAAGGGCCGTTCATACGGATACGATCTCTTGGGCAGTTTAGGCGAGCACGCATTCACCGACGGAGAGATTGAAAAGGCGGTTCTGTACCGTACGCTCCGGAGATTAGAGAAGAACGGCTATATCACCTCGGACTGGGATACAGAGGAACCGGGGCCGGCGCGCCGGGTGTACACACTTACCAAAGGCGGCCAGGCGCACCTCCGGGAATGGGGGCAGGTTCTGACCAAAGTTGCCGCTTCAATGACCCGATTTGTCCGGCGCGTGGCTGCGGATAAATCCCTGAATTAGGGATTGGCGCGGACAGTCTACCAACGCTCGTCCATAGAATCACGCCTTTCGTAGGGCGTTACAAACCCGCATAGACTTCTCCGCCATCACGCATTTTCAGGATTGTTGTTAGCTCGGGGAGCGAAAACCCAACGCTCAAGGCGCGGCGAATTAAGCGAACTCGCTCCAGTGAACACGGAGGATAATCTCGGTATCCACCGTCAGTTCTTGGCGGCTTGGGAAGAAGCCCCAATCTTTCATAGTGCCTCAGAGTGTCAGTACTAACGCCCGTGAGACGCGAGAGTTCACCGGATTGCACAGGGGTCTCCGTTTCGAATCGGGCTTACACCCTGGAACCGATTCCAGGGTCAAGCTTGATTTCGCTGGCTGCGAATGGTGGCGGTGCCAACGTGCCATAATGCAGACGCATGGTCTCGGTAGTCCAAGGCCCGACGACTGCTACGCTGCGGCGGATTCACCCGCCCCGAAGGAACACGCACTCGAACGCTTTGCTACCGCGATCAGTTCCCGCCGGCTGAAGCCGCCGCAAGGGAATAGTTTTGCGAGCACCTCAACGACCGGACCGACCATAAACTCCTAGACCACGCGTGGTCGGGGTGTCCACACTGAATTGAAACCAACACACGCAATTCACATCTAAAGCGATACCTATGAATTCAACGGACACAAATGATCCAAACCTGAACTGGGACGTATTCACGAGTAGGCGACCAGGCCTCAGCCGCGATCTTCCTGCCGGCAAAGAGGAGTTGGGGCTTCTCACTAAACGCTCGATCAGACGAAACACGCATTCTCTACGAAAAGGTTGAGGTTCGCATACATGGATACGTCCACCGAAGTCCCTACCGTCTGGAATCAACTCGCGGAAACCATGTATCTCAGGGATTCGCCTACAGCGGAGGTCAGCCTATCCGAACTTGCCTCGTTCTCGTTTGGGAGATTTCGGAGCACCGAAGGTCTCCCGGAAGTTGCACGTCCGATCGCTGGCGAGCGGGGCTATATAGTTGCGTTGCAGCTCAAAGCTATACCATTTATCGAGCAATTCCTCGGCAAGAAAAAGGTATCCAGCGGCTCTTATCCCATTGGGGGTGTTAGTGCCATCGACTTACAAGACGAGCCAGCATGCCTGCTCCCAAATCCCTTCGATGCATTAGTACTGTATGTCACTCAAAATGTTCTGGATGAAGTTGCTTATGACCATCAGGCGCCCCGAGTGGAGCAGATGGCTTGGCCCCATGGGGCATTTGACCCTGTCGTCCACCACCTCGGGCAGGCCCTTCTCTTATCGCTGGAGCGACCGCAGCACACTGCTAAGATTTTCTTGGACCATGTCTTGCAGGCGTTGCACTGCCATTTTGTCTGCTGTTATGGCGGTGTGACAATATCGGCTCCGCAATTTCGGGGCGGACTCTCTCCTTGGCAGATGCGAAGAGCAACAGAGTTATTGGAGGCTCATCTGGACGGCAACATTGCCCTCCGGCAGGTTGCAGCAGCATGTGAATTATCAGTAAGCCACTTTGCGCGGGCCTTCAAAAAAACCTTTCGCAGGCCGCCTTATAAGTGGTTGACTGAACGCCGTGTGGATAGGGCCAGAGATCTTATGACGAATTCCCGCCTGCCCCTTGCCGACATCGCCATCCAGTGTGGATTTGCGGATCAATCTGCACTCAACCGCTCCTTCAAACGAATTCACGGGCTAACTCCGGGGATATGGCGACGGAGTACGAGTCGTGGGGACCTGGCAAAAGTGCAAGTTATAGCAGACCTCTCGCTAGCCGCGTCTCGCTATTCCGAATGACTCGTGCTTCATCCAGTTGAAGAATGCGATTCAGTGGCTGCTAAATGGGAATTATCTGTTAGCCATTTCGTCCGCGCATTTCGAAAGACTTCCTACATCCAGATCTTCCACTTGCTGACATTGCACTTCGTTGCGATTTCGCGGATCTAATCTACGCCGGGTCAATCTGCGCTGGATAAGTCGTTTGGGCAACTTTTGATGACGAGCGTTCTCTTTGCCGACACTCTCGACATTCCAGTAGGAATAGCCAGTTTTCGATGGTTTTCGCCAAGATGCTTCCTTCCTCCAACGCTATTCTCGGACTGTATCGGACAGCATAGCGAATGTGGGGCTGGCCACAAGATTGTCCGCTGGCGCGCATCAGCTTAGTCGGTACAGGGACGAAGAGAACGCCTTCGAGTCTTTGTGCCGACCTTCCGTTCATTAAAGGATAAAAACAATGCGTGCATCAAAGCTCTTTCGGAATGTGGTGACGGCATGCGCCGCGCTACTCGCGATCATCGGTCCTGCTACCAAGACGACCGCACAAGAACAGCCCACTGCAGGGATAAAAACCGTACTCCTCATTCACGGGGCATGGGCGGACGGTTCGAGCTGGTCAAAGATCATTCCATTGTTGGAGGCGAAGGGCCTGCATGTTGTTGCGGTTCAGATCCCGCTAACATCATTCGCGGACGACGTTTCAGCAACGCAGCGGGCCATTGCTCTCGAGGATGGGCCGGTATTGCTCGTCGGTCACTCGTACGGTGGAGCTGTCATCACCGAAGCTGGGAACGACCCGAAGGTCGCCGGACTCGTCTACGTTGCGGCCGTAGCACCGGATAAGGGAGAATCCGCTTTTGGCCTCATTACGAGTGTTCCGACACCTGTCGGCGCAGAACTACGTCCCGACAAGAGTGGTTTCCTCAAACTGACTCCCAAGGGGATTGCTGAGGATTTTGCGCAAGACCTTTCCGCCAAAGAGATTGCGGTACTGACCGCTACGCAAGGGCCAACAAGCGTCGCTGCAATGAAAGGGGAGATCACAACTCCAGCTTGGAAGTCGAAACCGTCGTGGTACATCATCGCCGCAAATGACCGGGCAATTTCACCCGATCTCGAAGCAGCTCAGGCAAAGAAAGTCGGGGCGACCGCGACCACTGTCCCCTCGAGCCACGTAGCTATGCTCGCGCAGCCGTCGAAGGTCGCCGGCGTGATTTTGGATGCGGCGTCAAAAGCCGGTGTGAAGTAGAGAAGAGCTATCGTAAGCCCCCGAAACGCGCTGCCCAAACAAGTCGGCACGCGAGGTGGAGATCAAAATATGAAGGGACCATTCATGAGAGCAGGAAAAATCATCCAAGCAGTGTTGAGTGTCGGACTTCTGCTGACGGCAGGATTCCATAGCGTTGGCTATGCCCAACAATTACCAGACTCATCGCGAGACAATTTCAATCGCGGCGTCAAAAACATCGTACTGGTTCACGGAGCATGGGCTGATGGCTCGAGCTGGTCCAGCGTGATTCCTCTGCTGGAGGTTCAAGGATTCCATGTGGTCGCAGCGCAGCTTCCCCTTACGTCCCTCGAAGACGATGACGCCGCAACTGAGCGTGCTATAGCGCGCATCACGGCGGCACACCCAGGTCCTGTGCTGCTCGTCGGACACTCTTATGGAGGCGTTGTAATCGGAGACAAGCCCGGAAATGATCCAAATGTTGCAGGCTTGGTTTATGTTGCCGCGTTTGCTCCCGATAGCGGTGAATCTGCGCTCTCACTGCTGGGGACACTAAAGGCCCTTCCTCCGATCCAACACTTTCTTGTATTCGACAAGGCCCAGCAGTTCGCAACGATCTCTGCACAAGGTGTGGCGGCGGCCTTTGCTCAAGACTTATCGAAACTTGAACAGGTCAGGCTAACGGCCACACAAGGCCCGACGTCTCTCGCGGCCCTCTCGGCGACGCCCACAGTGATGCCCGCCTGGCGAACGAAACCTACATGGTTCATCGTCTCCGCTCAAGATAAGGTGATCACTGCCGATCTGGAGGAGCGGTTGGCGGAGAGGATGAGCGCCACAACGATCACACTGCCAACCTGCCATCTCGCAATGCTTCAAGAGCCGCTGAGAGTCGCAGAGTTTATCGTGCAAGCTGCTACATCGGTTCGAGGCCAGTAGTAGCTAGAGTGGGGCGGGAATGCATTTGCAAAGGGACACAAAAAGGACACAAATTTGTGTCCTTTTGCACCCTTCTTGGTTTCCGCCCATCCAGATAAGTGTTTTGGAATGTGTGGCGGGAGCGACCGAACTCGCACCCGCGACCTCCTGCATAACAGGTAGCCGTTCTAACCAGCCGAACTCCTCCCCGCGCAAACCCTCTCTCCCCGACCATCTAATCCCACGTTTTCAGGAAAACGGCATAGTGGCATGCGGTTTCTCAACTCCAATTGTCCTGTCCCCGCGGATGATGCGTACGCTCCCAGCCGGTGGTGAACTTCCCTAGACGCGTGGAAAGGAAGTACGCTTGCCCGAGATGAAGGGCCGGTTCAGAGGTCCATATGCCGTTGCGCAAGGAGAAATCAAGTCATAAAGGCATGTTCACCAATCGCGTTTGAGCCGGACTCTACTGGGTTTTCGTTCTCGATTTGTCAAGGCAGTGCCGTCCCTGCCATAAAATTGGCCCAAAACGCCAGTAACCTGGGCGCGAGCCGCATCCTAATATGCGTTTTCGTTTCTCAGAGCAGTGAACATGGTGCGTGCGATGATCTGGAGATCCAGTCCAAAACTCCAGTTGCGAATGTAGTACAGATCATGTTGGAGCCGGTCAGAGATTGAAGTATCGCCGCGAAGGCCATTGACCTGTGCCCATCCTGTCATGCCGACCTGGCAGCAATGCCGCAGGTTGTATTTCTGGATGTCTGTCCGGAACTTCGCGACAAAATGCGGCCGTTCCGGACGCGGTCCCACCAGACTCATCTCTCCTCGGATGACGTTAAAAAGCTGGGGTAGTTCATCAAGACTGAACTTGCGTAGGGTTGCACCAATGGCGGTACACCGAGGATCGCTCTTGATCGTCCAAATGGTATTGCTCTCGACCGTAGTGGCGCAATGCATGGTACGGATCTTCAGCAGGGTGAAGGACTTTCCATTCCGGCCGACTCGTTCCTGCCGGAATAGGATCGGCCCCGGAGAACTGAGCTTGACGAGAACCGCAATCGCCAGAAACGCGGGGCTCAGAATCACTACGCCAAGGCTCGCGAAAACCAGATCAAACGTCCTTTTCAGCACGGTATATGCGAAGCTTTCAATCGGAGAAATGGCCAGATTCATCATCTGCAGCCGTCCAACCTGAAACAGCTTTTCGCGGACCGCCAGCCGTGGGCCGAGGTCCAAGACAGCGCGGACAGGTTTCCCGAAATTTTGCAGCGTGTCGAGAACGGAAGCAACCTGCAGATAGCGCTTGGCTGGGATGGCGACTACGATCTCATCAAAATTGAGCGACTCCAGATGGAACAGCTCCGTGGTCCTGATCACCGGTGCATTCTGAACCAGCACGGGTTGTCCAGGAAGTTGCAGGTAAGCTTGGACTTCGCAGTGAAAAAATGGGATGCGGCGAAGCAGATTCACGCTTCGTCGCGCATACTGATCGGTTCCGACGACCAGTATCCTTTCACATTTGCGAGGCCAACTCGACGATGCCGAAGTCAGCCGAAAGAAGTTTCTGGTTGCCACCACGGAAAGAAATAGAATTGCGTTGCTGAGCAGGATGAAGATCCGCGAAACAATCAACGGTTTGACGAAAACGAGAAGCGCGGTTTGCAGAAGGAGCGTAGCGAAACAGGCAAGAAATGCGGCTCGGATTCCCGTGTACTCCCAAAATAGATCTGAAACCGATGAAAGCTTGTAGTAATTGGCGGCAAGAACCCAGGCAAACTCAGTAAACGCCAGCAGAATTATGTAATATTGTGGAACCACGCTGCTGACATCCCAAAGCCATATGCTGCCGAACCGGACATAAGCCGCCATCGCGAAGGCGAAGAATGGAAGTAGGTATACGAGAGCGCGTAACAGATAAGTGTAGTAGTAGACCCGCGAAATCACTGCTTGTTCCTCCGCTTCTCGTTTCGATTGGCAGCCAGTGCCGATCATCCCGTACGGCCTATCTCAGAAAGACGAAGTGGCTCCAAATAGAGCTGACTCTGATGGCTTGCGGATCCCTGATATTCGTCGCGCAGCTTAAGGGCAAAGTTGCTAGTAGAGAGATACCTAGAACAGAGCGCCACGGATAGGGCAAAGCACGCGCTTTACCCTTATGTCGAACGGGGAAACCAAGGAGGAACGATAGATGGTTGCACCCGGAATGGGACAGCATCCGAGCGTACGCTAGAGATGGGGCGACCTTAACACAGAGCACAGTTCAACCCTCTGTAGTATCCAGCCCGCCCCCTCAGACAAGCGATAGCATAGATAACAATAAAGCGAGTCACGTTGTCAAGGGAAAGCCGGTCGACACGAAACTTCTTGACGAACCAAACCGCTTCGGCTTATGGATGCGCGCCCAAACCAGCAGAGGCAGACGGTCCGGCCGCCGCTCGCAATTTGGGCCATACTCGGATTCCAATCGTTGTGGAAAGGTTGGTACGCGGGCCCGGATTCAATTCAGGAAAGTTCCAGCGTTCATATTGCAGGGATGCGGCAACCTCCAGGTGGCGGCGGAGCATCCAACCTACGCTAGTTGAAACGTCGTCGACATTTCCGCCTTTGAGCAGACTCTGATTCGAAGTCATTCGCCGGAAGCTCATCGTTACCTGGTTGCGGCCGGAGAACCAATACGTCGCAGAAGCCTGCCCTCCATTGCCACCGCGCCCAATCCAACTCGTGAAAAG
>JAIQFA010000135.1 GCA_020073525.1 Terriglobia bacterium
TGCAATGTTTGGGGAAATCGTGGGCACCGGACGCAACACCCGCGAGAAGGTATCCGTGTCGGTGGGCGAGATCAGGGCGCTCGCCCCCCCTTCCGCGAGCGCTCTCGGCTGCCGCTTCGCCTGGTACTTGGACGTCAGCGTCCCCGTCGGATCGAGCTTGGCGACCGCTTCTCCGGTTAGGACCCGGACGCCGACGATCCGATCGTTCGCATCCAGGCGGATCAGCGCGTACCGCCGATGCGGATCGACCTCCTCGTTCCAGATCTGGAGATTATCGGACTTCTGCACGTACACATCGAGGTCCTGGCCGGGGAAGCGTGGCTGCGTCTTCCGGAAACTCGAGGGGGCGGCGTAACCCAACGCCTCCGCGACCAGAGCCTTCGCCACCTTGGCTCGAGTCCGGATGGGGAAGCGAAGGGCGCGGCCCCTGAGTTTCGCCCGGAGCAGGTGCTCGATCTCGCGCGGGCTCAGGAATCGTGCATCGGCCGGGTCGATCGGGTCGTAGATGGTAAGGCCCGACCGGGCGATGAGATCACGGAGCGCGTCGGGATCTGGTCGCCGGCCAGGACCCTTCATCTTCGGAGCGGGCGCAGAAGCGAGATCGCGTCGACTTCCAATGCGCGCGCGATCTTCTCGAGCGTTTGGAGCGTGACGTTCCGCTCGCCGCGTTCAACCGAGCCGATATAGGTCCGGTGAACTCCGCAGCGCTCCGCAAGCTCCTCTTGGGACCACCCCTGAGCTTGTCGATGCCGGCGGATGTTCGTCGCGAGGTTGCGGTTCAGTGAGTCGGGGCTCACATGAGCATATTTCAGCCACGATGACAATATGTCTACAGACTATAAGTAGCGCAAAGTGATCTACCGGTCGAGCAGGCGCGGAGCCCACGCCTAAGATGGCGTTCGTTTGACTCCGGGCCGAGCAGTAGAATCGTGGGGTCCAAGAGGCTTGGGCGTACCACCCGGAGGTCTGGAATTGTGCCGCTCATTCTACCCACGGCCTCGACAACCTACGGCGACTCCGCGCTGACGGAAGGTGGGGTGTTCCGAAAGTACGTTCTCGCGCAGTTTCGGGACGACGCGAGCCTCGAGTGGGTAGGGGCCCTTCGGACCAACCTAGTCAGGGAGGAACTGAAGTATAGCGACTTCCTGCGGGCGCGGCCCCGCCTCCGGAGCGACCGGAACCTGTGGCGGAGGATCGAGGCTGGTGTCGGTCAGGCGAGCATCATTGTGATAGACCCGGAGCCAGTGGCCACCGAAATTCGCGATGCGGCCGCGGCGGAGGCAATCGACCCTTCCGTTATTGCCGATCCCAAGTCGTTGACCGAAGCGTGCGCGCTCGCATTGATCGAGGGAACTCCGATCGCCTACCTTCCCGTGAACCTCGTTCGTGCTGTCCCCTGGGGGCTCCACGACCTCGCGAACCTGCAGGAATTCACCCCCAAGGCTATCCAGTCCACACTCGGCGCTGGCCTACGGCAAGCGCGGGTGTTCGCAGCCCGCGCACATGCTGCCTTCGATCTGCAGAGCACGCCATCCTCCGTGGCAACAACGGACGCATCTTTCCGCTCCCCGCTCGCACGGGTAATGCTCTCCGAGCTCCTGGCCACGACGCGCGTGTACGACACGGAGTCCCCGCAGACAATCCAGGTACTGAACAAGGCAGCTACGGAGATCGCCCGGGCGCTCGCCAGCGAATTGCCCGCGGAGTTTGCGAAGCGCGCAGGTACGCTTGTCCGCGAAGTCGATTCGCGCGGGGTCGATCGAGTTCAGGCCGCCGACATTGCGGCATGCTGGGCCCGGACCATGCTCGAAACAGGAGACGCGATTACGCTGGGAAGCCGGTTCGAGCGCGTCTGGGTCAACGGACGGCGAATTAAGTGAGCGTCGCTCGGAGAACGGCCTCTCGACTGCGAGCTCAGGCGTGCCGCTCCGCAAATGACTCTGCCCACCCCACCATCTCAGCGAGCACTTCCGGAACCGGGCGACCCGTGATCATGAACCGACTTCCGTTGTGCCGCCGCCGGCCGGCATGCGCCACAGGCCCCAACTGGCGCCGCCGCGGTTGGACGAGAAGATGAGCTCCTTGCTGTCGGGAGTCCAGGCAAGTCCAGACATGAGACGGTCGTCAAATGTGACCCGGCGGGGCGTACCGCCAGATGCGGGCATCATGTAGATATCTTCGACGTCTTTTGTATTGCGGATAAAGGCGATGCTCTGGCCGTCGGGGGAATACTGGGCGTTCCAGTCGCCAGTGGACGGGACGGGAGGAGCGGAAAGTTGGCGCACGTTAAGATCTTCGATGGTGAGCTGCTTCACGCTACATGGCTGATCTTCCGACTGATCGGAGAAGAGCAGAAATTTGCCGTCGGGGGACCAACTAAGTCCGGGCTTGCAATTTTGACCGGGCGTGAACTCATGCAGTTTGCGGGGCGGCCCGCCTAGGGCCGGCATGACGAAGATGCCAGGCACTTCGCCGTGATTGCCGTGCAGAAAGGCGATGTAACGGCCGTCCGGCGAGAAGACTTTTCACCGCTACGGCAGCGAATACTTCCTGGCGACGATCTGGACACCGGGTCAGGAAGTGGGATGGGAGATGCTCCGGGGAAAACTGGAGACGGAATTCGCAAAGAGGAAAGCGTCTCCCGTGGAGACGGCGATGGTGATACGTCGTTAAGGGGCGGGCGATCGGTGGTGGGCGATGGGAATTTGTTCGAAAGCCCACCATCGATTGTCGCGGGGCAACGCAGCAACCCTACTTGCCGGCTCCCACGGGTTTCAGGACAGCCGTATTCCTCTCGTCCGAAGCGATCATGCGATAAAACTTTTTCAGTTCGTCCATTTTGCTGACCGGAACGCTCAGCTCCTTAATCTCCACGCTACGCGTGTAGTGCAACGTTTGCCCGCTGGCTTCGGTCTTGCTGTGATAGCTGCCAAAGCTGTAGTCCACATCCATCGGCGGCGGTAGTTCGTCGACTTCGTAGCCCTGAGGCAGCTTGATCTCGAAGCTGTCGGTATCCCGCAACGGCCCTCTGAATTCGAAAGGAAACTTTCGCGGCTCTTTCGTCTCCAGTATCCCCGAGGACTCCCTTCCCAGCACCCGCGGCCGCACCAGCAGCAGATTACCCGCATTCTTTGCGTATTTGTCAGACTGGAACGTGTAGTTGAAACCGAAAGGCTGGTCCGTTTTTTCGTAGTTGACCAGACTCGCCCGCACAATTTGAAAGTTGGAAAGCGACTCCGCCAGCAAACTCTCGATCGGCTTCATCCGATCAGTGTCCTTTGTCACGGTACGTAGTCGCCACCGCTCTGACCAAGCTCGATCTCCCAGTCGCACTTCCTGGATATCGCCCCTCAGGGTCCCATTGGCATCGAGCATCAGCTTGCCCACGCGCTGGATACTGTTCATCGCGGACGGTTGTTGCGGCAACTCAACCAGTTCACCGCCTTCCGGTGTTACCAGCAGACCGTAATTGGCTTGCAGGTAGCCTCCAATCTGCCCGAGGGGTGTTACCTCGTTAGTCGGATCGAAGAACAGTATCCTTCCGAGCTTGGGATGCTGCATCACCGCGATCAGCGACGGATCCTTCACTTCATCCGGCAATTTGATCGCTAGAATCACATGATTAAACCCATTGTGCGCCGGCGAATCGCGAGTAACCGAACCCCGCTCTGTGTTGATCACCACATGGTAGGAATCCACGCCAATCTCACGCAGCATGGTGCGCATCAGCGTCGCCTTATCTTTACAATCTCCGTACCGATGCGCGAAAACATCCGGAGCGGCATGCGGTTGCCAGCCACCGATGCCTAGCGAGATCTCGACATAGCGAATATCGTGCTGCAGGAATGCAGCAACAGCTTGCATCTTCGCTAGAACTGTAGTCTTCCCCACAGCTAAGCCATTTACTTGTTTCTTGATTGCTTCGGACGTGTCCATCCGTCCGTTAACCAGACTTCCGTACCAACCACCCATTCCGTCCCAGCTTGCGAATTCATTCTTAAGTGACGTTCCGCCCGATGGGAAAAATGACACGATCATCTGTCCTGCCACACCATCCAAGGGAGGCATATCCAGTTCGGGCCTGATACCCTTCACGTCGCTGACCGCCCATTGCAATACATTGCCACTTTTCTCGTCTGGCTTGATCTCCGCATGGGAAAGCCAAGAGGCCTTAAAGTCCCAGCCTGAGGGAAGTTGCAACGAATAGCGACTGTCCCGCACCGGATCAGTTCCCTGGAAGTCCCAGATGTCCTGCAAAAAGAAGGGCTGCTCCTCCACTTCGTATTCGTAGCCAACAATGTTGCCCACATCGGGTGCCGGCACATGCAACACTCTGTATCGCAGGTCCGAGAACAATTCACCTCCATCGGCCGGAGCAGCAAAGTCGATTGCGTCCTTATCCTTAACCTCATAGTCCTTGCCTTGCGAAGGGATGCACCATCCGCGCAGACTTGTGATTTTCCGGCTCGGATTGAAGTAAACGCCCACCGTCCCGTGCTCTCGCCCTTCGGGCCGCAGAATCTTGTAAGCCTCGCGTACGTGCATCCTGATTCTATCCGCAGATAGAACAGTCACATTCTTCTCGGAGTACAGCAACACCGCATCCGTCTTCTCGTCATAGGTAGGCAATGTGGTGCCGACCAGGGCGTGCATCCACTGTGGAGCATCTCCACTGGCTGCAGCCTGCGGCACCGTGCCAACGGCACAGAGGGCGACGCAGAAGACAACCAAAAGCACAGGTCGGCCGGTGACTCGCTTAGCCCCAAACTTAGTTGCGGGCATGGATTTCCCCTGGCTGCAGCACAATCTGCTCCCCATCGCCGGTCCTCACGATCTGAAAGAAGGTCCGCAACGTCGGGTAGTACTTCGTCTCCAGCAGAAGAAGGTCAATGGTTAGCTTCCTCGTCAGCCGGAGTGCCCCCTTGCTCTGTTCGACGTTCAAGGTATAAACGGCCGCTTTCGCGTCCCGATTTTGGGGCAGCGGCAGGCTGCTCACCTGCCAGCCCAGCGGAAGTTCGATGGTCACGTCATCTGCCTTCTGGTGCGGATACTCAAAATAGATAGGATGCACCCGGTCGGCGTGCTCAAATATCCCTTTCTCCGCGGTGGTAAAGATCGCGGCAGGGATCACCGCTCGCCTGCCGGCATTCGAGACCCAGCCCGGAATCTTCAGGTTAAATTCGGCGACCAGTGGAGTTTCCGAATTGGTCCAATCCGGTTTGTTCGTCAATTCCGCCTCCGAGGCGGCCGCGATTTGCGATGTCACGCGCTCTTCGAGAAACTTCTTGCGCTCCACTTCGTCCGCGTGTCGCTCTTCCAGCCGGTGGTACATGGCTTCCAGTCCGATATAGGTGACGGTCAATGTTCCTTCCAAGTCGCCGCTATCGGAGAGCCTTAGTTTTCCCACGCGTTCGATCCGCGACTCCGAGGCTTGCGGAAGCGTGGTCCTGATCCAAGCTCCTCCATCCTTATCGAGCCGCAACCCCGGCACACCGGTCTCCGACCATTCCAACAACCCAAACGGCGTGAAGGCGCCCCCTGGATCCAGGTACAGGTCCTTTCCATTCAGCTTGACGAGCACAACGTTGGTATCCAATTTTGAGCCTTGCATGGTAACGGGAGAGAAAAAATATTGTCTGCGATCCGAAACCCAGCACCCGTAGGCTTCAAAACCCGCAGCCCGCGTCATACCAAGGAATAACCAAGTCACCTGGATCCCGTTCCCGTAGCCTCGCTTCCAAATGTCCTCAACGTTTACGTTTTCTACCGACTTTTCCTTAGCACGCTTTTGCTCCTGCTCGGTTTTTTGCACTTCGAAGGAGGTGTTCCGGATCTGCTGCACCCGGTCATAGATCTTGCGCAGCTTTACGTCCTGCGAGTCGTTCGGGGAGACAATTTGTGCCACCGCCGCTTCCATGGCCTTCCGTTTTCCGATGAAGCTTTCCAGTTGTCCGTTCTTCTTCTTCCCAAAGTCCTTCCAATAACTTGCCTGGTCCTTCGCGGCAGCCAAGCCCTCCTCGTAGATAAAATCCACCCGCGACTTCAGCTCTTCGGGAGGAGGCATGTAGTCTTCGGTCTGAAATGCCGGGATGTTGCTCGCCTCCATGCGAATGATGTGATCGGGCCCCTCCTTCGGGGGAGCGGCGCCCGCGGGCAGAATGTTCCAACTCCAACGCAGGTTATACGACATATAGCTGTCCCCCAGGTAGGGTTTCAGCGAGAATTGCGCTTTCTTGGTGAACAGCTCATCGCTCAGCGTCCAATGGGAATCGAAGAGCATGTACTCATGAGAATCACTCGTGTAGGAGTACTCGATGATGCTCCCTACCTGCACGTCGGTCAGAGTGAAGGTCTTAGCGAGATACTTTATATCCCTCCCTTCAAACTTCCCCTTGACCAGGTATTTTTCGAAAACCTTGCCGCCGAAGTCGGCGATCGAGCCGTCGGGGCGGATGGTTCGAGCCCTGACGTTCACTATGTCCTCGTTCTCCTTCAAGAATGGAATCTCGACATCGGCATGCTTCCGGCCTTCTTCGGTCAGGATCTTGATGCGAAAGTAATTGTCTTCGTGGGGAGTGTGAATATTGTCATCCCGGTCTACTTGGCGGTACAAAATGACCGCGGCGGCTCCCGGAGCCAGCGGCTCGCTGGTCATCTTAAGCTCATCGGGCGAAACCGGCTGGAATCCCACACCCGCCTTTGCTTCCCGCGCCGCCAACATACAGACTGCAAGCCCAACCGCCAACCATTTGCCTAACCGGAACATAGTCATCTCTCCCAAGGTAAATGCAGTTTCAGCACAGGTGCCAAAAAAACGGGATTCGCTGCAGGCGGGAAACACGTAAAAATGCGGGGACGCGTCAATCTCCGCGGCGACACCAATTCCGCCTCCTCTGGCTTCCGGGCCCCCTCGAACCAGAATCCGGTAGCTGAAGTGAACGCCTGAGTATAGCCGGAAGCGGCCATCCGTCAAGGGCAGAGATCACAGTGGTATGTGTGACCTAGAAGCCGGAAGCCGTAGAAAATGGGCCTCAATAACTCGTTCTGAAACGAGATAGTCTGGAAGAAACTGAGAGCTGAGATCTGACAGCTAAGAGCCGTCTTACAACTCGTATTTCTTCATCAGGTGCCGGAACGAGCGGTAGGAGATACCGAGCACGTCGGCGGCACGGACCTGGACGCCGTTGGTTTGTCCGAGCGCGGACTGCAAGAGTGAGCGCTCGATCTGCGCAACATAGTTTTCCATGTTCACACCCTCGGGCAGAACCGCGCCCGCAGCAAAGTTGGTGGCCGTCTCCGCCCCGGCAGCTACAGCGCGAGCCTTTGGGCGCTCCGCTGGCAACTCGACGTGCAGTTCGCTGGTCGTTTCGAGGGCCACCGCACGTTCAATGGTGTTCTCCAGTTGCCGGACATTCCCCGGCCAGTCGTAGCCGGTCAGCGCTTCCAGCGACGCCGCGGCGACGGCGTGAATGCTCTTGCCGGCCGCGGGCGCATATTTCTTAAGGAAGTGATTTGCCAGCAAAGGAACATCTTCGCGGCGCTCGCGCAAGCCGGGCACGCGAATCGGAATGACGTTCAGGCGATAATAGAGGTCTTCCCGGAACGTGCCCTCGGTAACCTGCCGGTCGAGATCGCGGTTGGTGGCGGCAATGACGCGCACATCCACTGGAATTTCGCTGGTGCCGCCTACCGGACGCACGGTGCGTTCCTGGAGGACGCGCAACAGTTTGACCTGCATGGGCATGGTCATTTCGCCGATCTCGTCGAGAAAAATCGTGCCCTGGTCGGCGACTTCGAACAATCCACGCCGGTTCTGGTTCGCTCCGGTGAAGGCACCCTTGACGTAGCCGAAGAGTTCGCTTTCCAGCAGCGTCTCCGGGAAGGCGCCGCAGTTGACCGAGACAAACGCTTCGCCAGCCCGCGGTGAGCAGGTATGCACAGCCCGCGCGACCAGTTCTTTACCAGTCCCGCTTTCGCCATAAACGAGGATTGTGCTGCTGGTGGTCGCGACGGTGCGGATGGTCTGCTTCAGCTTTTCGAGCGCTGGACTTGCGCCAATGATGTTGTCGAGCGAGTTGCGCGTAGCTGCGTCGCGGCGCAGGGCAAAGTTCTGCCGGCTGAGAGAAACCTTTGTGAGAGAGCGCGCGATGGCGAGTTTCACCTCGTCCACCAGTCCGGGACTTTTGCGGATGTAGTCGGTGGCGCCGCCCGCTTTGACCGCCTGCACGGCAGCTTCGTAGTCATCAACGGCTGTCATCAGGATCACCGCCGATTCCGGCGAAATCTGGTGCGCGTGACGCAGGACTTCGACTCCGTCCACACCCGGCATCTTGATATCGGTCACAATCACGTCGAACAGCGCGCTGTCGATTTTGCGCTTGGCCAGGTCGCCACCGGTGACGGTTTCCACCTTGTGGCCATCGCGCCGCAGGGCAATGTCGAGCAGTTCGCAGATGGAGCGCTCGTCGTCGCAGACGAGAATGTTACCCACGCGTACCTCCTCCGGCTGCCGCTAGCGCAGTTCCCGCGGATTCCGAAGCGGAGGACGTCCCGCTAGCAACTGCCTGCTCCAGACGCCGCAGGCGCAATACGAAGCTGGTGCCTTTGCCGACCTCCGAGCGCGCCCACACCTTGCCCTCATGCGCCTGGACGATCTGGTACACGATGGCGAGGCCTAGCCCGGTGCCGCCTTCAAAGTTCGACTGAAAGGGTTCGAAGATTTTTTCCGTCTGCTGCGGATTGATGCCCGGACCGGTGTCGGAGAAGCTCATCTCCCAGTCCGTGCCGCGCTCGGTCAGGGCCACCGTGAGCTTTCCGCCTTCTTTCTCCATCGCCCGCACGGCGTTTTCGCAGAAGTTCCAGAAAACCTGTTTGAGCTTGTCGCCATCAGCCAGCACCCAGGCTTCGGACTTGGCAAAGCTGCGCTCGAGTCGGATGCCCGCGCTCTCGGCGGCGAGGCGGTTTTCGAGCAGCGTAAGCGTGTCCTCCAGTAGCGGAACCAAGTTCACGCGCTCGAAGCGATATTGCTTGCCGCGGGAATACGCCAAAAAGTCGGTGATGATTTTGTTCAGGCGATCGGACTCGCGCATCACAATCTGCAAAAGGCGCCGCTCCTCGGAATTCAAGGCGGGCGCATCCGACAACATGCTCACCGAGCCGGCAATCGAGGTCAGGGGGTTGCGGATTTCGTGAGCGATAGCAGCGGCCAAGCGGCCGACCGCTGCGAGGCGGTCCTGCATGCGAACCTCACGTTCCAGGCGGCGAATCTCGGTGAGATCGTCGAAGGAATAGACAAAGCCCAGATCGCCACGCACGTTCACGTTGAGTGCGGAAACCATGACCCGAAACGTCTTGCGGAATCCATTGCCGGCCATGTAGCGGACTTCGGCGTCGGCACGAGCCGCTCCAAAGTGGGGTAATGGATCCTGAAACAAGTCACCGACGGAGCGCCCACTCAACTGTTCTTCGGGAATCTCTAGCAATTGCTGGGCTGCCCGATTGACCAGCGTAATGCGCCCGTCAAGCCCCGTGGTGATAACACCACCGCTCATGGACTGCACGATATTTTCGTGAAGCGCCTGCAGATTTTCGAGGGCGCCGCTGGCATCCTTCAGTTGCACATCCACCTGGCGGAGTTTGCTCATCAGCAGCCCAGCCAGATAAGCGATGGCGAAATAAGCAAACAGGTTGACGAAGATCACGACCTGCAATGCCTTCAGCTTGGGGTGCGAGGTCGAATAGGACGGAATGACCATGTAGTAATCGAGTTCGAGAATGGTCCCGAACAGGATGAAAGCCAGGGCCGCGCTCAGGTAACCCCAGGCCCGCGGCAGCAGCATGCAAGCGACCACGATGACCAGGGGGTAGAGGAAATTCAACGAGCTGTCGATGCCGCCGGTTACGTGGACAACCAGCGTGACCATGGCCAGATCGGCGAGCACCTGCAGAATGGCCTGCAGACGGTGTTCGTTCCAAACCGAAACCAGGAAAAGAAAGAACAGCGAGAGCACGAACCACAACATCATCCCGGTCAAAAAGGGCAAAATGGGCAGCGGGCTGGGCGTCAGGCGGATGACGGCGAGCTCGATGGCGAGCAGGACCATCACGATCAGGACGCGAACCTTCACCAGCCAGGTCAGCCAGTTTCGCTCGTGGGAGATGGAGTGCATGAAATTCTTCGTTGGTCGTCAGTTGTTGGTCGTTCGCAGTCCGTTGCCAGCCCCGGAAATTCGGAGTTAGTCGCTAGCGCCGGGATGTTATGCCCAGCGACTAACGACTAACGACCCACGGCTGTTTTTCTATCCAGCCAGTTTTCCGATCATCGCGAACAACGGCATGTACAAAGAAATAACGATGCCACCGATGCTGACGCCGAGCAGGCCGATGATGACCGGCTCCAGCATGGCCAACATATCTTTCGTCGCGGAGTCCACTTCGTCTTCGTAGAAGTCTGCAATCTTCTGCAGCATCGAGTCCATGGCGCCGGTGGCTTCTCCAACGCCGATCATCTGCGTGACCATGTTGGGGAAGACGCCGCATTCGCGCAGTGGATCGACGATGGTGCGGCCTTCTTCGATTGCCTTGCGCACCTTCATCAGAGCTTCTTCGAGCACGGCGTTGCCCGAGGTGCGGGCGGTAATGGCCAAGCCTTCGAGAATGGGAACGCCCGAGGTGATGAGCGTGCCCAGGGTTCGGGTGAATCGGGCGACGGCGATCTTTTTCAGCAGTATGCCGATGATCGGCATCTTGAGCAACATGGCGTCAAAAAGATAGCGGCCCCGTGGGTGCTTGCGAAACTGTTTGACGCCGAAGAAGAGGCCGACGCCACCCAGGATAAAGAACCACCAGAAGGTACCGACGAAGGCACTGAGGCCGATCACCATGCGCGTGGGCAGCGGAAGGGCAACGCCCAATCCGACAAAGAGGTTCGCGAAGATCGGCACCACCCACTTGAGCAGCGCGGCCACAATCAACACGGCGAGAGAGACGACGGCGACCGGGTAGATCAACGCCGACTTGACGGCCGCACGCAGTTTGACGGCCTTTTCGACGTAGATCGCGAGGCGCTGGAGGATGATGTCGAGAATACCGCCGGTCTCGCCGGCCTCGATCATGTTGGTCGTCAGATCGTCGAAGACGACCGGAAACGTGCGCATGGCGTTGGCCAGCGTGGCGCCACCTTCGACGGTGGTGCGGACTCCGAGCAAGGTCTTCTGAAAGACGGGATTCTCCTGGTTGGCGCCCAGAATCTCCAGGCACTGCACCAGCGGAAGGCCGGCGTCGATCATGACGGAAAACTGCCGGAAGAACACGGCAACTTCCTTGGTCTTGACCTTACCGCTGCCGAAGGTAGGCAGGGAAAATTCCTTGCCCTTCTCCCGGATGGAGCCTGGAGTGATGCGCTCCCTCCGGAGTTGCGAGGCCAGCCCATCCTTGGTGGAGGCTACGCGCTCTCCCTGAACTTTCTCGCCTGAGGCGGTCTTCCCTGAAAATGTAAAAACCGGCATGGTTGCTTCTCCTTATCCGTGTTCCACTGGCAAGGGCACCGATTGTGCTGGCTGCCCGTGCCTTCTGGTCTCGTCGTTCGTCGCTTAGGTCGTCTCTTCTCTTGCTTTGCTTGCCTTGCAGCCCGTTGCGCTACCGGCATTACCCGATGTCATCGCTTGGTCGGTGCGGCACCCTTGGCCAGAGGAGCCGGGCCGCCCCGGTTCACAAAAGTGGCGCCGCGCGCGCGCCCGGGCGGCCGGCGCAGCAGCAGCGACAGTTGCCGGTAGGCCTGCGCATGCTTGCTCAAATCGTCGTACACCAGCAGCGCGTGCTTGCCGTTGTCGCGAAAATATTC
>JAIQFA010000136.1 GCA_020073525.1 Terriglobia bacterium
GTAGCGCCGGATTTCGGGGGCCTGGTTCTCTCGTGCGACTACCCGTGGCGCGACCCCAGCGCGCTCTCGCCGCTGCGATTCATCGTCGCGCTGCCGGCGATCCGGCGCGACGTGTTAGGCACTCCGGAAAATGGCGTTGGAGCATCTGCCGCAGATGGCCCACAGGCAAACCCTGAAGAGTTGAATGCTTTGGTTGGGCAAATTGAAGCGATGGCAACGGCGTTAGGCAGACGTCTGTATAGAGGCGTGTTGAAGACCGTTGCCAGAGTGTGGAATCCAACAGAGATTCGCGAGGCCGACGTTCTGCGAAGTGTGTTGGAGCAAATGCAGGCGGCTGAACGGGGCTTGCTGCGCCTGAAAGCTGCCTTTAACAGCGTTGAGCCAGGCACTCTGGTTCCCATTCTGCGTTCGTTAGGATTCAGTTCGCTCGACCAAGTCGACAGTCTGGAGAGTCTCAAAAGAGTCGTGCTCGAAGTTGAGCAAGCAGCGGAAAAGACTCGCTGAAACCGAGCACAGCTCTGCTCACACCCTTCGCAACACCTTGTGTATCAAGAGGATAGCAAGTCATCCTTTAATAGCGAACCTCGTTATTAAAGGATAAGTTCCGGCCCCCTTCAAATGGCTTGTACAATATACGTTCCTATTGGATATTTAGCATATGTGGATTCCCCGTGAAATTGAGCCGCGCCTGCAACGGTCCGCTCGAACCCGTCCCGTAGTGGTATTGACCGGTGCCCGCCAGACAGGCAAAACGTCAACCTTTCGACGGCTGTTCCCGGACTACGAGTTCGTATCCCTAGACCTCCCCACCGAAGCGGAACAGGCTGAAAAAGAGCCCAAAGGCTTCCTTCACCGCCACCCCCCGCCGGTGATCATCGATGAAGTGCAATACGCGCCTGGCTTATTCCGGTACCTCAAGGCGACCGTTGATGCCCACCGGACCCGCAATGGGCAGTTCCTGCTCACCGGCTCACAGAAGTTTAGCTTGATGAAAAGTGTTTCCGAATCGCTTGCCGGGCGGGCAGACATCGTGGAACTGGAAACGCTCTCCTTGGCGGAGATCCGGGCTGCGCTGCCGGGAACTGTGATCGAGAGCGCCATCGTGCGGGGCGGCTTTCCAGAACTATACGCAAACCCCAACATTGACCACGTGGCCTTCTATAACTCTTATCTGGCCACCTATCTGGAACGCGACGTGCGGTCGCTCGCTAATGTTGGCAGCCTGCGCGATTTCGAGCGTTTTCTGCGCGCCTGCGCGCTCCGATCCGCAAACCTGTTGAACAAGGCGGACCTGGCGCGCGATGTGGGCATCTCTCCCACCACCGCCAACCATTGGCTGTCGACGCTGGAGGCTTCCGGGCAGGTAGTGCTGCTTGAGCCGTGGTTCTCGAACCGCACCAAGTCCATCGTCAAGAGTCCCAAGCTCTACTTGGCGGATACCGGTCTCCTTTGTGCGTTGCTGAACATCCGCTCCGAGGAGGCTCTCCGTCAAGCACCCGCCGCTGGCGCAGTCTGGGAAACATTCGTCTTCGCCCAATTGCGAGATCGCGAACGTCGTGCCGGACGGATGGGTAGCCTGTTCTTCTGGCGCGACCGCACGCGGGAAGTGGACTTCGTTGTAGATGTGGCCGGACGTTTGGAACTTTTCGAAGTAAAGTGGAACGAGGTACCGGGGGCCGGTGACACAGTGAACCTCGATTTCGTGCGCAATGCGGTGGGCAAACCGCGGATTGCCAGCGGCGCGATCGTCTGCCGTGCGCCGAACAGCTTTCCGCTGGCTAACGGATTTCGGGCGTTGCCCGTAACGGAACTGGGATAACCCGAGCCCAACATGCACACCGAATCATTGCGCGCGACTTAAGCCATCTGGTGAAATGCCCGCCGAACCAATCGGGTGGGCAGTTGAGACAGCTTCCCATGCTTGCCAACGCGTTTCTCTTGCCCTTCTCCGCCTTACCTATCTGCTCCTAATCAATATCCACGGAGGTGCTTGTGCACACTTGCATCTCCGCAGTCGAACACTTGCGTCCTCTTCGCGGTGGAGCGCAGTCTCACCTGCTAAGGGCATCTGACGGTGCTTGCTACGTCACCAAGTTCCAGAACAATCCCCAGCACATCAGAGTGCTGGCGAACGAAATGCTGGCCACCCGCCTGGGGATAACACTCGGCCTGCCGATGCCGCGCGTGCAAGTCATTGAGGTATCCGACGAGCTCATTGAGCACACCGAAGATCTCCGAATCCAGCTGGGCGGTGCCAAGGTTCCGTGCCGGAGCGGTAAGCAAATGGGTTCGCTGTACGTTGGCTGCCAGGGCCACGGCATGACATTGGACTACTTGCCGCACGAACTGCTTCAGAGAGTCCTCAATGTTGCTGACTTCGCTCGGATTCTTGTCCTGGATAAGTGGACATGTAACAGCGATGGCCGACAGGCAATCTTTTGTCGCACGACCGAGCGAAGCCAGCGGTACACCGCGACGTTCATTGACCAGGGATACTGCTTCAATGCCGGTGATTGGACTTTCCCCGACTCTCCGCTAAGAGGGGTATACGCAAACAATTGTGTGTACGAGAGTGTTACAGGATGGGAATCATTCGAACCAGCATTGACCAGAGCAGAAGAGATGGATGCGGACACCATGTGGCGGTGTGCGGCTGAGATCCCGGAAGAGTGGTACGAAGGAGATCGAGACGGTCTGAATCGGTTGGTGGAGGCGCTGCACCATCGCCGTGGGGCGATTCGGAAGTTGATCACCGAATTTCGTAGGTCGAGCCGGAACCCATTTCCGAACTGGCGTGAATCACCCGCGGATTCTGCCATGCCCCTCGCGGCAAGAGATCGATCGCTTGAGGCACAGCGTTTGTAATTGACACCCGTGCAAGCGACGGGCTTTCGCCACAAAGTACTAGGAAAGGAGGATCAGGCCCATGGTCGAGCACAATCCTCCGCCTTCTGCCGATAGCGCCCGCGCTTCACTGATTCCCCTGCCTATCGCGCTCTATGTCTCCGATGAACTCATTTTTGAGCTCTATAACGGGGGACAGCCCTGCCGCAGATTTTTGATCCGTTGGGAGAGGCTCGTTCCAGCGAAGGAAAACGAGCCAGAGGTAGCCCCTCGGATTTCCCAAACGGGCTTGCGCACACACCAAGATTAGTACCCGCGCTCAATGACCCGCCTAACGCGGACTTCAACCTGATCGCCAATGGTTGAGAAATGAGGATGGCCATGAGAATTCGTGTGACCACCAGGGCCGACCTGTTTGAGAAACGAAAACAACAGCACATCGAGCGCGGCTACCTGATTGAAGATGAGCGGCCAATCCCCGTGAACGGTCTTTGCTCGTTCATCGCCGTGAGCGAGATACCCGAGTCCGACGGAGTTGGCGACCTTGTGGCACAGGCGCTCAATGGGATGGCAAGATGAGACCACATGGACAAATCAAGCTGGGATTTTTCCCGTTGCCCGTGCCGGAAGCCGCTCGGCTGAAGAATTGCCTTGCCTTCGCCTCGGAATTCTCGGCACTCGATCCCTGCGTGGGAGATGGCGTGGCGTTCACTCACTTGCTTCATGGCGTAACCGCTCATCGCTATGGCATCGAGATCGACGCCAATCGGACTGAACAAGCGAGAGCACTCGGAATCGAGACTTTGCAGGCCAACGCGATGGATGTCCGGTGCCAGCCCGAAGTGGTGTCCCTTCTCTACCTGAATCCACCGTACGATTGGGAATCCGGGGAGAGCAACAACCAGAGATTGGAAGCGGTGTTTCTAGAACACACTTATCGCTGGCTCAAAGCTGGAGGCGTGCTGCTATTCGTGATTCCGCAGCTGCGATTGGCGAAATGCGCGAGATTGCTAAGCGAACATTTTACGGATTTGCGAGTGTTGCGATTTACAGACTCGGCTTGCCTGCAATACAAGCAGATCGTAGTGCTGGCAACGCGCCGCAAACGACACTCCAGGGTTACGGATGCGGTCTTGCTGGATGGAGTGCGCTACCTCGAAGCGCTGGCGACGAAAGCCGAGCTTGAGCCTCTGGGCGACAATCCTGAAGTTCAGTACGAGGTTCCAGCCTCCGAGCCGGTTGTCCTGACCAATATGGGCATTCCATTGGACGAAGTGGAGGACTTGTTACTGGAATCCGCCGCATACCGTCAGGCGGGCCGTGTGCTTCTGCCGAAGCTGAATGACGTTAAAGGCCGGCCGCTTACACCGCTCCATGGTGGCCATGTCGGATTGCTCTGTACTGCGGGAATGCTCAACGGCGTATTTGGCGAGGGTGAAGCCCGGCATATTGCCCACTGGCGCTCTGTGAAATTCACCGACCATTGGGAAGAACAGGAAGAAGACGGAACCAAAATCTTGCATGACCGGGAAAGGTTCTCGCATGAGCTGACCCTGGTCTTTGCCAATGGAAAGACCCAGGTTCTCACTCACGAAAAGAAGGAGTCTGAATGAAAAATGCACACCTTCGATTCGGCTGGCTGACCTACGTAAAGAGCACGGAGAAGACGACAACCAGCATCAAGCTGCGCTTGGATCGTTTCATAGGAGAGGTTTTGCCTGATCCACCGCGACAGGCGAAAGCCCATCTTATTTCTGTGATCGGCGGGGACACGCAGGTTGCGGCCGTCAGCGCGGCAATCTCCCTGGGAGACAGGTTCATGGTGGAAGGGCCAGGTGTACTGCCGATTCGAGTATGTCTCGAACGAAACGCACAGAGCTTCAAAGGCTCGATACAGCTTGCGGGACGCAAGAAGCCGCTGCGCCACCTTGTCGCGTTGTCGGAAGAGTTCGCCTCCACCAACATCTCGGCGGGTTCGGGACGAACTCTACTGGCAAACTCGGAGAACGGATTCATTTGGGCCGCTCTCGCCCATATCCACGGGATCCCCGCAATGCCGGACTGGGCTGACTGGTTTGCCAGCGAATTGGAAACGCATAAGGCGATCATCCGTGTTCTCGGTATCGGATGCGCCCCGGTGATGGTCAAAGGCGGGAAGGAACAGTTTCTTTCCTGGCTCAGTTGGGGCGTGGAGAGTGGAGCCGTCAGTCTTCCGGCTGAAACTGGTTCGATCCGTTGGCCGGGTTTGAGTCTGCAAGACCTCTTCCTGCCGGCCGACTAGCCTTCCGCACCACCCATCTCTTCCTTCTTTCCCCTTGCTCTCTCGTTCTCTTCCGCAAATCCCTCCCCGTACCAGAGGACTTCCATGCCTGAACTGTCCACAATTTACGACTACATGAGAGCTCACGCGAATCTCTTGGGAGCGCGCATTCTGCAGGAATATCCAGCGCTCCACCAATTCGACGACGCAGTTTCACCTCGGATTGAAGGACTGCTACGAACGCCTTTCCCTGCACAGACCATCGCCATCATGGGCGTGGCCAAACGCTGGCAGCAGGCACGGACATCCATGGTGGTCGCGGAATGCGGGACTGGCAAGACGTTGATCTCGCTCGGAGCCATTCATGTCCACGGCCATGGGAATCCGTTTACCGCCTTAGCCATGGTTCCGCCACACTTGGTAGAAAAGTGGGCGCGGGAAGCGTTTCTGACATTGCCGGGGCTGCGCGTGTTCGTGATCGATGATCTGCGAAATGGTGGCGACGAGAACAAATTCCACGGAGTAAACGAGGTGCGATTGAGGCAGGGCCGCATCGTGCGCGAAGGCTTGCATACAACCTTGAGCGAGTTGCGGCTGCGCAAAAATTCGCCGAGTTCCAGGGAACGGTGGCTTTCGCTCTGCGGGAGACCGTCCTTATTTATTGTCGGACGCGAGCGTGCGAAGCTCGGTTACTTCTGGCGCCATGCCTTTCGTGTACCACGCTCGGGCCCATATTTGGGCTGCGTGGTAAATGCGGACACGGGCAAGCCGGTGATCGTCGATGACAGCCGATTGACCGCAGGTGAGTTCGAGAAAGTCAAGATTGCCGAGACCATTGAGACCAGGGGCGAGAAATCCTGCCGCCCACTGCACAGCCCACTGTGGCAGGCGGATTCGGACAAGATTCGCCGCATGGCCCCGATTGAGTTCATTGGGCGCTACATGCCGGAATGGTTTGACTATGCGATTTGCGATGAGATTCACCAACTGGCGGGCGATACCGCGCAGGGAAATGCTCTGGGCACTCTGGCCTCATGCACCGACCGGATCGTCGGACTGACCGGCACACTCCTCGGTGGCTACGCGGACGATCTTTTTAACACGCTCTTCCGTCTCGAAGCGAGGAGGATGAAGGAGCATGGCTACGAATGGGGCACGACAGGGCGCAGTTCCTTCATTCAGGATTACGGAGTGCTCGAAACCATCACCAAAGTGGAACCTGCCAACAATGCTTGCTCCAAGGCTAAAGCCACGAGCACGGTTCGCCGCAAGCCCGGAGCATCACCGCTGTTGTTTGGCGAGTTCCTCATGCAGCTCTGTGCCTTTGTGTTTCTGGAGGACATCTCTGGAGAACTGCCGTCATACGAGGAAACCTATCTGAGCGTGCCGATGGACGCGCCCATGCGGGAGGCGTACCGCGAGCTCGAAGATGACATGCGGAAGGCGTTGAAAGCTCACCGAGGCAATCGGTCGGTTCTGAGTACGATGCTGAACACTCTGTTGCTGTATCCCGATCACCCGTACGGTATTGGGACGTTGTACGGTACTGAGTTTGATCCTGAACTCAAGTGCAGGGTGAGATTTGTCATTGCAGAACCCCGCGACCTTCCCGACGACCACATTTATTCCAAGGAACGCAGGCTGATCGAAGAGATCAAGAAGGAGATGGCGGAGGGACGGCGGTGTCAAGTCTTTGCCGTGTATACCCAGAAGCACGACGTTACAGCCCGGCTGCAACGAATCCTGGGCAACGAAGGGCTCCGCACCGCAGTCTTGCGCGCCAGCGTGGATACCTCGAAGCGTGAGGCCTGGTACGCCAGGCAGGTCAAAGAGGGAGTCCAGGTGGTGATCTGCCATCCCAAGTTGGTGGAGACCGGTCTCGATCTGCTGGACTTTCCGACCATCATTTTCTACGAGTCTGGTTATTCGCTACACACCTTGCGGCAGGCCAGCCGCCGGTCGTGGAGGATCGGGCAACGCCGACCGGTGCGCGTGAAATTTCTATGCTCGGAAGGGACTATGCAGACATCGTGTTTGCGCCTCATGGGGAAGAAGCTCCTCGTGGCTCTCACTATGGAAGGCAAGTTTGCCGGCGAGGGACTGCAGAGCATCGATGAAGACGATGACATGCTGTCGGCGATGGCACGGGAATTGGTGGAGAGAAACGGCATCGGCGATACTGCCGACTCGGTTTGGAGAGCCCTCACCGCAGAACATCAAAAGCTGTTTCCAGGGAGATCTCATAGCGACGATGATGCCTTACCCATCGAAATGCCCGGTGTTCCGCTGGATACTCAGCCTGCCGCAAGTCTTGTTGAAGGAGCCATAGACGCCGCGTCTATCGTCGTTTTCGGACGGCGACCGCAATCGTTGTCAGGTAAGAGGCGGCGCGTACGGCTGGCTGTCCCGGAACAGGCGTCATTATTCGGCTTCAGTTGACCTGAAACAATCGAATGTTGGTTGCCCTCGCAGTCCGGCGGCACTCCTGAGGGAAACCCCCTCTCCTGAAATCGTCCAGCCCTCGCCAGCAATTCGTTGGTATCCGCACTGCCGCATCTCTCACGTTCGAAAACTTTGTTTCAAATCAATAAGGAGGAAAGATGTATGTCAGAAACTAGTACGCTCATTGGCTATGGCGGTCGAACGATTGGCCGCGAAGAACTAGCACTGGTGCCGACACCAGCCGCAACGGAAACACACCGCCCGGTCCCGCATCACGAGATCGTGCAAGCTCTGGTCGAGACGCTCGGGTTTCGACACATCGGCGTCGTCCACGACGAGTACGCGGTCTCGCCAGACGGCATGAAAGCCTTTGGGGTTCTCGACCTCGAAACCGAGATGGCAGGGTGCCGTTTCTCCATCGGTTTGCGAAACTCCCATGACAAGAGCATGCGTCTGGCCATGACGTGTGGCTACCGAGTGTTTGTGTGCTCAAACATGGCGTTTGCCGGGGATTTTACGCCGGTGCTCGCGAAACACTCGAAGTCGTTCTCGCTCATCGACTGCCTCTCGGTTGGCGTTGACCGGATGCAGCGAAACTTTTAGCCCATGCGAAAGCAGTTGGAGGCATGGCAGAGAAGTGAGTTGACGGACGTCACCGCCAAGGTGGTCATCTACGAGGCCTTTGTCGAGGGCAAACTCGAAGCTCCCAAGCACCTCGCCCGCAGCGTGCATGACCTCTACTTCGAGCCAAAATACGAGGCATTCCGCCCGCGGACGATCTGGAGTCTTTCCAATGCGTTTACATCTGCATTCAAGGAACTGGATCCCATCCCACAATTCAAGGCGACGGCCAAGCTGGGCGAATTCCTAGAAAGCCAGTTCTCACGTTCGTTCTAACCATCGGGGCTCTGTCGGCCCAGCCGCCCCTTCCCAACAAGTAATTCCACTTTACTTAGACGACCCATGCGGGCAAGGTTCGCCCGCATGGGCCCAAAAGAGGAGTCACCGTCATGTTTCCATTGTTCCCACTTGGGCAAATTGCGGCCACGCCCGGGAGCGAGTTGCCTTTCTCGTTGGGCCCCCAACCTACCTTTCGCTTACTTGGCCCGGTGAAGTCATCGCCGAAGATGCCTCATCCGGACAGTGGGGAGAGACCGTTAAGCGTCTTCTGACAGCCGCCTGAAGTCCGTTCTCTCTGCGTGATTTCCCCCAGGTTCAACACACGGGAGGAAGCAATGAACTGGTTGATTAGGGAAGAGACGCGATAACAAGCGTCCCACAGCACCTCGGCCTTGAAGTTTGACCCCAAGTTCTTCGGAGGTTGAAATGACGCAACGAACCTTTTCTCTAATCACGGCAGTGCTCTTCTTTCTGATAGCTCTCCTTCATGCCGTTCGCCTCCTTCGTGGATGGCAGGTCACTATTGAAGGCGCAGTCGTGCCAACTTGGATCAGCTGGACAGGGCTCGTCATCGCGGCGTACTTGGCCTATCAAGGTTTCCTATTGAGCAAGACGCCGGCGAAATAGATTGAGTTCATCGGACTGGGGGTCATTTTTTCTCCCTGGCCGAGGACATGTTGAAAATGGAGTACGATAGCGCCGTTCACCAATATGGCTTCATCCTATCTTCGCCACAGGAAGGAGGAGCCATGCGTCGTTTAGGTGAGACCAACCCGTCAGGGGACTTCTGGAAGCTGATCTTTCCGGCCATCGTACTTCTCTGTACTCTGCCCCTCGTTGCGCAAAAAGCCCAGGAGACAAGCCCGCCCAAATACGACGTCCACACCGAGACAAAAATGAAAGGAACCGTGGAGGAAGTGAAACTGCCTCGAAAGGGTAGTGAGGAAGAGGTTGCCCACTTGCTGGTGAAGACTGGGACGGACACCGTCGACGTGTATCTCTGTCCCAAGTCCTTTCTGGACGACATGGGCGTGAGTTTCAGCAAAGGGGACGAAATCACCCTCACCGGCTCAAAAGTTAATCAGGGCGAAGCCGACCTCATCCTCGCCCGCGAAGTCGTGAAGGGTACTGACACCCTCGTCCTGCGCGACGATAAAGGCAATCCCGTCTGGAGTTCGCACCGCTGACCGCAGTCTCTAGAAAATCGCGGATAGTCAAATACGATTACTTCCGCGTCTCTTGGCCGGTATCACCTCAAGAGCAGTGACCACATACCAACCGCAACTACGCCGAGAGTACGATCCGGGCTTATCTAGGAACCCTGGAAGAGTTTCGACTTTACGCCCAGAAACGGCTCGATCATCTGGGACTTAATGATCTCCGCCGCTACCAGGCACACTTACTGGAAGACAAGAAGCTCTACAAGGCTCCCCTTTTTCGCCGTGGCGGGCATCGCTGCTTATGACCAAATCCGCCGCCAGCAGGCTGATCAAGAATCACTCCTCCAATCACGATGCGAGGTACAATGATTTTGCCAGGTGAAACGGCAGCGGGCTCTGCAGGGATGCAACCATGCCGAAGGATAGCTTGGTGTGCTCATCGAGACGATCACTGCATCTGCGCGAATATCCTTCCCGCGCTCCTGCCAACCTGCATCGGATCGGTAGACCCGCATGGCTTGAAAACTCCCGCCCGAAGGGCGGAATCTACACTCCCGGAGAACGCTCCTTCCCACTTCGCGCTGAGACGGCACATGTGCAGTCGGCGGGCAGACTCGTGGGCATAGCAGTGCGGGGCGCGAGGAATGAAAGACTGCCGCATGAAAGAAGATGCCAAAATTCGCAAGATCGCGTTTGTCGGCGACCACTTACCGCGCAAGTGCGGCATTGCGACGTTCACGTCTGACCTGCTTGCCGCCGTGGCAGCTGCGCATCCCCAAAGCCAGTGTTTCTCAGTGTCGGTGAATGACATTAAAGGTGGCTACGAATACCCGGAAGTGGTTCACTTCGAGATTGAGGAGCAGGACTTATCGTCTTATCTACGTGCTGCGGACTTCCTCAACAGCAGCGACGTGGACATCGTCTGCTTGCAGCACGAATTCGGCATTTTCGGCGGGACGGCCGGCGGCCATATCCTGGCACTCCTGCGCGAATTGAGAATGCCCGTTGTCATCACGCTTCATACCATTTTGCGTGAGCCGAAAGCCGACCAACGGCGCGTAATGCGCGAGTTAGTCACGCTTTCGACCAGGCTCGTGGTCATGGCTGAGCGGGGGCGACAGATGTTGCAGGAGATTTACCAGGCACCGCCGGCCAAGATCGATCTCATCCCGCATGGCATTCCCGACGTAGGTTTTGTCGATCCGACCGATTTCAAGCAGCAGTTCGGTGTGGAAGGCAGAGTGGTGCTGCTCACGTTCGGGCTGCTTTCGCCGAATAAGGGGATCGAATATGTGCTCAACGCCCTGCCGCACATTCTGGCGGAGTTTCCCGACGTTGTTTATATTGTCCTGGGCGCCACCCATCCCAACGAACTACGCGAGCATGGCGAAGCCTACCGGCTCAGCCTCGAAATCCTTGCCAAAAAGAACAAACTCGAGAAGAACGTCATCTTCTACAACCGGTTCGTAGAACTTGAGACTCTAAAGGAGTTCATCGGCGCCGCAGACTTTTACATTACGCCTTATCTCAACGAAGCGCAGATCACGTCGGGCGCGCTAGCCTATACGTTTGGTGCGGGCAAAGTGGTAATTTCGACACCGTACTGGCACGCTGCGGAATTGTTGGCGGAAGACCACGGCGTGCTGGTTCCTTTCTGCGACGCCCCGGCCATAGCGCGCGAGGTGATTGGCTTGCTGCGCGACGACACCCGCCGGCATACTATTCGCAAGAATGCTTACAAGCTGGGCCGTGAGATGGTCTGGAGCAACGTGGCTCAGCTCTATATGCGCTCGTTCGAGTTGTCACGGATCGAGGGGGCGGCGCGATCTCGAAAATCTCTCGCCACGAAGACGCTCGACCAAAAGCCGCGGGAACTGCCGGTGTTGAAGTTGAGTCATCTCTCGCGGATGACCGATTCAACCGGAATCTTCCAACATGCCATTTTTAGCATCCCGAATTTTTCGGAAGGCTACTGTACGGATGACAACGCTCGCGCATTCATCCTCGCGGTACTGCTCAGTGAATTGGGAGAAGAGCCAGAGCGCGTGCGGACGCTGGCCACAACCTACGCGGCGTTCTTGCATCACGCGTTCGATCTCAGAGTGAAACGCTTCCACAACCACCTGAGTTTCGACCGCCGCTGGCTCGA
>JAIQFA010000137.1 GCA_020073525.1 Terriglobia bacterium
AATCACATGGACGAGGCCATCATGAACTACGTGAAACGGAAATATAACCTGCTGATCGGCGAGCGCATGGCGGAACAGATCAAAATCGAGATCGGGTCGGCCTCCGCGCTCGAGAAACCGGTGACCATGGAGGTCAAGGGAAGAAGCCTCATAGAGGGCATTCCCAAGACGATTCGTGTGGACGATGGTGAGATCCGCGAAGCGTTGAACGAATGTGTTGCCGCCATCGTGAGCGCCATCCGCGTGGCCCTGGAACGTACTCCACCAGAACTCTCCGCTGACATCAGCGACCGCGGCCTCGTACTTGTCGGAGGCGGTGCCTTACTGAAAAATCTTGACAAGCGAATACGGGAAGAAACCGGCCTCCCGGTATGCGTTGCCGACGACCCGTTATGCAGTGTTGTGTTGGGCACAGCGAAGCTTCTTGACGACTTCAGGCTTTTGCGTCGTGTCGCAGTGGATTAGGTTTTACCAGGCCCTGGCTAAGGGAAGAGATGACTGTCGTGCGCCACGAGGCAATTCTGGAGTTACACTTCGTCAACCTGAGAGACATCTTGGGGCAGTTTCTGGGGGCACCGAGTTGTAGGAGGAGCAAGAGACCCGCTCGAAGCCGGTGCGATTGTGCCGGGGTGCCATCTTGGATCGGCGGCTGCACGTAGAAATGGCCGCACTCGTTGCTTCGATTCAAGGAACACGATGACTCCCTGATTGTCGGCAACCCGGAAACTATCCAGCGGCGTGGTTCTCCGCCGTCACAGGCACCGCGGATGGAGATCACTGCGCTGGATCGATTTCGCTGCTAGTAATAAAGGAGCGCACAACAAGGAGCGCCTCGTTATGATCGCCAATCTTGAAGCCATTCTCTCTTTATTGTTGCCTGCCGCCGTCGTTGCGGGCGGCCAGCACACGACCGGCGAAACCACGGCCACCCTCGACAACCTTCATGCGGCCTTCAACGGCGAAAGCAACGCCCATCACCGCTACGTCGCCTTCGCCAAGAAAGCTGACGACGAAGGTTACGGGGAAGTTGCCAGCCTGTTTCGCGCGGCCGCTCGGGCGGAAGAAATCCACGCCGACAATCATGCCGCTGTAATCCGCAAGTTGGGAGCAGAACCCAACGCAACGATAGAAGGGCCCGCAGTCGGGTCCACGCGGGAAAACCTGCAGGTTGCGATCGTGGGTGAGACCTACGAGCGCGACCAGATGTACCCGGCGTTCATCAGTGAAGCCAAAGCATCGAAGAACTCCGAGGCGATCAGGACATTTACTTATGCGCTCAAGACGGAAGCTGAGCACGCCCGCCTCTACTCGGAAGCTCTCAAGAATTTGGATAAGCTGCGTGGGAAGAGTCGTACGTACTATGTGTGCGGGATTTGTGGTTATACGACGGAGAACCTGAACTTCCTGCGTTGCCTTGTGTGCGGAGCCACGAAGGACAAATACACGGCGATCAGCTAGGGGCAGATCCTGGCTTCGGGAACTCCTCTAGCCGCAGCCGCCCGATCGACGAAATTCTGGTGCCTGGCCACGGCAGTTTCTATTCCCGGGGTTGCGGAGTTGAACCAACCGTGACGGTCTCCCATTGCCGCATGCCGGAGTCTGACAACCGCAGATCAACGCGTTGCAAGGTTATGAGCCGTTATCACGGTGCGATACATCGAAACAATATCAGCTAAGTTTGATCCGCAGTTGAAAGACCGGTACCGCCAACCAGCGTCACTTCTTCTCACCGCAGCGACTCTTCTCAGCAGAAAACCAAAATGGAAGTAGGAATATCAATGGAACAAGGAACAGTGAAGTGGTGTAGCGGTGCCAAAGGCTATGGCTTCATCAGCCGTCAAAATCTTGGATCTCCAGTTTGACCACTCGCTGCAGAAACCCGGTAGTGGCCAAAATCAGGACAGTACCAGAAACCCGAACTGCGTGCTCTCATTCTCTCCAAACTGGATTGACGTCATGGACGTCGCCTTCTCCCTCCCGCCAGCAGGAAGCATCCCCGTCGGGCCCAGCATTGCAACAGCAGGTGGGTGGGAAAGTAAACGACCAGCGGGACCACGATCAGGTATCCCAGCAGGTAAAGCAGGCTGGGCATAGCATGTTGCTCGCGGAAGAAGGGGCCTCGGGCCCAGTTCACGTCGAACTGCGGACGCCAGAAATAATTGATGGGAACCACTACCCAGGCGGTCAGCGTCTGGTAGAGCCATCCTCGGCGGTCGTAACCTAGGCGCCGGATGGCCCACAGCAGCAGCGGAGGAGCGGCCACGTGAAACAAGCTGAGCAGGCGAATGAATAAAGGTACGTTGGGATCGAACATGTATTCCGTGCCGCCGACGATGTGCAAGCCCGTGCTGAAAGCCCCGGCTAAGTCGATGGTGTAGAGGGTCTGGAACAGCAGCAGTCCGGTCGCCTGCCAGGAGAAAATCAGAGGGCTCTCCAACCACAGGGCGAGCATCAGGAAGAGGTTTCCCAGATCGCAGAAGAACAGGAAGTTTTGCAGGCCGTATTGCTTCCAGTAGAGCGGGACCCAGGCGATCACCCAGACGGTCCAGCCGATCTTGAGCCAGAGGGGCACCTTCATGGCCGCCATTGTAGCCGGCCCCGGCGCCCATGACTGCGACGCGGTGATGGATCTTGCCCCAGCCGACAGCAAGGGCGTTCTCCATAACCTTGCCAAGAAGGGGGCCGATGCTCACACGCTCGCCCGCATCGCGGGCCATAGCGAGGCGGCTGGACAAGATTCGCCGCCCGGATTATGCACTCTATGAAGAGCGTGGCCACAAAGACGGCCATGATATCGATGACTGGCTCCGTACCGAAACGGGGCTAAGGGCCACTGCCTCAAAAGCCACTGCCCAGTTGTTGGGCAGAGCCGGGGCTTGTGGCGCTTTTGCTGTTCAGAACGCGCATCTCACCATCTGGTCGCTCACATTGAACCATGTCCGAGCGAGGTCTAGAATTGCTTTGTGGTGCGGGAGGGCCATATTCATGCCCCACTACGAGTTCTTCTGCCACACCTGCAACAGACCCTTCTCAAAGACGCTGACTCCCACTGAATACAAGGAAGGCAAGCTTGTCTGTCCGCGCCGTAGCAGCGAGGAAGTGGAGCAGAGATGGTTCTATCCCGTCACGGCCAAGCAGAGCGTGTAAGAACTCGAGACTCCACGTCGACCGCCGTAGCGTTTCATGTTCAGCAGCCCTAGTGGTGCAACGGACGCTGGAACGGAGGTCTCTACCGATGAAGGGATTCTGAGTGGTCCGAATGGCGCCACGAAGAGGAGTGCTGAGTCAAAACACGAGTCTGCGGTGAGTGCCAATGCCCAATGGCTCACAGCATGGAGGTCGCGATGCCAACAAAGAAGCTGGGAGAATTTCTCGATGATCACGGTATTAAGTATGTGGCCATTCCACACCAGGCCGCCTACACCGCGCGGCAGATCGCAGCGCTTACGCACGTACCAAAGAAAGAATTGGCGAAGACGGTGATCGTGAAGATCGACGGCGTGTTGGCCATGGCTGTGCTTCCCGCTTCCTACGCGGTAGATCTTTCGTTGTTGAAAGCAGCAATCGGAGCAAACAACGTTAGCCTCGCTAAGGAAGCGGAATTCAAAGACCACTTCCCCGAGTGTGAGATCGGTGCCATGCCGCCCTTGGGGATTCTCTACGGAATGGCTGTCTATGTTGACGAGAGTCTGACGAAAGACGAAGACATTTCATTCAATGCTGGCTCCCACTACGAGTTGCTCCAAATTTCCTACGCAGACTTCGAACGGCTCGTCAAACCAAGAGTACTTAAGTTTGCAGGCCTACAAGATGTGGAGTTGCTCGGAGCGTGGCACCTTTGATTTTTGAGAGCCTTCTGTTTGCGCACTTGCTGTAGCGGTCAGTGCGAGTCCCGTCATCTCCGGGACGACAGCCCTAACAGAAGCGCTCTCCAATTCCGCGTTGCCGGAGGTCGCCAATGATTCCTATTCCTGCTGTTGTTGCAGTCATTGTTGTTTTGTATGTTCTCAGCTCGATTAAGATCCTGCGCGAGTACGAACGGGGCGTGATCTTCCGCCTGGGGCGATTGCTACCCTATGCCAAGGGACCGGGAATCATCCTGGTGTTTGCCCCGGTGGATCGCATGGTACGGATTTCACTGCGCCAGGAAGCGCTCGAGGTAAAACCGCAGGACATCATCACCCGTGACAACGTCACATTGAAGGTGAACGCAGTCATCTTCCTGCGCGTAATAGACCCGCGGCAGGCGGTAGTCGAGGTGTCCGACTACCTGAACCAGACTTCGCAATTTGCCCAGACAACGCTACGCTCCGTTCTCGGCGAGGCGGAGTTGGATGAATTGTTGGCGCATCGGGAAAAGATCAACATGCGCCTGCAGAGCATTCTCGATACCCACACGGCTCCATGGGGTGTGAAAGTGGTGAATGTGGAGGTGAAGCAGGTGGATTTGCCGGAGTCGATGCTCCGTGCCATGGCCAAGCAGGCAGAGGCGGAGCGCGAGAAACGGTCGAAGATCATCCACGCCGAAGGCGAGTTCTCGGCGGCACAGCGATTGGTGGATGCAGCCCATTTGCTGGCCGAGGAACCGGTCAGCATCCAGCTACGCTATCTCCAGACATTGACTGAAATCGGAGTGGAAAAGAACACTACCTTGGTTTTCCCCGTGCCTGTAGACATATTCTCGCGCATCACTAAGGTTGCCGAGAGAGGCTGAGGCCAAGCTGCTGCAACGGCAAGATAAGGAAGGAGGAGCCTATGAAATCTCGATTCTTGCATCGCCGCCCGCTGGTAGGCACTTGGGGGATCATGCCGATCCTCGTTCTTTTGACTTCCGCGGGATTCTTGGCCGCACAGGCCAGTTTTTCAGCCGGACCCCTTCTGCTGCACCAGGTGAGGACAATCTATGTAGCTCAGTCCTCCGATGACTTTGTGCTCCTGATCAAGGCTCGTCTCGAAAAATGGTCGGCAGTCGGGATCGCTTCTAAGCCGGAAGACGCTGATGCGATTCTCACTTGTCAAACGGAGACCATAATTGTGCCCGCCAAAGCGGTTATACGGCAGACCATTGCGGAAGTGACGCTTGTGGACCGTCGCTCTCAGAAACTCATTTGGAAGACCACAAAATCGGCGGCCTTTGATAGAACCATATTGGCATATGACGTTATGGAGCAACTCAAGCAGGACTGGAGAAAATCGGCCAGTGCGTATTGAGGTTCCGTGATGTTCTCGACGCAGTTTGAAATCCACAACGCCTATCGAGTTAGCCCATTGTGGGAAGTTGTAGATATGGCAACGAAACGCACAAAAGCCGACAAAGCACAGCGGCAGGCTGATGAACTGGAAAGCAAGTCGGAGCGCCGTCCGGCACAAGCACCGAAGAAGACACCGACGCCCGAGGACTTCAGCCAAGCCGCTGCCAAAACCGTCAGCGAGGACACTGAAAAGCGCTAGTTCGTTCGCGCTTAGCCCTTTGTGTTCTATCGGGGAAAGAATCTTTGTCTTCAAACTGCACCACTACTAACAATTCTCAGTTAGTGTAATCGCCTGTGGCTGTTGAAAAAGTCACGGTGATTTGAAGGCCGAGATTCAGCGGAAGCGTGTTATCAAGGAAGAGTTCCTGCCCATGCTTCGCTGGATTTCCATTCTCGGAGGCCTGCTGATCATGATGGGGCAACACTCCCGTTCTGAAGCCTTGTTCTACTACTTCCGTCTGGAAGATCAAGTTCCCGAAAACCATCTGCTACGACTGATCGAGAAGCACATCAGCTTTGCGTTTGTGCGCGAGCGATTGAAAGACAGCTACAGCGAGACGGGTCGGCCCTCGATCGATCCGCAACTCCTGCTACGCATCCTCTTGATCGGCTATCTCTACGGCATTACGAGCGAACGCAAGTTGGTGCAAGAACTACGCATGCATCTGGCGTGGCGCTGGTTCACCGGTCTGGGTTTCGATCAAGAGATCCCGCATCACTCCACGTTCTCGAAAAACCGGCACGGACGGTTTCAGGAATCGAAGCTGTTCGAGCAGTTGTTTGAGGAGATCGTGCGGCTGTGTGTGGAGGTGGGACTGGTGCAGGGGAAGCATCTGTCGGTGGACGGCAGCTTCGTCGAGGCGAATGCGGCCAAGGAGAGCCGCATTCCGCGCGAGCAGTTAGCGGAAGCTGCCCAAGTCAACCACACGGTACGCCAGTATCTGGTGGAACTGGAGGAGCAGGACCCGTTGGAGGAACCGGTGCATCAGCAAGACCAGGTCTCGACCACTGATCCGGATTCCACCTACGCCACCAAGGGCGGCACGCCAGCCCGGCTGGGTTATTACGACAACTACCTGGTCGACAACCATAGCTGCGTGATCGTGGGCGTGCAAGCGACCGCCGCCCGCATGAGTCAGGAGACCGTCGCCGCGCAAGACATGCTCACACGTTTCGCCGAATGGCAAGGACGAGCGCCAGACTCGGTGGCGGCGGATACGACGTACGGGAACGGGGAGTTTCTGCAATGGCTGGCGGATCGGCACATCACTCCCTATATGCGAACCCGCGACAGTATCCACAGAGAGAACAGCCCGTTCTACGGCCCAGAGCGTTTTACTTATCAGCCGGAAAGCAACAGCTATCGCTGCCCGGCAGGGCAGCAACTCAACTACGGTGGCCGCAACCTGCGGAACCGCACCTATGCTTATATCGGGACCCGCAAACGTTGCGGTGCGTGCGCGCTAAAAGCCCAATGCACCAGCGGAGCGTTTCGCTTTCTTGCCATCCACATGGACGAACCAGCCCGGCAACGCGCACGGGAGTTGGCGAGCACGCCAGAGTTCGCCCATGCACAGCGGCAAAGAAAGAAGGTGGAAGCCTTGTTCGCGGAACTCAAGAATCCGATCGGGCTGCGTCGCTTGCGCCTGCGGAGACTAGGGTTCGTGCGGGAGCAGTTCTTCCTAGCAGCCGTGGCTCAGAACATTAAGCGATTAGTGACCCTCCGATTGCAATCCCGAAGACCGTTTTCTGCGACCGTCGCGATGCAGCGGTGATCTCATGTTGGACCTCACATCTGGGAACTATGCGGCAACTGTGGGTAAAAATGCGGGTAAACAAAGAAGTCGGCAGCTGTATTAACTGCTTTGAAATGTGCAGCGTAGAAGGAGAACCAAACCGCTCTTTTGCAGCCTTTTCAGTACTACGTTAACCTGTACTTGCAACAACTTAAGTGACTCCAGGTGGCCGCCTAAGTCCTTGAGAAGTCGTGAGAGACATGCGAATCGTGGGTTGAAATCGTGGGTTCAACGACAAATCTCAGAAGAGAGCTGTAGCCGGCAGCATCCAATGAAATAATGACCGGAGCATGAATTCTACCGATGTATAAAGTCTTGGGCCAAGGCGCGAACTCCGCAAGCATTCCCCGAGAACGGACCTAGGACAATCTGCGGGGCCAAGGAAATCCAACCTCGCGTTACCTAAGCCGAGCGTGCGTACAAGTGGCTGTGATCTGGGTCACAGCCAATGCGGACAAGCCTCCGTAGTATCTGCTTAAGAACATGACGTGGCGGTTCAAAATCGTTGCATCAGTGCTGGCGATCATTCTGCTCGCAATGCCAATGTCGGCGCTGACCTCGTGCTGGTGGCACATGTCGGCGGCCGAGAAGTGCAAGCCCCATTGCCCCATGATGAGCGGGCATCAGCCTTCGGTCACCATTCAAGAAGCACCCGGAAATAACTCCTGCTGCCAAGTCTCGGCCGCCAAGCCGACCCCGGCTTCCGTACCACAGGCTCCAACTGGCAACGGCGCTGCTGGCGTGACACCGACGCTCAGTGTTTCGACACTCGATGCCCCTGTTGCACTCACCCAGACTTCACCACCCGATCCTCTCGCACGAGCATCTTGTCCTACCCTGCAATCCGTTTTCTGCACCTTCCTGATCTAGCACTGTCCCTTTTTGCTCATCCCTCTTGGGCGTTATTGCCTAACGTTTAAGCACGCATTTTCAGCGTCGTCTGAGCGAAAGAGAACACTCGTATGATCAGGAAAATAGTAGTTCTGCTTACATTCGGCTGTTTATGGCCGGGCCTCGGTGTCGCCCAACAGGTCGAGTCAACGTTAACGGTCCAGACGCCGGCAACGGGCACCACCCAAACCGCGGGACAGTCGCCGCTCGGCCTGGAAGACCTGGTTCGCGAGGCTCTGCAAAAGAATCCGGCGGTTCAGAGCGCCTCCCACACCGTGGAAGCACAGCGGCGACGTGTACCTCAAGCCAAGACACTACCTGATCCGACGGTGGGGATCGGCTGGGCTGGAAACATCACGCCTTTTAGCGTGCAATCGGGCGACCCTTCCAGCTACCGCTCCGTCGCTGCCAGCCAACAACTCCTTTATCCCGGCAAGCTGAAGCTACGCGGCGAAATTGCTTCGAAGGAAGCCGATGCCGCGTCGTTGGACCTTGAGGCCGTTCGCCGGCGCGTAACAGTGGATGTGAAGACGGCCTACTTCGAATACTGGTTCTACGACAGAGCTATTCAGACCACCCTGAAGGACAAGGATCTGCTCTCTAAGCTGTCCCAGATCGCCGAAGCCCGCTATCGAGTTGGCAAAGGTGTTCAGCAGGACGTTCTCAGATCACAGGTCGAGATTTCATTACTGCTGCAACGGCTCACGGTTCTGCAACAGCAGAGAAATACTTCGCAGGCACGTCTGAACACTCTGTTGGCGCGCAGTCCTGAAGCGCCACTCCCACCTGCCGAGAATATTGAACGGTCTCCTCTGAACTACTCGCTGGACGATCTGTACAGACTAGCGCGGCAGAATGATCCCGGCCTTCACCGCGAGGAGCAGATGATTGAACGCAACCAACTCGCAGTGAACCTGGCACAGAAGGACTACTACCCGGATCTGAGCGTCGGATACATGTATCAGCAGCGTCCCATGATGCCTGACATGCACGGGATGACGTTCACCGTGAACATCCCGGTCTTCTACAAGAGCAAACAACGTGAGGAAGTGCGACAGGCCACGGAAGAGCGGCTTTCAGCTGAGACCAGCCGCGACAATCGGAAAAACGAACTAAATTTCGAACTCAAGCAGCAATATCTGGCGGCCAAGGCTTCGGACGAACTTCTGCGGTTGTTCTCTGAGGGCGTGGTGCCGCAGTCATCGTTGGCACTGGAGTCCTCGATGTCTGCCTATCAAGTTGGCACAGTAGATTTCCTCAGCGTCATCGGAAATTTCTCAACCGTCTTGAACTATGAAATCGACTACTACCGCGAGTTGGCGAATTACCAGACTGCGCTGGCCCGCATGGAGAGCATGGTGGGCGTGGACCTGACTTCCACGGCCGTACAACCGGGCAACCAACGCCCGGCGGGAGGAGAGTAAAGCGATGCTTCGCAAAGTTCTGAGAGTTTTGGCAATCGTGGCTGCAATCGGCTTAGCGGTGGGAGTCACTTTCAGCGCAAGAGTGTCAGCTATTTTTCAGCGCCAGCAATCAACCTCGCAGCCGAACGCCGCGGGAAACGAGCGCAAGGTCCTCTATTGGTTTGACGCCATGAGCCCGCAGCACCATTACAACCAGCCCGGAAAAGCGCCCGACGGAATGGACCTGGTGCCTCAATACGCGGAAGACAACGCTTCTCAGAGTGCCTCTCCAACCAGCACATCGGAGCCGGGCGGCGCACGGAAGATCCTCTTCTGGTATGACCCGATGCATCCGGCCTACAAGTCTGACAAGCCAGGAATCGCGCCGGATTGTGGAATGCAACTGGTCCCCAAGTACGCCGATGATGAGACGGCAACATCAAAGATGCCCGCGGGCACGGTCAAGATCGCACCGGAGAAGCAGCAACTGATTGGCGTAAGGACCGCGACCGTCGAACGGCAGTCTCTGGCGCGCACCGTGCGGACTACTGGTCAGCTTACCAGCGATGAGACGAAGCTCGCGCACATCCACGTGAAGGTCAACGGGTACATTGACAAGGGCTACGTAGACTACATCGGGCAACTGGTCAAAAAGGGCCAGCCGCTCTTTACGCTTTACAGCCCAGACCTTGTAGCCACGGAAGAGGAATACCTGATTGCAAAGCGCGGCGCAAAGGAGATGGGCGCCTCGCAATTCCCAGACGTTGCGCAGGGATCGCAATCGCTGCTGCATTCAACTCGTGAACGACTCAAACTCTGGGACATCAGCGACGAGCAGATCAAGAAACTCGACGAGACCGGTGAGGTCACGAAGACTTTGACCTTCTACTCACCCGTCAGTGGCTTCGTGACCGACCGCAAGGCGTTTCCGCAAACCGCCGTTACCCCGGACATGGACCTGTATGTGATCAGCGATCTGTCCACGATCTGGGTGAATGCAGACGTGTACGAGTATGAGGTGCCGTTTGTGAAGGTGGGCCAAACGGCGGACATGCAACTCAGCTACTACGCCGGAAGGACCTACACCGGGAAAATCACCTACATTTATCCGACTGTCGATCCCGTCTCCCATACGGTAAAAGCACGCATCGAGTTTCCGAACCCTAATTTCGACTTGAAACCACAGATGCTGGCAAACGTGCAGTTGAAGATCAACTACGGCAAGCAGATTGTGGTACCCCAGGAAGCGATTATGGATTCCGGGGACAAGCAGTACCTGTTTGTCGTCCACGATGGCGGCGTGTTCGAACCGCGCGTGATCCAGATGGGAGCGAAGCTCGAAGGCAACGTGGTCGTTCTGTCTGGCCTGAACGCAGGAGAGACCATCGTGATCTCCGGGAACTTCCTGATCGATTCCGAGAGCCGTCTGAAGAGCGCTATGAGCGGGATGCAGCACTAAGGAGATTGTTATGGCAAAGAAACCTTCGATTTATTCAGCAATCGTCCTGATCGTGGTCGCCAGCCTGTTCGCCGGCGGCTACTTGCTGATGAACCAACGGTCGCAAACGCAATGCGGATTCTGCCAACGTCACATCAATCCGAGAGCACATGTCGTGGCTGAGGTCGGCGGGAAGCGGCGTGATGTCTGCTGTACGCATTGTGCGGTAACGGAGGCACGACAGGAGAAGAAACTGCTAAGGCTGATCGAAGTGACGGACTATCCAACGGGAAAGATGGTGAGCCCAGAAGGAGCGTGGTTTGTCGAGGATAGCCGCGTGATCGCGTGCGAACACGACATGTCCAAGATGGATGAATCCAAGCACGCTGAACAGTTGGCCTTCGATCGCTGCTCGCCCGGCACATTCGCGTTCAGCGAACGAAAAGCAGCAGACGCGTTCGTCGCCCAAAACGGAGGAGTTTTGCGGAGCCTACCTGAAGTGCTGGCGGAGGCCCAACAGCAATGATTAATCGAATTATCGATATCTGCGCGAAGAACAAATTCCTCGTTCTTCTCTTCATCGGCGTGGCCGTGCTCGTTGGCTGGCATGCGATGAAGAACACGAAGCTGGATGCGATTCCCGACCTGTCGGACACGCAGGTCATCGTTTATTCCAAGTGGGACCGCAGCCCGGACATCATGGAAGATCAGGTGACGTACCCGATCACTTCGGCATTGTTGGGCTTGCCGAAAGTGAAGGACATCCGCGGCTTCTCAGATTTCGGGTACTCCTACGTCTACATCATCTTTGACGAAGGCACCGATATCTACTGGGCACGCTCGCGAACGCTTGAGTATCTGAATTCTGTGGTCCCACGCTTGCCGAAAGGTGTGGAGGTTGAGTTAGCGAAGGATGC
>JAIQFA010000138.1 GCA_020073525.1 Terriglobia bacterium
AGGAAGCCTGCCCGGTGGTGGCGTACAACCCGTGGGACCTCCACCAAGCGTGGCCGCGGCGGGCAGTGCGGGCGCGGGCGGACGGCTGATCGCCTTGGGGATTCATCCCGTGGCGCCTACCGGCCCGGTAGCTGTTCCGGGAGGCAACCGCCGGGGAACGTTCGCCGCGACTCCGCAGGGAAAACCAGGCGCGTCAGGAACTCCAGATTTGGCGGGATCGAAATTGGACGCGAAGGGCTCGGGCAACCGAGGAAACGGCGGCGGATCGAACGGGCACAACAATGGCTCACTGCCCGCTGGCCTGCGGGTTGGCGCGGCCAAGTCCGGCGCTACGTCGCCGGTCGAGAGGAACGGCCGGGCGTCGTCGAACGGCAATGGCGGAGGTGATGCCCGCGAGATAGCAAGCCTTTCCGCGCCGGCAACTGGGGCGGGCGGACATTCGGGTGCACGCGTTGCGGCTCCCGTATCCGACGACAAGGTCACCGATGTGGACCGCCAGGTGTTTGGCGGCAAGCGCTTCTATGCGATGACGCTCAACATGCCGAATCTGAATTCTTCCACCGGCAGCTGGGATATCCGTTTTGCGGAACTTACTTCGGGTCGGAAAGAAGGAGAACTGCTGGCGCCGGTGGCCACGGAAACATCGGATCCCGGCTATCCCCTGGAATTGATTCGCGCCAACGTGCACGGCATGGTCACGCTCTATGCGGTCATTCATTCGGATGGCAAGGTGGGCGACATTCGCGTCCTCAACAGTCCGGACGATCGTCTGGATTCCTACGCGGCGAAAGCCTTGGCCCGCTGGAAATTCGTGCCCGCAGAAAGAGCGGGCAAACCGGTGGCGCTCGAAGCAGTGGTGAAGATTCCGTTCCGGGTTCGGCGCAGTTTCTGAACCGGTGCCGATCCTTTGGAATCTAGCGTTAAGCCGACGCGGATCTTTCTCCGGGCAGGGCCGCATACACTGCGGGATTGGCGCAGACTTCGTAATAGTAGCGGTCGGTCCAGCGCAAGATAGACAAATCGCGGACATCGACCTGGGCAAGGCGGCTCTTGCGGATGGCAATCTTGCGAAACACTCCATTGGCAATAGGAACGGTCCCGACAAAAAACTCGCAGTGCTCGTCGACCCAAGGTCCGTTAAATCCGGGCTCGCCAGGATCTGCTGTCCACGGGGAAAGCGAAATTTCCTGCTGCAGTTTGACGAAAGCCTCTTCGCTCAGGCAGATTCCACCCACGTTGTAGTTGAGGCGCATTTCTTCCACGCCGTCTTCCGCGGTCGCGCTGTCGTTACTGCCGCCCCCGATCAAAACTGAGTACACCTGAAAGGCTCCAGCATTGGGCGCGAGCTTCTTGCGGACGCGCTTGTTGCAGGAGGAGAGACGATCGCTCACGTTGATGGCATCGGAAATCATAATGCGGTGCTCGCCATCCATCAAATAAAGCGGAGCCGAATCCTGGTAGGTAATGCCCAGGCCGACTTCCATCGGGGGCAGGCCGGAGCGCTCCAAAAGTTCGTTGTACTCGCGCAGCAAGCTCACAATCTCCCAGGCCAGGACGCAGGTGCGGCCGACGCTGAGCATGGCTTCGCCCTCGCGCTCCAGCAGGGCCACGATAATGGCATCACCCTCGAGGAAGACTTTGGTGGCGCCGTATTTCGCTAGCAGTTTGTTGACCGGATCGTAAAAATTCAAGCTGAAATACGAGGCGGCGTTCATGCCTTTTTCCATCAGCGAGCGGGTAAGCCGCGAGGAGTCGCGCACGTCGGCTTTCAGGATTACGTGGTGCGTCACCCGATCCTCGGCAGGCTTCTGGTCTTCTGGCGGCAGGAACTCGTAGAGCATGCCGTTGAGCGCCGAAAGCTGGCGAACCTTGTCGTCGCTGACCAGGTTAATACTGTCAAAACCGGTGCTGACCGCTTCCAGACCGCGCAAATCGCGGTGATAGCAGAAGAGGTCGTGCAGGAGACGCGCGGCAAAGCGTCCGCGCTCCGAACCGCGGCAGGAGGCGACGCGTCCGATGGCGGCAAAAAGCCGGTCGGAATGCAACCGGCTTTCGGCAATGATTCTTTCGACCCGCACCGATTCTTCGCGGAAGATCAGGGCATTCTTGATCTGCTGCGGATTCACCCGCGGCGCATACTCGGCCAGCAGAGGAACAGTTTCATAGGAAGCAACGACGTGCGAGAGGACGCCTTCGCGCTGCAGCATGCGGGTCCAGATGTCGAGGCGGTCGCTTCGACTGCGATCCTCCTGCGTCAAGTCCTCGCCATTGCCGGTACCCACCAGCGTGGCGGCGTTTTCGGGAACATTGAGCGCCTGCTCGAGATGCGCATCGTCGATGCCCTCTCCATATCCAAGTTCGCGCAGGAAATTCAGCGAAAACTGGCGGAGATTGGGAAAACGGTCGGGATCCTTGTCGAAGTTGCCGAACATGTAATAGTGTTCGGCACAGAGATAATCGTCGCGTCCATCTTCGGTAAGAATCAGCGGATTGAGGAACAGGCGATAGCCGTCGGCGGGCAATTCGCCGAGTAGCGAGCGACGGGTGCGAGCCAGCGTTTCTTTTTCAATTTCACGAAGCAGGCGGAACATTTCCTGCCCGGCGAGCCGGAGAATAATCTTCTTGCGCACCTGGAAGGAAGAGACGAGTTCCTGCGTCTGCATCATCTTCACTTGCCGCACGCCCTCCAGCGACTTCGACTTCCTGCGGCACTGTTCCAGAATCCTGGCAAATTGCGCTTGCAGTTCGGTGCGTATGAACTTGAGCACGGCCAAACGGCCGAGCATATCGATCGACGGATTGCCTTCCGCCTTGGCGCGATTCAGGATCGCCAAGTGAATCGAGACCAGCAGACTCTTCAGATCGGCGGGGCCGGGCTTGTGGAGTTTAGTGGTGCTCTCGGCGGCGCGTATGAATTTGCTTTGGGTCGCGGAGGGCACGTCCATTTCGAAGAGCGATTCCACCTCGCCGAAGTGGCAGATGTAACGCGCCAGGTGAAAGCTTAGATCCGCGGTGATACGCGGACTGAGAAGAACGTCGTAGCGAAGATTGTCGATGCCCAGTTGCAAATCGCTGAATGCGAGAGTCGGCCCGTGGTAGAGAAGATCGGGCCGGCTGGGTGGTTCGGAAGTGCGCAACCGGAAAATCGGAAGCTTGGGCATCGTCTCTTAATCGTGTGCTGGCGGCACTCGCAAATAGCTGAAACTGCGGTACTAAGCAGCAGGTTAGCATGCCGCTGGGACGGGCCCAAAGTTACGCTAGTGTAAGGGCAAAACGATCGCGGTAATGGCTGCGGAAAAGGTTGAGACTATTGGCTGGCGAGGCGCGCTCGTTCGAATTCATCGCCCTTCCTCCAGCCGACCAGATGCGTCTGGTTGGCAGCCTCCCAGCCGAGCGCGAAACCGAAGCGCGCCATCGCGGCATCGGAGGTGTAGTCCATGCCGGGATGATATTCGTCGCTGGGCTCGTGGTAGTGATGCGCGGTGTAATCATCCGCCTGTGCCAGGCCCCAGGCTTCATCGTGGCCTTTGAACTTGATGCCTGCGTTCACGGAGAATGCTGGAATTCCGACGCGCGCAAAGCTGAAGTGATCGGAACGGTAGTAGTGTCCGGCTTCCGGGCGTGCATCAGGACGAATCGCGAAGCGGAAGTCGGCAGCAGTGGTCTGGACTGCTGAATAAAACGTAGTGCGCTCCGCGCCGGAAACCTCCACCTGCTCGGGCGCGCCGAGTGGCATTACATTGTCGTAGTTGAGATCGAGTGAAATTCTTCCTGCGGGAATCGGTGGATGCTTGCCCAGGTATTCCGAACCGAGCAGCCCCTGCTCTTCGGCGGTGACCGACGAAAAGAAGATGGACCGCCGAGGCTTTTGTGCAGCCTGCGAGTAAACGCGCGCAATTTCCAGGAGGATGCCGCAGCCCGTGGCGTTGTCCATGGCGCCATTGAAAATGTTGTCGCCCGTCATGTCCGTCCGGATGCCGAAGTGATCGTAATGAGCGGTGTAGAGGACGCCCTCATCTTTCAGCTTGCTGTCGGACCCGGGCAGCACGGCAATCACGTTGTTCGATGCGAAGGGACGAACTTTGCTGGTCATGTGCGCGGACAGCCGGAAGTGCATAGGAACGGGCTTGAAGTCGCGCGACTGCGCATCGGTCATCATTTTGTCGAAATTCATGCCGGCGCCAGAAGCCAGCTTGCGCGCGATATCGAGATGAATCCAGGCAGCCGCTTTCAGCTTGGGAGTGCCGTCGAGCTTCAGATACGACTTTTCGCCGGAGTTGGAATTGCGCACCACATCCCAGCCATAGCTGGCCATCTCGGTCTTGTGGATGAGAATGGCTCCGACCGCCCCTTTGCGCGCGGCCTCTTCGTATTTGTAGACCCATCGACCGTAGTACGTGAGCGCCTTGCCGGTGAAAAACTTGGGGTCGTCGGAGGGTGGCTCATTCACCAGCATGAGCAGGACCTTGCCTTTGACATCGACGCCTTTGTAATCGTCCCAGTTGTATTCGGGCGCTTCGATGCCGTAGCCGACGTAGACGATTTCGGCGTCGATGTTGGATTCGGGTTGCTGCGTCTGATCGTAGGCCACGTATTCGTCGAGAGGCTTGAGGCCGATGGGATTGCCACTGGCGGGAACGAGCGCAAATCGTGTATCGGTGCCGGGCGTGATGCCGACCATCGGGACTTTTTGCATGTAGCCGCCGCTTTCGCCCGCGGGTTTCAGCCCATAGAGCGCAAACTGGGTGGCAATGTATTCCGCAGCCAGGTCGCCTCCGCGCTGCCCAGTTCCCCGTCCCTCAAGAAAGTCGTGGGAGAGGAAGCGGGTCTGCTGCTCGATGTTTTCGGGACGAATGCTCTGCATGGCGGTGATGGCGGCCGGGGCCAGGTGCGAGCCGAAGCGCAACTCGGCGTGGGCCTTCGGCACCTTCACTTGCGCCTCCAGACCGGCGATCAACAGCAGCGGGACAGCCAATAGAATTTTGCGATTCATCATGCGGGGCACCCCGAAATCGATTGTCAGTAAATGTGCCCTGATTGTAATGGAAGGATGGCAACGGAGCGCGGGTACTCTCACGTTACTTTCGACAGACGACCTCGGGCCAAGGGGATGCTAACTGCATTCCTCGGACAAAGTTGCCATGAGCGGCTCCGATTCTGTCCCGCGACCGCGGGATCAGTTTTTCGACCCTCAACCAGCGCGAAAATCGCGAACGTCTTCGCTAGGTTTGAAGATCGATAGCACCGGAGTCTGCTGCGCCTCGGAGAGCTTGCGGTGGATGTCCTCTACTTCCTGCTTGACCCATCCCACGCTGCTGACTTCGATCTGACCATCCTGTCCGATCAAGAACAAAGTGGGGACATTGGTCAGGCCGTAAGCGTTCGAGACGGCATAGCCGTTTGGATCGTCGAGTAAGGTGGGGAAGGTGACTCCGTACTCTTTCAGAAAAGCAGCGGTATCGCGCTGGTCGTTCTGCGAGATGCCAACGACCGTGACTTTCTTGTCGCGTTGCGCCTGGTAAATGCGTTCGAGGAATGGGAGTGTGTATTGGCAAACCGGGCACGACACCTTGAAGAAGGCGGCTAGTACCGGCCCCTGTTGAAGAGCGGCTTGCAGGGAGAACTTGCCGCCATCTTTACCGCTAAAGACGGCGGGCAGGGAAAAGTCAGGTGCTTTGCTTCCGGCCGGCAATGCAGCCATTTCTTTCGGACCTCCGAACATGCGATCGAGCCACTTCATAAAAGAAATGCCTCACGTGTTTAGATGATGCCGCCCGCCTTCAGGATTTTCCGCGTCAACCCGGTGATGGGGATCTGCGGGATACGATCAATTGCGATCCATTTGCCCTTGGCTGCAGGCAGAGCCTTCAGCGGCGCACCGCTCTTATTTCGTAGCACGTGAACAGTGTAATCGGTGACGGTAATGGAATGGCGAAACGTGCGCCAGTGCGCGGCATCCGGCCAGGGGCGTGGCGGGTCGGACGATTGGGGCAGTTCCCACATGCCGGCCATGAGCGAGGCTTTCTTCGGGCGCTGCACCAGCCGGACTTTGTCTGTCCCATTTCCATCGCGGCACTCCAGCGCACACCAGATTTCCTCCTTCTTCTGGCGGGAAGGCGGTGCGGCACGCGGAACTTCTCCCTGCGTGGCACACCATTTCCGGACCGGACACACCAGGCAGCGAGGCTCGCCAGGTACGCAAACAGTGGCTCCGAGTTCCATCATGGCCTGATTGAAATCCCCTGGCCGGGAATTCGCGAGAATTGCCTGCGCTCGTTGCCAGGTCTGCGGCGTAGTGAGATTGACGCCGGTCTGTCTCTGCAGCACGCGCTCAACATTGCCATCGACCACGGCTACGGGTTCGGCAAATGCGATGCTGGCGATGGCCGCGGCGGTATAGCGCCCGATGCCGGGCAGAGTCTGAAGCTCTCCAGCGGTTTGCGGGAACCCTCCACCGTGTGCTTGCACAAGATCTTTCGCGCACCGGTGTAACATGCGCGCCCGACGATAGTAGCCCAATCCGCTCCACGCCGCCAATACGTCATCTTCCGAAGCCGCGGCGAGTGCCTGCACATTCGGAAAGCGTTCGAGGAAAATGCGGTAGTGGTCAAGTACCGCGGCCACGCGCGTCTGCTGCAACATGATTTCGCTGAGCCAGATCCGGTACGGGTCGCGAGTCTTGCGCCAGGGAAGGTCGCGGCGATGGCGGTCGTACCAGCCGAGCAGGGCGCGGCGAAAAGCGGACAGGTCCCGGCCGCTTGCTGGAGACGCGGCGAGCCGCGTCTCTACGGCAATGGAGTTCGGTGCAGGCATTATGGCTGGCTGACGCTATGCGCGATGGCGATCCAGCCGGCTTTTTGCTGTTGCCACACGGTCATCATGTGCTGGGGCGCGGAGGGCAGCGGTTGCGAACCCGCTGTGCCATTTAGCGTGATAGTGTAGGTCACGACGATGGTCGATCCATTCATCTCGGTCTTCAGATCGCCGATCGCATAGTCCTTCAGTTGCCAAGTGCGATACTGCTCGAGCGTCGCGGCGCGATCGAGCGTGCCGCTGGGCGTGACGCCAGCGTAGTTCGAAGCGAGTGCGCGCTCCAATTCCACCCATTTCGCCGCTTGCACATTTTTCCAGAAGACGCGCTCCAAGCCCTCGCCTCCGGTTGCTTCCGCCATCGTACGAGCCGAATGTTCGCCGTAAAAGGTACAGGCTGAGGCGATCATCAGTACGAATATCAGTGTCAACATCAGAGAAAGCGTGGGCGCTTCGACGGCTATCCTCGGACGCATGGCGTGATTGTATCCTGCCCAAGGTCGTGTGGGGACGGGGCTTTGCCCCGTCCATGCGGGGCGGAGCCCCGCATCCACACTCAAGCTTCCACCCAAACCCAATTTGACCGCTGCATAAGCGCACGCCGATAATGATAAAGCCTGGTAACCGCAGCCAACGCGTGATCATTAACCCGAACCGGCAGGATGTGTATGACCGAATTCGACCGCAAGGTGGAAGAGGCTTCCGCGCGCTTCAATCGCTCCGTGGCAAATATCGCCGAGACTCTGGAAAAAGAGACGGCGGAACTGGTTACGTATCTGAACGACGAAGTAGTGCCAGCGGTGCGGAGCCATTCCTCGAAGGCGCTGCGCACGGCGGCGGGAAAACTTTCCGCCTTCGCGGACTATCTGGAAACACAGCGCAAGAATTCTTGAACTGCCTCCCTTCCAGCTTACGGCCAGAGAACACAGGGCGGCCGCTGCCGTGGTTATGTCCTTGTTTCCTATTTGTTCTATTGCTGGGCACTGTCCTCTTGAGTGGCTGCGGTCATAAACATCCCCAGGCGCAGGTCCCGTCCCCACCCCCTCTCCCGCAGGAAAAGCCGCCCGCGACTCCGCCATCCACAAAAAAGCCTGGCGACGCCGAGAAGATCGAAGTGCCGGCCGGCGCGATACCGATCTTTGAAGAAACTGGCATAGCGAGTTGGTATGGCGCGCCGTATCACAACCGGCGCGGCTCGAACGGCGAGATTTACGACATGAACGCGATGACGGCGGCGCATCTTACTTTGCCGCTGGGCTCGATCGTGCGCATCACAAATTTGAAAACCGAACATTCGGCGGTGGTACGGATCACTGATCGGGGGCCGTTTGTCCCAGGACGTATCGTCGATCTTTCTCTGGCCGCAGCGAAGGCGCTCGATGTGTACTTGCCCGGCACCGCGAGAGTTCGGCTGGAGGTGCTGCAGGCGCCTGCGCCTCTTGATACCGGTGGACGCTGGGCAGTTCAGATCGGATCCTTTGCGGAAAAGAAAGCGGCCGCTGACTTGGCGGAACACCTGCAGAGGCGTTACCAGACGGCCCAAGTCCTCAAGTTTGTGAGTCCAGCCGGAGGCTGGTGGGTGCGAGTCCGCGTGCTGGATGACGACCGCCAGCGTGCAACCGCTCTGGCTAATGAGACCGAGACGGTAGAGGGGTCGGTGTTTCTGGTACGGCTCGACTGAAACGCGTTTCTTTACAGAACACTCTTCGCTTGGGTGATACTGTTTCTTACAGAAATAGAAACAGGACTCCGGGTTGACTCGCCGGGTGATCGTAATCTCAGGCGACAGGAGACTACGTTATGAAGGATTGTCTATTCTGCCGAATTATTCGCGGCGAAGTTCCTTCCAAAAAAGTCTACGAAGACGAGCACACGTTTGCCTTTGAGGATCTGAACCCACAAGGCCCGACCCATGTGCTGGTCGTCCCGAAAAAACATATCTCTGGCTTGAAGCAAGCCGTCGCGGAAGACGCAGAGTTGGTGGGACGCTGTCACTTGACCGCCGCGCACATCGCGCGGCAACGCTCGATTGAAGATGGCTACCGCACGGTGCTCAATGTGGGCCCGCGCGCCGGCCAGTCGGTTTTTCATTTGCATGTGCACCTGATCGGCGGGCGGGCGCTGCAGTGGCCGCCAGGCTAGGTCTCGTTCATCAATTCGGCCATCCATTGATTTGTTATCTCGAGCGCAGCGAAAGACCTGCTCTGTATTGATGCCCGATTGACGCCCGCAAAAAAACAGGTCCTTCGCTTCGCTCGGATGACAATTTGGCTTTGGAGCACGCGCGATTGGCATCCTCTGGCTTACCCCTTCCGACTCACATTCTCTGGCTTACAATCGTAAGATGGCAAACCTGACATTGGTGTACGGCCTGCGCCTTCTGCCCTCTGACGAGGTGGCAGAGGTGGGCGCGGCGACGATCAAACTGAAAAACGGGCGGGATGCGCACGTCACCATGCACATTCTCGAGGGCGGCAAGGACGAGATCGAGAAACAGCTCCGGACCAGTCTGGCGGCCTTTTTCGACTTCTATCCTGAAATATGAACGGCTCACGCGGCGTCCGATAGGCGGGCGGCGCAGCAGGCAGTGGAATGAGACTGATCTCCCTGGAACTCGAAAGCAGGTTGCGCGACCGCAGACTCTGGCCGCAGAGCCGGATTGCCTGGGCGACTCTGTACGTGATCGCGCTCGACTTGCTTCTGTTCGCGCTGCAGTTGCTGATCCAGCGTGCTAGCCCGGCAACGTCGGCCAGCTTGCAGGGCTGGGTAACTTTTCTCAGCGGGCTGACGATTTTGCTGGTTACCATCACCGCCTACCGATGGTTGCGCGCACAACTATTGTGGCGCCTGCGGAACCGGCTGATCGTCACCTATGTTTTTATCGGCGTAATTCCGGTCTTTCTGCTGGTCGTGATTTCATTGATCACGCTCTATCTTCTTGCCGGACAGTTCGCCAGCTTCGTCGTAACTTCCGACATCACCACTCACCTGCGCAGTATGGAGGCAGCCAACCGAGCCATCGCCCGCCACCTGGCAACGCAGGTCGCGGACGGAAAACGGCTGGATCCTGGATTCATGGGCCGGATAAAGCCGCTGCGCCCGGAGTGGGCGCGGCGGCAGGTGTGCGCATGGTACCAAAGCCAGCCGCAGCCTTACTGCTCAGGGCCGGAAGCCGCGGCGGGTTTGGAATTTCCCTCGTTTATCACCGCGGACTTCCGCGAAATTGTGAGCGACCACGGAAAACTTTATCTGCGTACGGCGACCGTGCTCGCGGCTGAGCCGGAATCCTTGCGTGTGATTTTGAGCGAGCCGTTCGACCGGGATTTTGTCGAGAAGATCTCCGGGGACCTGGGCCTGATTGCCGTCTATGGAAACGAGAGCCCCTCGGCGCCTGCGCCCGCGCCGAACACCTCGAAGCCTTTTCTGGCCTTCGAAGCCGGCAAACAACGCCAACAGACTTTTTCTGCTGGGACCATTCCGCCGGCCAGCGGCGCTCTCGATCACGAGATCACTTTCCCGATTCCACTGCAGGTGGTGGATTGGGCGACGGGAGAACGACGACGCGCGGGCGCGCTCGCCGAGGTTGAGACTCGGCCCTCCGAACTCTATGGCAGGCTATTTGCCGCCCTGGGAGATTACGCCAGGGGAGTGGAATATATTTTATGGTCGATTGCCATTGTGTTCGTGATCATTGAACTGTTGGCTCTTCTCGTGGGTGTCAAACTAACGCGCAGCATCACCTCCGCAGTAGCCCAGCTTTACGAAGCCACCAAGCACGTCAATCGCGCCGACTTCAGCCACCGCATCGCGGTGCAGTCGAGCGACCAACTCGCCACCCTGGCAAATTCCTTCAACTCAATGACGACATCCATCGAGAAGCTCGTCCTGGAACAAAAGGAGAAGCAGCGGCTGGAAGGCGAATTGGCGATCGCGCAGGAAGTGCAGGCGCAGCTCTACCCCAAGTTGATCACGCAACTGGACACTCTGGAAGTACACGGATTCTGCCGTCCGGCGCGGACGGTGAGCGGGGACTACTACGATTTTGTCGGGATGAATTCCGACAAGCTGATGCTGGCCGTGGGCGACATCAGCGGCAAAGGAATTTCGGCGGCACTGCTGATGGCGACGATCCACTCGGCAGTGCGCGCCTACAGCATCGAGGACGTGCCGGTACTGCGCGAAGAGATCGCCGTGGCTGCGGGAGGCGCGGGGCTGATGCTGGCTTCGGAGTCGAGGAGAGATACGTCGCCCGCGGCACTGCTCACGCTCTTGAACCATCAGCTTTACGAGAGCACTCCGGCGGCAAAGTACGCGACTTTGTTTTTGGGAATCTATGATGGAGCCACGCGCCGGCTCACATACGGCAACGGCGGCCACCTGCCTCCGATTCTGATTTCCGAAGATGGATCGTCTCATCTGCTGGACTGCGGAGGGACGGTGGTTGGCCTGTTCGACAATTTGAGTTTTCCGGAAGCCACCGTGCAACTTCGTCCCGGCGACATACTGGTCGCTTACAGCGATGGCGTAACTGAACCGGAAAACGACTATGGCGAGTTTGGCGAGGAGCGACTGATTCAGCTGGTGCGCGCGAATCGGCATTTGCCGCTCGAACGCATCACTGAAATTGTGACTGGGGCCGTCCACGACTGGATCGGCGAGAACGAACAGCCGGATGATGTGACGCTGGTGCTGGCGCGGGCCAGGTAGTGGAGAGCCGTTGCTCGACACTTCGAAGAATTGGGGTATCGAAGTTGGTTTTGTGGGGGGGGGGGGGGGGGGGGGGGGGGGGGGGGGGGGGGGGGGGGGGGGGGGGGGGGGGGGGGGGG
>JAIQFA010000139.1 GCA_020073525.1 Terriglobia bacterium
CACGCTGTAGGCCAGTTGCTTGGTCTCGGCAGGCGTCAACTGGGGCAGGTCGAGCGGCACGAGATGTCCGTGCACGCGAATTTGCGGCGGCGAGTTGGTGGTGATGTGGAGGTCGCTTCCATTCATCTCCAGCATGCGGCGGAGCAGATCGCTTAATGACAGTGCCATAAATATTCTTTCTTTCCTTCTTTGGTTTCTAGTGGATCGTTTCGCGAGCCACTTCTTCCAGCGTTGTCCAGCCTTGCGCAACCTTGATCAGCCCGCTACGGCGGAGAGTGATCATGCCGCGTTCAATCGCTTTCTTCTTGAGTTCGAGCGCCGAAGCCCCAACCAGGACCAATTCCCGGATCTCGTCGTCCACTTCCATCACTTCATACAAACCAGTACGGCCCTTGTACCCCGTCTTGTTGCAGGTAGTGCAGCCTTTGCCCTTCATGATCTGCACCGTCTTGGCTTCTTCCGGCGTGTAGCCTTCGTCGATCAGGGCTTGCACCGGCATCTCGACCGGTTCGGCGCAGTCCTTGCAGATCCGGCGGATCAAGCGCTGGGCACAGATGAGATGAACCGAGGTCGCCACCAGGAAGGGCTCAATCCCCATATTCATGAGACGCGTGATAGTTTCCGGCGCGCCGTTGGTGTGCAGCGTGGACAAAACGAGGTGACCGGTGAGTGCGGCCTTGATGGCAATTTCCGCGGTTTCAAAGTCGCGGATTTCGCCGACCAGGATGATGTTGGGGTCCTGCCGCAGGAAAGCGCGCAGGGCGGCCGCAAAATTCAAGCCGATCTGCTCCTTCATCTGCACCTGGTTCACGCCGCCCAGTTGGAACTCAACTGGATCTTCGGCGGTCATGATGTTGGTATCGACTTTATTCAGCTGTGAGATCGAGGAATACAGGGTGTTCGTCTTGCCCGATCCGGTCGGCCCGGTGACCAGCACCATGCCGTAGGGCTTCAGAATCGCCTTCTGAAATTTGTCCAGTGACTCCTGCTCGAAACCCAGCTTGGTCATGTCGAGCCGCAGGTTTTCCTTGTCGAGCAACCGGAGCACGATCTTCTCGCCCCAGAGGGTGGGCAAAGTGGAAACGCGGAAATCGAGCTGCTTTTTCTTGCCGCCAATCTGCATCTTCAGCATGATGCGGCCGTCCTGCGGCAACCGCTTTTCGCTGATGTCGAGCTTGGCCATGATCTTGAGGCGCGACGTGATGGCGTCCTTCAATTTCAGCGGCGGATTCATAATCAACTGCAGCACGCCGTCAATACGGAAGCGGACGCGAAATTCTTTTTCGTACGGCTCCATGTGAATGTCGCTGGCGCCGCGCTTCACAGCATCGGTAAGCACCAGGTTCACGAGCTTGACGATGGGAGCTTCGTCCGCCGCTTTCTCCAGTTCCTTGAGTTCGAGTTCCTGTTCCTCGGCCTGGACCTCGACATCGGCGCCTTCGCCGAGGTCGTTCATCGACTGCATGACCTGCTCGAGCTCTTCTTCTTTGGAAGTGCCGTAGGCCTTGTCGATACCCTCGATGATGGAGCTTTCCGAGGCAACCACCGGTTCAATGTTGAAACCGGTCATGAACTTGATATCGTCCATCGCAAAGACATTGGTGGGATCCACCATGGCGATGGTGAGCGAAGCGCCGACGCGGCTGAGCGGCAAAATCTGATAGCGTTTCGCGGTTTCGTACGGAATCAGCTTGACGACCGCAGGGTCGATTTCAAAATAAGAAAGATTGATGGCGGGCACGCCGTACTGGCGTGAGAGAAAGTTGGTGACGTCCTCGTCCGAGAGGAATCCCAACTTCACCAGCGCCGAGGCGAGCCGGGTGTGAGACTCCTTCTGGAGTTTCGTCGCCTGTTCCAACTGCTCTGTGGTGATGACCTTTTCTTTGACGAGCAGGTCACCCAGCCGCTGAGACATATCTCTCCTGTATTCCCGCGAAGTCCGGGGCCATGCGAAGCCGCTGATTTCCGGGGGGATCAGCGAGGAAGCTTCGCACTGACACAAATTGTCAACCCAACGGGTATTCCGCAAAAGTAACTTAGGTACTTGTACTTCGCGGGAAATGCAGGTTACGCCCGGTATTGCCGACATTTGCGCCGAAAAATCGCTGTGTGACCAGGATCACAAACGGCAGACCATGTTCTTCGGTGCGCGGATGCTGTTCTCGGACGACGGCAATCGGATACAACGGTTGTCAGTCGATGGTCGTTAGTCATTGGGCCGCAAACGACGAGCGACCAACGACGCCCTACAATGGTGGCGACTGTTCTCCGTCCGCACCATGAGCGAAGCCCAACACGACGCAATTCGCGCGTACTATCACACATTGTTTGCCGCCTGGGGGTGCCAGCACTGGTGGCCGGCGCAATCGCGCTTTGAGGTAATCGTTGGAGCGTACCTGACGCAGAACACTGCGTGGACGAATGTGGAGAAGACGCTCGGCAACCTTCGGAAGGCGCGGCTACTCACGATCGGCGGAATCCGGCGAACGCCGCAACCCAAGCTGGCGCAGTTGATTCGCTCTTCAGGTTATTTCCGGCAGAAAGCGCAACGGCTGAAAACGTTCGTCAGGTTTCTCGATGCGCGTTACGGGGGATCTCTGGTGCGGATGTTTGGGCGGCCAACCGACGAACTCCGCGAAGAACTGCTCGCACTCCATGGCGTAGGATCGGAAACCGCAGACTCGATTCTTCTCTATGCCGGTAATCATCCCGTGTTTGTTGTCGACGCATACACGAGGCGCATCCTGGAACGGCACAATATCGTGTCTGCCAAAGCCAACTACGACGAGATTCGAGAACTGTGCGAGCAGGCACTCAGCGAAACACTCCCGCCCAAGCGGAGCTTGGATGGAGCAGCCGCTTTGGCAGGGCCTCGGGGCTCCTGTCATCGCCCTTCGCGCGTAAGCACGGCCCCGCGCCCTGCGCTGGCCCAGGTGTTCAACGAAATGCACGGACTGATTGTCGGAGTGGGAAAGACATACTGCCTAAAGTCACAATCGCGGTGTGATCAATGTCCTTTGCAGAAATTCCTGCCTGAAGCAAAGTAAATCGCAGGAATAGCAAAATGAAATGGCGAGCGCTTGCTTTGGCGGCTGCGGTCGTTTGCTCGGGATTCGGAACTGGCATCCGAGAGCAAACCTTGCGTGAGGCTGCGGCCGGTTCAGGAATACTGATCGGCACGGCAGTGCGGCCGCTGCGACTTTCGGAGTCAGCCTATGCGTCCACCTTGGCGCGCGAGTTCAATATGGTGGAACCGGAAGACGCGCTCAAGTGGGAAGTGGTGCATCCGGGGTGGGAATCCTTCGACTTTTCCCAAGCAGACCAGGTTGTGGATTTCGCGATCCGGCACAACATGAAGATCAGAGGTCACACGCTAGTCTGGCATCAGCAGAACCCCTCATGGCTGACAAGAGGAAAATACACTCCCAGCGAACTCGCTGAAATCCTTGAGAAACACATTAAGACCGTGGTTGGACATTATCGGGGGAAGGTATTCGCATGGGATGTGGTCAATGAGGCCTACGACGAGTTGCACCCAGGGCAACTGCGCAGCACAATCTGGCGAGACCAGCCGGGAATAGAGGCAGCTGCGAGCTACGAGCCGCGAGCTTCGAGCAACCAGGTTCGCTCAGAGCTCGGAGCTCGCAGCCCGCAGCAGACGTACTCCTACATCGAGCGCTGCTTCCACTGGGCGCATGAAGCCGATCCACTGGCTCTCCTGTTTTACAACGAGGCCGAGGCCGAAACCGTGAATCCGAAGTCGGACGCCATCTTCGCCATGGTTCGCGATTTCCGCCAGCGCGGAGTGCCCATCGACGGCGTGGGATTCCAGATGCACATCACCAACCTGCACGCGGATGTGGCCTCGATCTCTGCCAACATTGGCCGCTTCACCGCCCTCGGAATTCAGGTCCACATCACCGAGATGGACGTCGCGCTGCCTCTCTATGTGAACGGCAATCCTCGCCCCGAAGACCTGCGACACCAGGCGGACATCTATCGCCAGATTGCGGCCGCTTGCCTGTCCCATCCCGGATGCACCGCAATCCAGACATGGGGGTTCACGGACAAATATTCCTGGATCGGCTCGCACTCGAAGAGAACGCAGGGGGCGGCACTTCCATTCGACCGGAACTACCGGGCCAAGCCCGCATACGAGGCGTTGCGAAATGCACTGGAGGCGGGACGTCGTTAGTAGCCAGTCGTGGTCGTTAGTCGTTAGCCTGCGTGCCCTGCTTTCAGTTGATAAGACGGAACGCGAACGACCAAGGACTAACGACCGACGACTCTCTATATAATGGAGCAATCCCGTCGCCGGCTCTGTGTTCTTGCCGGGACGCTTGGCCTTGGCCGCACCGAATCCAATTCGCGATGAAACCAGGACCTCCGGCCGTTGGAAAGCGGTGGTCGCGGTGGCAATCGGCGCTTTTCTGCTGCTCGCGATCCTGGTCGCGCAGGCCTCGTTCAATCTGAAGTTCATCAGTCCCGACAGCAATCAACAGCTCCTGTTTTTCGCTGGACTGACCGGCCTAATTTTCTCTGCCTTCGTGGCCCTAACACTAGTGCTGGGACGCAATCTGTTGAAGCTCTTTGCCGAGCGGCGGCGAGGAGTGGCTGGTTCGAAGTTTCGCACGCGCCTGGTGGTGGTCAGCCTGCTGCTCTCGTTCTTGCCCGTGATTGCGATGTTCTGGTTCTCGTACGGGCTGATCAACCGCTCGATCGACAAATGGTTTTCCCAGCCGGTCGAAGAAGTGCGCGCCGATACCGCCGCCATGTCGGCTCTGTTATATGACTATGCGGGCCAGAATGCGGCCTCGGAAGCACAATCCATCGCACAGACCGACGAGTTTCAAAGCGCCTTTGCCAGCGGAAATTTCTCGGAAGCCGCCGAGGAACTTCGGGAACATATCCCGACGCTGCAGGGCGGATTCGTTCTCGCCCTGGCAAAAGGCAACCTGGCCGCCAGTCTGCAGACTCCGGCGCCCTGGGCCGACATCAAGGATCGCTTCCCGGTGCAGTCCGCGCTGCGCGGAGAGTACCCTCATTTCCAGTGGGGCCAGACCGACTACATTGTCGCGGCGGCCCAGCTTCGAGGCGGCGCGGTGCTCGTCGCCATACCTCTCCCGCCGAAATTTGCCCAAACCGCCAAGGAGATTCAGGACAGCCAGCGGCGCTACATAGAACTCGCCGCCAAAAGAAAACTGTTTCGCCGCACTTATATCGGATTTCTGCTGTTGCTGACGGTGTTAGTGCTGTTCGCATCAACTTGGCTCGCGCTCCTGCTTTCGAAGTTGGTCAACCGTCCGGTAGCAGCTCTGGCGGCGGGTACGGAGGCCATCTCCAAAGGCCAACTGGACTACCGCGTCGATATCCGCGCCACCGACGAACTGGCTGAACTGGTGCAATCGTTCAACAGCATGGCGGAACAGCTGGAATCCAGCCGAAAGCAGATCGAAGCGTCGAGTCGCGATGTGGGCGCCGCCAATGAAGCGCTGGAAAGAAGGCGCCGCTACATTGAAACGGTCCTCGAGAGCATTCCGACGGGAGTGATTTCGATTGACGCGGCGCGCCGTGTGACGCTGGCGAATGCGGCTTTCTCGCGCATGTTCTTCCTGGAGCGGAGTGAGTACGTGAGCCCAGCAGCGCTGGCTAACATGCCCCTGCGGGACGTGGTGCCCGCGGATGTGCTCGCCGACCTCGAACCGCTGCTTCGCCGCGCCGATCGCATGGGCATCACGGCCGCCAACATGGAGCTTGACCTGCCCCGAGCTCAGCTGAATGTCGCCGTAACCGTGTCCGCGCTGAGGCACGCCGCTGAAGGATTGGGATACGTGCTGGTATTCGAAGACCTCTCGGACCTGCTGCGAGCGCAGAAACAGGCGGCCTGGCGCGAAGTGGCGCGGCGCGTGGCGCATGAGATCAAGAACCCGCTGACTCCGATTGCTCTTTCCGCCGAGCGCATTCATCGCCACTTGGCGCGGGGCACGGCTCCCGATGCCGCCTCACTCGAAGTGATCCGTACCTGCTCGGAAACCATACGGAATGCCGTCGAAAGCGTGCGTGCACTGGTCGATGAATTTTCCGTGCTGGCGCGTTTTCCCGCCTCCCGCCCACAACCCGCCAGTTTAAACAGCCTGGTGGAAAGCGCGCTCACTATGTTCGACGGGCGGCTGGAGGGCATTCGCGTGCGTACGGAACTGGCGCACGATCTGCCTGCGGTGTTGGCGGACCCGGAAGCGATCAAGCGCGCAGTCGCCAACCTGGTGGATAACGCCGCGGAGGCGATGCGGGACGCGATCCTGAAAGAGATCACGATTTCAACCTCGCTGGTGGCCAGCCGCGATGCCGTCGAACTCGCGGTCTCCGACACCGGGCAGGGAGTTTCGCGCGACGTGAAGGAACGGCTTTTCCTGCCGTACTTTTCGACCAAGCAACGTGGCACGGGTCTCGGATTGGCGATTGTGAGCAGAATTGTGGAAGACCATCGCGGTTCCATTCGCGTGGAAGAAAACAAGCCGGTCGGCAGCCGGTTCGTGATTGAGCTGCCCGTGGCCGTTGAAACCATCAGCGCTCCGGCGGCAAGCTAGACGTAGTTACGCTAAACCATGGCCCATATCCTGATCGTTGACGACGAGTCGAGTATCCGGGGATCCTTGAGCGGCATCCTCGAGGACGAGGGATACAAAACCAGCGTCAGCCCGAGCGGCGAAGACTGCCTCGAATTGCTACGCAAGAGCAGCTTCGACCTGATCCTGCTGGACGTGTGGCTGACCGGCATCGACGGCCTGGAAGTGCTGGAGAAGATCCGCGCGCAGGAAGACCCCCCTGAGGTCATCATGATCTCGGGGCACGGAACCATTGAGACCGCCGTGCGCGCCACGAAACTCGGCGCCTACGATTTCGCCGAGAAGCCGCTATCGCTCGAAAAGACGCTGATTCTGGTTAAGAATGCGATCGAAGCGCGGCGGCTGCGCCATGAGAATCTCGACCTGCGGAAACAGCTGCAAACCAAGAGCGTAATCGTCGGCGACAGCGTTCCCATGAAGGCGCTGCGCCAGCAAATCGCGCTGATGGCGCCGACCAACGGACGCGTGCTCATCTACGGCGAATCCGGTACCGGCAAGGAACTGGTTGCGCACGCCATCCACATCCAGAGCCTGCGCAAAGATGAGCCGTTCGTCGAGATGAACTGCGCCGCCATTCCCGAAGACCTTATCGACAGCGAATTGTTCGGGCATCGCAAATCGTCGTTCCCCGGCGCTACGTCCGACAAGGAAGGTAAGTTTCAGAAGGCCGATCGCGGCACTTTGTTTCTGGATGAAGTCGGCGACATGAGCTTGAAGACGCAGTCTAAAGTCTTGCGTACTCTGGAACAGCAGCGCTTCATCCCGGTGGGAAGCGACGATCCGGTCACCGTCGACGTGCGCGTGATTGCTTCCACTAACAAAGACCTGGAAGAGGAGATTGCCAAGGGAAACTTTCGCGAGGATCTTTTTTACCGTCTGAACGTGGTTCCGTTTGTAGTGCCGCCACTGCGCGAACGCAAGGAAGACATCCCATTGTTTGCGCGCCACTTTCTGAAAGAATTTGCGTCCGCCTACGGGCGCCGTCCACGAGAAATCACCGACGATGCCATCGACGCCCTGATGCGCTATTCCTGGCCGGGGAACGTGCGCGAGTTGCGGAATGTGATCGAACGCATCGTGATCATGAACCCCACGACTTCACGCTTTGAACGCAAACATCTTCCACCGCTGGTGCACCGTGATGGCAGTCGCCGCGTAGCAGGCACTGAAGGCTCCACGCTGCACCAGGCGCGGGCCGCTTATGAGCGCGACTACATTCTCAAGAAGTTGGACGAAAATCACGGCAATGTCAGCCGCACGGCGGAAGTTCTGGGCCTCGAGCGCAGTCACCTGTATCGGAAGATGAAGAGTCTGGGAATTGCGGCAAAGGAGTAGTGGCCAGTCTCAGGTGGCAGGTCTTAGGTCTCAGGAAAAACGCGCGACCGGTTAGCGGCTCTTCCTGAGACCTGACACCTAAGACCTGAGACCTTATTTCTTCAGCATGTGGATTTCCGTCCCGTTCTTGTGAAACTTGACTTCGTCCATCAACTGATTGATCAGGTAAATGCCGCGGCCGTGATTCGAGTAGATATTTTCCCCTTGGCACGGGTCGGCAATCTTCGAGGGATCAAAACCGGGACCGGGATCGCGGACCACAATCAGCATGCCGTGCTGCTGGTCGCAAGCCACGTCGCACTCGACAATCTTGGAGGGATCGCTCTTCGCTCCATGGACGACCGCATTGGCCAAGGCTTCCGTTAACGCCAATTCGATATCATCTTCGCGTCCGGTAGCGCACTTCATTTCCCGCACCACTTTCATCACGCTACGGACGACCGGATCCACCGCAGCGCGGTCGGCGGCAAGCGTCACACTCAGCTTAAGGTCAAGCTTGCTCGCGTCGAAGTCGCACGGTTGCGGCGGCTGCTCCGAGGATGGGGAATCTGCCATAGACGGCTGTGGGCTTGACCTTTCCACCAATTAAGATGCAGAAAGGCGCTGACAGATTCTAGGGACTTAGGGCGTGAGATGCAAACTTTATTTGGATCGCAGGCAACCGTTGGCGTATTCCGTCGGCGGGTTACCGACGTCGGTCGCACGCTAAGGACCTGAAACCTATGGCTTGGCGGAGTAGAGACGCGGCCTGGTCCGTCTCTTTTGGACATAGGAGACGCGGCAAGCCGCGTCTCTACGGAAAAACTTAACTTTCCGGCTCTGGCGGGCCGCCGATCTGTTGTAGTTGACGGCGCCAATCCAGTTCTTCTACAAAGTTTCGCGAATCGCGCCAACCCGCCTTGATTTTCACGAAGAGCTCAAGAAAAACCTTGGTCCCTACCATTTTCTCTATGTCGAGGCGGGCCGCGGTTCCGATCTTCTTGAGCATCTGGCCACCTTTGCCGAGCAGGATGGCTTTTTGGCCCTCGCGCTCGCAAAAAATGACAGCGGCAATTCGCGTCAGGCTTGGGCTCTCTTCGAACTGCTCGATCAGGACCGAGACGGCGTGCGGCACTTCTTCGTGGGTATGCATCAGCACATGCTCGCGGATCAACTCCGCCGCCATGAATCGCACCGGCTGATCGGTGATCTGATCTTCAGGAAAATAGCGCGGGCCGTTGGGCAGCGCCTTCAGAACGCATGACAACAATTCATTGAGCCCTTTTCTCTTGAGGGCGGAGATGGGCACAATCTCCTTGAAATCGTGCAGCGTCTGGAACTGTGCGATCAGCGGAAGGAGTTTGCTCTTGTCCGCGAGCAGATCAATTTTGTTGAGCAGCAAAAAGACCGGAGTACCCGCTTTTTTCGCTAGGTCGAGGACCAACGCGTCGTCGCGGTCCCATTTTCTTTTCGCATCGACAATCAGCAAAATCAGTTCGCAGCCTTCAAGGGCCTCGCGCACCTCAGACATCATCTTGCGGCCGAGCGACGAGCCGGACTGATGCACTCCGGGCGTGTCGATGAGCACGATTTGCCCGGCCTCGCGTCCTTTTTCTTTGGGGACGTTGATGATTCCCAGAATGCGGTTGCGCGTGGTCTGGGGCTTTGGCGAAATGATGGCGAGTTTCTCGCCGACCAGCGCATTCAGCAGCGTGCTCTTGCCTGCATTCGGGCGTCCTAGAATGCAAACGAATCCGGAGTGGAAGGACATGGGGATAGTTTACAGTTCTCAGTTCCCGGTTCTCAGTTCTCAGCAAAACCGGTTAGCGGAGAGACAGGCGCCCCTTTGGCGATCTTGGGGCTCTCGCCCGTCTGGCGGTGCCGTTCGGGCCTTTGACCTTGCTATTTACCAGTTGGTACTGGTACCCCCCCTACCCCCCTCCCCCCTGTCTATTGGAATCATAGGGTTAGGGGGAGATTTCCGAACGAGTCTTTGATTCTGAAGGACTTACATGAAAGTATTCCGGAATAAAGGAGTTAGGTTGTCAAAGAACGCTGAAAATGGGTTTGGGGCAGCTTTGAGGGCCGTCTTGGTTGACCGGCACACCTCTCACTGCCCCAATCAGGTCTCGATTATCGCGCACGGCTGGTTGGGCGTCTGTGACGCGTGGCCAAGACGCTTGTGATAAAAGAGGCGGGAGGCTTGCGGGAGTTTACGACGAACGGAGGGCTCGGCGCGCCTTGGAATAATCTCCTGTGCGGCTGGTCCAGTTGCTGGCCAGGGTTGCGATTGCCCAGATCACTGCAAATATTAGGAACAGCCTGCTCCCGGGAACACGCCCGCTCCAGGCGCAGAGGGCGCTCAGGGTCGGAACAACTGCGGAAGACGTCACTCCCGCCGACCACATGATGGCCTTGGCCATCGGGCTGGCTCTCTGCATCGAGGCCTTGTCGGTCTGTACGCCAAAGAAAGGGAGATGCTCGAACACCCAACGCATGCCGGAGGGATAGCCTTCGGGATTGCCGGTTCCTCCGACGGTGTAGAAGGCGAAGCGAATGCCGAGAAGCCTTCCGATTGCCCAGTGTGCGATGCCGTGGCAGAAAAAATAGAGGAGGACCCAGGCTGCGATCATGGCGACGATGGCGGCGGGCTTTGATTGAACGGATCGCGCCAGAGCGAGGGCGGCGCAGGCGGCTACGATCCCGGCGATCTGCAATGTGTTTCCGACGGCGATCGAAAGCCGACCAAAGATTCTTCGTGGCGGAAGCGAATTTGAGGTGTTCATATTTGCTGTCTACTCTTGTAGCAGCAATTCTGGAAGAGAACTGTGTCTCGCATTGCTATTCTCGCCGGTACAAGGGGGACCAGGGCCCAAACGAAGTCTGCGGTAGAGGCAGTGCCGATGAACACCCCCGCCCAAGCGAAGCTTGGACGGGGCGCCCTTCAGAGTTCAATTTATTGGATACGCGAGGCCATACCCCTGCCTGGAATGACGGATTCTTTTGAGGCGTAAACTCCGCAAACACGCTTAGGAAAACTGCTATGATTTGATCGTGGCACAGGAGTTTTCGAGCATGCACATCAATCTAACTCCCGAGCAGGAACGGATCGTCAATGACGAACTGAAGTCAGGCCACTTTCGGTCCGCGGAGGAAGTGATTGCGAAGGCTCTCATCATTCTTCGGGAAAAAGAGCGCTCGTCGATTACGGGAGACCGCAACGGGCACCAGGAGAGTGCCGTGCGGGAAATGCTCAAGTTTGTAGAGGAGAACCGGACTTCCCTGCAAGGCGTCTCGGTTAAGCAACTGATCCACGAAGGTCACCGTCTGTGAGTGATCTGGTGCTGGACGCGTCGTTGGCGCTCCAGTGGTTTCTAGAGGACGAGGCCGGCCGGCAGTATGGCCTCAGCGTCCTCGCAAGCCTTTCCAGTAAACGCGCGGTGGTTCCGATCTTGTGGTTTTATGA
>JAIQFA010000140.1 GCA_020073525.1 Terriglobia bacterium
CAGCCCCGCACCGTTCATGATCAACTACATCGTGGACGATATGGATGCTTTGCTCGACCGCTTAAAACAAGAGGGAGTAAAGATTGACGCCAAACGAATGGATGAATCCTACGGTCGCTTTGCCTGGATCTATGACTCGGATGGGAACAAGATCGAGCTCTGGCAGCCGCTGCCCGCAAAGCCATAAGGGCCTTCCACTGCACTTACTCCATCGGTTTTCTGTAGCTACGGCGGGTGGCGGGTGGCCCTTTCACTCATAAACCATTAAGGGTGGTCCGTCCTTGTGTCTGCGTTCTGTGCAGACACAGGGCGGGGATCTTGACTTCCTATCCCGACCGCGACTCCAAATCTATTCTGTTTCCGGTTTCGTTAAACTCCGAGCCCCGGCCTTCTTCATCTGTGATCAGAATCACTGACAACTTACTTCCATTTCTGCGACACTTACTAAGAATGGGGCAGCGAGAAGTGTGCCCGCCTTCAGAGGCGGCATAAACGCTGCCCCAATGCTGTTTCTGAAGCTCTTTGACAAGCTAACTCCTTTCCCCGGAATATTTTGCAAATAAGTCCTGATTCCTCAAAGATTTAGCCTGGGGTCGCCGCCTAAACTCATGATTCCAAAAGATCGGGGGGGGAGGGGGAGGGGGGTACAGTACCAACTGGTAAACACGGAAACAGATTGGGGCGCGCCCCTTCCTTCGCTTTTCGAGAAGGGGCTTTCCGGCGGAACCGTTATTTCTTCATCTCCACCCGCACCAGGTGCAGCGTAATTGTCTTACTGAGATTTTCCACGGCGTGGGGAGCTTCCGGATCTTTATACATCGTCATCGGGTAGTGCAGAGGGGTCTGGAGTTGGCGAGTGTCGAAGATGACGTTGCGATCCAGGCACATCTTTTGACACCCAAAGCAACCAAGATGGTTCACCGTTATGGCAGTTCTATTGCCATGAAATGGCTGTTCCAGAAGGCTTTTTGCGGGCACGAATTGCTGCAAAAACGATAACCCCGCGGAGCTAGATCGACTTCACTGGAATTGCCATCACATCATCCACTAGCCCGACTTCCTTCTGCACGAACGGTTCGGCGTAGGTGACGCCGCCGAGCATCCCGTAATAGCGAGCCATGGACTCAACCCGCGCCCGAATTTCTTTTTGCGCGGGAAAGATTCCGCTGCCTGCCTGCTGGTCGATGAACTGCGACTTGTAGGCCATCAAAGATTCGAAGCGCGTTTCGAACTGGCCGGTGATGTCGACGACAAAAGTAGGCCGCACATCGTGGTAAAGGGAAGAGTAAATAATCTTGAAAGGCCGATGAGGCGCAGCCGAATCGGCAACGGGGTTACTGATCGCTGACGGCTGATGGCTGACAGCTAGCTTGGCAAGTCCCGATAAGAACGCCGCTTCGTAGCCGAGGATCGAGGCGGTGTAGTGATCGGGATGTCGTCCCAGCCAGTAGGGAAGAATCAGCACTCGCGGACGCTGTTCGCGAAGTACGCGCACGACCTTCAGACGATTCTCCCAAGTATTTTCAACGCGGCCGTCGGGAATATCGAGCGCGTGCCGCCAGGAGACTTTCAGGATGCGCGCCGCCTCCGCCGCTTCGCGGGCGCGGTCTTCAGCGGTGCCGCGCGTCCCCATCTCGCCCTGCGTGAGGTCGAGAATGCCGGTGCGGTACCCGCGCTCGGCCATTTTGAGCAGAGCGCCACCACAGGTTTGTTCTACATCGTCGCGGTGCGCGGCCAGGGCGAGAATGTCTAAGGGCATAAATGCGTCGTAGGTCGCTAGTCGTTCGTCGTTCGCGCGGTGGTACCGGTTGCGGTTTCGTTGCAACTCATCAGAATTCTAGAATGCCAACGACTAACCACCATCGACCAACGACAATTCCTACGCAGCCGGCTTCGTCGTGCGCCGATTTGCCAGCACGAAGGCCAGGCCGAACATGAAAAGCGCAAACAGCACCAGCGTCAAGATCGACGCAGTCAGTGTAAATGGGCTGAGATAGTTGGGATACATCAGGATGCGCAGCGCCTCGACGCCGTAGGTCAAGGGGTTGGCATACATCAGCCAGCGAATCCATTCTGAAGCCTTGGAAAGAGGGAAGAGAGCTCCCGAGAGCAGCCACAGCGGAATCAGAAACAAATTGATGATGGCGTGAAAGGCTTGCGTTGAATCCAGCGGCCATGCGATGGCGAAGCCGAGTCCGGTCAGCGCAAACGACACCAAGAATACGGTCAAGACGATGAGCCCAAACGAGGCGACCGTCATGTGTATACCGACGAACGGCGAGAAAACCAGAAAGATCAATCCCTGAGCGGCTGCGAGCGTGGTGCCGCCCAGAACCTTTCCCAGAACAATGGCCGCACGGGGCACCGGCGCCACCAACACGGAAAGCAGGAAACCTTCATTGCGGTCTTCGATCACCGACATCATGGTGAAAATGGCGGTGAAAAGCACGATCATTACCAGCGTGCCGGGATAGAAATAATCCAGATAGTGCTCCTGGCCGGCGCCTTGTCCGGAACGAAAAGAGCTTCCGAACCCGGATCCGATGACGACCCAGAACAATAGAGGAGAAAGGATGACGCCCACCACGCGCGCGCGCTGCCGGTAGAAACGTACGATTTCGCGCCACCAGAGTGTGAAGGCGGGTAGCAGGACCCCGGCGGACGCCGGAGATGTTGCGGGGAAAACCGCAGTTTGAGTTGCCATCGTTTTCAGTTTAGCAGCGATCTCCGGTCTCTAACACCGCGAGACAAGGTCATTCGGCGGGTAACCCTCCTTTCCTGACACAAAGGCCGAGTTCTTATTTCGGTGTCCGGGCCGCACGGGTTCAGGTACTATGTGGCACTGCCAATGGGCGACCGCGATTCCACCAACCGCTCGGAGCTGCGCTTGTTGCCTCCGGCTTATGTTTTGAGCCGAGCTTCGGAATGCTGTTTGGCGGCACGCTGATGGGTCGGTTTGGCTGGCGTCCTTTTTTTGTGATCCTGGGGTCGGTCAGCTTGCTGTGGCTCGGGCCGTGGTCAATATGGATGCCACGAGCGAAGGCCACTGCGGATCATGAGAAAAAGATGGGCCCCGCTCTGCCGGAAATCGTTGCGCGTCGGGCCTGCGTTGCCACGGCTCTGGGTCTGTCTTGTAGCAACTACGTTAACTATTTTCTGCTTACCTGGCTCCCGTTCTATCTCGTGCGCGAGCGCGGATTCTCGATGAACGGGATGGCGAAAGTCGGCGGAGCGATGTTGCTGACGGCGGCGCTCGCTGCCGTGGCGAGCGGCAGGCTTTCCGACCACTAGATTCGCGCAGGCGCCACCACGACGCGGGTTCGCCGGGGATTCATGGTGACCGGAAATCTCACGGCCGGCGCGTTTCTCATGGCCGCGATGGTTGCTCCTCGAGACATCTCAGTCGGATTATTGATGCTGGCGGGCGTGGGTTTTGGCATGGCAAGCGCCAACGTCTGGGCCATCACGCAGACGCTGGCCGGACTACACGCTGCCGGTCGCTGGGCGGGGTCGCAGAACTTTATTGGCAATCTGTCCGGTGCTGTAGGTCCGGCGCTGACGGGAGTTCTGGTCGATCGGACTGGACGTTTCTTGTGGCCGTTCCTGATTACCGGCGCCGTTGCTTGGTCTGGCGCGGCAGTCTGGACTTTCCTGATCGGCCCGATCGAGCCGGTGGTGTGGAAGATGTCTATAAGCGTGACCGAACAGCCTGTCTTTGACGGCCCGACGCTGAGTCCAGTCTTGTCTGAAGAGTAGGGACGTGAAGGTTACAACGGGAGGAGCGGCAGCATGAGTTGGCTGATGGACATCGCATTCGCCTTGCTGGGGTTGGCTTTGATCTTTTGGGCTGCCCCCTTATCCATCCGCTACAACGCTTGGACAACGGGTCTGCGTGAACGTCATCCAAACATCAATCCGCCGCCAACCTCAGAATGGCGGGCCCGGAATACGAAGATTCTGACGATTATGTTTCGGGTCGTTGGCATATGCTTCGTTCTGCGCTCGGTCTTAACGCTGCTCGGTAGAACAAAGCCGCACTGAACTGCCCGCCGCTTGAGATTGCCAATTAGGAATTAGCAATCTCAAATTTTCAGTGTTTCTTCTCCGCCTTTTTCTTCTTCCCCGTCTTCGGTGTGGCTTCCGCGTCTTCACTCCAGAACCGGTGTCCGGTGCGATGGATGAAGACGTCTTCCAGCGTGGGTTTGCTCACGCTCAGCGACTGGATTTCTCCAGGGAAGGCTTCAACGACGTCGGGTACAAAGCGGTGTCCATTCTCAATTTCGAGGCGGACGTGCTTGTCCATGACGGCAGCCTCGACTTGAAACTTGGTGCGAATGCGGTCCGCCAGAGACTGCGGATCGCGTGCCTCTAGCAGAATGACGTCGCCGCCGATCTCCCGCGTAAGGGCCTCGGGTGTGCCCAGCGCTACCAGGTTCCCTTCGTTCAGGATCGCGAGCCGGGCGCAGCGTTCCGCTTCTTCCATCAGGTGGGTGGTGACAATCACCGACACGCGCTCCTCATCGCGCAGGATCTGCAGATACTGCCAGAGGTCACGCCGGGCGCCAGGATCCAGGCCGGTCGTGGGTTCGTCTAACAGCAGAACTTCGGGATGGTGCAGCAGGCCCTTGGCGAGTTCGATGCGGCGCTGCATGCCTCCGGAAAAAGTTTCTACGCGATCCGCGCGGCGGTCGAGCAATCCGACGCGGGTAAGGATTTCCGTGATACGGGTCTTGAGTTCGGAGCCCCGTAACCCGTAAAGGTGTCCCTGGTGCCAGAGGTTTTCGTAAGCAGTGAGCTTGGGATCGACGCTCTGGGCCTGGAAGACGACGCCAATGTGGCGGCGCAGGGCTCCAGGCTGGCGGACGGAGTCGATGCCGGCGATTGTGGCGCTGCCGGAAGTCGGAATCATGAGCGTGGAAAGAATGCGAAACAGAGTCGTTTTGCCGCTGCCGTTCGGGCCGAGCAGTCCGAAAAGTTCGGCGGGCCGAACGTCGAAGGAAACACCGTTGAGCGCGGTCCGGTCCTGGTAACGATGGACGAGATCGTGGACGGCAATGATGGGCTGACCTGCCGCCTTGGCAGGCTGGACGGGCGAAGCGAAGTCGATGGCGCTTGAGTTCGGAGTCACAGGCTATTCTACGCTGGGAACAAGCGGATCATCATGCCCACACGAAGCCTATGCGGCGACGGCGTTCTGGCCGGGGACGCGTTCCTCGAATGCGACCGGAACGTGGCGCCAGACCTGAATGGCCAGGACCACCGTGGTGGCAAGAAGCAGGGCTCCTACCGCAACGTGTACAACGGTCGAGATGACCATGGGAAGTTCGGGCTGCGCCGCATCTCTCCCCCACATAACGCGGGTAATGAATGCGAGGAAGCCGAGGCAGAGTTGCGCCACCATCAGGCCGAGCATGGCAATCGCCGGACGCCGGACGGCGTCTACTTGCGGATACACGGAGATGGCACGAACTGCCGTCCAGGCGAGCACGAGAGCGACCACGCCTGCATTGATGACGTGCGGCCACCAACTCATGCCGTGGTGACGAAACATGGCGCCAAGAACTAATTGCACATAAAGCACGAAGATCGAAAGCAGTGTCAGAGTGAAAAGCGCGGGGCGGCGCTGGTCAAGTTCGGTGCGCGGTTGCTCTTCCACCCAGCGGCGGCCGGTGAAAACCGCGATCGAGACAGCAATGCAGAAAAAGGTTTGCGCTACGGCCGCGTGTGCGCTGGAAATGGGCGCGGGCAAAAAGAACAAGACGGTCAGCCCACCCAGGATGCCCTGAGTGATGACCGTCGCGAGCGCTGCCAGGCCCAAAATGCGCAACCAGCGCCGCTTTTCCACCCGCCAGGTCCAGACTGACAGGATGATGGTAAGCAGTCCGATGAACTCTGCCACCATCCGATGGCTATGCTCGTATTTGATGCCGCCCACCATTTGCGGCATTTTGTAGAACGAACCGAAGGAGGTCGGCCAGTCCGGGACCGACAAGCCGGCGTCATTGCTGGTGACCAGCGCCCCGGCGACGATCAGGAGAAGAGTGGCACAGGCGGTGAAAACAGCGAAACGGTGAAGTCCGCGATGGTACGGAATTTCGATGCCTTTCAGGATGGACCCCCTTGGGAACCGGACGTGAGCATTGCCACATACGTTTCCCCAAACGCATCAGTTTACCAGAGGTCTGACGTACAGGGCGTTCGAATCGGCGAGATGGTAGTGGGACAATTTGCGAAACCGCTAACCACAAAGGCCCGCGAAGGTACACAAAGGAAACGCCTGAAACCAAAAACCTTCGTGATACTTCGTGTCCTTGGTGGTTCAGGGTTTGTGGGTCGCATCGCGAAACTGACCCGCTACCGGTAAGATGCGTTCCTAGGGGTGCGGTGGTTCCGTTGCTGCGGCGGAACCCTGCGCTTCCATAGCCTGGATGATGGCGTCGGCGAATTCCGAGGTCCCGGCTGTGCCGCCTACGTCCCGTGTAAGTTTGCTGCGGTCGCGGTAGACCTCGTCGATGGCGTTGCGGATTTTCAGGGCCGCGTCGTGCTCGCCGAGATGGCGCAACATCAGAAGCCCCGATCGCAACACCGCAGTGGGATTGGCGATATTCTTTCCCGCGATGTCGGGAGCGGAGCCGTGGACCGCTTCAAAGATCGCGCACTCGTGGCCGAAATTTGCCCCAGGTACCAGGCCAAGTCCGCCGACCAGTCCCGCGCACAGGTCGGAAAGAATGTCGCCGTAAAGATTCTCCATCAGCAAAATATCGTACTGGTAGGGGTTCATCACCAGTTGCATGCAGGTATTGTCGACGATGTGCTCGCCGTAAGTGATCTCCGGATACTCCTTCGAAACGGCTCGCGAGCAGCGCAGAAACAAGCCATCGGACATCTTCATGATGTTGGCTTTATGGATGGAGTGGATTTTCTTGCGCTTATTCTTGCGCGCATACTCGAAAGCGAAACGCGAGACGCGAGTGGATGCCTTCTCGGTGATGATCTTCAGACTCTCGACCACTCCCGGGATAACTTCGTGTTCAATGCCCGAATAAAGTCCCTCGGTGTTTTCGCGTACTACGATCAAATCGATGCCTGGATAGCGCGTGGGAATATGGGGCAGGTTGCGGATCGGCCGAAAGTTGGCGAAGAGTTCAAAGCGCTTGCGGAGTTCGACGTTGATGCTCGCGAAGCCGCCGCCGATGGGCGTGGTCACCGGGCCCTTCAGCCCAACCCGTGTGCGCTCGATCGATTCGGAGAGTTCCTTGGGAATGTATTCCTTGAACTTCTCAAAAGCTTCGGCGCCAGCCGCGAAGCTCTCCCATTCGAACTTTACGCCGGTCGCTTCGAGGATACGAACCGTGGACTGGATGACTTCGGGGCCGATTCCATCGCCGGGGATGAGGGTTACTTTATGAGAAGGCATTGAATCATTAAATCCAATTGAGTCATTAAACCATTGAGACATTGAATCATTTAACGCCACGCTTTGACGTTCGCAACGAGGCTCCAAAGATCGCAACCAGCTCGTAGGCTTCGTTTAGTAGATCTCTTGTTCTCTCCTGACTTAGTGCCTAGGAGCTCCAGCCAGAAGACGGTTTCGTCAGCCTCTTCCACCACAATACCCATTCTTGCAATGAATTCCGCCTGAGAGCGCGCCCGACAGACTGCCCGGTAATTTGCGGCGACCGAAGTGCCGGAGCGCAGCAGTTGCTTTCCCAGAGTTTGTGCGTCCGGAGAATGAGGCAGAGAACGAAAAAGGTTTACAATGCGGATCGCAAAACCCTTCGTGCGCCGCTTCAGTTCCGCCGCTTTGTCGAGCGAGTTCATTGGGCCATTGAGTCACTCAATCATTGAGTCGTTTGAACTTAATGATTCAATACCTCAATGATTCAATGTTTCAATCAGGCCTTCAGGGGCTTGCCCTTTGGCTCGGCCGCTTCTTTGTCTTTCGCCTTGAGCAAATCTTTCAATTCGGTCATAAATTCCTGCACGTCTTTAAAGTCAAGATAGACCGATGCAAATCGCACGTATGCGACCTTGTCGTGGCGGCGGAGGCGGTTCATGATCAACTCGCCAATTTCGCTAGTCTTGCGCTCGCGCTCGGCGGACTCGATCACAAAGCTCTCCGCTTCGTTCACGATCTGCTCAAGCTTGCTGATGGGCACTGGACGCTTCTCGCAGGCGCGCATCAGGCCGTTGAGGACTTTCTGGCGGTCAAAACGCTCGCGCCGCCCGTCTTTCTTGACCACCATGTATGGGATTTCGTCAATGCGCTCGTAGGTGGTGAAGCGCTTTTCGCACTTCAGGCATTCGCGCCGGCGGCGGATGGAATCCGCTTCCTTGCTCTCGCGCGAATCCACGACCTTGTCATTTTCAAACCCGCAAAAGGGGCATTTCATCGGTTCACTAAATTGTAACAGGCGGGTTCCATGTGTCAGGTCTCAGGAAAACCAAGGCCAGCGTTGTGAGCGATCTTCCTGACATTTGACACCTGACACCTACTCCACTACCTCCGCCTGCGCGGTCTCTGCCGACAGTTCGCGCAGCGACAGCCGTTCTCGATGTGCCAGGAACAATCCGACGGGAACCACGGCGACAAACGTGACCAGCCATAACATGATGCCGCAGCTGACGGCGAGTTCTTTGGGGACAATATCAAAGACGTGGTCGAGCGCGCTGATAGTTGCCAGTTGGGATCCGCCGCCGACGCCAGGCAACTGGACCATGGAGCCGATCATGCTGGCTCCCATTAGCAGCAGAACTTTGGTGGTGCTCATCGCACTCATAGGTGCCCCATAGGCATGAGTCACGTCTTTGTATGCCAAGGCGATGACCCACCACATCAACACCGACACGGCTGCCAGTTGGAGAAATTCAAATGGACCGTGAATGGTGTTGAGCCCTGCGGTGAACTCACGAATTTTCTGCGCAATGCGATGCCCCAGATTCTCCGCGAGGTGAGAGAACCGTGCCTCCACCCACTGCGCAATCCGGTTTCCGCGGTACGACATCAACACGGCTGCCGAAAGAAGTCCGAATACGAGTGCGATCAGAGCGAATCCTGTGAGGTGAATCCAGTGCCTGACTTCCGGAGGGGTGGTTGCCGCTTCCACAAACGCGCGGAGCTTCGAGGGAAGAAAAATGCCTGCCACCATCAGCACGGTGAAGCCGCCGACATCAAAAATGCGCTCCACGGCCCAGACCGCCACTTGCGAGGCGAAAGGCAGATTCTCGCGGCGCGCAATCAGATAGGGACGAATCAATTCGCCAGGACGACCCAGCAAGGCGAGTCCCGTGAATCCGATCAAGGTGGGTGGAACTAATCCCAGAATCGACGTTTGCTTACGTACGGGGCGAAGAAAGATCTTCCATCGAACCGCCCGCAAGAAATAGGCGAGGTAGATGTACAGGACCCCGTGGACGATGTGGCGCCAATTCAGTCTGTACTGAAAGAGCCGGGCCCAGTCGAAGTTCCGCCATGTCCGGAATTGGAGGTAGACCAGCACCGCCAGCACGAGGAAAACAACCGCGTACGCTACGTATTTTTTGTTCTTCATGCGGTGCGAAGTCGCACAGAGACACAGTTGTGGCGAGCGCGGCCCCACTTGAAGGTAAATGACGAATAGAGAAGGGTCAACGTGGAGAGGGGGTAGCGGTGGCGATGGCCGCCGGTTTTGGAGCACGATGAGTGCGGCTGGGGGCTTTGGTGGGGACCTGTTTTTGCTTGGCTTCTCTTTCCTGCGCGATCTTCTTGGCGTTGTATTCGTGGACGATCCGGGCTACGTAGGCGCGGGTTTCGCGAAATGGCGGCACTCCCTGGTATTGCTCGACACGCTGCGGTCCCGCGTTGTATGCGGCCAGCGCCTTGACGAGATCAAAATTGTAGCGCTCCAGAAGTTCGCGCAGATACTTGCTTCCGCCCGTGACGTTGGCTTGCGGATCGAAAGCATCGTTCACGCCTAACTGGCTAGCGGTGCCGGGCATGAGCTGCATCAGTCCGCGGGCGCCTTTGGGAGAAACGGCGCGCGTCTTGAATCCGCTTTCCGCGCGAATGACGCTGTTCACGAGGTCGGGGTCAAGATGATAGGCGGCGCTGGCGGAGTCCACGACTTGATTCAGAGGGAGCGCTGGTTTCGCCCGCCCGGCCTTCGGAGAAGCAGACGAAGCGGAGGCGGAGGTTGGCGGATTCGGGGGCGTGGGCGGGGTTAGGTCCTTTTCGTAGCTGGTAATCTCGGCAGTGGGTACGTCGGTGAAGCTGGAATCGTCGGCAGTGAGATAGAGGCGAGTCATTGTCCCGATCGCCAGCCGGTGCTCGTGGCGGATAGAGAAACCGTTGCGGAGAATCGCCAAGTCCGCGGCCGCGGCGGGTCGGGCCAGTAGCACAACCGCAACGGCACAGAATAGCGCTCCAGCTTTCGCTGCAGCCCTCGCCGTCGCTAATGACCTTGGTCGAATCATCTGCTTCAAATCTTCACAAGCTGCTTATGATCGCGGCTCCGCGAATCTGGTCAACACCCACCGGTTCGAGCGCCTTTCCATGCAGCACATGCTCGATCGCGGCTGAGACGCCGCTTTCGGCATTCGAGCGGGTCAGCTTCCAGTCTCGGCCACGCAACTCTTCCGATGCATTTCCCATGATAAAGGGGTGCCCGGCAAAGGCAAGCATTTCTATGTCGTTATAGTTGTCACCGATGGCCATGACCTGCTCGCGGGTAATGCCGCGGTAATTGGCCCAACGCTCCAGCGCGTGGCCTTTGGAGCAGCCGGCATTCAGCACATCGACAATCGACAGATCGCGGCCGGGGTACTCGGTGCGCAACACCGTGATGGGCAGGCCGCAGCCGCCCAGAACTCGCAATACCCGCTGCATATCCGCGACCGGGCCGCAGAACATCGCTTGCACGGGATCGGTCGTGAGCGCGTCCTCAATGGGAACCACAAACTGGATGTACTGCATGTTCTTCTCCAGCCAGCGCTGGATGCTGGCCTCCAGTTCGTTCAGGCGTTCAATCACGATGGTCCCCGGTCCATTACTGTCAAAAGTGAGAACGGTCTGACCCCGGAATTCTTGCATCACGCGGACCAGTTCCCGGCAGGTTGGTTCGGGGAGCAGGTCGCGGTGGAAAGTCTCGCCGGCGAGGGAGCGGGTTACGGCGCCATTGGAGCTGATCAGCCAGAGATCAAATCCCAGCTGTTGAGCGATCGGCAGGGCAAAGGTGTGGCGGCGCCCGGTAACAAGGATGACCTCGATGCCCTGGGCGTGGGCGCCCCGAAGGGTCGCAAGATCGGTTTCAGAAATGTGGAATTCGGGGTTGAGCAGGGTGCCGTCAATATCGATGGCAATGAGGCTGAGGGAATCGGCGGGCACAGACAATTTTAAC
>JAIQFA010000141.1 GCA_020073525.1 Terriglobia bacterium
CATAGCGAGAAAAAGAGTATCCAGCCTGGCGTCGTCAAATCCCTCGCCGATATAGCTGCCGGTCGCAAGAATAACCCGCTGTTCCTCCGAGGGTACAGCGGCCAGAGCGTCGGCTGTGCTCTGGCGTTGCTTCTTGCTCATGCCGCCCTTTAGGACAAACAAGTTTTTCACCACGGAGGCAAGTTTCTCTGCAAATTGCTTTAGGTGGACGGTTCGCGCTGTCAGAAGCAGTGGGGATCGCCCGACTTCCAAGGCACGAAGCAGGTCAGCCACAATCAGTTCATTGCGGGAGCGGTCATCGACGAGGGCAGCATATATGTCCTGAATCGTCACGTCCGCAGTATCCGATGGCATCTGGAACTCAGTCACGCGAGGAATTACCCTGTGTTCGAACGGATTTGTTTCCGTCATCTTGCGGGCGCTGAGATTGAATCGGATTGGCCCACACTGCATGTAGATAATGGGATGGTGGCCGTCCTTCCGTGTGGGAGTTGCTGTCAAACCCACAACATATCTGGCCTTCACTTGCCTCATTACCTGCTCGAATGTAAACGCGGAAATATGATGGCATTCATCCACAATGACTTGGCCGTACTCTGCCACATAGTCTTTGACGGTTTCTTTCTTGTGCAAACTTTGAATGACTGCGACATCCACGCAGCCTGTCCGGTTTGTCTTTCCGCCACCGATTTCTCCAATTGACTTCGCGGGAAGCTGCAGGAACATTGCTAGTCGTTCACGCCACTGGTCCATTAGCTGCTGGCGGTGCACCAATATCAAGGAATTCACTTTGCGTGCGGCGATAAGCCACGCGGCAACAGCCGTCTTGCCGAAGGCCGTCGGAGCGCACAAGATGCCTTCATCGTGAACAACGATGTTTGCAGCAGCTTCCTCTTGGAGCGGTCGAAGTTGACCATGGAAGTCAACGTCGATCGGGGTGCCGGCGAAACGCTCATCCTGAGTCAGCGGCTTGATTCGGTGCGCCTCCAACAAGGCCAGCAGATCCGAGAAACACCCGCGAGGCAAGGCAATGTGATTGGCGAGGTCTTCTCCGCAGGCGATCACGCGCGGTTTGCCAAAAGTTGAAAGGCGCATCGCTTGAGCTTTGTAAAATTCGGGGTTTTGAAACGCCGCGAGGCGAAGCAACCGGTTTTGCATCGCGGAAGGCAGGCTCTTCTTCTCTCCATAGAGAAGAGTCGCCCGAACGAGTTGAACGCTTTCCGGAAGCGGCTCTTTGATGGGCCGCTCAATCCGCTTGTGTGAGGGCGGCAAAGTCCATGGGTCTTGTTCGTTGTCGTCTTCGGAAATGCTGATTCTTACTCCTATCAAATCACCTGCGCGTTGGGCCTGTACAACAAGCGCTTCAGCAGCATGAGCAGACATACGTTGAATCATCGTGAGGAACTGCCATTGATCTGCATAAGGTCGACAGAAGGAATCTATGAAGACACTGTTGCCCGACTGGCGCGGCATCTTTTGCAACGGCAGCGCAATGAGATTGCCGAAACCCCCTTTCGGCATGGTGTCCTGGTTCGGGAAAAATCTATCGTAGGAGTCAAGTCCGACTTGATGCCGGCGCTCCATAGTTCGGGTAAGAATGGCGCATCCGAGCTTTCGTGCCGTTACCGCAGGCATGGCCCGATCAAAAAAGATCCAAACATGACCGCCATTGCCGGACCGCGAACGCTCTAATGCAGAGGGCACGTTCAGTTCCCGGCAAGTAGCGAGAAAGGCGGCGGCATCGTCTTGCCATGTCTTCTTGTCAAAATCGACGGCAAGAAACCAGCATGTCTCATCAGGCAGCAGTGGATACGCGCCAACCGTAAGCTCACCCGCCAAATGCTGGCGAACCACCTCTTCCGTTAGAGGATGAAAGGTTCGTGTTTTACGGTCGATTTTCTTGCGGTCTTCGGGTTTGCTCGCATAATACGCCTTCCAATCGCGATCTGCTTTTGGCATGTATCCACGCCGACCATCGGGGTTTTCCCATCGGACCGCATAGACATCTTCGCGGGCACGGAAAAGGCTTCTAAACAGGGCAATTTTAGCCTTGGAGTCAGAAGAATGACTAACGGCATCGATTGCTGTCCCCACGCTTTGGACCAACGTGGGCCCCTGAGTCTGGATCTCAGGAATCAGGATACCGTGCTCAGTTAGGAGCTTCCGCAGCCGCTTGTTTTCCTTCCGTAAACGGTCACATTCCACTTGCGCGGATTGAAGCTCTCTTTGAAATTCTTTGCCGGGCATGGCTGCACAGTCATCCTACCAATCAGTGAGCCATTTGGGGGTAGCCTCGACGGACGATCCCGCTCGTACCGAGCTCTCGTCAAAAAGGCTTGCTTTTCATCTAATATCAATCTAATATTTAGATGGTTAATCTAATGCAAAGCCTTACACTCAAACTCAAGCAGGCCAGCGCCGTACTGGGAGTGCCTCCAAAAGACCTTCAAAACCTGGTCCAGTTGGGGGTCATCCGTCCTGTGCGCCGCAACAGTGTGTGCTGGTTTGACACGAATCTCCTGTTAGAAGCGAAAGTGGCTTTTTATCTCAAGGAGACCCTAGGCAGTTCGAGTGATCTCCTGGCCAGATTCACCGAGGCGTTTTCGAAGAACCTTGGCAAAGCCAAAATGGCTGATTTGGGAGACGTCTGTCTTCGCTCTCGTCCGCTCAACGGAACCAGTGCCGTAGAAATCAAAATTCCAGTTCGCTCGTTGGCTCGGGAACTGGGGGACCAGATCCCTCTCGCCTCCGTTTACAAGGACCTTCCTAAGGGTCGCAAGAGAGCTGGATGGAAGAAGACCTTCTTGCGGAGCGCCCAGAAAGCGGCTGCTGATCTGGGCGATATCTCAGAGGAACAGATTCTGAAAACCGTTCGTGAATACCGCTCGGGACGAAAGAAGCCGCCGGAGATCACTGTCGTTGCCCGGACAAAAACGAAAACGGCCTAGAGGCGTCGTCGATACGTCCGTCCTGGTGGCAGGAATCGCGGGACTCAAGTCTCCTGAGATCACTCCCGAGAATCCAAGCGCCAACCTGCTCCGGAACTGGATCGAAGGGGATACGTTTGTCTGGCTGGTGAGCGACGAGATTCTTCTGGAATACAAACGAGTCTTAGGAAGGCTAGGCGTCCGCCCGCCCCTCATCGGGAAGATTGTCAATTTGCTACGGGAAGAGGCGGAACTTGTTCCTGCCACTGCTCTGCCAAACATCTCTCCCGATCCCGGAGACGATCCCTTCTGCGCGTGCGCTGAAACTGGCCTGGCAGCTTTCATTGTGACACTGAATCCGAAAGATTTTCCGCAATCGCTCCTGTCAGCTCACGTGATCAGACCCGGCGAAAGCATTCCAACAACCGCCCGCCGAAGGCCACGACATACTTCACGGTAGAGTCGACGATCGTGAGCAGGAAGCAAAAAAACAAAGAATCGCGGAGGCGCGAGCGATCCGAGCTGTTGTTTGGGCGCCGTGCCCAAAGGTTCTTTCCCAACCAACTCAGAATCAAGCTCATACATAGGGTTCAGTTCCCGAGAATGGCCCTCCGCCAATCGGCTGTACCCGACGATCTCAAGCTAGACTCTTTTCCTTTCTGCCGTCGTGTCAACTCAGACTGGAGAAAACCATGAAGCGGCGCCGATATCAATATGGATCTTTGACCAAGAAGAACAACAGACTCTCTCAAGACGTCTGGCAGTTTCGCTTTTATGAAACGACGCACGAAGGACGCCGGTACCGGAGGTCGACAACCATAGGAACCGTAGCCCAATACCCAACCAAGACAGACGCCTTGCGGATCATCGAGGTGCCGGCGCTGACATCAAGGTGCAGCAAGAATTGCTGCGGCACTCGACGATTCAGAGCACCCTGAATACTTATACGCAAGCAATTTCCGAGCAGAAACGTGCCGCCAACACGACTGTGGTAGGAATTTTGTTCAGTGAAAATGCCTCTACGGACCATCCTCCCGCAAATGGGAGCTAAAAGGCACTAAGAACGTGGCGTTTGGAACACGTGCAATCAGATCCAAGCGACTGTTTTTGTGGGGCTTAAGTTTGGTTGCGGGGGGTGGATTTGAACCCCAGTCCCGCATTGATTCCACGTAAGTTATTGATTCCGCGATACGCAAAAACGGCACAATAGGCAAAAAAGGCAAATCTCTTTTACACTTTTTTTACACTTTGCCTTTGGAGCGAGTTGTCAGGTTTCGGGCCGTTATCGACTTTGCCGCCGACTCCTCGCCTTTCTACGCAATTGCGGGCACGTATCATTTGGGTCTTTCTTTTCCCTTGAAACAATCCAATCATATCAAGATTCGTTGCGGCGCTTCAACGTATACGGAAGCATCGGCCTCCACGTGTTCACTCGTTTTCGGTGTATTCAGTTAACCAGGATGCCGGGCCGGTGGTCGAGTCCAAAATCGAAGCCCGAGAAAGCGTTGGAAAAAATGACTAAATCGAACGGCATCTAACTGCGAAGGGTAAAAATAAGGACACAGCGGCCAGTTGGCCCCTCCTGTTTGAGAACACAGTCGATTGGCGTCCTTGCCGTTGGTCTGGGTATGATTTCGAGTCTGAGAGGCACCGATGCCCAAGCGAAAGAAGACGTTAGACCCGGAGTTGGCAGCGGAAGCCAAGAGCCTTGTCGCATTGGCGTTCCGCAACGGCCCCATCGAAGATGTTCACGCGGGAAAAGAGTGCCCCACTTGCGCTGGAAAATCTGAATACTCGCACATCACGCAAGCCGAGATGAAGAACATCATGAAGCAGGCGGTGGACACGGTCTACGAGTTGCTTTGGCTGAAACAGAACGCTCCCGAGAAGTACGAGGGGACGCTTGAGTTCGGGAACCGATACACGCGGTTTTGGGATGAGCCAAAAGCGGACGTCGGTTAGCTCTGGAGGTCTGCTGAACTATCTGTAGAGGATTGCTTCGACTGCACAGCTATGCCTGGACCTAGGATACTGCGTCTGGTTCGAACGCGAAGAAACCGACGCTTTGGGAGGCCTAGACCCTAGACCTAATGCGGCCTTAAGGTGTCTGCGCTGTGTGGTTCATGCTTGACCGGCATCGGCAGGAAGCTCCATGCCGCGCTGATCCGCGCCTGCGTATGCCTGCTCTTCGACATACCAGCTTCCCTCCTCCTTCGTCCGAAATCATAGTCGGTCTCGTGCAAATCCATCGGATCAGGTCACGTTGACATTCCGCTATGGCAGAGTCGTTTGGCTTAATTGCGCATCTTCTCAGGAATTCAATTGTGCGGCGGCGAATCGGCCGTGGGCTTCTTCCGCTCGGACTCTTCTGTTTGGGTTTGCACCCAAGCGGTTTTCATTGCCGTCCATCGGGCCGCGCGTTCGGGATCTGCGGGCGCCTTACCCTGCAGCCAGAACGACATCCAGTCCACGCTGGCGTCATAGCTGGCGAGCCGCTGGCGCGGCATATGGAGTTGATGAGTTCCCTCTGGATATACGAGGTACTCGAGCGGGCGGTGATTCAGTGCAAAGGCGCCGATATCTTCGGCTGCATTCGAAACCGATGATTCTCGATGTACCGCGAACAACGCCGGCGTTTCAACCCGATCGACATTAAAACTGTTCTCGTGCTCGAGCCACGTAGCCTTGTTCTTCCAGAAGCTACCTCCGTACAGACCTTCATACTCGGCACGCCACTGATCTCCATGGGAAAGATAGGAGGAATATGTCCCGTGAAATCCATCGTCGATCACTGCAGCCGCCGCCGGGATTTTCCCCGGATGTGTGATGGCGTAACGGATATCAAAACCAGCGCGAGAGAATCCGATTAATCCAACGCGGGCCCGGTCGATCAACCCGCGGTTGGCCAATGCGTCTGCAGCCGATTCCACTCGCTCCAAAAATTCGGTGAGCTCCCGCGGCCCATCTATCCGGGGGCTATCCTCCCCGGGAATATTCACGTTCAGCACAACCATGCCTCTGGCGACCAGCGACTGCGCAGCGTACGCGTGCGTAGCCGGGCCATCGGGCGCGAATTCCTTCGGATCATATGTGTACGCCTGAATTACCAGCGGCACCGGCCCCTTCTGCTCCCGGGGCAATAACAAGCCACCCGTCTCGATCTTCCCGCTCGGCTCACGCCACTGAAACGGCTCCTGCCGCGCCCACCAGACTCCTTCCAACGCCGGATCAGGCGATGTCAGCGCGAGTTCATGATGACCATCGGATGCCACCATCATAGGCGGATCGTTGGCACTCTGCTTCAGCGTCACCGACAGTCCACTGGTCAGCGCGGGTTTGGGCGGTTCCCACCACTCGTTGTTCACCTTTACTGTGGCATCCACCGTGTGTCCGACCCACCGATCGCCCTCCAGCGCATAGACCGTCCCGGGTGAAGGCTTCCCGGCTACCTCGTGTCTAATCAACAACTCCTTTCCCGTCTTCATCCATGCCACATTCGTCACGCGACGCAGCACTCCGTCGGCGCCGTCATGCGACTCGAGGGGCTCAATCACTGTCCACTGACCAGTGTCTGCGTTAAACCCTACAACATACGCCGTACGCGCGCGGTCAGGATCTTTTCCCGGCATGAGCGGCAATGCGGTATTAACCAAAACGACATGTTTCTGATCCTCAGCCCACAGTGCATACGGGTAGAGATTCTGCCCCATCTTTGTGGCCATTCCAAAGGGAGCATCGAAAACTGGATCAACATGTCCATGCTCCGGATCAAACATCATGAACCGGGAAACGCCCGTTGCCTCCACACCATCGGAGACTGACAATCCAGACAATTGATCATACGCCGCCCAACTGGCCGGCACGCCATTGGGACTACCCACCCAGACAGCTCTGCGCCCGTCTGCCGAAAAAAATGGTTTGATGATCAGATCCATACCGGCCGTCTCCAGCTCCCTGGGTGCGCCACCGCGATATGCCACAAAGATTGCTTTCCGCTTCCTTTCGGATGCAGGCACGTCAGCCCACTTCAACTCAGTGGGTGTAATTGCGTGCACCGGATAGACAGGAGGAGCGACCAGCGCGGGCGCGTTTACTTCACTGATGATGGTGCCTCCCTCGAAGCGACTGATGTCCCCCACGTCATACCTCCAGTTCGTCAACGCGGTCACCGTCCCGGATCGGACATTGAAAAGGTAGAGCTGATTAATGCCCTGTTCGCTCGTACCTTGAAAGGACACCGACTCTCCGTCGGGTTCCCAGCGTGCGGACGAGATCGCGAAAGTGTAATGCCCGGGATGACCCGATGACCGCCGGATCAGGCGGCGCAATGGTTGTGGAGGTGTTCCTTGCGTGGATCCCGTTCGGGCCAGCGCCTGCCGCACATCCTCCGTGGCAAACACCGACAGCTCATACACATCGCAGTCGCACGACAGATCCCCGTGAAAACTCACGATGAAGAACTTCGTCCCATCGGGTGAGGCTCTCAGCTTATCCCAATAGTCGTCGAGAAAATACCTCACCGCCACCGAATCCGGCGGTGCCCATTTCCTAAGTCCGTCCGAATATCGTTCGGCTTCGGAAGAAGGGGATGCACTGACTTCTGTTGTCTTAGACTGCTGATTCCCCTGTGCAATGGCTAGTTCGGCAATGCCGAAACAGCCTAAAGCAGCCAATAGAAGTATCAATGCGTGGCGCGGATTCCTCACGTTAATCCTCCGAATAGATAGACATTGGGGGCGATTCACGACAGCCCCCAAAAGTTTTTGGCAACTTGAGTAGCCCCTGGGAATTTCACCCCGAGGCTCCTCTAGCTTCTTCCCTGCAAAGCTCCGAAGGGCCACTCTTCATCGACTACGTAGTTACGCGAACCAGTCTGCACCGACAGACTGGTTCGCTCGTGGCACACTCAGAAGACCAGTTTGAGTGCTAGCTGCAGGGAGCGCGGGCCGCCGGATTGATACAGCGGGTTCAGCCCGCCGAGCGAGTTATTGAGCGTGCTGCTCGCGTAACCGAACAGGGTTGGACCATAGAATGTGATGTTGTAAATCGATCCAAAGTTGGCGTGGTTGACCACGTTAAAGGCCTCGGCGCGGAACTGTAAGTGCAGCCTTTCGTGGATTGGGAATTCTCGCCGCAGGGCCAAGCTCACTTGCGTTGCTCCAAAGCCACGCGCGAAGTTGCGTCCCACGTTGCCCTCCACACCCGTCGGGGCTGGCGTGAACGCGTTGTAGTTGATGATCCGGCCTCCCGGATATTGCGAGCCGTAGAGGTAAATCGGCTGGCCGGGAACCAGGTCGGGGTGAAAGGACACATTCTGCTGTGTCACAGGGTTAAGAGCGTACGCGCCGATCACATCCACCGGCAGGGCCGAATACGCCGAAATGCGCGTGTCTAAACCCCAGTGCCTCAACACTGCCGACGCCAGAGCATTCGAATAGCTGCCCGGAACGTCGTAGGTAATCGCCGCCTGGAAGTTGTGCCGGATATCGAAATCTGAACTGGAACGAAGCAATTGGTCAGAACCAAGGAAGTTTGTTGAATTGTCATCGATGGAGTGGGACCAGGTATACGAGGCCAGCGCCTGTAAACCGTGCGAGAGATTCTTCTGGTACTTTACCTGCAGCGCATTGTAGTCGGAACTGGCCCGGTTCGACGTTATGGTCAAACCCCGGTGCAACGAGAAATTGGGATTGTCAGTGGGAGCATAAGAAAAAGTTGCCAGCAATCTTCGCGCTGCTGATCCAACATAACTCATCGTCAAGGTTTGGTTCGCTCCCAAACCCTGCTCGACAGCAAAGTTCCATTGCATGGTATACGGAAGTTTCAAATTCGGATCAAAGGCACGGACAATAGCGTTATACGGAGCTGCAATGCTCGGCGGAGGAAGCGTAACTTGCGCGGAGATCAGCGGCACGGGCACGCCGGAGAAAAAAGCACTCGATCTAAAGCCGATAGCACTGATGAATCCGTGCGAGGCTTGGGAATTCCCTGTGTCGTAGAAGAGACCGAAGCCCGTGCGCAGGACCGTCTCGTGACCGGGCGCCTGCCGCAACTGGTAAGCCAGTCCCACACGCGGCGCGAATCCACGCCAATCCGTTTTCCAGAGCGGAGTGTTTTCGGGAGCCAGCTTGGTGGTGGCCAGATTTGTGATTTGATCGACGGTGTACGGCGATGGGCCGTTAAGATTGCCCGGAGCTGGATTAACATCCCAGCGCAAGCCCAAGGACAGCGAAAGCCGTGGCAGTGCTTTCCAGTCATCCTGCACAAAGGCCGAAAAATTATGATAAACAGGCTCGACTGGCACGTTTGTGTTTGAATACACTTCGGCAAAGTCGGCGCTATTCGCCAGCACCGATGCCTCACTGCCGAAATAAAGGTATTGGCTGTTTGTAATTGGCCGGACATAGGTCGTCAGTCTGCGCCAGTCCACTCCAAATTTGAACTGGTGCGCACCATGCGACCAACTGTGCGTGTCCGTTACGTTGTACTGCCGCTGGGCGTTGGTGTTCTCTCCTACGTCCCAGGAAGGAAAGCCCCCGAAGCCAAAAACGAGGGATACCTCCGCCCCGACCGCCGTCAGCGGCTGGCCGTTTGGCCCGGGGAGGCTGGTGATATCAAACGGTGTGGCCCCGCCAAAATTCGTGGACGCAGTATTGTATATCGAGTTGTTCTGCGTAATATTGAAGCGCAGTTCATTCGTCTGCCTTGGGGTGATCGTGCTCGTGGCCCCCACGGTCAGGGTGCGCACGTTGATCGCGGTGGTATTTTGAAATCCTGGGGCATAAATAGTCCAGCCGCTGGACGGTGTGTTCGCGTATCGGCCAAAGAGCTTTAACTTGTCGCCAAAGCTGTGGTCAACGCGTACGCCAACGTTGTCCAACGAAGACGGGGCGGAGTAAGCAAGATTATAGAACGCCAGTCCGTCACCCAGACCGTCTTCACCCCCGTTCGGCACTGAGAAGGCATTCAGGAACGGCTGCAATGCAGCGGGCGCCTGCTGTCGTAGGGTCATGTCCGGAACAAAAAATTGCCGGGGTGACTGTGGCACGGTGAGGCGCAAGCCTTCGTAAGAGAAGAAAAAGAAAGTTTTGTCCTTACCGTTGTAAAGCCCTGGAATCCTGATTGGCCCCCCCAGCGTGCCACCAAAATCGTTTTGGCGCTCCGGTAGCCTGGGAGTGAGCGGATACCCCAAACATCCACACTTGTTAAACCAGTTGTTGGCGTCCATCACCTCGTTGCGGAAATAGTCATATGCCGATCCGTGCCAAGCATTGGAGCCGGAGCGCGTGGTAAGGGAAAACTGTCCGCCTGGTGTGCGCCCATATTCCGCGGAGTAGGTGGACGTGCTAGCGCGAAACTCCTGTAAGGCGTCGATGGAAACCATGCTCTGCGTCGTACCCAAAACGGTCTCTCCAGGGGTGCTGCCGGAAATTCCAGCGCCGACAAAAGCGTTAGATGACGCCGCCGTGCCGGTGTTCGCACTGACACCATCCACGGTGAAGTAGTTGGCTTCCGTGCGTTGGCCGTTAACACTGATCTCGCCACTAGAGCCGGGGCCGAATGAAGACACCGCCGTCACTCCGGGTGTCAGCGTCAGCAAATCCTGAAAGCTTCGACCATTCAGCGGCATGTTCTCGACGAACTTGCGATCAATGACGGTACTAACCGTGGCGTCCGTCGTATTTACGTTTGCCTGGTCAGCAGTTACAGTGATCGACGCCAAGACGGAACCCAGCTGCAGCTGGAAGTTACGGCTGAGCACATCTTGGACGTTGAGCACCAAATCCACGAGGTCGATCTTTCGGAAGCCCTCCTTGGTAATACTCACACGATAGCGTCCAGGTTTGAGGCCAACCACTACGTAGACGCCAGCACTGTTCGTTGTGTGATGGGCGCTGACGTTCGTGTCGACATTCGTAACCTCCACGGCGACATCAGGCACTACTCTGCCTTGGGGATCTGTGATCAGACCTGAGAGGGTGGCACTCTCGGTCTGCCCTAAGCTGGACGGAACGACGGCAAGTAAACACAGAACGAGAAGGATTAGCGGGAGGGCGGTCCGGCGCAGGGTCATGTGAGGGCTCCGATTTGTGTTTTTACTTCACACTCTGCGGAGTAATGCCTTCTCGAAATGCGGTTTGTACCAATTGTGCAGAAAAGATCAGCTAGACTCAGCAGGCGCGCGGTGACTAACTCCGTGAAAGACAGGAAAGAAGAGTCTGCACGCTCCGGTTCTTTGCCGGTACGTTGGCAAGGCGAACCTTGATTAGGGATGGTTGGCTTGGGTCCCAAGGTAAGCGTAGAGCAACTTGCGTCCCGAGGGTTTATCCCTTCCGGGAGAGGGCTCGACCGTCACAAAAACAGACTCGACGGATTTGAGCAATTCCGGGTTGTCCACAC
>JAIQFA010000142.1 GCA_020073525.1 Terriglobia bacterium
CCCATCCGCCGCTATCCCGACCTGATCGTGCACCGCATCCTGAAAGAAGTGCTGCGAGACTCAGCCGAAACAATAGACGGAGAAGTCCCTGTAGGTATCTCTACCGCTGCGACCGGTAGCACTGAATCAGCCGCGGAGCGGCGGGAGACTGCAGCCCACGGCGCAAGCCGTGGGTTAACGACGGATCAAGAGCGAGCCCCGGAGGGGCGAAAGAAAAATCGTGACGCGGAGGCGTCAACCCCGCCGCCGTCGCCTTGGTCCAAGCGCCGCGACCACGCCGCCCATCAACACGCCATCGAACCTGTGGGCGGCCCCATCGCGCTCGACGAACTCCACACCATCGCCGACGAATCGAGCCAATCCGAACGCCGCGCCGACGAAGCCGAACGCGGCCTGATGGAATGGAAAAAAATGAAATTCATGGAGCGCCGCATCGGCGAAGACTTCGACGGCCTCATCATCAGCGTAACCAAATTCGGATTCTTCGTAGAACTCACCGACCTCTTCGTCGAAGGCCTTGTTCCCCTGAACACGCTAACCGACGACCGCTATACCTTCCACGAAGACACCCGCCAAATCATCGGCCAGCGTTCGCGCAAGACCTACGGCCTGGGAAATCGCGTCCGGGTCTTGGTGGACCGGATTGACCCGGTAGAGAAGAAGATCCAGTTTGCGTTGCTCGAAGAGCAGCCGAAACCGTCGATGAAAGGTCGGCGTAAGTGATCCCTGTCTCGCGACTTCCGCTTTGGATTGGTTGGCTCTAAGAATTGCCGACGATCCCGTATAGAATTGAGTTGTAGATCGGAGCGAAGACCATGCCAACACCGAGCGAACCTAAACCCCAGCCAGATCCGGCCCAGGCAGCCGAGCATGTGGCCAGTGCTCGCCAGATTCTAAAGGACCTGCAAAAGAAGGTCGGAGATCATCCCGAACTCGGCGAGGCCATAACCAAACTGGAGATGGCACTCAACAATTTGGCGATACAAACCGGCGGGTTGTTGTAGCGGCCAGCGTGCAGTTCTCAATCTACTTCTCGCTCACTGAGATCTGAGAACTGGTTCCCTCCGACCTGCTAGAATTTTCTGTTCACCACTCTTGGCACCTGCCTAGGAAATCAGTTTCATGTCGATCAACCCCGCTCCCAGTTCACGCACGCGCGTGGTGCGCGAACCACAGCGCGCCGTGTATGACCGCGACGCCGTCAACCAGATCCTCGACGAAGCTTTCCTCTGCCACGTCGGCTTCGTCGCAGACGGACAACCCTTCGTCATCCCCACTTCCTACGGACGCGACGGAGACGTGCTCTACATCCACGGCTCGGCCGCCAGCCGCATGCTGCGCAACCTCGATCAGGGCGTCCCCATCTGCATCACGGTCACGCTGCTCGATGGATTAGTGCTCGCCCGCTCCGTCTTCAATCATTCGATGAATTACCGCTCGGTGGTGATCCTGGGCACGGCGACGCTGGTCGATGATCCCGCAGAGAAGCTCGCCGCCTTGCACGCACTGAGCGAGCACATCCTACCGCATCGCTGGGACGATTCGCGCCAGCCCAACGAAAAAGAATTGAAGGCAACCTCAGTCCTGCGCCTTCCGATCCACGAATTTTCTGCCAAAGTCCGCGTCGGCCCGCCGATGGACGATGACGAAGATTATTCCTTCCCGACCTGGGCAGGAGTAATCCCGCTAGAGATGACGGTAGGCACCGCAATTCGCGACGAACGTTGTGAACAAGAGCTGCCCGCGTATCTGAAGAATTACGCACGCAAGAAAAGGTAGCAGCCCTAACTTGCGCAAGCCGGAGAATTAGGCGTATCGAGTGGCCAGCCGCGAAGCGGCGGCACAGGAAAGCCCCGGACGTGAGTCCGGGGTAACCGATTGAAAGCGACCGAGTCCCGTAGGGACGAGACCCGAACTCGTACACACAGTCGGGAGTATCGTCCCTACGGGACTCGCGTTCTCCCACTCCCCTTACCCGGCGCTGACGCGCCGGGCTTTCCTGTTCCGCCGCTTCGCGGCTCGATTCTTTGCCGTCCTTGGCGAAGAGTCCCGTCAAATCCGCACACTCACGGCAGCAGCAGCAACTTCCCCGTAGTTTTCCGCCCTTCCAGATCGCGGTGCGCCCGCTGCACTTCCGCCAGTAGATACACGTGTTCAATCCGCAGCTTAAGCTTCCCGTCGCGAATCATGCCAAACACCGCTCCCGCCCGAGCCTGCAACTCTGAAGCGGTGATGATGTAGTGCCCCAGCGAGGGCCGCGTCAGGAAGATCGATCCCTTCTGCGTCAGCACCAGCGGATCGATCGGAGCGACCGCCCCGCTCGACCCGCCAAAAAGCACCATCATCCCCCGCGGACGCAGCAGGTTCAGCCCCTTGTCGAATGTCGTCTTCCCCACCGAGTCATACACCACATCCACGCCTTTGCCGCTGGTCAGCCTCTTCGTCTCCGCCTCAAAATCCGCCTGCGTATAAAGAATGATGTCGTCGGCTCCCGCCGCCCGCGCCAGCGCCGCCTTCTCATCAGTTGAAACGGTAGCAATCACCCGCGCCCCAATGTTGTGCGCCATCTGCACCAGCAACAACCCAACTCCGCCGGCCGCCGCATGGATCAGCGCCGTCTCGCCTTTCTTCAGCGGATACGTGTCATGAGAAAGGTAGTGCGCCGTCATCCCCTGCAGCATAGCGGCAGCAGCCTCGCGCTCGCCCACGCCCGCCGGAATCTTCACCAGCCGGTCCGCCGGCACCGCCGCGTACTCCGCGTAGCTCCCAAGCGACATCGTGTAAGCTACACGATCACCGACCGCCACTCCACGCACGTCGGACCCGACCGCCGAAACCTCGCCAGCCGCTTCCTGTCCCAGCACTAGCGGCAGCGCCGCCTTGTATCGGCCTTCGCGGTTATAGACATCAATAAAGTTGACGCCCGCCGCCGCGATCTTCACCACGGCTTCGTTCGATTTCGGCTGTGGAACCGGTAAGTCCACCAGTTCCATCACTTCCGGACCGCCTGTCTGCCTGATCTGTATGGCTTTCATATTTGCTATCCCCTTTAGGGCTTTGGTAACATGCCCAGCCGGTTCCCAAAGTAACGGGCTTTCGGTGTCTTCCGTGGCGTTGACCCAACGAATTTTGCGATAGTACCATCTCAATACTAAAGAGTTCTCGATTGCGACCGATAGCCGTTTCGGCAAGTTTTTGAAAATATGAGACTTTCTTTACAGCAGTATCGGGCGCTCCTGCTCTCCGCCGCACTGTCGGCGACGCTTGGCTGCCAGAGCGCTCAAAAGACGACAACGGCTTTCATGCCTCCTGCCCAAGCTGGAGCTCCAGCTCTGGTCGCAGCCAGCAGTTCGCCTGAGAAGCAGAAGCCTGCGACCGCTGCCGCTGAGCCTCAATCGAAGGCGGAGGTTCCACAGGCGCTCCAGGTTGATCCCGTCGCCGACCTGATCGTCCGCGTCGAGAAGGAATACCAAGCTGGGCAAGATAACTATCACGCTGGACATCTTGAGGCTGCCAAGCAGAACTTCGACTCCGCCTTCAACCAGCTCCTAGGGAGCGGATTGGACCTCAAATCCGACGACCGCCTCGAGCAGGAACTCGACCGCATTCTCGACGGCATCAACGGCCTCGAACTCGCCGCCCTCCAGCAGGGAGACGGTTTCTCGGAGCAGAAGTCCGAACCAGCGCCGATCGACGAAGCCAACGAAGCTACTCCAGCGGTTGACCAGAACGTCAAAGCCAAGGCTGAGGCCGAACTGAAGTCCACGCATTCCGATCTGCCGCTGGTGATGACCGATCAGGTTGCGGGATACATCAACTACTTCTCCAACCGCGGACGCGGCACCATCGAGCGCGCTCTGGCTCGCTCCGGCCGCTACGAAGACATGATTCGCAACACCCTGCGCGCGGAGGGCGTTCCGCAGGAACTCATCTATCTGGCTCAGGCTGAATCCGGATTCCATCCGCTGGCCGTTTCCCGAGCTGGCGCTCGCGGCATGTGGCAGTTCATGGGCAGCCGCGCCAAAGGCTATGGACTGGAGCGCAGCTGGTGGGTCGATGATCGTCAGGATCCCGAGAAAGCGACTCGCGCGGCTGCGCATCACCTGAAGGATCTCTACAACCAGTTCGGAGACTGGTACCTCGCAATGGCCGCGTACAACTCCGGACCAGGAACAGTGCAGAGTGCGGTCAAGCGCACTGGCTACGCGGATTTCTGGGAACTCTACAACCGCAACGTGCTGCCGAAGGAAACGCGTAACTACGTTCCCATCATCGTGGCCGTCACCATCATGGCCAAGAATCCCGCGCAATATGGGCTGGAAACGGTGGTGAAGGAAAAGCCCGTTTCTTACGACACGGTCAAGATCAACTATCCCATCGATCTTCGCTTAGCCGCAGAGTGCGCGGATGCCACCACCGAAGACCTGCTCGACTTGAATCCCAGCCTGTTGCGGCTGACGACTCCGAAGGATCGGGAATTCGCTCTCCACTTGCCTGCGGGAACTGCCGACAAGTTTCAGGTAGCGGTCGCTTCGATTCCCACCGACAAGCGCGTCTGGTGGCGTTATCACAAGGTGCAAGGTGGAGAAACGCTGGCCTCGATCTCGCGCACCTATCGCACGACTCCGAAAGCCATCGCCGAAGCCAACAGCCTTGACGACGATGCGCTAACGCCTGAAAGCCGTCTGATCATTCCAATCGCCGCAGGCAAGCAGGCTGATACGAGCACTTACGCGCGCGCGACGACGAGATATAAAGTGCGCAGAGGAGATACGGTCGAGTCGGTCGCCGAAAATTTTGGAGTCTCCCCGAAAATGCTGCGCGGATGGAATCGCATCAAAGGCAGCAGCTTGGCGGGAAGAAAAATTCTGTATCTCCACTTGCCCGTAACTCGCAGCGTGGGAGAAACGCAGGTAGCCAGCAAGCATTCGAAAAAATCAAAACACCAGGCCAAAACCCAAACCGCGGCGGCGTCGACAAGATCGTCCAGCGGAGTGGTCCATCACAAAGTGAAACCCGGCGAAACTCTCTTTTCGATCGCCAGCACCTACAACACGACAGTGACCGCTCTCAGGCACGACAACCGCGACGTAGCCACCTTGCGCCCAGGAATGGTTCTGGTGGTCCACAATCTCCGCTGACAATCTGAGCTGCAGCTTCCGTTTCCTTTCCAGCACGCTTCGTATCAGCGTATGCCTTCAGGCATACCGCAAGCCATTCTCTCCACGAACGGGAAGGGCATATGCGACGCTGATGGTGCCACAAGGCTACTGTTTCGGAGTCGATCCCGCCAAACCCTGAACCCCCTTAGATTGGCGGGCAAACTCGGGAACAAGCCTGCACTAAGTGTAGAGCGGGCGCCCCCGCCCGCTGCCGTTGCCTATGATTAGCCCACAGCCGGAATCAAACAGATAACTGCAACGCCAACAGTGCATCACAATCTACTTTATTAACAAGGTATGCACATACAACTAATTGTGGCCTGTGGAAAAGCTGGCCATAGACAGTGTTCTCCTGTTGCATCCCGCTCAAAAGTATGCGACGTTGGAGGAACAATTCGACGTGGCCCAGAGACACCAAAAGCTACCGCTTCAACGGTAGCTCTCTGGAGGAACTTCGTGCTTGAAGTTCGGGAATCTCGATAGGCTCACAGTAATTCTGCAGTATCCCCAAAGTCAAGCCAAAAAGTTCTGGGAGTTCCCTGTCTCCAACGGGAGCAGGTATGCCCCTTGCGGATGAAGCTGCGAGGACAATTGTACCCATTGATCGCTCGCAAGAGCAGAAAGGAGAACAAATGAGTAAGAACCAAATACTGCTGCTGGCCGGCGTAGGGCTGGTAGTCGGATTGGCGTTGCTCGGCAGTTCCCAGTGTACCGGGGGTTGCAGAACGTTCGCCAAGTACGTTACCCAGCACTCTGCCACAAGCTTGATCACTGGCTTGCTGGCAGCGTAGTGGGTAAAGCCCCTCTCCGGCCAAGGTGTAATGAGCACCAAAGCCGGAGAGGTTCATCCACCATTTAGCCGGTGGGCGGAGATGCCCACACAGAGGACTCAAACAATGGCAGACAAGAAAGTAATATACCGCGACTCCAAAACGGGTCAAATCACGACCGAGCGATATGCTGAGCGTCATCCAGCAACAACGGAACGCCAGCACGTTCCAGTCAAAAGCCCCAAGAAGTAAGTCAACAGTGGAAATACCATCCCCCGCCCGAACATCGGCGGGGGGGCCAGTCTCCTGAAGATCGATATCTGAACATTAAGAACTTCCGAGCCATCAGGGCAGCATCTAGGTCCAACTTCGAGGCGATTTGGTTATGCCGTTCGATCCACGTGCCATCCACATCTACCCGATGGTTCCTGCTACAGAAATCCCGGTGGAAAGTCCGGTTGTGCAGCAATAGTCAGCTATCCAGACCACCTAGATCGCGAGGACGAGCAAGTCACAGACTTCGGATGCGCGGAGAGTAGCCTCAGTGATCACTTCAAAAGCGGCCAACGGTTATCACTTCAAAACCGGCCAACGGGATTGGCCGTCCAGGACTGAGAATGTTCTATCCTGCCGCCCCCTGTGGTGGCAAGTCGGTTTTGGTGCGCCAGCTCCGGGGGCCGCACTTGAGCACGTGGCCATGGTGCAGTAAACGGTCGAGCATGGCGCTGACGGCGGCCGCGTCGCCCATCAGTTTGCCCCAGTCTTCCACCGGACGGTTCGATGTAAGCATGGTGCTGGCGCGCTCGTAGCGGCGCATGATGATCTCCAGCAGTTCTTCAGCCGCGGTCAGTGGCAGCTTGCGCATTCCGAGATCGTCGAGGATGAGCAGGGGCACGGTGACCAGGAACTCCATGTGCTCTTTGCGGGTACCGTCGAGCGTGGCTTCGGCCAGTTCATCGAGCAAGGTGTGGGTCTCGCGATAGAGCACGCGGTAGCCCTGTTGGATGGCAGCTTGGCCGATGGCCTGCGCCAGGTGACTCTTGCCGGTGCCGGGTGGGCCGAGAAACAAGGCGTCTTCGTGGCGTGCGATAAAAGCGCCGGTGGAGAGATCGAAGACCAGGCTGCGATTCATCTTCTTATTGAAGTTGAAGTCGAAGTTGTCGAGAGTCTTCTGGGAGTCGCGGAACTGAGCCTGCTTTTTTCGCCGCTCCAGCAGGCGTTCTCCACGCAAGACGAGTTCGTCGGAGACCAGGCACGACAGCAGGTCGATGGGGGCGAGCGGTTCGGCCTGGGCCTGACGCAGACGGGTCTCCAGCACGGCGGCCATTCCGCCCAGGCGAAGTTGTTTGAGCGCACGATCGAGTTCGATCAGATTCATTCTTCTATCTCCTTGGTTCTGTAGTTGATGAAGTCGCGGTATTGCACCAGCTCGCGGATCAGGGGATCGACTTGCTGCAAACTCAGTGGGGCTTGTGGGCAGCGTTCCAGATAGCGACGCACGAAGCGGTATTCCTGCACTCCCATGTCGAGCGCAGCGGCGCAGGCTTCATCGACCGCCGCGGTACCGTACTTCTTGGCTAGGGAGAGAACGCCGAGAATGCGGCGCACACCGACCTCGCCTTGCTGATGGTGGATGGCATCGCAGAGCGCACCGATGTGCGACCCAGCACGACCCGCTCGCCACAACAGTTGCGAAGTGCGCAGTGGTGTTCGCTTGGGGTGGTCATCTTCTTTAATGCGATACCAACCGCGCTTCTGGCGCACGTGTTCGCGCAGCAGTTGGCCGGTCTTAGGATCGAGCAGACGAACATACAACTCATCCCATTGCACGCGCAGCACGCGCCCGATCCAGCCCGGCGGTGCGCCATAGTAGGCGGCTTCGACTTCGACGCAGCCATCCAGATGTACGATTCGTTCGCCGTACTGGTAATAGCGGAAGGGTTCGAGCGGGAGCGGAAGCAGCGTCGGTTTCTCTTCGGCAAACATGGCGGCGACCTGCCGTTTGGTGGTGCCGTGGATGCGCGTGTCGGCCCAGCGTTGCTCCCAGTGATCGAGATGAGCTTGGGCTTCTTCCAGAGTCTCGAAGCGCAAGCCTTTCAGCGGTGTTTTCTGCGCGTGACCGACGCCGGATTCGACTTTGCCTTTGCGGTCGGGATCTTGAATCCGGCAAGGCATGGCGACCGCGCCGTAGTGCGCCAGCACGTCGCGATAAAGAGGATTCAGAGTGGGATCGTAAATGTCGGGGACGAGCACGCCCTCGCGCAGATTGTCGAGCACGACGATGCGGGTGGCGCCGCCCAGCCGGCGAAAAGCTCGTTCGTGCAGTTCGGCCCAGATGCGCGAACTGGAGCGGAAGGTTAGCAGACGAACCGACTTGCGGCTGCAGCCCAGCGTCATCACGAACAGCCGAGTGCGCCGGTACTTGCGGCTCTCGGGATCGCGCACCATCGGGCCGGTGCCGTAATCGACTTGCGCCTCCTGGCCAGCCGCGGTGACGATCACGACACGGGCTTCTGGGGTTTGGGTGCCGCGCCGCTTGCGCACGTAGCGTTGCACGCTTTGGTAGCTGCTCGCGAATCCGTACTCGGAAACCAAATCCTGCCAGATCGCCATGGCATTGCGGCCGCGGCTGAGCCCCAAGTCGATGGCTTCCTGGTACGGCTCGCAGGCGCTGGCGCCGGGAATCACTTCAGAGTCGGTGATCACCTCCTTCTCGTTGGCCGGTTTTGAAGTTGGTTTTGCTTTTCCCCTCGTAGAAAGGTTTTCGGGGTTGGGGTTGCAGTTGACGTTGGGGTCCAGGGGATCGGGAATCACCGGAATGGCCGATTTTGCCGCACCGGAGTCGGTGATCACTTCGTTGGCCGGTTTTGGTTCGCACCGCCCCCAGCCACTGGGCGGACGCACCGCAATCCCCGCCGCTTTCAGGTAGGCGCTGGCGGTTTCCCGACGGATTCTGGTCGCTTGCTGAATGCGCCGCAGCGACCAGCCCAGCCGTCCCAGAACTAAGACTTGTTGTTTCTTCTCTTCGTTCAAGACATTGGCCATGCCCACGGAGCCTACAAGCCTCCGCGGGATTCAATGTCCCGGACGCTACTATCGTTGGCCGGTTTTCAGGTGATAATCAGTGGCCGGTTTTGGGTGATCGCTGAGGTAGCAACAATCGCATGGAACTCTTCGCCTGCATTCGCGCCCTGAAGTGGATTCGCGCAAATGCGCCTTGGCCAGGAGTTACGCGGATACAGATTGTCACTGACTCTCGCTATGTGCGGGACAACCTATTTCGAGCGAGAGGTTGGAAGAGGAATGACTGGAGAAATCTTCACAACGAACCGAAGGAAAACTCCGATCTGTGGAAACAATTGCTTTCTGCCCACAGCAAAGCTGGTATGGTCGTAAATTTTGAATGCACCTTGGGTAAAAAATCGCCAATCCTGAAAAGAGTCGACAAGGCCGCCAAGAGTGCAGCCCAGCGCGGCGGCACGGATGTTGACCGAGGCTACAGACCGGGAGTGATTGCGAGATCGATGGTCAAGGGAGCTGCGAGACGTTTTCCCGCTCAGGGTCAATCGGCGGTGATTCGGCCATATCGTAAGAATCGCGCAGCTAAAGGAGAAGAGAAGATCCGTTTTGATACATTCTCCGAGGCGAGGGCCGCATTTCTGGAAAGTTGTTACGCCTTTGCGTCGCCTGCTCTGGCGGGAGAACTTCACAGGCACCATGGCTACAGAGTGCGATTTAACGACAAGCAAGAGTATCCGCAGATTCTGGAAATTCTTGAGGAAGTGCCGCTGCCAAACATACCCCTTCCGCGACAAACGTGATTCCGAATCCCTAATCTAGATCGCTCTTCTTAAACCGCGAACACTGGGAATCGAGGTCAGCACATCCTGTCGCAGCAAATCTTCAACGAACCCCCGCACCTTTTCGCGAGCGAAGTGCGGTTTTATTTCATTCACCCGTGCAGCAATGTCAGAAATCGACCCACGCCCCTTCCTCTCAGCGAACTCTCTGTCAACATAAACAATGGTGCTTGTCAGCTCCAACTCCGCGCTATTGAGATTCCCAAAAACCGAGAACAGCCAATTGACGTCGTCGCTATGATCCGTCAGTAACTGAGCAGCTTCTCGTTTCGCAAACTCAGCTCGATCTCCTGGTCTGATGCGGTACCCATAGCCTCCAACGAACTCCACTGGCGTAACAGCCACGATGTTCAGCATCTCTCCAGAACTAAGGTCAGCAAGGACATCTGAATCGAAAGGGCCATAGGAGTACATGGAGAAGTTGTAGCCGAGCGGAACTCCTCTAATGACCTGCAGAAAGTACATATACTTCATCAGAGCAGTTCGCCCGATGTGACCAGCAGCAGCATGTTCAGCTAGTACCGGAATCAAACCCAAACGTTGCTTGTTGATTTCGTTCATGTTCTAACACTCCCCTCACCATTTCATTAGCTTTTTCGGATTGGTCCGGTCGAACGTACAAAAGAACTTGGTTGTTTGCTTTCATATTAAGTACCACATGGGAGTACCTCGACAATGGCAGAACCGTGCCCGGATCAACGTTGCTAACCACAGGTATGTCAGGTCTCCCAGTCTTGTACCAACTCTTTGCAGACTCTTCTTCTGCTACCACCAGATCACCGAGTTTCTTCTTGATGTTTTCAACGAGAGAAAGATCAGATTGACTTGAAATCTCGGGACTACCATACGCAAGACGGTAATGATCTCTGCCCGCTAGACGAGTGCCGTGCTCACCGCCTTGCCCATCGGCCAGAAGCCCGAGAACCTTCCAATCATCCCAGGTGAGAAACTCCTTCAGGTTCGCTCCGGTTGGGCTGGGAAATTGCCGATTTGGCAGCAGCACTTGGAGAGCGCCTCTCAAATGCACATCGTATGCAACCCGCGTTTTGTGGAAGTATACCTGAGTGAACATAAAATACCTGGCTAAAACGAGACCCTCAGCCGCATGCCACCCACCCTCAGAAATCCCTAAGCGTGGTGCTCGTCCACGCGTGCCTGGAATGGCCCGTACAGTATTCACCACGCGGTTCAGATCGTACTTTCCATACTGGACACCTGCGTGAAACGAATCACGAAGCAGATAGTCCATCCGATCAGCATCCATCTGTCCATCGATCAGATCACGCCAGAACAATCGTTGCTTTGCACTCGTGCTGCCATCAAGCACTGCAGCAATGTCCTCCGCGGTGAAACCGTAATTTGTTTCGTTGAGCGGATGATCTTCAATCGCACTGCGTAACTCCGTCCGAACGATCGCTGCGGAATAGTCTTCGTGCCTGTACCTCTTGCCGTTCTCTTGCACCGGAAAAAGATTCTCCGATGCGTGAGAA
>JAIQFA010000026.1 GCA_020073525.1 Terriglobia bacterium
AGTGCCGTTTGGATATTCTTTATCTCCCGAATAGAATCGCGGTTATGAGCCGCAACATATTGAATATAGGAAGTTTAATAGAAGTTTCGGCGTTTGGTGGAGAAAGACTGGAACGCCGAGTCGTGGAAGTATGTGGTGAGACTGTTTATATTTTCCGAGACGACGAGTGGGAAACGGCGAAATTGGAGCATCGAGAATCACAAACGATTGGTTTCAATCGACGCTTTGTCATCAGAGTGCTGGAAACCACAAAGAAATAGGATTTTGGGACTTGGTTTGTGAAGGTGATAATTCCGCCACACCCGAATTTTCCCGGCTAAACCCATGATTCCATTGGCGAGGGGGGAGGGGGGTGGGGGGTGGTAGTAAACACGGGTTAATAACTCTTCAGTACACAAGCGATAAGCAAAAACCCCCTGCAAGGTGAGAATTCCCTGCGTCGTCCTTGCTGTGCGGAGAAGAAAGTAGGGGTCTTTCGACTCCGCCGAGACTTCACTTCGTGAAGTCCCAGCTCCGCTCAGGATGACACCGTGAATAGGGTGACAGAGAGCTGATAGCTGATAGCTGAGAGCTGCCAGCTGACTTCGGTGACTTGGATCGCATCTACGGGAGAAGGTACAGTAAGGAATCCATGCCCTCCCGATGCAAGTCAGCGCTCGTCGTGTTTGCGTTGGTCGTCCTGACTTGCGTTTCACTCCTGGGACAGGTCCCTCCACCAACGCCCGCGCCCGATCAGCAACCGGGAAGCATCACCGGCACGGTTTTCGATCAGAGTGGCGCGGTCGTTGCCGGAGCCCGGGTGAAGCTGACCTTCGCAGACCAGTCCCGAAACCAGGAGGTACTCTCCGGCGCCGACGGGCAATTCACCTTCGCCAACGTCGTTCCCGGACCCTTCCAGGTCACGATTACGGCGACGGGCTTCGCGGCACAAACTTCCTCTGGAACCCTGCAACCGGGGCAGAATTACATTGTCACGAAGATCGCGCTGCCGGTGGCTGCCAATGAAACGGATGTAGAGGTCGAGCTCACCCAGACCGAAGTGGCGCAAGAGCAGATCAAGGTGGAAGAGAAGCAGCGGGTGCTGGGCGTCGTCCCAAATTTTTACGTCACCTACGAGCCCAATCCCGCTCCCCTCACCGCGAAGCAAAAATTTGGGTTGGCTTGGAAGACATCCATCGATCCGGTTAGCTTCGTGCTGGTTGGCGCGGTTGCGGGAATTCAGCAGGGTCAGGATGATTTCGATGGATATGGGCAAGGCGCCGAGGGTTATGCCAAGCGCTACGGCGCGTCGTATGCCGACTTTGTTACGGGCACGTTCATCGGAGCCGCCATTCTGCCATCGGTCCTGAAACAAGATCCCCGCTATTTCTACAAAGGAAGCGGGAGCAAGCGATCGCGGATTCTGTATGCCATGGCCAGCGCGGTGATCTGTAAAGGAGACAACGGACGCTGGCAGGCAAATTACTCGAATATCCTCGGGACCTTCGCCGCCGGCGGGATTTCAAATCTCTACTACCCAGCGGAAGATCGCGGAGCGGAATTAACGTTCGAAAACGGGCTCCTCGGGATTGGCGCAACCGCCGCCGCGAATCTTTTTCAGGAATTTGTCATCCGGAAATTGACGCCGAAGATTCCGAAACACAATCTGGCTGCGCCTTAGATTTGATAGGAAATCCCTTGGGGTCGGGAGTTGTGGAATCCCACCCTTGCGCAACGAACGCGCAAGGATGGGGCACCCGCGTCTCCTGCCGCGGAGTGAGACGAGGCAAGCCTCGTCTCTACAGCGAAGTCGTGTGTGGTGCAACACCTTCCTTTCGCCAGCCACGCGACAGATAGGCTACGAACATCGTGAAGAGTACCGCGGCCAGCGTGAATTTGAACGGCACCGGAACTGACGACGGCGAAAAGAATCCCTCGATCGTGCCCGCAACGATCAGCATCGGGATCACTCCCACGAGCAAGCGCACTGCTTCATTTCCGCCGACGGCCAGCGAGTCGCGACGCGACAGTGTTCCCGGAAACAGCAGCGCCTGCGCCAGCCGCAGTCCCGCGCCTCCGGCGATGAAGATCGCAGGCAGTTCGAGAACTCCGTGCGGAGCGACGAAGCTCCACAGCTTCACGCTCATTTGGTTCATGCCACAGGCCACGCCGATTACACCGAGCATCATGCCATTGAAGAAGAGCTGGAACAGCGTCCACAGGCCCGCCGTGATTCCGCCCGCAAAGGTCATGAACGACACGGTCATGTTGTTGGTCATGATGAAACTCGATTCCTGCGGCGCCGCGGAGACTACCGAGTGCGTCCACATCTCGTGCTTCTCGATCGTGCTTACCATCTGCGGGCCGAGGAACTCGCGCATGAAGTCGGGATTCGACAGGGTCAGGAACATTCCCGCCAGCGCGCCCAGGGCGAAAAGTCCCGTCGCTGTCAGCGTGTAGCGCAGATACTGACGGAAGATGACCGGATATTCGTTCCAGAAGAACTGCGCCACACGGCCTACGGTTTTCTTCTGGCCGGAATAGAGCGCGTTGTGCGCGCGTCCTAATAGTTGATTGAGGTACCGTGCTTGTTGCACACTGCTCGTGTCGCCGCGCACCGCCGAAAGATCGGTGGCCGTCTGGCGATAAAGCAGTCCCAGTTCGCGAAGCTCGTCTCGCCCCAGCGCATGCAGGCCGTGTTGCTTGATATCTCCAAGCAGGGACTCGAGCCGTGCCCAGTACGGTTGTCGCTTCTTCAGCCAGGAAACGGAGATCATAACTTGGAGCCGATTGAGAAGCTTACCATTGAAACGCCGGAGCAGATCGAACTGGAATTTCCGGTCGCCGGCCTCGGCAGCCGCGGGATGGCGCTTCTCGTCGATACCCTGATCCAGTTCGTGGTCGTGATCGTTGTCATCATTTTCACTTCGCTGCTCGCTCCCGACCTAGGACGCTATTGGGTGACTGCCGGAAAATGGATGACTGCGGCGGTCATCTTACTGATGTTCTGCCTGTACTGGGGATACTTCGCCATTTTCGAGGTCTTCTGGAACGGCCAAACGCCAGGAAAACGGCAGGCCCACATTCGCGTGATTACGGCGAGCGGGCGTCCGATCACTGTGTTCGAGGCCATCGCGCGGAACTTCCTGCGCGCCGTGGATTCGCAACTCCTGTACATCGTCGGCGCTATTGCCATCGCCGTGGACAAGAAGAATCGCCGCCTCGGAGACATGGTTGCGGGCACGGTGGTCGTTCACGAACTGCAGGAGCAAGGCGATTCCTACTGGTACGCGCAGCAGAGTACCGCGCCCACCACGCCATCGGTGGAAGCGATCACGGCCATGACGGCGCAGGAATTTCAGCTGATTGAAACTTTCCTGAACCGCCGCCTGGACTTGCCCTACGAGCAGCGCCAGCAGACGGCGAAGAGCATCGCTGAGCACATCGGAGTCCGCCTGAACGTGCCGCCCGCGGATCGGACATCTCCTGAAAATTTCCTTGAGGAGCTATCGCGGCGCTACCGCGATAATGCGCGGTTTCGGTGAACACGTGTCTTAGCTAAGGAACATGGACTGCAGCCCGTGCAGCGTCATAGAGCCACTTATGCAGCTCGGCGTTCTCCCAGTACTGAACGTGAGCTAGCAGCGGAGTGGTCGCATCCGGGTCAACGAAATTTCTTACGGGATTCATCACGTCCTCTAAGTTCGTTATATCCGACGCATCGTAGTAGTCAAGGTGGCCGCTGATGATGTCGGCGGGCGCGTGGATATTGATCCAGCGGAACGTGTCCAGCGGCCGGAACTTCTGATAGTCGAGGATCAGCGGTTGCTTTCGGGCAGCCAGCGCTTCTCTGAGATTGCGGGCGGAGCTGACTTGGGTTCGGAAGAGGAAAGCAGTCTTGTCGAGCGGAGAGCCGAAAGTGATCAGGCGGGTTGTCCGCGGCACGACTTTGCGCTCAAAGTTGCATTCGATCTGATCCCAGTTGATGCAGGCGTTGAGCATGTCGTAGCTGATCACGGAACCCAGCGAGTGCCCGACAATCACAACACTGTCATAGGAAGGGTGGGTCGCGTCGGAAATCCCGGCGGAGTAGATTTGACGAGCTACCGAGCACGCCTCTTGCAGGATATTGTTCCGGATCGCGTCGAAGCGGCTCACCTTGTAAGAAGAAACGTAGATGGCGACGTCTCCGACATATTCCACCACGAAGTAGCGGACGGCCCAGGCAAAGGCGAAGATTGCGACCGCCAGCACAGCGATAGCAATCTGCAGAAGAAGGGGCCATTGCAGATAGTGGACCGTATAGCCGGCAATGATCCGCTTGCCGGCGGACAGGCCAAGTGGGGTAAAGATCAGCAAGGCCGGCACGAGAAGCAGGGAGACGGATAACACAACTCCGATCAGCAACCAGAAGGTGTGTGGCTTGATGGCCATATCCTGGAACTTGCCAAACATCCAGCGGTCAAAATGCTTGAGGCCGTCGTCGGCGGGTTTCGGACGCTGTGGGGTGTCGGCCTCCTCATTCTGCGCTGCTTTCTTCTGGGCTCTTTCGATACGCAGCGCTCCATAGTATGTGGTGATGCCATTCCATGCGGCGGAGTAGAGAAAGCCCACGGTTTGCAGGAACGAGATCTGGCCTTCGGTAAATGGCGCCCAGTAGCTCTCGTAGATATGCGCCTCGACGGACTTGCCGTGCTCGGGTGGCAGAGTAACTTCCACGCGGGAGAGTTCGGGAGCATCGTCGGCAGAGGTTAGCTGGACTCGCCTTACCTGCACCTGATATTCATCCGGCTCCTCCTCTTTGGGGTGACGCTTCGAGTGTTCCGTGATTAATGCCTGGCCGATGGCGCTTACGGTTTCAAAAGGCACTTGTTGCCCCATGCCGTGAGTTACAAGAAACGCAACGCGATGAGGCTCCGCGGCACCCTCGCCCACACCCGGTATTTTCCGGATATCCTGTCCGGTTGCGAGAAGGCGACTCTCTTCTTCGAGAAGTTCTTTGAGTTTGGACGCTGCGCCGCGAGCGGTTGGCGCCGCAAAGGTCTCTGTCTTTGTCTCGATGGTCGTAGCTTCGGGAGTGACGGCACTGATCTTGAAGTCAGATCTTAGTGACATGGCATTCACCTCGTATGGAGACTAAGGGATGACCTGGGAGTCCGATTCGGGGAAGAGAGAACCATAGCACTTTGCGGAGAGGAGTCAAGCAGAACCTGGGCGTTCTTCAGGGGTGGCTTATTAGTTCATGGCTGGGTCGGGAAAGGGCATGGCTTCAGCCGGGCACTAAGTCATCGCAGTAAGTCGCACTTTGAAGGTAGAGAGCGGAATTTATATCCTAGGCGGGGTGCCGTCCCTTACAGGACTCCTGTCTTGCGCTATCGCCTACCCGGCACTCACGTGCCGGGCTTTCCTATTTCGCCGCTGCACGGCTGGAGGATCACAGGTTCCACTTTTTGGCTCTGTCACTAGCTATGACACAGACTCCGACGGCCTGCGAGTTGTGACACAGGACTTGGGCGGACGAAATAAAAAAGGGCACCGCCCACGCGGTGCCCCACCTACCAGCAACTTGAGTTACTTATTCTCGTTGAGCGATCCGGCTCCAAATTCCTTGCGTTGGATCACCGGACGCGCCGCTTTGGCTGCCGCTACCGCCGGCATCGCCGCCGCCGCTCCGTAGCGCTCGAGCAGGACGGGCACCATCGCGCCTTCCGCTTCTTTCACAAAGGTGAGCTTGCTCTCACCAATCAGATCGACGCGGACGAAATCTCCAAGCTTCACCTGGCCGGTTGCTACCAGGTTCGCCAGCGGAAACACCAGATGCCGTTCAATGGCGCGCTTCAGGTGCCGCGCTCCGTACTTCGGATCCGTCCCTTCGGCCAACAGGAAACTCTTCACCTGGGGCGTGCAGTTGAACACGAACTGGTGCGCGCCCGCGGCCATCAGGACCCGCTGCTGCACCATTCCCAGTTCTATTTCCAGGATCTGTTGCAGGTGTTCGGAACGCAGCGTCTTGAACACGACCACTTTGTCGATGCGATTCATGAACTCAGGCGCGAACTTGCGGCGCGCCGCGTCCACGGCTGAGCGGTTGATCTTTTCGTCGAGGGAGTTATCGACTTGCACCGGTTTCGGTGCAAAACCCAGCCCGCCATCGACCAATCCGTTCATCTCGGCAGCGCCAAGGTTCGAGGTCATGATGATGATGCAGCTCGAAAGATCGACGCGACGGTTATCGCCCAGCGTCAGCGTGGCCTTGTCGAGAATTCCGAGCAGCAACTGCCAGAGCGAGTCGGAAGCCTTCTCGATTTCGTCGAAGAGCAGGATCGAGAGTTTCAGCTTTTCGGTGTGCCACTGGTTGAGCGCTTCCTGCGTCAGCAGGGGATGGGTCTCGCGGTGTCCCAGGTATCCCGGAGGCGAGCCGATCAGTTTGGCAATCTCGTGCGAATGCTGGAACTCGGCGCAATCGATCTTGATGCAGGCCCGCGCGTCGCCAAAGAGAGACTCGGCTACTGCTTCCACAACCCGGGTCTTACCGGAGCCGGTGGGTCCCAGGAACAACAGGTTGCCCACGGGGCGGCCGGGGGCATTCAGCCCTGCCAGAAACATCTGGTAGATTTCCGCGACCTTCTCGATGGCCTGATCCTGCCCCACAATCTTACGGCGCAGGGCGGTCTCAAAGTCACGAGCGTCGTTACTGCGGCGGGTAGGATCGAGCACGGTTGCAAGGTTCGTTCTCATCGTTTCGGGCCCCTGTTTCCTTTCCGGGATCTGCGTTCTTTCTGGGAAACTGCTCATTTTTGTCACTCGCCTGGTAGCTGGGAGGAAGGTGGATTTCCTGACCCACCCCCTCCTTGTGCAAGCCGTTCGCCATCCGCCGGAGCCGCCGTAATTCCCCGGTTCTCATCGTTTTAGATGCGCCTAGCCCCTGTATTGTCGGGTAGGCCGCGTTACTCACAGTTTCCCCAAGAGCAATTCTTTGCAGACTGCGGGAACTTTCCATCAGCGCTCAACCGCCCCTAGGCTCATGTCCAGTAAGCCGTTACTGGCTTGGACTCCCGTAACTGGCGGTCCAGGTTACCCCCGCGCCACAATCACAGACAGCTTTCCTCTCTGGAGAACACACTTGTCTCGATTCCCAATGGCTCGACTCATGGCTAGACTCTCGCAATCTAAACTCTCGGTAGCGACGATTTCTGCCTTTTTGCTCCGGCTGACCGTGACCAGCTTCCTGCTTCATCCTCCTGTGGCCGCAGTGCAAAATCCTCACGCCGTACAGTTGTTGAGGGTGAAGGCCGATACCAGCAAAAAGATCGAGCCCCCGGCACCCGTCGTTGCGCCCCCCGGCGCCGAGGTTTACCAGACCCAGCGCGGAGACAGCCTCCCGTCGGTTGCCCGCAAATATCTGAAGCGGACAAAATACCTGACCTCATCGGAGCTGGCCGAAGCCATCCGCGCCGCGAACCATGACCGGCAGGGGGTTTTCCTGAAATCCGGAGAGCAGATCATCATCCCCGGAATTCTCGAATCGCCAATTGTAGAGAAATCAGTGCCAGTTGCAAGAGATTTCGAAGTCCGCGCCATTTACCTGACTGGGGTGATGGCGGGCAGCGATCATGGCATGCGCATCATCCGCCACTGGCGCGAAGTTGGCGGCAATGCGGTGGTTTTCGACATCAAGGATAGCGACGGCATCGTCAACATCGCCTTCGACAACCCGCTGGCCAGCGGACAGCGCCACTACATTCCCGACCTGCCCAAGTTGGTGCGCTTCCTGCATTCCGAAAACATGCATGCGATCGCACGCATCGCGATCTTCCGCGATGAGCACCTGGTCACGAGCCACCCCGAATTGGCGGTAAAGTCGCAACGCTCTGGCCAGGCCTGGCGCGAAAATGGCAAGCTCGTCTGGACTGATCCGTCGAATCCCAAGGTGCAGGATTACGACATCGCCCTTGCCAAGTTCGTAGCCCAGTCGGGAGTCGACGAAGTGCAGTTTGACTACGTTCGCTTTCCTGCCGAAGGCGACCAGAAAGACGCCGCGTTCACCTTCATGACCGAGCATCCGAAGGAGCAGCGTTCGGAGGTGATCGCCGATTTCCTCAAGCGTGCCTATGCCCAGATCCATCCGACCGGCGCCCTGTTCTCGCTCGACGTATTCGGAGTCATGGCGTGGCAGCGTCCCGTCGATCTCTCGCACACTGGCCAGGACATTGTTGCCATGTCCAAGCACTGTGACGTCCTCTCACCGATGATCTATCCCTCGCACTTCTTCGGCATGGACGGCATCGCACATCCAGGCGATGCGCCCGAGCATTTCATCGGCGAGTCCATGGACCGCTTCAAGCTCATCACCAAGGACAGTGGCGTGGTGATCCGCCCCTGGCTGCAGGCCTTTGCCTGGCGCACCAAGACTTACTCGCCCAAATATGTTGAAGTTCAGATTGAAGTAGCAAAAGAAAAAGGCGGTATCGGGTTTCTGTTCTGGAACGCCAATAACGACTACTCGAAACCCTACACCGCCATGCCGGAAATGCGCGCCGCCAAGGGTCGCTACTTCCGCGGCGATGAAGTAGGCGTCAAGCCGGAACCGGTTGTAGCTACTCCGGTAGCGTCCGCCACGCCGCCCAACACAAGTGTAGAGACGGGGCTTGCCCCGTCTCCCGCCGAAAGCACTCATCACGCGCAAAAGATCTGGAAGCACTAGGCCGAGTTTAATGGAGAGACGGGCGTCTCGTCCGTCAGCCGGGCGGGGGCGCCCGGCGCTCCATCGGAATCTTTACGCTCCCTTCTTCAGCAGATGCTCCTTGGCTTGATACTTGCCCGGTTCGGTTCGGGCGGCAATCGCCAGCCGGTTCCAGGCATTGATGGCCGCCACCGCTAACGTCAGATCAGCCAGTTCCTTTTCTGAGAAGTGTTTCCGCACCTCTTCATACACCGCGTCGCGCACGTGCCCGTCCCGCAGGTTCGTAACCGCCTCCGTCCACGCCAGCGCCGCCCTTTCGCGATCGGTGTAATAAGGAGACTCTTCCCAAGCGTCCAGACCATAGAGCCGCTGCTCGCTTTCACCGAGAGCCCGCAAGTCTTTCCAGTGCATGTCGATGCAGTAGGCACAACCGTTGACTTGTGAAGCTCGCAGCTTGATGAGGTGAATCAGAGATTCCTCCAGTCCGCACTGATGAAGATATTCCTCCAGCCCCAACATGGCCCGGTAGGCACCGGGCGCAACTTTTGCATAGGCGATTCGACTTTCCATAAGTCCTCCAGGTGGTTCAAGCTCCTAGTTTGGATGAAGTTTAAGCCCGCCGTGATTCGTGGGGAACAGACCATTAGCCGCATGCTAGGAATCGGATTGTTAGAGAGGCGATTTTGCAATAGTGACAGTCTGCCCTTGCGAATTTTTTCGACGGGATTGCACTTTTCGGTGTCATCCACCATCCGGCAGTTCGGGAAGAGCGACGCCGCAGAACCACGACAGAAACAAAACAGCCTCGATCCTGAGTGTGTCTGCTCAGGATCGAGGCCCTTTTTCGTGTGCTGGTAACTTACAATTACCTCGATCTTCCGGATCGAGACCGTATGACCATTGCGCCCAGACATGTGATGCCCGCTCCTACCACGTAGACCAAAGCGGACCCACCTTCCGGCACGGCCCATGATTGTCGATGTTTCTGGTGGGACTTCAGGGGCGACGCGGTGGCGGAAGCAGCCGGCACCAGGAGCAATAGAGCGATCGCTGTCAACCACCATTTCCGGTGGATGATTCTCATTAGATCGCCTCCCTTCATTAAGACACTACAGAGAGGAACTGCCAAGGAGGGAGCGTGAGCGTGCAACTGACAGTGGGGCCCTGTACGCCAATTACATTCTTCTATAAGAGGAACACAAGTGAGCGTGTCCTGTCAGTGCAGTTGGTCACATCTTGATGTGCGGGGATCGCCAATAGCCACAAGACCAGGAGTTACTGTTGAAACATCGCCATTGCGGTGCGAGGGCGATTGTTGTTAACAGCCACGGGATTTTACGCCAAGTGCCGCTCCGTGCCCGGGGGGACGTGGCATCCGCCGCGAACTGAGAATTGGTGAGGGATTGGTCGGATTCGCTGCCACCCCCTTCCTGCCCGATGCGGAAACTGCTAACGGGCCATCTGGACTGCCTCGTTTCCCCTCCTTGGATTTTTCTATAATGCCTACATGCGATCACTGGAGAAAAGAAGCGGAAGAACCCGCATTTTGTCAGCATGATTTGACCGTGCTGTGGGCGTGGTTTGGCCCGCGCTGCTCTTTATTGGGGGGAGGCCTGATGAGCAAGATTTTGTACATGGTGATTGAGCACTTCAAGAACGGAGACGCCGTTCCCGTGTACCGTCGCTTCCGAGAGCGCGGACGGCTGGCGCCAGCTGGACTCTCCTACGTGTCGAGCTGGGTCAGTGACAAGATGGATCGCTGTTACCAGCTGATGGAAACCGAAGATCGCGCGCTCCTCGATCAATGGATGGCAAATTGGAGTGACATCGTGGATTTCGAAGTGCATTCCGTCATCAGCTCGAAAGAAGCGGCGGAGAAAATCGCGCCGCGGCTGTAAGCAGGCAAGGGTTCGGTGAGTCAGCGCTTACCCTCCTTCGATCCAACCTCCATCAGGCGCTTGGTCATCAGGACGAGCCCGAGAATCTGCGTCCATTCGGAAACGATGTTCCCGACGACTTGTCCCCACCTGCTGCCCGGGTCCATGGCCCGGAATGCGAGGATCCAGGCGACGCCCGTGATTACTAGAAAGAGAGTGAGCGAGTGCTCACGCAGAATTTCCAGGACCGCCGACCGCACCTTGCCCTTCGGCTGCTTGCTCTCCCCCGAGCCTTTTTCGTACAGGTGCTTGGTCAGGACAACCGTCATCAGGACCCCCGTCCAGTCTGCGATGGCGTTGCCAAAGAATGAACCCAAGCGGGTATTCGGATTGGACCGGCAATAGAGCGTGATCAAAAAGGCCACGACTCCCAGGGCCGCCAAACTCAGTGAGTGCTTGTGAAGAAATTGATTTCCGCTCCGCTTCATGCGGACTACTTTACTAGGTCAGCTTCTGGGAAGACTCATGCCGCGGATAACGGCCCGTGATCTTGCGGACAAAGCCGTGAAAGCGATGGAAGCCCGCTGCGTCCGGCAGAAACATGAAGGGACACTGTCCCGGAACCACCAGCATCCCTCGCCCCAGGCAGAACTCGACCGCTTTCGCGCTGACCGAACCTTGACCTGCCGCCCGGTACATCCAAACTCGCCGTATGCCTGCTTCGGCGCAGTCGTTCACGACGGTTTCCGTAGCCTCTGGGGACGTCATCAGCAACGCGCCGTCGACGGGAGGCTGGATGTCTTGCACGCGGGCGAAGCATCGTATTCCCTGTACCTCCGCCGCGTTGGGATTCACGGGAATGACGTCGTACCCACGGCGACAGAGTTCTTCGAAAAGTTTCACGCTGAAGTTCGCCGGGTCGCGTGATATCCCCGCCATCGCAATACGTTTCTGCGCCAGAAAATCCTCGATGGTCTCCAATGATGCACGCTGAGTTGCCATATATGCTCTCCTCTGCCGGAAGGAAATACCTATCCGACTTTCTCGTTCAACGTCACCTCGAATGATCCGGTGCGGTCCTGCAAAAGCCCCATGGCCGTCAGAACCCTGGCCACAGCAAAAACCGGCCCATACATCCAGTACTTCCTCCGCATCATCAGCTTTACGCGTTCCTGCTCGGCTGGGTCAGTAAGAAAGCGCGCCTCTCCCGCAAACGTCTCACCTCCGATCGACAACCCGACCTTTGGCGTTTTCTGCACGTTGCGCACCCACTGTCGTTTGACGTTCGCCGTTCCGAGATAGACTCGGTCGCCGTCCACGACAAACCAGATTGTCACCGCGTAGGGCTTTCCTGACTTGCGCCCGTAATGCGTGAGCCGTACCGTCTGCTTCGTGGCAACCTTGTCGAGTCGATCCATATGCGAGTTCGCGGAACCGCCCATTTCTACTGCCCCGCGTCGCACCTGTCAGTGATCAGAAACACGCGCGCGGGTATTCGAGTTCTCGCGGCTTGCGAGAAGAGGATCTTTCTGACCGGGGCCTTTGTGCAAATCGCCGGCCTCAGGCATGACCCCGGTAACAGTTACTGATGGGCCCCGGAAGTTCGTTCCGAGAAGAATGCGCCGCCCTAGCTTGTGTCATAAGTGCCGCAGAATCAATTGATTAGCTGACAAGAAATGCCGATTTCCGCGTCTGAAATACCGCCAGTAACCTTCAAAACTCACCACAGTCACCCTTACCGGAAGGCCACCCACCCTACGACATTGGGCCATGTACCACCGTGTTTGTCTGACCTATTCTGAGCCTAGCAAAACCAAGAAGTACTGGAGAACAAAATGAAATACCTCCTCTCGATTCTCTTACTGAGCGCGGCGATGCAGGCACAGAATTTCGCGGTGAGCAGTTTCGCTCTTCCCGATGCACCCAGCCAGCAACGTCCTTTCTGGACGCTGGAGAACAAGTTGCACGTTGGCATCCTGGCGGGACTGATCACCGCCGACGCCATCACCACCCAGCGCGGCTTGAGCCAGGGGTTGCGCGAGACCAATCCCCTCATGCGCCCCTTCGTGACGCGTGGTGCGGCGGGAGAGGCTGCCGGGTCCGCTTTAGGTTTTGGCGCGGGAGTTGGAGTTGTCTACCTGTTGCATCGGACACATCACTACAAAGCCGAACGCATTACGATGCGCATGATCGTCGCCGGTGAAAGTGCATTCGTTGCCAACAACATCATTGCGATTCGCTAACCGTCCCTGCTGCACGTGTTCATCCCCCCGACCGCTTGGTCGGGGCCGCGGCTTCTGATTTCGCTGGGCTCACCTTCTTCCACGTTATAATTTCTTTCTGGAAGACGAAGTTGCTTCGATCTCGATGGTCACTTCGGAGAATTCCGAGCCGCTTCCGTGAATCTTTAATCTAGCGAAGGAGCTGCATGGCGATTCAGAAAACGGACAAAATCTGGCATAACGGCAAGTTCATCGCCTGGGACGACGCCACGCTCCACGTGATGTCGCACGTGGTGCACTACGGCTCTTCGGTGTTTGAGGGCATTCGCTGCTATGCGTTGCCCACCGGGCCGGCGATTTTCCGCGCCACTGAACACATGCAGCGGCTCCTCGACTCCGCGCGCATTTACCGCATCGACGTCCCTTTCACGCGCGACGAGATCACGAGCGCCATGGTCGAACTGGTCAAACAGAACGGCGTCTGGCCGTGCTACATCCGCCCCATCGTTCTCCGCGGATACGGTGAAGCCGGCGTCAATCCTTTCAACTCGCCAACCGAGGTCTATATCTGCAACTATCCTTGGGGAAAATATCTGGGGACGGACGCCAGCGAGGGAGTGGATGTCTGCATTTCTTCGTGGACGCGGATCGCGCCCAACACTCTACCGGCTATGGCCAAGGCGGGCGCGAATTACATGAATTCGCAGCTCATCAAGATGGAAGCGATCGTCAACGGCTACGCGGAGGGCATCGCCCTGGATGTGAACGGCTACGTCAGCGAAGGCTCAGGCGAGAATCTGTTTGTCATCCGCAACGGCGTGTTGCACACGGCCCCGCTCGGCAACTCGGTGCTCCCGGGAATTACGCGCGACTCGGTGTTGCAGATTGCTCGCGATCTCGGCATCAAGATCGTGGAGCAGCAGATTCCTCGGGAGTCGCTGTATATTGCCGACGAAGTTTTCTTCACCGGCACCGCCGCCGAGATCACGCCGATTCGCTCGGTCGACAAAATCAACGTCGGCTCGGGCAAGATGGGGCCCGTGACCAAAGCCCTGCAAGCGGAGTTTTACGGCATTGTTCGCGGCGAGAAGAAGGACCGGTATGACTGGCTGACGCCGGTTCCGGTGGGAGCGAAGCAACCCGTGAGCGTCTAGCGCTATTCAGCGCGCAGGCGGTTTGCGCATCCTTTTGCTTTGCACTATAGTGGGCCCGTTGATCGCAAAAGACCTTGTTGTCTTCCAATAACCCCAGCCTGAAGGAGAAATGTTATGTCTGCTCTCACACCCGATTTTGCCCTGGGCTATCGTGCCATGATGCTTGATGGCCTTGCCCGAGAAGTTGAAACCACCAAGAGAGTGTTGGCTGCTATCCCTGACGGGAGAAAAGACTACCGCCCAGACCCCTGCGCACGCACGGCGTGGGAACTGGCTTGGCATCTCGCGAACACCGACGTCCAGTTCATGGACGGGATCGCGGATATGGAATTTAAGATGGCCGCTCGGTCGGAAATGGAAAAGCCCGAGACCGTCGCCCAGTTGGTGGAATGGTACGACAAGAACATGAAGCGCTGCGCGGAACGGGTCGGCGCCCTTTCTGCGCAGCAGTTGCTGACGCCGGTTAACTTCATGGGCGTTTTCAACTTACCGGCAGCGTTTTATCTGGGATTCCTGAACAATCACAGCATTCATCATCGGGGCGAGTTGGCAACGTATCTACGTCCGATGGGGTCGAAGGTGCCTTCGATTTATGGGGGCAGTTACGACGAACCGTTCCAAATGCCGGCACAGGAAACCAGCGCCGCCTGATGGTGTGGTGTGCGTGGCGCGGGCGCCCTCGCCCGCGAAAATACAAATTGATCGTCAAGCCGCCCTGCGGGGCGGCTTTTTCAGCGCCCAGCCCAGAGAAAGTCTACGGGATACCGCTTCAACTCCCTGTCGGCGGTCATCAGTGTTAGACCTTCAGTACGGGCTTGTGCCACGAGCAGGCGATCGAAAGGATCCCCGTGAAGCAGAGGGAGGTCGTAGACCGCCAGCGCGTGAAGGTAGTTGATCGGCAAGGGCCTTAACCCCTGACGCGCAGTCTCCCTGGGAACAACGATGCGTAGTGGCTCGGACAATTCCAATCTGCCAATGCTGGTCTTGATTGCTATCTCCCACACACTAGCTGCCGAAAAATAGAATTCGTGCTGAGGATCGGTCAGTACCTCCCGTGCTGTCTGGTTCAGCCGTCCGACCTCTCCCACGCTCCACAACCAGATCGTGGTGTCGAGAAGGAATCTCATCGACTGGCACGCTTCCTCGGTCGTTTCTCGGGTTTTGCGCGCCCTGGTGTTTTGCGTTTCGGTTGCTGCCCCCCATAGAACAAGGCAAGAAGGTCGTCAGGTAGCGGGGCATCAAAATCATCTGCAATGTAGATCTGGCCTTCCATCGCTCCGAGCGGACGGACGACGTTCGCGGGCGCAATGGCAATCAGTTTGGCGACCGGCACGCCGGCGCGCGCAATCGTAATCTCCTCACCTGCTGCGACCCGTTGGAGCAGGCGCGACAGCTGGGTCTTTGCCTCGTGGATGTTCACTTCCATGAAGCTAGATTAGCTAAGTGAGTAGACTAAGTCAACTATTTGGCTGCGGGCTTCGAGCTACGAGCTGCGAGCTGCGAGCGATCCCCAAACCCGTCCGCTCGAAGCTCGCGGCCCGTAGCTCGCAGCTGAACTGCCCGTTACTTCCGTCATCTCGTACACTGCCTCCGTTCAGGTCATGATAAGCAGGACAGCTGGAGTCCTGCCTGCATGAATATCGATGACCTGCTCCGTATCGCCATGGAGCGCCGTGCTTCCGACTTGCACCTGAAGGTGGGGAACTATCCTCACCTGCGCATTGATGGCGATCTGGTGCCGCTGACTGACCAGGCGCGCGTGTCGGCCGAAGACATGTTGAACATGGCGTTCAGCATGATGTCGGCGCGGCAAAAGCAAAAATTCAAAGAGACCACGGAAATCGATATGGCGTATGGCGTTGCCGGCCTGGGACGCTTCCGTGTAAACGTGTTTCAGCAGCGCGGCAACGTGGGACTGGTGCTTCGCGTCATTCCGACGAAGATCCGCGCGCTTGACGAACTATTTTTGCCGAAGGTGGTCGAGCAGATTTGCGACATGCCACGCGGTCTGGTACTGGTGACTGGAGTGACGGGTTCGGGCAAATCGACAACGCTGGCCGCCATGGTCGACCGCATCAACTCGACTCGCGCCGAACACATTATCACCATCGAAGACCCGATCGAATTTCTGCATCGCGATAAAAAAGGCTACGTAAACCAGCGCGAGGTCGAAGTCGATACGCCTTCCTTCTCGGCGGCATTGCGCGCTTCGTTACGTCAGGATCCGGACGTGATCCTGGTCGGCGAAATGCGCGATCTGGAAACGATCGGTACGGCCCTGCACGCAGCCGAAACCGGCCACATGGTTTTCTCCACATTGCACACTTTGGATGCGGTGGAAAGCATCAACCGAATCATCGCTATTTTTCCGCCGCCGGAGCAGAAACAGATCCGGCTGCAGTTGGCGGCAGTGTTGCGCGCGATTGTCAGCCAGCGCCTGGTACGCCGTTCGGACGCCGAGGGCCGCGTGCCCGCGGTCGAAGTCATGGTGACGACAGCCTATATCCGGGAATGCATCCTGGTACCTGAAAAGACCCGTGCCATCCGAGAGGCCATTTCCTCCGGCACGTCGCAATACGGCATGCAGACCTTTGACCAGTCGCTCTGGGATTTGTTCCAGGCGGGGCTGGTGAACTACGAAACCGCTCTGGAAAGCGCCTCGAATGCGGACGAGTTCAAGTTGCGGATGCAGGGGATTGCGTCGACCTCGGACATCTCGCGGCAGTCGATGCAGTCGGCGGGCTTTGGGCGGTAAGCGAACGAGTTTGTTCTGCGGAAACGTTGTTGTTTCTGAAGTTTGTTCCTCCTGACTTGGGCGCGCTGCGGCGCGCCCTTTTTTGCTGTAGAGACGCGGCTTGCCGCGTCTCCCCCCGCAGCGTGAGACGGGGCAAGCCCGTCTCTACCGCCGCTTGCTAAAAGACTCTTCCCAGCTGGAAAAACCATTTCTGATGACCCGAATCGCCTACACTGCCGCCGATGAAGAGTGGACCGAAGGCGGTTTCGGCCACCACACCAGCCTCCACGTCGTTCGGGAATTGTGTTTCCGGGGAAAACCTGTACATCTTTGCGACCTCGTACGAGCTGACGACATAAACTTTCTTGCCGAGGAATGGAGGCAAAGTCAGAAGTTCACGGAGGTAGCCGGCGCGGAAAAGATAGTACTGCTGTCCATAGAGTTCGTTGGTGCCGTAGGCGCTCAAGCGGAGCGGGGCGCCGAGGAAGAAGAGCGGGAAACTGATGTTGTGAACGCCAAAGGTGGTTCCACCTTCCCCGGAAACGAAGACCGAACCTTTGGCGCTGATCGGTTGAAAGCCCTCGAGGCGGGCATCCATCGCCGGAAGCCCGTCGATCGCACCGGGGTAGGAGTCATACCAGCGAAAGGTCGCGTCGCCTTTGTAGCCGCGGCGGGGAACGATCGGGTCGTCCGTGTGGTCAGTCAAGAAGTGGATGTGGGTGTCGCCGACCCGGCCACTGACGGAAGCGAAATCTGCCCGGCCGAGATTGAGAAGGATATTGGAATAGCCGATCTGGTACCCCACGCGAAGTTCGGTGAAACGGTTGAATCCGTAGCCCACGTCGAAGCCACCGTTTGCCTGGTGGAAACGATACAAAGCGATCGGATCTGTCTGGTTGAAGAACTTGAATCCTGTGTTGCTGATGGTGATGTGAGGGGCAAAAAACCAATTGCTGAGCGAACTGAATGGCCGATAGAGTTCGCTGGATAGGCCGTAATTATTGCCGAATGCGAAGTCGGTTCGCCATTCTGACCGGTAACCGGCCACATTCATGAACATGAGCCGACCGGCCAGGGTAATGGTGACGTCCTTGGGTTCGGAGCCGTCCGTCTCAGAGCCGAGTTGAAGCGTCGGGGGCGCGTAGGATTTTTCGTGAACGAAAACAACTAATCCCGTCTGGCCCTGCTTGTCGGCGAGCCAGTAATCGACGGAATCAAATTTTCCCATCCCATCCAGTTGGAGGAACATCTCTTCCATCGCGGGCACATTGATCGGCTTGCCTCTGAGCGGTTGCAGGAAGCGCGCCACTTCCTGGGAAGATCTTGCGTTTGTGCCTCTCACCTCCACGAATTGGGGCACGGGAACGTTGGTCTTGAGCCGTCCCTTGCGCTGATCCAGGTAGGCACTCCAGGCTGCATCGTCGAGAGCGTAGGGGGCGAGGATGTTCGCTTTGCCGGCAGCCGCTTGCGAGCCGCGGTCAACAATCTTCTCGGCCTGTTCGTATTCGATGGAACTGAAGGCCCTGAGATCGACGTTAACGATGAGATCCGCGCCGGCCAGACCGCGCAGTTCGTTTTCATGAATGACTACCTCGACCGAGCGTCCGAGCACGCTGAATAGAGATTGAATCTCGGACACATCGGTTGGGGCGATTTCGAGATGAACGGCAATAACCACGTCCGCGCCCATTTTCCGCACCACATCGGTGGGTAAGTTGCCCAGAAGGCCGCCATCCACATAAACGTCATTGCCGTCGCGGACGGGAGCGAAGACGCCGGGAATGGACATGGTCGAGCGCAGGGCTTGGGCGATGGAGCCGTGATCGAAGACAACGGCTTTCCCCGTCACGAGATTAGTAGCCACGCACCGGAATGGAATGGGAAGGTCATCGAAGGATCCGCTGTGCGTGTAGGGGAGCGTTTCCCGATCAATCAGCAAGCTGACTCCCTGGCCGGAGTTCAGACCCGAAGGTAGAGAGAAACCGTGTTTCAGACCCACCTCAAGACGATTGGGGAAGGCTCGCTGGTCTTCCTTGCGGCGGAAGGAAAGGTCCTGATAATTTCCCTGTCCGTCGATAATGGCGTTCCAATCCTGGTTTTCCACGATGGTCTTCAGTTCCGCGGGAGACTTTCCCGTGGCGTAGAGGCCGCCCACGAGTCCGCCCATGCTGGTTCCGGCAATGTAGTCGATGGGAATATGGTGGTCTTCAAACCATTGCAGTACACCAATATGCGCCAGGCCCAGGGCGCCGCCGCCTTCCAGGGCGATGCCGATTTTCAATCTCTTCGCGGGTGTGGCGGGTGGAGCGGAAACTGTGGCTGCGGAAGGGGGCGCCGCGGAAGCCGGGGCTTGGGGAAAAGCGCTGAGGGATAGAAGGAAACACAATGCAATTGCTGCGAATGAAGAACGCCAAAGTATGCTCATAAGATGTCCCGGAAGAAACGTGTGCTACGGCTGGCGAGATGAAAGCGCCAGCCGAAGAGAGAACTTCAACTTGTCTCAGCCGATTTCTGAGCGTGCCGCACCCGGGCAGATTTTGCAAGTTGATGACCTGTAGCGCCGGCATCTTGCCCTCTGCGCGGCGGGCGTGGACGCCCGCCGGACAGCCGCCGAGGACGGCGGCGCTACGGTCGCGAAACTTCCGCCGAGTGGCAAGAACCACGCGGTAGCAATACTTAGGTTGGTTGTGCCCCGTGTTACAGCAGCTTCGACATTTGGAGGAGGTGGACGGGAATCTTGGCGACTTGGTCCGCTGGGAAGGGTAAGGCGCCGTTCTCGACGTATCCGAATCGCTGGTAATAGGCGGGAAGTTCCTGGCGCACGTTTACGAAAGTGAGATCCATGAACCGGCACCCGGCGGCGCGCAGTGCTGCTCGGCAGCGGCGATCAAACGAGCGCCGATTCCGGAGCGCTGGCGTTGCGGGTCGACCGCCAGTAACCCGAAGTAACCTCGCTCACCACGGACTTCGGTGTAAATGCATCCGGTCAGCACGCCATTTTCGAAACGCATGAAAAATTTCCCCTTCTGAAGGAGTGCGCCAACTTTGTCAAGATCGGTGCGATCGGCGTCAATGAAGAAACGCTCGGAGCGAAAGGCAGCGTTGACCAGGCGCGCGATGGCGGGCGCGTCGGCAGCTTCGGCGGTACGCAGCTGAGGAGAGTTTGGCAACGGCTGAATTCTACTGCAGTGCTGGCGGCTGGGGAATTGGCGGATTTAAGAGGCCGAGCTTCGCTCGGCTTGGACGGGCGAGGCGCCCGTCCCCACACATGCCCTTCCTCACACGAGCTTAGTTGGGCTTGCGGAACTTACTGTCGGCCAGGTAGCGAAGCATGATGGCATCGGTGGCGCTTTGGAACTGCTGCTCCATTTCGGGAGCTCGCACTGGAACATCCTGGCGGAGGGTCTGGCGGAATTTTTCACCCATTTCAGAATCGCTGGTTACAACCTGCATGTAGAACCAGAGGAAATGCCGCATCTGGTCGAGAGCGGACTTGAGGACTTGAATGGATTCGATCTCGGGTGGATCGGCGAGGGCTTCCATGAGTTCGGGATCAGTCGGAGCCTGCATGGCGGCGCAGTTGAGTTCACGCTGGATTACGCGCAAGTCGTCGGTGACGCGCAAAATGCGGAGATGAATATCTTCGATGCTTTCCCGGTTTTCGCGATCCATAAGATCCTTTCCGATCTGGCCCAGTGCTGCTAATGCTTGCTTCCTGATAAACATCGCATCTCGGAGCGTGGAGGAAAAGGTTCCCCGTGTGCATGAGCTTCGGTAATTGAAGTTACCTTCGGTCGAAAAGCCGCGTGGGGCAGGCAATTTCAGGCAGTCCGGCGCATTACTCCGCGGGTGAGGTTCAGCGCTGCGAAGCGGATCTCGGGGACACCAACGACGCGTGTACCTTGGGTAGGCGATTCCACGGCTTCCACGAGGGCAAGGATCAGTTGGTCAAGAGTAACCAGACCCAGACGCAGGGCGCTGGCGCGAGTGAACGGGAGCCACTCGCATATCTTGTAGAAGGGCAGAAGCGCGTAGGGCCAGCGGTGACCTGGCCCCAGGACATACCAGGGGCGGAGGATCGTGGCGTTGAGATGGTGTTCCTGGATCAACTGTTCGCACTCGGCGCGGACGGCGATGTAGGCCTTCATCATGGGCGCAGGGTGGGCGACGCTGAGATAGATGAAATGATGCATGCCAAGTTCGGCGCAAGCCGAGATGGCCTCGCGGGCGGAGGCCAGGTCAATAGCACGAAACTCAGCCGCTTTCGAGGGAGATGGGTGCGGGACGCCGACCAGGTGGATGAAGGTGTCAGCCGGGCGAATGAGCTGGCGGTAAGTATTGGCGTCGAGCGCGTTGCCGGAGACGACTTCGCAAGCGGCGGGCAGCTTCGCTTTGGAGCCGGGGCGCACCAGCACTCGAACCCGGTGGTCCCGCTCGAGAAGGACCGGTATGAGAGCGCTGCCGATGTAGCCGGTTCCTCCTGCGATGAAGACGCGCCGCGAGTCAGCCGACTTGGGCAGGGATTTGACTTTTAACAAGAGCCGAATATCGGAGATGGATGCGGCCACAGCCTGCGTATGCTCCCGGGGGTCGTTCTGGATTGTCACCGTTACCGCCTGTGAAGAAGTTTAATCCAAGTGAAGCTCTGGGTGTGATACAAACGGTTCGAAATGACATCACCGCAAACTGGCCTGGTGCGGGCCATTGGCCGTTGGAGCTTGGCTGCACTGGCGGTGAATTCGGTTATTGGCAGTGGCATCTTTGGGTTGCCCTCCACGGTGGCGGGGCTTCTCGGTAAGCGCAGCGTGCTGGCCGTGCTGATCGCGGGGGCCGCGATCGGTGTCATCATGGCCTGCTTTGCCGAGGTGGCCTCGCAATTTTCCGAGGCGGGCGGTCCGTACCTGTACGCGCGCACGGCGTTCGGGCGGCTGACGGGAATTCTAGTCGGCTGGACCCTCTACTTGGCGCAGGTTTCGGCTCCGGCAGCCAATGCGAACTTGTTTGTTATTTACCTGGCGGAATTCTGGCCGGGAGCGAAAGAACATTGGCCCCGAATTGTGATCCTGACCTTGCTGGTGGGACATCTGGCGCTCATCAACGCGTTGGGCGCAAAGCAGGGTGCGGCGGTGAGCAACGTGTTCACGGTGGCGAAAATTCTGCCGCTGCTGATGGTGATATCGGCCGGAGCGGCGGTCACGCTCATCCACCCGGCACCGTGGGGCGCGGCGGCGGCGCCGTCGTCCAGTGCGTGGATGAAGGCGATCGTGCTGATGATCTTCGCTTACGGCGGATTTGAATCGGCGCTCGCGCCCATGAGCGAGGCGAAGAATCCGGGGCGGGACGCCGCTTTCGCGCTCTTCGTAGCGCTGATCGCCTGCACCGTGATTTACGCGCTTGTGCAATGGGTGGTGGTGGGCGTGCTGGGGCCGGGATCCACCACGGATCGTCCGCTGGCCGAGGTGGCGCGCATCACCATGGGCAATCGCGGGGCGGCTCTGGTAGCGATTGGGGCGTTGGTTTCGGTCTATGGATATTTGGGCGCCAAGCTGCTCGGAATGCCACGCGTCACGTTCGCGCTTGCCAAAGGTGGAGATTTGCCCGGGGTCTTTGCCGCGGTGAGCCCGAAATTTCACACGCCGTGGTTTTCAATTCTGTTCTACGGGGCCGCCGTGTGGGGGTTGGCAATCTCCGGGACTTTTACCTGGAATGTGACGCTGTCGGTGATTGCCCGGTTGTTCTACTACGCCGTGGTGTGCCTGGCAGTGATCGTCTTGCGACGAAAGCGGCCGCTGGCCGTGCGCGTGCGGGTGCCGGGAGGACAGGTGCTGGCCGTACTCGGGGTGGGGATTGCGGTCGCCTTGGCAACGCAGGTGGATTTGAGTAAATCACTGATCTTGGCCGCGACGGTTGCGGCAGCATTGGTGAACTGGCTGTGGGTGCGGCGAGCAGATCGCGTGAAAGTCTAACGGTCGAGGCTGTGCGCGCTGTGATACCCTCTCCGCGAATGAAATCCTGGACCCTGGCTTTACTCCTGTGTGGCAGTTCTTTGCTGCTGGCTCAAGACCCGCAACCTGCAACCCTGCAATTCACGGTTGAAAACAACGTGGCGGTCCCGATGCGTGACGGGATTGCGCTGCGGGCGGATGTACTGCGTCCGGCGGCAGCCAGCAAATTCCCGGTGTTGGTCTATCGGACTCCCTATGGGAAGGACGCGGCGCAACAGGAGTACACAACCTTCCGGCATGCGGTCGAACGCGGCTACGCGGTGGTGATCGTTGACGTGCGCGGGCGCTACCATTCGGACGGAGAGTTCCGGCCCTATGAAAACGAACGTCGCGACGGCTATGACACCATCGAGTGGGCGGCAGGCCAGCCGTGGTCGAACGGCGCGGTGGGGACGTTTGGACTCTCTTATCCGGGGGCAGTGCAGTGGCTGGCGGCGGTGGAGAATCCTCCGCACTTGAAGGCGATGGTGCCGGCCATGACGTTCTCGACCCCGCAGAACTTCTTCTACGCGGGTGGTACGTGGGATATGTCGTGGATGGAGTGGATCTGGGACAACATTGCCTGGGACACTCGAGTGAAGAAGAATCTTCCCGGCCCCCACACCAATGCAGAGGCTCTCGCGGCATGGAAGGTGGAGGGGCCGAAGATGCTGAGCGCGCTGCCGTTGACGGACGTGCCCCAGCTTCAGAAGGTCGCACCGTATTACTTCGATTGGCTGCGGCATCCTGCGGACGATCCATGGTGGGATTGGAGTGAACTGCGCAACAAGTACGATCGTGCGCATGCGGCCGTCCTGAATCTGTCGGCGTGGTACGACGACAACTATGGACCGGAAGGTGCCACAACGAACTACGCTGGCTTGCTCAAGGCGCGCGCGGGGGAGAAAGATCCGCGAACGCATTTGTTACTCGGCCCGTGGGTGCATGGGGTGGGGAACACGGGCAAGACAAAGTCGGGCGAGCGTGAGTTTGGGCCGTTGGCGGCAATCGATTATGACGATGTGGTGCTGCGCTGGATGGATCACTATCTCAAAGGAATCGAGAATGGCATCGAGCGAGAAAAACCGGTGCGCTATTTCGTGATGGGCGCGAATCAGTGGCGCGATTCGGATGTGTGGCCGCCTCCGGCTCGAACAACTCCGTTTTTCCTTGCGCCTGCCGCAACCGGAGAGCGAGCCGGCAAACTGGCTGCGAAGCCTGCGGGAGGCCAAGAAAGGTTCAGCGAGTTCGTTTCCGATCCTGCCAACCCGGTGGTGAATGAGTATGCATCTTCCGGCGCGCATGACTATCGCAAGCTGGCCGACCGTGCGGATGTTTTGACGTTTGACTCACCGGTTTTGGAGAAGGATACGGAGGTCACGGGTCCTATCGCCGCGCACATGTTCGTGTCATGCGACTGTCGCGATGTGGACTTGTGGGTACGCCTTGAGGATGTTGCCCCGGACGGAACGGCGTTCAACCTGATGAGTCCGGGGTTGGACGTTCTGCGAGCCAGCTATCGCGATTTGGCTCGCGGGCGCCAGTGGCTGGAGCCAGGGAAAGTCTACGAACTGAATCTCAAGAATCTGATCACCAGCAATGTATTCCTGAAGGGACACCGGATGCGGGTACAGATTTCGGGCAGCTTTTCTCCGAATTTTTCGCGCAATTTGCAGAGCGGCAAGTCGGAGGTCGACGGCGCGGAGATCAAGAAAGCTCGTATCCGGGTGTATCACGACGCTCAACATCAGTCGCAGATTCTGCTGCCGGTGATCGGAGAGCTCAACTAGTTTGCAGAAAAATTCGGTTTCGTATCAGGGTATCGCTTTAGCGATACCGCAAGCCCTGCGAACTCAGACGCCCCTTTAGGGGCTGCCGGTTGATATCGCTAATAGAGCGGAGGCCTCTTGTCGAAAGTTTATCTTGCCGGATTTGTTTCGTTCATCTTTGTTCTCAACTGTTTTGCGCAGCGCGAGCCTGTGCTCAAGCAGATCGATCTGCCCCATCCGTATTACTTCAGGGAAATGTATTTGCCGCAGTTGACAACGGGGCCGAGCGCAGCGGCTTGGTCTCCGGATTCTCGCAGCCTGGTGTACTCGATGGCGGGGTCGTTGTGGCGGCAGGAACTGGGAAGCGCGAAGGCGGAGCAGCTTACGTCCGGGCCCGGCTACGACTACCAGCCGGATTGGTCTGCCGACGGACGGTGGATTGTTTTCGCGCGCTACGATCACGACGCGGTCGAGTTGTGGTCATTCGACACACGCGATGGGCAGACCCGGAAGATGACATCCGGAGGCGCTGTGAACGTGGAGCCGCGGTTCTCGCCGGATGGGAAGCGCGTGGCGTTTGTCTCGACATCCTACAAGGGACACTTTCATATCTTTGTCGGCCGGTTCGAAGACGGATTACTCAGCGGCGTGCGGCAACTTACTCCGGAGAATATGAGCTCGCTGCCGCGTTATTACTACAGCAAGGTGGATCACGAGATCAGCCCCGTGTGGACGCGCGACGGCTCGGAAATCCTGTTCATCTCGAATCGCGGGCATATTCACGGTACCGGCGGATTCTGGAAGATCAAAGCGGAGCCCGGTTCGGAGGCCCGCGAGATTCATTACGAGGAGACGAACTGGAAGGCCCGTCCGGACTTTTCGCCGGATGGCAAACGCATGGTGTATGCGTCGTATCTGGGGCAAAGCTGGCATCAACTGTGGGTGATGCCGGCAGCGGGTGGAGACGCGTTCCCGATTTCGTATGGCGCGTTTGACAACGTGAATCCGCGGTGGTCGCCGGATGGTTCGAAGATCGCGTTTATCTCCAATCGCGACGGGAATACTTCGTTGTGGGTGCAGACGATTCCGGGTGGAGAGCAGACGGAGGTTGTGGCGCGCGAACGGAAATATTTGAAGCGGATGGGGCGACTGGCGTTGCAGGTAGTCGATGCACGCGGAAAGCCAATGGCAGCGCGAGTTTTCGTTACCGGAGCGGATGGGTTGGCCTACGCTCCCGATGACGTGTGGATCCACGCTGACGACAGTTTTGACCGGTCCGAACGGCCGTTTGAGGCGCACTACTTCGACACCTCGGGGACCTCGGAAGTGACCGTTCCAGCCGGGACGGTGCAAGTCGACGTAATGCGCGGCTTCGAGTTTGCCTTCGAGCAGCAGCAGGTGGAAATCAAGTCCGGAGCCACCACCAGCGCTTCGATGCGCTTGCGGGCGACGATTCCCTACGAGCCCGCGGAGTGGGTGAGCGGCGATGTTCACACTCACATGAACTATGCCGGGACTTACCGCAATACTCCGGCTCATCTGGTGGAGCAGGCGGCGGCCGAGAATCTGGCCATCGTTGAAGACCTGGTGGTGAACAAGGAACAGCGCATTCCTGACATGGCGTATTTTTCGCCGAAACTTGATCCAGCATCGACTTTAGATCATCTGCTGTTGCACGGGCAGGAGTATCACACGAGTTATTGGGGGCATCTGGGACTGCTCAATCTGACCAAGAACTTTCTTCTTCCGGGATACGTCGCATATCCCAACACGGCGGCGGCCAGCCTTTATCCGACAAACGCCAACGTCGCCGACATGGCACACAAACAGGGCGCGCTGGTGGGATATGTGCATCCTTTTGACAGTATTCCTGATCCGGCGAAGGATGAGTCTCTTACTAACGAGTTACCTGTGGATGTGGCGCTGGGCAAGGTGGATTACATCGAGGTGGTGGGTTTTTCCGATCATAAATCGACAGCCGAGGTTTGGTACAAATTGCTGAATTGCGGCTTTCGGCTGCCCACGGCGGCGGGCACGGATTTCATGGGGAATTACGCGTCGTTGCGCGGGCCAGTGGGCTTGAACCGTGTGTATGCCCAAGTGAAGCCGGGTCCGCTGAAGATCAAACCATGGCTGGCGGCGATCAAGGCGGGGCGGACGTTTGCGACGAATGGGCCTTTACTCCATTTCACGCTCGGAGAGCGGGGAATTGGCGGAGAAGTGAAACTGGAGAAGAAACAAGAGGCGCGGTTTTCAGCGGAGATGCACTCGATCGTCCCAGTGGATCATCTGCAAATTGTCTGCAACGGAAAGTTGGCGCGGGAACTTGCGCTAGATAGCAAGCATACCTCGGCGAAAGTCGACGGCTCGATCCCGCTTGAGACTAGCGGGTGGTGCGTGCTGCGCGCGTTCAGCGACAAGGCGGAGTATCCGATTCTTGACTTGTATCCTTATGCGACGACCAGCCCGGTTTATGTGAGCGTGGCGGGGGCGCCGGTGCGCAACGTGGCTGATGCAGGTTACTTTGTGGCGTGGATTGACCGATTGATCGCGGGTGCGCATAGCAATACTTCGTGGAATACGGAGGCGGAGAAGGAGTCGGTGCTCGGGATGCTACAGGAGGCGATAGGCAAGTACGCGAGGATGAAGGAAGTGGGCGATCATGCCGGGATTCGATGACGCTTGGGCGGCAATAGCGACTCCTCGAGATGGGGAATCTGTTTCGTCTGAACTGCGGCCACTATTGCAGAGTGTCTATGCCAGCGTTGTCGCTATTCCACCGGAGTTGAATGGCTTGAAGAAAAGCCTCGAAAAGTTGCTTCAGTATCTGGCTGGCGAGGGAAGGACAAATGCGAATTGCTGGGCTGTCGACCTATTCTTTTGCCACTCACGGGGATGGGAACGCGATTGGACCGACCAAAACCTCCCGGAAGACTTTCACGAAGTGCTCGCCATGATGGGCGAGGCATTACACGATACGGTGCGGACTCCCGAAATCGCCCGAAACTTTGACTGCCTTCCCGAGCAACTGTTCGACCGAGTAAAGCAGCTGCAAGTTGAGTGATACCTTCTCAGTCCTTTAGGAAATAGGTTTTATGCGCATTATCATCGCGGGGGGCGGCACCGGGGGTCACGTGATTCCGGCGCTGGCCATCGCCCAGCAACTTAAGAAGCAATTCGGCGCCGAGGTTCTTTTTATCGGGACAGTTCGCGGGATTGAGACTCGGTTGGTGCCGCAGGCGGGGTTTCCGCTGGAACTGATTCAGGTGGGCGCGCTGAAAAATGTCAGCCTGATGACGAGGGCGAAGACGATGTTTGACTTGCCGCGGGCGATTGCGGCTTCTTCGCGGATGCTTTCGGAGTTCGATCCCGAGGTGGTGATTGGCGTCGGGGGCTACGCCTCGGGACCGGCGATGGTAGCGGCAATTCGACGGCGCCTTCCTACGCTGGCCTTTGAGCCGAACGTCGTGCCGGGATTCGCCAATCGCATGATCGCCCGCTGGGTTTCCGCGGCGGCGGTGCACTTTGAAGAGACTTGCCAGTATTTTCCGCACTGCCGGGTGACGGGCGTGCCGGTACGCTCGGCGTTCTTCTCAATTCCTCCGAAGGCGGGGGGCGTTCCTACTTTGCTGGTTTTTGGAGGCAGTCAGGGGGCGCGCGCCATCAACCAGGCGATGATCGAGTCTTTGCCCGGGTTGCGCGCGAAGGTTCCCGGGATCCACATCATTCACCAGACAGGGCAGCGCGACTACGATCACGTTCTGGCCGCTTATCAGCAGTCGGGAATCTCGGGCGAAGTTCACAAGTTCATCGACGACATGCCAGGGACGTTTGGCCGTGCCGATTTGCTGGTCTGTCGTTCGGGGGCCAGCACGGTCGGAGAGATTACGGCGGCAGGGAAGCCTGCGATTTTCGTGCCCTTTCCAGCAGCGGCCGACGACCATCAGAACGTGAATGCCCGGGCGCTGGAACGCGTGGGCGCGGCGGTTGTGGTCGAAGAAAGTAATCTCGGCGCGGCCTATCTAGTGGACACGATTGCGGCGCTGATTGGGGACGGCGCGGGTCTGCGGAGCATGTCAGCGGCTGCCAAGTCATTGGCCCATCCGAAAGCGGTCGAAGAAATTGCCGAGATGGTCGAACGTCTCGCCCATGCCGGCTAGAACTGAAAAGCCCAAAACCCAAAACCCTAAAACCACGGAGGACACAGGGGAACACAGAGGAAATCAACCTTCCCGCCTTCCCCTGTGTTCCTCCGTGCCCCCCGTGGTTAGTGCCTTTCGGCGGTTCTCTGCGTCTCTGCAGTGAAATGTTCTATCATCAGCGTTCGTCCCTGGGGTTAGTTCATGTTCGCCAAGATTCAGCGCATTCATTTCGTGGGCATCGGTGGCATCGGTATGAGCGGCATTGCCGAAGTGTTGCTGAATCTTGGGTACCGGATTTCCGGGTCTGACCTGAGAAGTTCGGCAGTTACGCAGCGGCTTGCCGCTTTGGGCGCAATCATTTTTGAAGGACACTCCGCCTCCAACATTGCTGGCGCAGACGTTCTGGTCACCAGTTCCGCGATTTCGGTGGATAACCCCGAAGTCGCCGAAGCTCGCCGCTTGCATGTCCCGGTGATTCAGCGGGCCGAAATGCTGGCTGAGTTGATGCGGCTGAAGTACGGCATCGCGATTGCCGGCATGCATGGGAAGACGACTACAACTTCGATGGTCGCGGCCGTGCTGGCTGCCGGCGGCCTCGATCCGACCGTCGTGGTTGGAGGGCGCGTCGACGCGATGGGCTCGAACGCTCGGCTGGGCAAGTCGCAATACCTGGTTGCCGAGGCGGACGAAAGTGACCGGTCGTTTTTGAAGCTGTCGCCGATTCTCTCGGTGGTCACGAATATCGATCGCGAACACATGGACTGCTATCGCGACATGCGCGACATCCGCCGGACATTTCTCGAATTCATGGAGCGGGTTCCGTTCTACGGTATGGTGGTCGGATGCAATGACGACGTCGCGCTGCAGCGCTTGTTGCCGCGCGTCCATCGGCGCGTGGCGACGTATGGAACCAGCCGCGGGTCGGACTTCCTGATCCGGATTGGGTCATCGCAGGCGGCCGGCGAGCACGGCCCCCTCAGTCGTTTCCAGGTGACCTATAAGGATAAGGACCTCGGCGAGTTCACGCTGCACGTGCCGGGCACCCATAACGTGCTAAACGCGACGGCGGCGATTGCGGTGGGCACCGCGCTCGACATTCCTGCGGAGCAGATCCGGTCCGCGCTTGACGGGTTTCGCGGGGTGGACCGGCGTTTCCAGCTCAAGGGCAAGGCCGCAGGCGTCAGCGTGATTGATGATTACGGACACCATCCCACGGAAATACGGGCGACGTTGGCCGCCGCTCGGCAGTGCGGATTTCGACGCGTGCACGTGATCTTCCAGCCCCACCGGTTCACTCGCACTCGCGATCTGATGGATGAGTTCGCGACCGCTTTTGCCGATGCCGACACGCTTTGCTTACTCGACATTTATCCGGCGAGTGAGAAGCCGATCGAAGGGATTACCGCGGAAGCGCTGGTCCGGCGCATTGCCGGGGCAGGGAAGCGGGACGTGGCTTATGCCCCGTCCTTCTCAGACGCTGTTGCCCAGGTTGCCGGCCTAGCCCAACCGGGGGACATGGTGCTGACGCTCGGTGCAGGCAGCGTCTCGCAGCTGGGAGCGATGATGTTGGAGAAGCTGGAGACTGTAACGCCCTCAACGTTGCAGTGATCACAGGCAACTGCCGAGCTGCGCTCGGCTTGGACGGGCGAGACGCCGTCCCCACACGAGCCATCGCATCTCCACAAGACACTTTTTCCTGGTTGACCTTTTTTTCGGATGCTCGTCCAAACGCTAGACAGTGAGGACCACCCCCATGGACACGAATAAAGCCGCATATTGGATTGCACTGGGAGTATTGGCGCTGGGGCTGAACAGCGAATATCGTCAGGGAAGCTTTGTGGCGCTGCATCGGGTGGCTGATCGCGCCGGTTCTGTCTTGTGCCGGATTTCGACACGGGCCGAAGAGGCGGTGGCCCTCGCTACGGGAATGACAACTCGCCGAGCCGTCCTGCCGGACAACGTGCTCGCCGCCGCCGACCGTGCCGAAATGATTCGCGAGCAGGCCCGTGCGCAGACCGAACTGGTTCGCGAACAGGTACGGAACGAGATTCTTGCGCAGAGAGACGTCCTGCGCGCGCAAGCCGACATGCGACGCGCTGAGATCGAGCAGCTTCGCTGGCGCGTGCGTTCAGATCTCCGGTTGGCGAGTGCGAGCGGCCGTCGAGTGGCAGTGCTCTGCCCGAAGACAGGGAAACGCGTTATCGTAAGCCAGGCATCAGAGCTCGATCCAGACTTGCCGGGCATTGAGGTATCAGAGACGTTCTAGAGTTTGCCAATCCCGTTACCAGGGTTTCTGTAGAAACGCGGCTTGCCGCGTCTCCGCCGCACAAAGAGATGGGGCAAGTCTCGTCTCTACCCTGCAACTGTCTCTCCGTGTGAGTTTTCCACTGTATCTGAACCAACTTGGCACTGTCTCAATTCGCGAAAAGCGGTTATAGTAATTTTGCTCAGCGGTTTTCTGTCGACAACTGACTCGAAAGAGTGGCGCGGAAATCAAGTTCCACCGCGGTTCAGGAAGAGTTGTATCCACTTCCCAACGAGGCTCCCGAGCGAGAGCCCTTCGACGACTCGCGGCTTGTCGATCTGGAAGCGGAGCAGGAATCTCCATTTCTGCGCGGGCAAAAGCGAGTCTCGGTCCGACGCGGATCCCTCCCGAAAAAGACTGCCAACCGGCTGATGTGGGTCGGCGTGGCCCTCGTCGCATTTGCGATGGTGGGAGTTGCCGGCGCGAGTCTCTACGCCTACGGCAAGCACTCTTGGCGCTTTCGCGTCGATTCCAGCGATCAGATTGAGGTTGCTGGCGCCCAGCATGTGACGCACGCGCAAATCATGGAAGTGATGGGTGGGGATATCGGCCGCAACATTTTCTTCGTCCCGCTCGCCCAGCGCAAACAGCAATTGGAGCAGATTCCATGGGTGGAATCGGCAAGCGTGATGCGCTTTGTGCCGAACCGGCTGCGCATCGAGATTCATGAACGCACGCCAGTTGCGTTTGCACGCATTGGATCGCACATTTCGCTGATCGATGCCGGGGGCACGCTGATGGAACTGGCTCCGGGCGGCAAGCATAAATATTCGTTTGCGGTAATTGCGGGTATGAATGCGGGCGAGCCGCTCTCCACCCGCGCTGCCCGGATGAAGAACTACAACGCATTGGTTCGGGACCTCGATTCCAGCGGCGCGCATTATTCGCAGGAACTGAGCGAAGTAGACATCAGCGATCCCGAGGATGTGAAGGTGATGGCCTCCGATTCCAATGGCGAGGTGTTGGTGCATCTGGGCTCGGGGAATTATCTGCAGCGCTACAAAACCTACGTTACGCACGTGCAGCAGTGGCGGCAGCAATTCGACAAGCTCGAATCGGTGGACTTGCGCTATGACGGCCAGATCATCGTGAATCCCGATCTTAACGGGATGACGCGGCAGCCGGCCTTGACTCCGGCGGCAGCCCGGGCGGCGGTGGCGGCTGGAGTTAAGACGGCGGCGATCGTGAACTACGAGAAGTATGTGACACGTCCTATCGGGCCTCCGAGTCCTGCGAAAAAAGACACAAAGGCGAAGGCCAAAGGCGGGACGAAAGCAGCAATGCATCATGCTGCCGTTCGTCACGCTGCGGCTAAGCCGGCAGCAACGAAACCAGTTCCAGTGAATCAAGCCGCGCTGAAGGTTGCCATGAAACCAGCGACGGCTGCTGCCAGAAATACAGCGGCGTCTCATCCGCGCGCGCTTCCACCGCCGGTGCCAACGTCTGCAGCAACCACGGGACAAAAGAAACCGAGCGCTGGAATTCCGAAGGAGACTCCGCAGAACTAGCGATTATCAATATTATGCCGAGCCACGAGCCTAATTTTATTACCGCCATTGACGTAGGCAGCGCCAAGACTTCGGTGCTGGTGGCCGAACTGAGCGAGAACGGATTGCGTTATCGAGGTCACGGTATCAGCGAATCGCGAGGCCTGCGCAAGGGCGTGATCACCGAACTCGACAAGGCCATTAGCAGTATTCAAAAAGCAGTAGAGCATGCGGAAGACGTGGCCGGCATTCCCATCGAGCATGCGGCGGTGGGCATTGCCGGCGCGCACATTCGCGGGATGAACAGCCACGGCGGGATCACGTTTGGCGCGCGTTCGCGGGAGATCGGCCGTGAGGAAATCCGCCAGGCCGTGGACAAGGCGCGCACTGTGCCCCTGCCGGCCGATCGCGAAATTCTCCACTTGCTGCCGCAGGAGTTCATTCTTGACGATCAGCCGGGCGTGCAGGACCCAACCGGCATGATGGCCACGCGGCTGGAAGTGCGAGTGCACATTGTGACGGCGTCTTCGAGCGCCACGCAGAATCTGGTGACGGCGGTCAACAAGGCGGGTGTCCACGTGGATGACACCATTTTTGAGCCGCTCGCTTGCGCGGATTCTGTGTTGCGGTCGGACGAACGCGAGCTTGGCGTCTGCCTGGTCGATCTCGGCGCCGGGTCGTGCGATCTGATCGTTTTCCAGCAGGGCGCGGTCGCGCATACGGCGGTCATTCCCATCGGCGGCGATCACTTTACCAGCGATCTATCGGTCGGCATGTGTACAGGCCTGGCGGCTGCGGAGACGCTCAAGAAAAATTTTGGCAACGCGGTGCCGACACTCATCCCCGAGGGGAATGAGGTCGAGGTGCCGTCGGTGGGCGACCGGCCGTCGCGCATGATGCCGCAGCGTATGGCGGGCGAGATTCTTGAGCCTCGGGCCCGCGAGCTTTTCGAGTTGCTGCGCGACAACCTGCGCCACGCTGGCGTTCTGGAGCACTGTATCGCGGGATTCGTGCTGAGCGGCGGAGCGTCGCGGCTTCCCGGCCTGATGGACGTGGCGGAATCGGTGCTGCGGAAAGCGGCGCGTCTCGCTTGGCCAACGCCGATGGCGAAGATGCCGTCGTTCCTGGCCGAACCGGAGTTCGCCACCGTGCTGGGCATGGTGTATTACGGCCACCGCGCCCGGCTGGCTCGCGGCTTGCAGGAGCCGAGTTTTGGTTCGCGCATGAAAGCGTTGTTCGCGAGGAAGGGCGCGTGAGGGTGAACTGGGATCTTGCGATTTGCGTCGGGAAAGCGGAGTCCGGCTGGTGCATTGCTCATTCTGGGGATGTGCAACTCGCCGAAGAAAGCAGGTCCTTCGCTTCGCTCAGGATGACAACTCTTAGAGGGGTTTGGTCTTACTGAGAACTGAGAACTGGCAGCTAAGAACTGACTTTACGAGGTGAAGTATGGAAGACAACGGACTCCGCATCTGCTTTAACGAAGAAGCTCGCAACGACGCACGCATCAAGGTGATTGGTGTCGGCGGCGGCGGCAACAACGCGGTCAATCGCATGATTGATTCGGGGATGGAACACATCGAATTTATTGTGGCCAACACCGACCTGCAGGCTCTGCGGATGTCGCGCGCCGGGACCAAGATTCAACTCGGCGTAAAACTGACCAACGGGCTTGGAGCAGGCGCGAATCCTGAGATCGGACGCAAAGCCGCGCTCGAAGATTCGGACAAGCTCATCGAAGCGATGGAAGGCGCCGACATGATTTTTGTGACGGCAGGACTCGGCGGCGGCACCGGAACCGGCGCGGCGCCGATTATCGCCTCGCTGGCCAGCGAAATGGGCGCGCTCACCGTCGCCGTTGTCACCAAGCCATTTGCCTTCGAAGGCAAACGCCGCATGCAGCAGGCGGAGCGCGGGATCTCCGAACTCATGGAGTCGGTCGATACGACCATCGTCATCCCCAACGAAAAATTGCTGGCCGTCGCCGAGAACGCAGGCTTCTTCGAGTCCTTCCGCATCGCCGACGATATTCTTCGCCAGGGCGTGCAAGGGATCTCCGACATCATCACCATCCCGGGCATCATCAACCGCGACTTTGCCGACGTGAAGGCGATCATGGCGGGCATGGGTTATGCGGTGATGGGTACGGCCACCGCAGCCGGCGAGCATCGCACGGTGGAAGCCGCGCAGCGTGCCATTGCTTCGCCATTGCTGGAGGCGGGCGCGATCGACGGAGCTCGCGGAATTCTCATCAACATCACCGGCTCGAATTCGTTGAAGCTGGCGGAAGTGCAGCAGGCTTGCACGATTATTCAGGGCGCGGCGCACGAAGACGCCAACATCATCTTCGGCGCGGTGTTGGACGAGAAGATGAAAGACGCAGTCAAGATCACGGTGATCGCTACCGGGTTCAAAGAATCGGACATGCGCCGTACGCGACACCACGAGAACTTCGATCCGGTCATATTATCCAGAGACGTGTCCCGGGAGGTTTCGCGCCGCGAACATTTCCACGAACCAGCGGCAGAGCCAGAGCCTGCCTTCGTGCCCGAACCGACTTTCGAGCCAGATCCAACGCCGGTGGTTTTTCAGGAGTTGGCGGCGGCAAGCGCGTCGCATGCGGCCGAGGTGATTTCGCTCGATGCCATGCGCACGACCGCTCCCACCTACGAGGCGGAAGATCTCGATGTTCCGGCGTTCCTGAGAAAACGTAGCGAAGTTATGTAGGGAACGGCCCCAAACGAATCGTTACCGTAGAGACGCGGCTTGCCGCGTCTCGTTCCGCGCAGTGAGACGGGGCCAGCCCCGTCTCTACCGGCGATTAATGTTGGGCTGCAATCCAAGTGTTGATCTTCGTCTCGAGCACATCCAGTGGCAGCGGGCCTTGATCTAAGACCGCGTCGTGAAAGGCCCGCAGATCGAATTTCGTTCCCAAGTCTTTCTGCGCTCGCGCTCGTAGTTCGAGAATCTTCATCTGCCCCATCTTGTAGGACAGCGCCTGTGCCGGCCACGCTATGTAGCGGTCTACTTCGGTATTGATGTTCTCGTCGTCCATGGCGGTGTGCTCATGGAAGAAGTCGACCATCTGCTGGCGGGTCCAGTGCTTGGAGTGAACGCCGGTATCGACGACCCAGCGTACGGCGCGCCACATTTCATTCTGCAGGCGGCCGTAGTCGCTGTATGGATCCTGATAGAAGCCCACTTCTTTTCCCAGACGTTCGGAGTAGAAGGCCCAGCCTTCGGTATAGGCATTCAGATCGAGGTTGTATTTACGGAAGGGCGGCAGTCCGGTGAGTTCCTGAGCGATCGAAAATTGCAGGTGATGTCCGGGGACGCCTTCGTGGTAGCCAATAGCTTCCACGTTGAGCAGCAACCGCTTCTCCGTAGCGAACCCGTTGACGTTGATACGTCCCGGGCGCGAGCCATCTCCGGCGCCCAGCGAATAATCGGCAGGGGGACTGGAGGCGCTGCGAAACGCCTCCATCGGCACTACGATGAGCTTATTCTTCGGTAGTCGTCCGAATAATTGCGGAAGCTTCGAATACATCTGGTCGCGATATTGCGTGTAGAGGTCCAGCAGTTGCTGACCCGACTTGGCGTGCAACTGCGGATCCTGGCGGATGTGAGCGTTGAAAGATTTCAGATCGGTGAAGCCTTGCGCCTTGGCGATGGCGAGCATTTGGGTTTCAATTTCCGCCACGCTCTTCAGGCCTAGCTGATGAATCTGGTCGGCCGAGAAATCGGTGGTCGTTTGGTGACGCACGGCGAAACGATAACGCGCTTCTCCGTCGGGCAAGGCCCAGACGCCGGGATCGAGGCGGCCGTGGGGCGCGTAATCTTCGCGCACGAATTTGGCGAATTTCGCGTAGGCGGGCACGACTTCAGTTTTTATCGCGGTTTCGATCCCTTCGCGCAGTTGCTTCCGGTCCGCCTCGGAGATGGCATCGGGGAACTTGCGCAGCGGGTCGGCAAAGGGACTCTTGTCGAGCGGATCGTCGGCAATCTCCTGCGCCTGCGCTGAGACCTTCTCGAGCAGATACTTCGGCGGCATGCGGTGATCGCGTAGTCCGTCGCGCATGTGTCCCATGGCCTGGTCGAGAACCCGCGGAATCTGGCGCAGACGGGACAAGTAGTCTTCGTAATCTTTCTTGTTGCGGAAAGGAGAATTGAAGGCCAGCGAAGCGTACCCGAGGTGAATGCCGCCAAACTGCGTCGCCGGCATCTCCCAGTCTTTGAACTGCGCGCTGTCGAGCCCTTCGCGCAGGCTGCGCACCATCAGCGCTTGGTTGAGCCTTTCCTGCTCGGGGAATCCCGTGACATCGATGGCTTCGAAACGCGCCAGCGCCTGCCGAGTGTGTTCGAGATCGTCGGCAATGGCTTTGTCCGAGAAATCGCTCAGCCGGTCGTTATAGCGATCGTCGCCAATCTGGGTGGCAAGTTCGGGCTGGGTGCGGAGCGTGTACTCCCACTCATCGGCGAGGAGGCGATTGAGTTCAGTGCGGCGGGCTTCCAAGCTCTGTTCCGCAGCGTGAGTGAAGAGAGGGAAGACGAGAGCAAGGGCGAAGGAGAGAATCACGAGCGATGTTCGCAAGAGGCAGACCTCGGCAGAATTCGTGCGCAGGAAAAAACTGCGGCCGTGAAGGATTCTATCGCAGTCTGCCTATGGGCAAGTCAGTAGCGCGGTACCGACGACGGAGCATCCATTCCCGCAGGGGCCGACTGCGTCGTTACAGCTCTTGCCGGAGGAGGCGACCGCGAAGACCGAGTATGTGCCGGTCGCGGCGGCTGCACATTGAGCCACGCCCGCAGTAGTGACGGATACGTCAGTCGTGGGGATACCCTGGTAACAGGCACTCCAAGTAGCCGGTAGCGGAGTCACCGTGTGGGAAGGACTAACGTAGTGGCCGGTAGCGATGAACGGTACCAGTCCATTGGGATAAGACTGTGCGTCGGCAGTCGCTGGGCTCAGCGTGATGGATTGAAGTTGACTCTGACCCGCGCCGCAGGCCAGCGCGATCGCAACTGCCAGAACCAGGGCGACAAAAGAGAGCATGAAGGGAAATCTGTTCATAACCTCTCCTATCAATAACGCTCCCAACTCGGGGCGACTAGGACTTAGGATACGCCCTCAGGAAATGCCGGAACAACGCACGCGTGGAGTTGCGGCCCGATGACGGTGGGTCTGAAACGCGGATCGGATTTGCCTGAAGTACTAGCGCGACATCCCCTGAGATGTGCAAACTGCTGCATAGCCAAGCCCTTTGGGGTAACAAGTCGAGCAGGTTACCAAGGTGGGGTGTCCTTCTTGCGAAATCAGATTAAACACAATTTATTCATGTAGTTACCGTGCTGATTCGGCCGTTGGCATCTTTGCACTTTGGCATTGCGCCGAGCCGCTTAAATCGCCTACTATCGGATAGTTGCGGGAAATGCGCTCGGTCGGTTTTTGATTTGGCGATACTCTTGCATCCTATTAACTAGGCCGACAGCTGAATTCGCAGTAGATTGGCCGAGTACCTCCGGGGATGGTGAAGTGAAGTTCAGGGCCTGGTTTCTTCGTCTCGCATTTTTCTTAGGATTGGCAATATTGCTGGAAGCGAGTAGCCTCGCCGCCAGCGTCAACCCCAGCACGCTCACGCCGCATAAGAAATCCCGCGGAGTCACCGAAAATCAACATGCGAAGAAGCGCATGCGGACACTTGCCCGGAGCCGCGCCCCGCGCTCACGCTATGCCGCTACCCCTCGTCGGCGTCGTTATTACGAGCGTTTCCATACCAGTTCGTTTGCATCCGCCATCACCGACGGTGATGTGAGCGCGGGCGAAGATCCGGTGGTTCGTCAGGCGGCGATCGATGCGCTGGGCAACATGAACGGCACCGTGGTCGCGATCGAGCCGACCAGCGGACGCGTTCTGGCCATGGTCAATCAGAAACTGGCGCTCTCGAGCGGCGCGCAACCGTGTTCGACCATCAAGCTTTCGGTCGCTCTCGCTGCCCTGAGCGAAGGTGTGATCGACAAGGAAACAGAAGTCTCGCTGGGACGCCGCAGCCGCATGAATCTCACTACCGCGCTGGCGCACTCGAACAACGCTTACTTCGAAGCGGTGGGGCGCAAGCTGGGCTTCGAAAAGGTGCAGTACTACGCGCATCAGTTTGGACTCGGCGAACTCGCCGGCTACCACATTCCGGGCGAGCAGTTGGGCACGTATCCCGAAACAGAAATTTCCGCCAAACTCGGCGGCGTCGGCAAGATGTGCTCTTTTGGCGAGGGCATTTCAATGACTCCTCTGCAGTTGGGCGCATTGGTCACAGCGATCTCGAACGGCGGTACGCTTTACTACCTGCAACATCCGACAACTCCCGACGCAGTCGCCAACTTTCAGCCGCGCGTGAAACGGCATCTCGACATCGAGCCGGTGATTCCTGAGCTCTCCGACGGCATGGCGGGAGCGGTTGCTTATGGCACGGCGCGCAGCGTGCGATTGAACTTCAACGAGGAATCGATCTTAGGCAAGACCGGGACATGCTCGCGCGCCGGTACGCGCTTTGGATGGTTCGCCTCTTACGCCAACACCGACATCGGACGGATTGTGACGGTGGTCTTCCTGCAAGGCGGACGTCCCACGTTCGGCCCCAAAGCAGCTGAGATCGCTGGACGCATGTACCGCAACCTCTACGACCACAACTTCTTCGTCGCGGGGGCGGCAGGTACAACCCCTGCTCCCGATCTGGACAAGATCGTCCCCGCAGCCGACCGGCAGTAGCCCTTCGCGAGTCAGCAGATTCGGAGAAGTAATTCATGCAGGAGCAAGCTCTCAGGATAGCGAGCCACATCCCGCATCCTGGAATCACCGCCGCGCTTGCCCTGATCCTCGCGGCCATTGTTTTTGCGCTTGTCTTCCGCGCAAGAAGGCCGGTGGTCGCCTCAATCCTGGCCGCTGGACTCATCGTTCTCGGACTTACTCCGTTGGTTACTTCCAACTTTCTCCGATCACAAGGCGTGTATCACGTTCATGTCGTTCTGTTGCGACCCGACCAGTCGCCGGTCGACATTGCCCAAGTCAAGTCCTCGAATGGGGAAGAATTGAAGATGGTGGAAGGCGGATGGGGACTCGATATTTCACCGCAAACCCGGCCGATCGACGGCAAAGTAACCCTGTTCGCGTCTGTGAAGGATGAGTTTCTCAAGGGCAGTTCCACGCTCGTTCTGGCTCAGGACTACTACCCAACCGCTGCCATTCAGCTTGTTGCCGACACTTCAGCGATGCTCCGCGGGGTTGTGGTGGACGAAAACCTTGTAGCAATACCCGGCGCAAAGGTTTCGATCGACGGCTATCCCGATGTAGCCGTGACCGACAAGCTGGGGAATTTCGTTTTGCCCGCGCACGCGGGCAAGGGGCAAGCGGTCGAAGTCCGCGCGCAGAAGGGTCGGTTGACGGGGCATCTCTCGGCTCCCGCCGGGAAGGTGATAGAGGTAATCATCGGTCGCGAGTGAGTGGTTTCATAATGGTCGCGCTGAAGAGCGTAGCGGGGCTGCGCGGTCTGCTGGACGCCGAAGGTATCCTCAAATCGATTAGGGCAACTGCAGGTCCAGCGCGTAAATTTCCTGAGTGCTGAGATCCTGAACATAGAGCCGCGAACCGTCGGGAGCGCTCCCGCTCCAGATACCGGAAGCAGCGGCTCGAAAACGATGAAGCGTTGAGAGGCTGTAAAGTTCTTCCGAATGACTCTCGCCAACCTTCACGCGGCGGGCGGTGGAATTGGTGGTCAAAAAATTGTCGAAGTACAGGTAGCCATCGTTTGTCCAGGTCGGATACGCGATGTTTCCAGGTTCCGTGAGCCAAGGCGACCACTTCTTCGCGTGGAACTCATAGAGCATCAAGGTGCGCGAGTCCCGGGACAAAGCCGCGAGATACTGGCCATCCGAAGAAAGGCGCGGACTGAACAAGCCTTCGGAGCCTGGAAATGTTGTGACCTGATGGGTCGTTAAGTCAAAGGTCAGAATTTTCACCCCTGGATCGTCGATGCCGAACGAGAAGATGATTTGTTTGCCATCGGGAGACCAGTTGAAGTCCACTCCGCCACGGCCATCCGGAAACAAGTCCTGCGGACTCCCGCCTTGCGCAGAAATCGATTGCGCCTTCCACGGCTTTCCTACCAGAGAACTGTTGTACAAGATGGTGGTTCCATCCGGGGACCATGTGGGCAGTACGATCTTCAGCGGCGGGTGGGTGAGTTGCAGCCGCTCCGTGCCGTCGACGCGACTCCGCCACAAGTCGCCTTCCGGGACGGTGACATAGGCAACCCACTGGCTGTCACGCGAGAAAGCTACGTCGGTCGCGGATATACCGGACAAGTAGGGCACGAACTGCCGGGACTTGGAGTCATAGCGCACAACCTGTGACCGAGGCTGAGCACCCTGGACAAAGAGCTTCTTACCATCGACGGAAGGAAGCGCCCCAAGAAACAGGAGTGGGCCCGTCGTTAACTGTATGGGTTCGCTAGAAGCCCTGCGAAAAACACCGGCTCGATCCGCTAAGGCAAAAATATTTCCCGCGTAGTTTGCCCCACTGACAAAAATGTAATAGCGCCCATCGGGTGTCCAAACGCCACAGCATTCAACCGGAGGGTTGTGCCACCCGGGGAGGAGAGGACGCAGGTTCGAGCCATCAGCTCGCATTTCCCATAAGGATGAGATGTTCTTGTTGTAGTCGAAAGAGGTGAATCGAATCCTGCTTCCGTCGGGAGAGAAGCGGACATTTCCGGGAATGCCCTCAACCGAAGCCAACGTCCTTGGATCGGTGCCATCGGCTTTCGCCAAATACAGGGAAGATCCATTCGTATAGAGGACCTGCTGCCCGTCGGGTGACCACGTAGCGTCGTAGCCAGTCGCATCGCCGATGCGGCGCGGTGCGCCCGAGGGGAGAGGCAACGCCCAAAAAGGAGCCTCAAAGTGAGTGCCCTCGAACGCGCCGATCAAGAGCTGTGAATGATCCGGCGAGATATCGGTGGGGAAGACGTTGCGGAAGGGGGTGGGAATCTCTGAAGTCTCGCCCCCGGCCGTCGAGACTTGAGCCAACGCGTAGTGGTCGCCTGAGTACTCGTTCACGAAGATACGGGAACCGTCGGTGACCATGCTGCCTTTATTCAAGCCATCATGGCTGATTTGTGTCGAGCCCGTCACCTTGGGTGGGGGGAGCGGGAAGAGAAGACGAGCGAGAACAACCGCCAAAACAGAGATGCCCGCGCCGGCCACAGCCCAAGGCCAGCGCCGCTTTCCCTGCGGAGCCTTCATCACGGAGGAACTGGCCGCGCCCACTCGACCCGAAGAGGTATCGCGTTTCAGGCGTTTCAGATCTGCGCACATTTCGGCCGCGCTCTGATAACGGACATCACGGTCCTTCTCCAGAGACTTGCTCACAATGCGTTCCAAATCGGCGGGCAGATCGGGATTCACATGAAGCAGCGGAGCCGGCGCCTTGTTGAGAATGGAATTGAACATCGCTGCGGTGGTGTCGCCGCGAAAAGGCAGGGTTCCGGTGGCCATCTCATAGAGAACTGCGCCAAACGAAAAGACGTCGGTTCGACTATCCAGTTCCTTACCCAGGGCCTGCTCCGGCGACATGTACGCCACGGTTCCGAGGGAACTGCCGGGACTGGTGAGGTGGGCTTCGGTCACCGTGGGGGAATCCCCGGACGGCGCAGTGAAACGGGCGACCGTTTTTGCCAGGCCGAAATCCAGAATCTTGGCGTGACCGCGGTCGGTGACGAACAGGTTCGCGGGCTTAATATCACGATGAATGATGCCCTTGGAGTGCGCGGCATCGAGGGCGTCGGACACTTCGATGCCGAGGTCGATGATGCGATCGGTTTCGAGGGGACGGCCCAGAATCATCTGCTTCAAAGTGCGGCCTTGCAGGTACTCCATCACGATGAACAGGAAATTCTCAGACTCCGCAATCTCGTGAATGGTGCAGATGCCGGGATGATTGAGCGCTGACGCCGCTCGTGCTTCCCGTCGAAACCGCTCCAGCGCCTGCGGATCTTCCGCGACATCTTCCGGAAGAAACTTCAGGGCCACAAAGCGGCCCAGCAGGAGGTCTTCGGCTTGGTAGACGACGCCCATTCCACCGCCGCCCAGCTTCTGCAGGACGCGATAATGGGAAACAGTTTGCCCGATGATGGATTGTGGGTCGGGCATAAAGAAGCAATATATTAGCAGAGGATCGGAGAGCGATTCTGTGATGCTGGACAGTGTAGGTTGGCACGCGACCACGATCTCGGATCGGCACCTAAGGATGCCGGATACAAACAAAAACGCCCAGCTTCAACTGGGCGTTTTCCAAGCGTAGAAACCCTCGGAGACTATCGCTTCACTTCATCCTTGGCAACCACGCCGTCCCTGATGTGGACGATGCGGTGGGCGTACTCGGCGATGTCGTGCTCATGCGTCACCAGTACAATCGTATTGCCTTCGGCGTGCAGACGATCGAACAGGGCCATGATCTCGTTGCCGGTTTGGGAGTCGAGATTGCCCGTCGGCTCGTCGGCGAGGATGATGGCCGGCTTGTTGACCAGGGCGCGGGCGATGGCTACGCGCTGGCGTTGTCCGCCGGAGAGTTCGTTGGGCTTGTGGCTCATGCGTGATTCCATCCCTACCGCAGTCAGCGCCGCCTTGGCACGCTCGGCGCGCTCATCCGAGGGTATTCCTGCGTAGATCAGCGGCAGCTCCACGTTGTGGAGCGATGTGGCACGGGCCAGCAGATTGAAAGTCTGAAAGACGAAGCCAATTTCCTTATTGCGGATGCGGGCCAGTTCGTCGTCGTCGAGTTCGCTGACCAGCTGTCCGTTGAGCCAGTATTGGCCCTTGGAAGGCGAGTCGAGACAACCGATCAGGTTCATCAGCGTGGACTTGCCCGAGCCGGATGGGCCCATGATGGCGACGTATTCGTTGCGCTGGATGCGCAGGTTGATGCCGCGCAGCGCATGCACCTGTTCCGAGCCCATGTCGTAGGTCTTCCACAGATCCTCGGTTGAGATCATGTAGGAATTGGGCGCAGACCAGTTCGCAGGCTTGTCGATAGGCAGTACTTCAGCGGTCGCCATCTTGCTCTCCTTCTCCGGATCGGGGTCGTGCACGCACGCTCCTATGGCTGTTCTTCTTGGACGTTCTAACTTAGCAGAGGTTAGACGCCCTATTGTAGAGATGCGGCTTGCCGCGTCTCCTGCCGCAGAGGGAGACGGGGCAAGCCCCGTCTCTACTAACTTTCGTCTTCTTTCTTCGGGGTCGAGTTATCTATTTTGACACCCGTTCCCGGCTTCAACGTACGCAAAACCTTATAACTGCCGGTGATCACTTCGTCACCCTCTTGCAGGCCCTTGATGATCTCGATATCCGTGGTACCGCTGATGCCGGTGTCGACCGGGATGAATTCGGCCTTCTTGCTGCGGATCACGAACACGCCCTGCACTTCTTCCCTCTGCTTCGATGCGTCCTTGGGAGCGCTGGTGGCGGCTTCTACCGCGCCTTTGCCCGAATCTTTCGGCACCAGGTCTGCCTGGGTCCGGACGGTCAGCGCCTGAATCGGAATGCTCACCACGTTGCTGCGGGTTGCGGTCGTGATCTTCGCGGTCGAAGACAACCCTGGACGCAGGTCGGCCGGTGGATCCGTGAGCGTCACCACGACTTTGAAGTCCTTGGCTTCCTGGCTGGTCGAGGTAGCTTGAGAAGTAGCCACGCCGGTCGAGCGCACGATGGCGTTGTCCCCGATCTCGCTGACAATGCCGTGGAAGATCTTGCGGGGGATGGCATCGATGGTTACATCGGCGGACTGGCCGAGACGCACGTTGACGATGTCGGTCTCGTCCACCTTGACCTCGGACGTGATCACCGACATATCAGCAATCGTCATCAGCGTGCTGCCGGGAGAGTTCTGGATGCCTATGACCACCGTCTCACCTTCACGCACGGGAAGGTTGGTGATCACGCCGTCAAAGGGGGCCTCATAGGTGGTCTTCTGCAGCACGTCGGAAACCCGCGTCAGGTTGGCCTGATTCTGGGTGATGTGCTTGTCACTTGAGTCCTTCTGGGCCTTAGCCTGCGCGACGCGAGCTTCAGCTTGAGCTAGACCAGCCTCGGCCTGCTCCCATGCGGCTTTCTTGACATCATAATCCTGCTTGGCGATCAGGGCGGCATTGTACAGACCTTGCGCACGGTCCCAGTCGAGCTTGGCATGAGCGGCGTCGGATTTGGCGCGGTTCAAGTCGGCGAGCGAGGTTTTCAGGGCGGCATCGGCAGCGAGGGCGTCGGTAACGGCCGCTTGCACTCCAGCGCGGGTGGCGTTGACGTCGGCCGAGGACTGCACATTCTCGAGTTGCGCCAGCAATTGGCCCTTCTTCACGTGGTCGCCTTCCTTCACGTGCAGCTTGATGATCTTGCCGAAGGCATTGGCTCCGATGTTGACGTAGGTCTTCGGCTTGATTTCGCCCGACGCACTCACCACCGAGGCCAGGTTCTGCTTTTGCGCCTTCCCGGTCTGCACCGTCACCACGTTTTTCTGGCTCTGGTAAACCGTGACCGCGACGATGATGACGAGCACCAGGGCCGCGCCTACCCCGATCAATACTTTTTTCCACGTCTTCATGAATTAAGTCGTCCCAACCGTCCTGCCAAGCCCGTCGCGGCACTCAGCGGAGCGGCTCCGAATTCCCGGCTTTCCTCGTTTCGGGCCTTTGCCTCCGGGGTCCTGGCTATAGAACGGCGAAAACGCACCATGGTTGCGCATGAACAGTTACGTTCAGACGAGGAGGAAAGTTCCCGACCTCCCGCGAAACCGGCCTCTCCCGGATGGTTTAGGGAGGTGACACGCGGGGCGCACTTTATTATATCGTGTCTGGCGCAACCGCAGTGGGCGGGCGAACGCGGTCATTGTCGGACTGGAGCGGAATCCTGTTTCTACCGCAAGGCGCGGATTCTTAAGGGGTTTAGGAAGAGCCACGGGGCGCAGGAAATCTTTTTTTGATAGGCCACTTCCTCTTGCCTTGTTGTATCCAATGAACATAGAATTAGCCAACTGACGTTTTTTGTGAGGTAGGCCTCTCTATGTTCTCCACGGGTTTTCGAAATCAATGCTCGGTTAGCGTGCTAGCGCTCGTGATGGCGCTGGGTTCACCTGTCGCTACCCTGGCACAAGACAAGAACACGAAGGGCTCCGATGTGACTCAGACCGACCCCTTAAAGCGCCCGGTTTCAGAAAAACAAAGGAAGGCCAACGCAAAGGCACTGCGTCAGGAGTTAGGCAGAACTTATCGCAAGTGGCTGGACGAGGACGTGCGCTGGATCATCACCGACGAAGAGCAAAAGGCGTTCATGATGCTCTCGAACGACGAAGAGCGCGACCAGTTCATCGAAGCTTTCTGGCAACGTCGCGATCCTACGCCGGATACCGAAGAGAACGAGTTTAAGGAAGAGCACTACCGGCGTATCGCGTATGCCAACGAGCACTACGCGGCCGGTATCCCGGGTTGGAAGACCGACCGCGGCCGGATTTACATCGTGTTTGGACCGGCGGATGAAATTGAGTCTCATCCCTCCGGCGGCAGCTACGAGCGCCCCATGGAAGAAGGTGGCGGCGAGACCTCGACCTTCCCGTTCGAGCAATGGCGCTATCGCTACATCGAGGGGATCGGCCAGGAAGTCATCGTCGAGTTCGTCGATAGCTGCATGTGCGGCGACTATCACATGACGATGGATCGCTCGGAAAAAGATGCCTTGAAGTACACGCCGAATGCCGGCCTGACGCTGTACGAGCAGATGGGCATGGCGAGCAAGGCGAGCCGTTTTACCAACGGCGGCATCGAGCAACTGGGACAATCGCCATTTAACAAGGATTTGCAGTCCAAGGAATTCGATCGCCTGGAGCAGTTTGCCAAACTGCAGGCCGCCCCGGCAGTGAAGTTCAAGGACCTGGAAGAGGTAGTCAGCCACAAGATCAGCGTCAACTTGATGCCCTTTGATGTGCGCGCAGACTTCGTCAAGGTGACCAGCGACACGGTGCTGGTTCCGGTCACGATCCAGATCAAGAACCGCGACGTGACGTTCCAGAATAAGGATGGCGTGGAGCGCGGCACGGTCAATATTTTCGGGCGCGTGACCACGCTCACGGGCAAGATCGTACAGACTTTTGAAGACACGGTGCAGGTCGATGTGCCGGTGGAACTGCTGCCCAAGACCGCCGAGAATTCTTCGGTGTACTGGAAAGCGCTGCCCTTGCGCATGAGCTTTAACCGCTACCGTCTGGACATCGTGGTAAAAGACGTGAACGGAGATCGCACCGGAAGTTGGAGCCGCGCGATCGAGATTCCGGACTTCAGCGAGGACAAGCTGAGCAGTTCCACCCTGATCATCGCCGATCAGATGGAACCGGTGGCGACCAAGAACGTGGGTACGGGCAATTTCGTGATTGGGACCACAAAAGTCCGGCCGCGCGTCGCGCCTTCCGACGGCAAGCCCATCATGTTCAAGCGCAATCAGAAGCTGAATTTCTGGATGCAGGTTTACAACCTCAGCGTGGACGAAAAGACCCACAAACCTTCGGCCACGTTCGAGTACAATGTTACTGACGCTAACCACAAGGCCGTCATCCATACCGTCGAGTCGACCGACACGATGGGCAATGTGGGCGACCAGGTCACGCTGCAAAAGACGCTTTCCGCCGCGAACCTGCCGCCGGGTTTGTACAAGATCGAGATCAAAGTGAACGACAACCTTTCCAAGCAGACAGTGGATCCCACAGCGACCTTCGCTGTGGAGTAGACTTTTCTGCCTGGTTTCCCAGAGGTGGTGGGCGAGATGTTCCGAAAGCTCGGGTTTCTCGTAGTCGTCGCAGTCGGCGTGACGACCATAGCGCTTCCGGCTTGGTCGGGAACTGCCACCGGTGCGATCTCGGGTGGAATCTCCGGATACGTTCGCGATGGCAGTGGCGCGCCGCAAATGGGCGCGGTGGTGGAAATTCTTGGCTCCGCCGCGCAGGCCCTGAAGGTCTTCACCGACGATCGCGGTTTCTACTCCGCTGCCAGTCTGCTGCCCGGAATGTATAGCGTTAAGGTGAGTGCGCCGTCGTTCCTCCCGACACTGCGCGAGAAAATCGGCGTCCGCGCCGGCGCCAAGCTGATGGTCAACGTCACGCTGACCACACTTTTCGAGGCCATCCAGTTGGTCCCGTTGCGCACTCCAGTGGACGATGACGACTGGAAGTGGACGCTACGTTCGGTGGCGAACCGCCCGATTCTGCGCGTGCTGGAAGATGGCACGACTGTGGTCGCGCAGAGCGGAGAGTCCGCTGACCACGACTTGAAAGGCACCCTGACCTTCCTGGCCGGATCCGGGCAAGGCTTTGGCAGCCCCGATATGACCGCGGGCTTTGCCGTGGAGCGGTCGCTGCTTTCGAGCGGCACGCTGCGACTGAACGGCAACCTGGGGTATGGGAGCGACGGCCAAGCCATCCCGGCGGCCGTGCTTCGAACCGCCTACACGAGCCATTACAACGGCGTTTTCGAACCATCGATTGCGATTACGGCCCTCCGGCTGAATTCACCGGATGCGAATGCAATGCCGGGCGGCTCGCTGCAGGCCCTGTCGGTCACCAGTTCCGATCGGATCGTGATGGGCGACAAACTGGAGATCAAACTCGGCAGCGAATTGCAGACCATCCAGTTCATGGGCCGAGTGCATGCCTTCAAGCCCTTCGGTTCCGCCGATCTGCATCTCACGCCGAACACGGTTCTGGAATATCAATATGCGAGTTCAGTCCCGAACATGGGACTGGAAGATCGCCCAGGTGACGATCGCCTGGATACGGCGGCGTCGGACCTGAGCGAGACCGCGCCCCGCATGAGCATTACTGGGTATTCGCCGGCAATCGAGCGCGCGCATCACCAGGAAGTGTCGATTTCGCAGCGCATCGGCAAGAACAATATGCAGGTGGCTTTCTATTCGGACAGGATTACTGATCCGGTGCTCACCGGCATAGGCGAAATAACGGGCGAATCGGGTGAAGTGCTGCCCGATGTGTACTCGGGAACGTTCAGCTATCAAGGGAATGATTTCTCGACCAGCGGAATGCGCGTAGTTCTGCAGCGGAAGCTGCTGTCCGATCTGACTGCGACATTGGATTATGCCTACGGCGGCGTGCTCGACTTGTCGCACCCCGATGTGGAACTACAAGACGCGCGGAATTTTATTCGCGCCGAGCGACGCCAGGCGGTGGCGGCCAAATTCAGCGGTGCTGTCCCGAGGATGAAGACCCGCTGGATCGCCTCCTACCGTTACACGGGCGGCCATACGTTGACGCCGGTCGACCTGTTCAATACTTCGGCGGGCCAGGCCGATCCTTATTTGAACCTCTTCATCCGACAACCCATTCCAGCCAGCTTCCTCGCCGGACATATGGAAATTCTCATGGACCTGCGCAATCTTCTCGCGCAGGGATACGTGCCGGTGATGGGCCGGGACGGACGCACCCTGTACCTGGTGCAATCAGCCCGCTCCGTGCGCGGCGGCGTAGCCTTCAGCTTCTAGAAACTGTAGATTTGAATCCGTGATTTCGTAGACGTTTTCCGAACGTGCGTGAATGGCTTGCAGTGCCTGCCGGTCACGATTTTTCCTTGTCTCCGGTCGTTTCCGTGCGAAGCTGAGATTCCTGCGCTGATACCTTCCATCACCTCTTTGTATGCAGTTCGTCACTGTTCTTTCGCCCACGCTCGTTTATAATGCCGCGATCTCAAGTGAAAGTGCATTTGCTGTTCGCGGAGCGTGGGTCTGTTCCAGTGCCCGCGACTAAGGAGAACCGGCAATGAAACTGCGTCTATTGTTGGTATTCGTTCTGCTATCGACAGCCTTGCTCGTGGGGCAAACGTTTCGTGGGACAATCCTCGGCTCCGTCACTGATCCCTCCGGAGCATACGTCGCGGGAGCGACCGTCAAAGTGAAAAACGTGGCCACTGGCCTCGAACGCACAACGACCACGAGCGGCGACGGCAGCTATTCGATTCCCGAGTTGCCCGCCGGTTCGTACACAGTGACGATCTCTCAGACCGGTTTTCAGACTTCGGCCACCACCAACGTCGAAGTGAACGTGGCCACCGATCGGCGCGTGGACGCGCAGTTGAAAACTGGTCAGGTCACACAGACGGTCGAAGTCTCCGGTGGGGACCTTGCCCAGATCGAAACCACGTCCAATGACTTGGGCGGCACGCTGACCAGCAAAGGAGTTGAAGATCTGCCCGTCAACGGCCGCGATTACACCAAACTCATCTTCTTGAATCCTGGTGTCGCAGGCTCGCCAGACCAGATCACCGATTCCCCGGGATCGTTTGGCGAGTTCTCGATGAACGGCGCCCGCGGACGCTCCAACAACTACCTGCTCGACGGCACCGACATGAACGATGGGTACCGCAATGACCCGGCCATCAACCAGGGCGGAGTATTCGCCGTTCCGTCGGCGATTCTGCCGATCGGCGCCGTGCAAGAAATGAAGGTGCTCTCCAACTTCCAGCCGGAGTATGGGCGCAATGCCGGTGCCGTCGTCAACATTGTGACGAAAAGCGGCACGAACAAATTCCATGGCGAGGTTTTCGAGTATTTCCGCAACAACGCTTTGGATGCGCGCAATTACTTCAATACGGTGGGAGAACAGCGCGCCCCGTTCCACAACAACCAGTTTGGTGGTTCGCTCGGCGGCCCGATCGTCAAGAACAAGACCTTCTTCTATTTGAACTACGAAGGCCAGCGCGAGTCGGTCGGAACGGTGACTCTCGCGTGTGTGCCGGACCCGGGACAGATCCAGGCCGACCTCGCGGATATCATCTCGCGGGGCCTCACGCCGAGCACAGTTACTCAGGCGATGCTGAAATACTGGCCGGCACCCAATATCCCTGGTGCGCCAGCCTCCAATGACAAGGGATGCGCCGTCGATCCCACTACCCTTAACACTATCCCCAATGCGTCGCTGGTCACTCCCTCCTTCAACAACCTGAGCAGCGTGATCGGCAAGATCGACCACAATTTCAACACGAACAACATCGTGACCGGCCGCTATTTTTTTGGCGACAGCACCCAGTCCTTCCCGCTGGCCCTGACCGCTTCCGGAGGCCAGCTTCCCGGCTTCAACACGATTACACCCACGCGCGTCCAATTGGTTTCACTCTCTTATGTCCATACGTTCGGTACGAACAAGGTGAATGAGGTGCGTTACGGCTGGAACCGGTTCACGGAAAGCTTCTCAGCCCAGGACCAGGGCTTTCACCCGAGTTCGATCGGGCTCTGTGCGGCCAGTTCGACGGCCGATTGCGCCGGCTCCGGCGTGCACGACTCCGGCCTGCCAATAATCCTCGTTTCTGGAACTCCGAGCGGAACCAGCTTCTTTGCCCAGCCCGGGTCGACCTCTGGCGACCCGCGGGGCCGCACCGACACCAATAATCAGTTCATCGAGAATTTTTCCTGGAAGCTGGGCAAACACGATCTGAAGATCGGTTTCGAATTCCGCCGCACTGGCATCGATCAATACTTCAATAAGTATTTCCGAGGCCGATTGAAATTCAACGCCACCTTCCTAGATGATGGCAGTGTGGATATGGGAGCGCTGGAGAACTTCTTGGCGGGGAATGTCAGCGGCGGACTACAGTACTCAGGGAATTCTCGTCGCCAGACCTCCGAAAACGGCTACGGCCTTTACCTGCAAGACAGCTTCCGCCTAACCCCACGCCTCACCGTGAACTACGGCTTGCGCTGGGATTACTACGGAATCGTCAAGGAAAAAAACAATCTCTTCGCCAATTTCCTGCCCGATTTCGCGACCGGTACTGGGACATACGCGCAGGTGGGTACCTCCGGATTAAGCCGGTTGTATGAGCCCGACTACAAGGATTTTTCACCGCGCGCCAGTATCGCCTGGGACATTACTGGAAAAGGCAAGACCGTGATTCGTGTTGGGGCCGGCCTTTTCTATGACGCCTTCTCTCAGGACATGTTCCTGGGCCACTTACCCTATCCCGCCTTCTATGCCCCCGGTCCTGCCTACGGCAACTTTCCGCTCGGTGGCGCCGCTGCGATTACCGGGGCATCCTTGAACGTCAGTACGATCACCGCCGGGATGCCGGTCTATGGCACATCCGACTGCAGCAGCCAAGAGTGCGATATCTTCGCGGTGGATCGTCACATGAAGACCCCCTACATGGAGAACTACAACATTAATATCCAGCAGCAACTCACCAGCAAGACCACGCTGCAGATCGGCTATGTGGGATCGCAAGGTCATCGACTCTTTCGCTTTTATGACATCAGTCAGCCGACGCAGGCGGCCATCACAGCAGCCGACTGCAATCCCAACTGTGCAACGGGGTCGATCCAGGATTTCGGGGTGCCGCGTCCGTTTATCGGCAGCACTCCAGGGGCGTTCTACATCTTCCAGGAAAAGTCCACCGGGAAGTCGAACTACCACTCGCTACAGGTCAGTTACAAGGTCAACGGATGGCATGGGATTACCTCGGCGGTCAACTATGTCTATTCCAAGTCGCTGGACAACTCGAGCGACTTGGAAGACTTTGTTGTGAACGCAGCCCAGCCCCAGGACAGCAACCGTCCCAATCTTGAATACGGGCCTTCGAACTTCAACATACCCCATCGCCTCACCTGGGTGTTCGCCTATGAATTGCCGAAGGTGGGTGGAAGCATGCAGGCGCTGAAGAACGGCTGGGGTCTCGAGAGCACAGTGTCACTGCAGAGCGGCCAGCCCTTCACGCTCAACTACAACTGTGAGGATGACTTCAGCGGTGGCGGCGATTGCTTCGACCGGCCGGATGTTGTCGGGCCCATCGTGTACCACAAGCGCAATCCAGCGAATTACATCGACCTGACGGCTTTCGCCATGCCGTGTACACTTGACACCAACCAAGGCGTCAATGGCTTCGCTTCCGATTGCGTACCCGGCACGCGCCACTACGGCAACCTAGGCCGTAATGCCCTGGTTGGCCCAACCTACAAACAGTGGGACTTCGCCCTTTACAAGAACACAGCGATCGGTGAGCGTATGAAGGTGCAATTCCGCGCCGAATTCTTCAACCTTCTGAACCATCCCAACTTCTCCAGCCCGCTGTTGCCGGCATTCATTGCCGACCCGGCGTCAAATCTGGGCGCTTGCGGATGTGGTTTCCAGCAGAACAACGCGGGAACCCGTGAGGTAGGCAATGGCGGGTACCAGATCACCGCCACCGGCGACGTCGGAATCGGCAACCCGTTCCTGGGCGGTGGCGGTCCGCGCGGTATTCAGTTGGCTCTCAAGTTCATCTTTTAACTTTGCAAGGTTCTTCCCCGGCTCCTCCCGTGCAAGTTCGGGGGGAGCGTTTTTTTTTGCACGCCGTTTCCGCTTCCCCTTCCCACGTCCCAGGCAAACTGGAGTACACTTCCACTGCATATGACGGAGAAAACCACATCCGGAATTCCATCCAGCGAGAGGCGTTCCGGCCAGCGCATGCCGGTTCGGGTCCCGGTCAAGGTGCGTCACGAAGGCAGTGAGCATGCGGGCCTGACGCGCGATCTCAGTTCCTCGGGCATCTTTCTCTATTCCGAGTCCGGCATGAAGACGGGCTCGAAGCTGGAACTGGTCATCATGCTGCCTCCCGGCTTGGGATTGGGCTCCGGTGGATGGACACTCTGCGAAGCCTCGGTCGTGCGGGTGGAAGAATCCGATGGCAAGGGCATGGGTATTGCCGCTACCCTCGACCGCATTGAACTGTTGCCGGAGATCACCTGATAGAGAAGGTCTCAGGTGTCAGGTCTTAGGTCTCAGGAAAACCGAGCCCGAATGCTTTTCCTGAGACCTGACACCTGAAATTCTCAAGTTGATCCACGCCGCGCAAATAATTTGTCCCGCAAGATCAAAAGATTGCTTCCCATTGCCCCGCCTGTGGTGCAATAATGGCCCGCTTTAAAGCAAGCGGCGGAATTGGCCGCCTTCCCCAGGTGGTAGGCAATGTGGATTGAAAAACTCACCGACGGCGTTCTTGAAGTGGACACGCCGATCGGACCTCGATATGTACAGCCGAATTTCCTGCAGCGCGCGTATCTGATTTGGACGTTCCGAAATTTCTTCTCTTTGCCGCAGCAAGTGCTGCTCCCATGGGAACGCCGATTGATCGATCGTTTGTGGAGCGAGAACAAGTTTGTGTCATTGTCCACAGCGGGCACGCAGGATCGCCCGGTGATCGGAAGAATCGAGCGGCGAGCGCCGGCGCCAGCAGAGGTTCTGCCGATACGCAAACCCGTAGCTGGTACGCAACCTGCCGTAGCCGAGCAAAGCCAGGAAGCCGCCTCCGCATAATTGCGAAACCGCGCGGTCTCTCCCCCGCGGTTCCCGCGTCAAAATCGAGTTGCGTCCAATTCAATTCGGCTTAGGCGTGTCGTTGGGAGGCAGGTCGTCCTCTTCCTGCTCGTGCATCGGATGGGGATTGTGGCCGGCCGAAATCTCGCCGCAAGGTCCGCCTCCGCCTCCGAGCCGTCCGCCCCCAGCGTGCCCGCCGCCGCGGCTCTCCTGGCAAGACCGCATCGCTTCCCGCTGGGCCGGCGTTATGATCCCATCGATCTGCTGCCGCTCCCGCTCGCGAATCTGCTGAATCTGTGCCCGTTTCTGCTGGATTGAGAGCGACGAGTTGGCGCAGACCGCCTGAACTTCCTGGCGCGCCTGCCGGGTAACGGCTCGACGCTCCTGCATCGCCGATACGGAAACGCCCGCGACCTGCCAGCAAGGTTCTTTCTTAGGAGGCCTTGGAACTGGCTTGGCTGCTGTGGAAGGCCCGGTGCGTATGGGAACCTGCGCCGTGGCGTTGATGCCGAGCGCGCCCGAAAGAATGATTGCGGCAAGCAGGGTTGAAAGCGCAGATCTGTTCCGCGACATAGAGTCTCTCCTTCGCGTACCCCAAACCCAACGTAGGGCTGAAAGTTGCACCGCGATTGTAGAAGAGGGCGCGCGTTTGGTCACGCACGATCGGGCTTGGGTGATCCCAAAATCCGAATTGAAAGTCCGAGTCGGAATCCAAGAGTCCAAGATTGTAAATGTCAGCCGCAGGCGAGCACGAAATCGAGATCGCGTCGAGAAAAATTGCGAGAGTGCCGGCCCTATGTGCGTAAGAACGGCGCAAGACCGATGATATAATTAAAATTTGTCCGCACCTAGCCGCAAGCAGTGGGCGCGTAGCTCAATTGGCAGAGCAACTGACTCTTAATCAGTAGGTTGTAGGTTCGATTCCTACCGCGCTCACCACCTTTTCAACAACTTGGCAGCTTCGGCCTGAACCTCGTCCCACCGATTGTGTCCTTTTTGTGTCCTTACCGCACTCGATGGCTGGCCACTGCGGCCACCTCATCGATGTTTTGGTGCTGGTACTTCATGGTTGTACTCACGGTCGTGTGTCCCATGACGTTCATGACCGCAAACAGGTTTTTGGTTGCCCGGTACATCTCAGTTCCGAAGCCATGACGCGCGCAATAGAGGACGAGGTCGTTTGGCAACCCGGCCTCCTTCCTGGCTTTCTCGAACTGCTTAGAAACCGTTGTGAGATGCCCACCCCCGGCGCGCTTGGAGGGAAAGATCCAACCCTCCTTTTGCTCCGAGTATCGTGCCAGAAGTGCCTGTCGAACGCGCGGACTGATTGGCACAAACCTTCGTCCCTTGGGCGATTTGCTCTCGTAGACGAAATATCGTTTGTTGCCCCAGTCTAGGTGTTCCCAGCGCATTCGGAAAACTTCCTTCTCGTTTCGCATCCCCGAATCACGCATGATCATCAACACATCGCGAAGCGGCTGTTTGCAGAAAGGCAAAAGCTTGGCTTCTATTTCGGCGTCAATGACGCGCTCCCGTGCGTGCTCTTGCATGAGTTTGATCTTTGGAGAAGCCTTGATGATCGTCCATTCTTCGGCTTTTCCGAGCATCCGCCGCAGGGTACGCAAGGCGTTGTTGTGATTTGACGACCACCTGGAAAGGTAAGCCGGTCAGCATCATCCTTGGTGATCGCATTGAGCCTCATCGCCGCTACGTCAGTCTCTTCAAGCAACCGCCAACCGTTCTCGTAATAGTCCTTGGTTTTCTGCTTGAGCGTAGTGTTGCCTTCCACCCATTCAAGAAACCGCGTTTTGAAATGACGCAACAGCGGGCTGCGCTTTCTGAGAACTACATCTCCTTTCTCTTCGGCTTGGGCAAGCAGCAGCGATTCCACTCGCCGGGCCGCGCCAGGTTTGCTTTCTTTGTAGATCCACGGTAGCGCGTACCGTCGACCCAAAAATGGTAGTGGTAGATCCCACCTCGTCTGTGCAGAGCCATTGCTCTAGCCTCCATGTGCCCGCACGGACGGCATTCGCTTGTTGGCTCTGACGTAACGTTCTACGTCAGCAAGATCATACTTGATTCGTCCTCCCAATTTCACGTAGGCAGGACCGGTCCCTGCACAACGCCAGTAACGCAAGGTGCTTTCTGGGACACCCCAAGTCTCTGAGAGTTCCTTGGTGCTGACGAGCTGGCGGCGACTACGTTGTTCCGCGGGTTCAGCCCGGCCCATTGAAGATCGAAACGAAAGGACCGCTCCCGAGAGGTTGGCTCTAGAATGCTCGCTGCGCTCATTCGGCCTTGCA
>JAIQFA010000143.1 GCA_020073525.1 Terriglobia bacterium
AGGAACACGCGGGCAACATCCGCGTGGAGAGCCGCCCGGGCGAAGGCACGACCTTCACCCTGGATTTCCCGTTGATCAGGAAGGCAGTCCATGTCTGAACTAGCAGCAGTGTCTGAAGTCACCACTATCCCGCGCCGCAGCACCCCGGAACGCATGCAACCAGAAAAAGCCGGCAGAATCCTCATCATCGACGACGAAGCGGAAATCCGCGAGTCGCTTGAGACTCTTCTGCAACTCGAGGGCTACACCGTTGTGGTTGCCGGAACCGGACGCGACGGTCTGACGCATATTGGAGAGCGCAGTTTTGACGTGGTCTTGCTCGACCTGGCACTCCCCGACAAGAATGGGATGGAAGTGCTTTCGGAGATCCGGCTGTTGCACCCGCAGCAGGCCGTCATCATGATCACCGCCTACGGGACGGTGGAGAATGCGGTCCGCGCCATGCAATTCGGCGCCACCAACTTCATCCAGAAGCCGTGGGACAATGAGAAACTCCTGGCCGATGTGCGCGCCGCCGTGGCTCGCCAGAAGGCGGAAGAAGAAAACATTCAACTGAAGCGCGCCCTCAAGCAGCGCTACAACTTTGAAAACATCGTGGGCAAGAGCGAGCCCATGCTGAAGATTTTCGATCTGGTGGCACAGGTGGCGCCCAGCCGCTCGACGGTCCTGCTGCAAGGCGAAAGCGGGACGGGCAAGGAACTGATCGCCAAGGCGATCCATCTGAATTCCACGCGGCGCGACCGGCCGTTCGTGCCAGTGAACTCCGGGTCCACACCGCCCGACCTGCTCGAATCCACGCTGTTCGGGCACGTGAAGGGCGCTTTTACCAGCGCGGTTACGTCGAAGAAGGGACTGTTTGAAGTTGCCGACCGGGGAACTCTTTTCCTCGACGAAATCGGCACCATGGGCATGGACACGCAGAGCAAGATCCTGCGCGTATTGCAGGACCGCAAGTTCATGCACCTCGGCGGCGTGCAGGAAATTCAGGTGGACGTGCGCATCATCGCCGCCACCAACGTGGATCTTCGCCAGATGGTGCGCGAAGGCAAGTTCCGCGAGGACTTGTTCTACCGCCTGAACGTAATCAGCCTGGATCTGCCCCCGCTGCGGCAGCGCCGCGAAGATATTCCGTTGCTGGTGCAGCACTTCCTGCTGAAGTATTCCGAGGAAAACGAGCGGCCCAAGCGCCGCATCACCACCGAGGCGTTGCGCCCGCTGGTCAGCTACTCCTGGCCGGGAAACGTCCGTGAACTGGAGAACACGATCGAACGCGCCGTGGTGCTGTCTTCCGGCACCGATATTGGGCCCGATCTGCTGCCCGACCACATTGTGGGCCGGGGCAGCGCGGTTCCGGCGTTGGACGCCAATGCGGGAGCAACGCTGTTCAGCATCATGGAAGACTGCGAACGGCGAATCATCATCGACATGCTGGAGAAGTGCGGGTGGAACCAGACCGAAGCGGCCGAACGCTTCCATGTTCCGCTCTCCACGCTGAATCAGAAAATCAAGCGCTTGGCCATCGAGATCAAGAAGAAAAACCGGGAATAGCGAAGCTTGCAGCGACAGCCGCCCTCGGTTGTCCAGCGGGGCGAGGCGAGTCGACCGAGCGGGTAAAAAGAGATGAAAATTGCTGTGCTCGGCTGGGGTTCATTGATCTGGTGTCCGGGCATACTAAGAATCAAGACGAAATGGCGCTCGGACGGTCCCGTGCTTCCTGTCGAATTTGCAAGGATCTCAAGGGATGGTCGAGTAACGCTCGTGATCCTACCCGGCGCTAAAGGCCAACCGGTATACTGGGCGGTCAGTGAGTTCGACGATCTCGGCGCTGCACGACGAAATCTCAAGGAGAGGGAAGGCTGTGCGCTTAAGGACATCCACTCGCTGCCTGCAGCGGATAAAACCAGTGGTAAGGTTTCAGCAACGGTCACCAGATCGGTTCGCGGTTGGCTCGCTGCCCGAAAACAGGTGGACGCTGTTATTTGGACGGGGCTAACCACGAACTGGCAGGAGAAGCGACACCAGAAATTCACTTCTGAGGATGCTGTTCGCTACCTGAAGGGGCTGGAGTCTGAGCGAGACCGTTCGGCGACCACTTTCGGTCGAGCGCAGGAATACGTCATGAACACGCCGGCGCTTATACAAACAAAGGTGCGGCGGGCAATGCAAAAAGAGGGATGGAAGGACACTGTGCTGTCCAAGACGTTCTTCGAGGATTATAGTCAGGCAGCGTCCAGCCCGATCACCCGGTGATTTCCCTCTCTGCTATAGTTTCTTGACCAGAAGTTCCCTGAACACCCATGGCGCTCGAACTCGAACTGATTTCGCCAATTCAGGTCGCCAAAGACATTGCGTTGGCGGTTCAGGAATACACCCTGCTCTCGGCGCAATCCCTGGCCAACTTCTTCCGCCGTCCCCTGTACATGGGCGACATGCTGCAGCAGGCGGACCTGATCGGCGTCGGTTCCCTTCCCATCGTAATTCTCACCGGACTCTCCGTCGGCGCGCTGTTAGCGCTGAACTCCGCCAGCACGCTGCAACGATTTGGCGGGGTTACGCTCATCGGCCAACTGGTATCGCTCGGCATGGTCACCGAACTGGGCCCGCTCATCACCGGGTTGATGGTAGCAGGGCGAAACGCCTCCGGCATGGCCAGCGAACTCGGCTCGATGATCGTGACCGAGCAGATTGATGCCATGCGCGCCCTGGGCACCGATCCCACCAAGAAGCTGATCACACCGCGATTGGGGGCCACCGCCTTCATGTTGTTTTTCCTGACCATCATCGCCGACCTGCTCGGGCTGATCGGCGGTTACGGGGTCGCACATCTGCTGTTCGGACTCGACACGCAACAGTATTGGACCTCGGTGTGGCAGGTCCTCGTCTTCCGCGATGTCTTCACGGGCCTGATCAAGCCGGTGCTGTTTGGCTTCATCATCGCCACGGTGGGCTGCTATTACGGGATGTCGACGCGGGGGGGGACGCAAGGGGTGGGCCGTTCGACCACCCAGGCCGTGGTCGCTTCTTCTGTGCTGATTCTGATCGTGGATTTCTTCGTTACCAAGTTGATCTTTGCAATTTTTGGCTACAGGTAAGGCATGCCGGCTCCCACTCTGCCCAGCGAAAATCCGGCGGCTTCGGTGGCGAGTTCCTCCGGTTACGCCATCGAGTTCGACAACGTTTCCATCGCGTTCGATGAAAAGGTTGTGCTCGACGGAATTTCTTTCCAGTTGCACCACGGCGAAACCAAAGCAGTATTTGGCGTCGCAGGGTCAGGGAAGAGCACGCTCCTCAAACTGGCCATCGGGCTGCTGCGGCCCGACAGTGGACGGATTTTCGTGCTGGGCGAGGAAATCACGCATATGTCGGAGCGAAAACTATTCGAGTTGCGCCGGCGCGTGGGCATCGTGTTCCAGGAAAGCGCTCTCTTCGACTCGCTCAAAGTCTACGAGAATGTCGCGTTCCGGCTGATGGAAGAAGGAATTTCCGCCCAGGAAATCGAGGCGCGGGTCCGCGAGGTCCTGCGCTTTGTCGAGTTGGAACAGACCTACGACATGCGTCCGTCAGAACTTTCGGGAGGCATGCGGCGGCGCGTAGCCATCGCTCGCGCCATCGTCACCGAACCTGAGGTTCTGCTCTACGATTCGCCCACTGGCGGACTCGATCCGGTGACTTCGAACACGATTGTCGAACTCATCATGAAGCAGCGGGACGTCTACAAAACCAGCGCTCTCATGGTGACCCATCGCCTTCAGGATGCTTTCACCATGGCGACTCACGAGTTCGACAAGGCAACCAACCAGATGATGGCGCTGCCCAAAGGCCAGCGTGGCAACGTGCCGATGAGCTTTCTGATTCTGAAAGACGGCAAGGTGATCTTCGATGGCGACGCTCAGCAGCTCGCCAGTTCGCGCGACGACTACATTCGCGAATATATTTCGTAGGTGAAAAGCGGAGATCTTCCTCCCTGCACCTCTGTGTACCCTGTGGTTGAAGATCTTTTCTACCACGGGGTACACAGAGGTGCACAGAGGAAACCCGTTTCTCGACGAGTTCAGCTGTCTTTCTTCTTTTCGGGACCTTTACCCGGCAGGCCCACCGGATTTTCATGCGTGCGCTCGCGGAAGCCGCCTTTCATCCCTCGAGCGAGACCGATGGCCGATTCCCCGAATTTGTCGCGCAGATGATCCGCGGCGGCGAGGGCCTTCTGCCAACGCTGGTCTCGCGAAGGCTCCAGCAGATCAAGCTGCGGTGAACCCGATTCGAAATTTGACGCTTGCACTCCGAGCAAGCGCACCGGGGCGCCGGGTTTCCAGTTGCTGAAAAACAGACGCCGCGCCTCATCAAAAATCTGGTGATCCATCTGCGTCGGCTGCTCCAGCGAATGCGCTCGTGTAATGGTCGTGAAATCCTTGTGGCGCAATTTCAGTTGCAGGGTGCGCGCAAAATATCCGCCCTCGCGCAGACGACGCCCCACCATCTCGCTGAGCCGCATCAGGGTGGACTGCAGGCGCTCGGCGTCACCCGTGTCCTCGTTGAATGTGTGCTCGTGGCTGATGGATTTGGCATCGACGCTTTCTCCCACCGCGTTGTCGAACCAGCCACCGGCATCTTCGCCCCGCGACTTCCCTGCCAGCGCCAGCCCCCACTTGCCGAAGCGGTGTTCCAAGTCGTGATCTTCCAGGCGTGCCAGGTCTCCGACTTTCTGGATGCCCATCGCGTGCAGCTTCTGCTCCATCACCTTGCCCACGCCGGGGATGTCGCCGACTGCGAGCGGCGCCAAAAACTTTGCCTCCTCTCCGGGAAGCACCCAGAGCACTCCGTTCGGTTTGGCTTTGGCGGAGGAAACTTTGGCGACCAGGCGCGAGGTGCCGATCCCGATTGAGCAGTTCAATTGCGTCGCCGCCTTCATCGCGCCATGCAGCCGGTGCGCCGAATTGAGCGGTCGGCCGTGCAGGCGCTCAGTACCCGTCATGTCGAGATACGCCTCATCGACCGAAGCCATCTCGACCAGCGGCGAAAAGTGGCCGAGGACTTCGTGCACTTTTCCGGAATACTCGCGGTAGCGCTCCGGATGCCCATTCACAAAAATCGCCTGCGGACAGAGCTTCGCCGCCGTCCGCAGAGGCATGGCCGAGTGCACGCCAAACTTCCGCGCCGCGTACGATGCGGCCGAGACCACGCCTCGCTCGTCCCGTTGCCCGCCCACCACCACCGGCTTGCCTTTCAGCGACGGGTCGAACAATTCCTCGACGGATACGAAGAAGGCGTCCATATCGACGTGAAAGATAGTGCGCGAGGAGGCGGTGCTCATACGAATCCAGGAGGCCTTGCAGAAGTGTACCGCGAGAATACGTGCCTTGGGATCGAGAGTTGCCGCAAGCGGTCACCTCCAAATTGACACGCCTGAGGGTTTCAGCGTAGTGTCGGGAGTGAGTGAGCAGTCCACTCCTCTTTCAGGTCCCCTGAACTAAGTCAGCTCATCTGAAGTACCTTCCTCTTAGTCGGCAGCACCCAGAAGGTTTCCTGACGATCGATCCCAAGGCTCACAAACAACCGAAGCCAAAGGTTCCACTTGGTAAGTGTCTCCGCCACTAAAGTGATACAGTCTGGACTAAGGGCTGCCAGGGCACCAGCAAGAAGACAGCAGGTCAATGAGAAGAACGAACGTTCGATCTGAGGATCGGGGCCCCAATGTTCTCACTCGGGACTATCAGAAAGCTAATCTCCCCATTCTGAGCGAAGTGCTGTTTGCGGCCGAGTTAGTTCTGCTGCATGCCGCGCCCATCTACTACGGACTAGGAACACCTCACGGCGACGGTTCAGGAGTGGTTCTTATCCCCGGCTTCCTGTGTCCCGATCATTACTTATTCCCGCTGCATAAATGGCTGGGACGGATAGGGTACGAAGCCTTCTTTTCCGGTATCAGTTTGAACGCGGAGTGCCCCAACCTCCTGATTCAACGCTGCCTGAATGAAACCATGGAGAAGGCGCTCGCCAAGACCGGCCGCAAGATCCATCTGATCGGCCACAGTTTGGGAGGCGTTATCGCCCGTTCGATCGCGGGGCAGCGGCCACAGGACATCGCTTCCGTCATCACGCTGGGCGCGCCGTTCCGCGGAACAGTGGCTCACTCCAGCATCCTGCGCGCAGCCGAAACGGTCCGCCGGCGTATCCTGAAAGAGCACGGCACTGGAGTGCTTCCCGCTTGCTACACCGGGCATTGCACCTGCGATTTTGTGGATTCCCTGCAGCGCAGCCTGCCTCCGTCGGTGGTAGAAACTGCGGTTTACACCCCCGATGACGGAGTGGTTGATTGGCGGTATTGCAGGACAGATAAGCCAGAAGCCGATTTCCAAGTTTCAGGCACCCACATCGGACTGGTCTTTAATTCTTCGGTATACACCATCATTGCCAACCGTCTGGCTCAGACACATTATGCAAAGAGTAAGCGAAGACCGAAGGGTAGCCGTGTCCGGTCACTTGGCCGTGTAGTCGGCTTCACGTAGAGTGACCTCCCTTCGCAGTCGTTTAGCGGCCTCTTGCGATTGTGCCCGAATCACGGATACTCGAAAGGAATTCTGCCCTAAGTTAGCCCTTATGGGCAGCGCCCATACTTCGTATGACATTCGTGCGGCGGGCATTTCTTGCCCGCGATGCGCGGTTCACTAGCCAAGCACTGGTTCCTTTTTCAAGTCCGCTGCTGAGGCTGTGTCTGCGCTTGCCCTTGCCTGTCGAGCGCGTTCGTAGATCTTGCCGTACTCACGGGCGGACGCGCCCCAGGAAAAATCACGGCCCATCCCGTTGCGCATCAGCGTCTGCCACGATGACGGATCGCGATAGGCGAGCAATGCTTGTTTGATGGTTGCGAGCAGCGCCTCGCCGGTGTAGTCGGTGAACTTGAAGCCCGTACCCTTGCCGGTGCGCGCGTCCCAGGGCTCGATGGTGTCATCCAGGCCGCCGGTCGCCCGCACAATGGGAATGGTGCCGTACTTCAGACTGTAAATCTGGTTCAGGCCGCAGGGTTCGTAGCGGGAAGGCATCAGGAACATGTCCGAGCCCGCTTCAATTTTGTGTGCAATGGCATTGTCGAAGGCGACCTTCGCCGCAATCTTATTCGGGAACTGCTTGTTCAGCCGCACGAACATTTCTTCGTAGGGTTTGTCGCCCGTCCCCAGTGCGACGACGATCATCTCTTCGCGCGCCAGCCGGTCCATAATCTGCGCGATCAAGTCAAAACCCTTCTGCGCGGCGAAGCGCGACACGATGCCGATCACCGGCACCTTGGCATCGACATTCGCGATTCCGAAGGCGTTCAGCAGGTCTTGTTTACATTTCAACTTGCCGCTCAGATCCTGCGGCGAATACTTCGCGACGATGAATTTGTCGGTCTGCGGGCTCCAATCGTCGTAGTCCACACCGTTGAGGATGCCGGTTACGGTGGCCGCGCGATTGCGCAGCACGCCTTCCAAGCCAAATCCATATTCGGTAGTCTGAATCTCCTGGCTGTATTTCCTGCTGACCGTGGTGATGTAGTCGGAGTGTACGAGCGCGCCCTTCAGGAAATTTACTTGGCCGAAAAATTCCATCTTCGAGATGGTGAGCAGATCCCAGGGCAGCATGAGCAGCGGCAGAGTATCGGGCGGGAACAGGCCCTGGTATCCCATGTTGTGGATGGTAAAAACCGTAGCCACCTCGCGAAACGCGGGGTCCTCGGCATAGAGCGTGCGCAGCATCACGGGCACGAGCGCCGACTGCCAGTCGTGGCAATGGAACACATGCGGCACGCCCAACACTTTCGAGGCTTCGAGGACCGCCCGCGAAAACAGGGCAAAGCGCTCGGCGTTGTCGGGATAATCACCGGCCGGGCTTCCGTAAAGCGCATCGCGGTCGAAGTAAGGTGGATAGTCCACGAAATAGAAGCGCACCCCGGCGCTTGTCCCCGCAGTCGCCACCGAGCAGAAGCGGTACTTGTCGTCGAAGGGGATGGTGACGCTGCGCACCACGGTTTGCGGGTCGGCCAGTTTGGTCTGCCGATAGCGCGGGAGGTAGACGCTCACCTGATGTCCCAAAGCGGCGAGGGCGCGGGGCAAGGCTCCGACTACATCGGCCAGCCCACCAGTTTTGGAATAGGGAACGCACTCGGATGCGGCGAACGCGATATGCATTGCGAAGAAGCCTCCTCGGCCTCGCTCACGTTATGATTAGGGTGCTGTAGAGGCGCGGCTTGCCGCGTCTCTACAGAAAAGAACACCGCCAGTCTAAAGCCGGAAAGAGAGAGGGTCAACGTGCCGAAGGGCGCAACCATTCCAACGAGTTCACACAAGCCCAAACTGGGGCAACATTTCCTGGCAAGCGACGCGGCGGCCCTGCGCATTGTAGAGGCCTTGGGCGACGTTTCGCAGGCCACGGTGCTTGAGATCGGCCCCGGACGCGGCGCCATCACGGAGTTGCTGGCACGAAAGTCGCGGCGCCTGATTGCGGTGGAATTGGATCGCGTCCTTTCGGCACAGCTGCGCATGAAATTCAACATGCAGCCCAGCGTTGAAATCATCGAAGGCGATATCCTGACGATCGAACTGGACACCGTCTTCGGTCTTAAGCCTGGCATGCTGCACACCGGGCTGTCCTTCACGCCCGAACCCGCCCGCGTGGTAGGCAATCTCCCGTATTACATTACGTCCGACATTCTGTTGCGGTTGCTGGAATATCACCGCTACTTTTCGACCATTGTCATCATGGTGCAGAAGGAAGTTGCCGACCGCCTGGCGGCCTCGGCGGGGAGCCGCGACTATGGCCTGCTTTCGGCGACGGTGCAACTGTACGGGAGGGTCGAGCAGTTGTTCACGCTTCCTCCCGGCGCGTTTTCTCCGCCTCCCAAGGTTCACTCCAGCGTGGTGCGCATCACGATCAAGCCTCGGCTGGAGTCGCTGCGGGTTCCCGAGTCAGAATTTATCGCATTTCTGAAACTTTGCTTTGGGCAAAAACGCAAGACTCTCTGGAACAATCTGAAGACGCGATACGATGAAGCTGCGCTGCGGGCGGCGCTGGCAAAAAGCGGCGTGAAGCCGGCCATCCGCGCCGAAGCGCTGCCGCTGGAGAGAACCGCCGCATTGTTCCGCGCGCTTGCCGACGGCGGGGCATAATTTCCACGGGCAAATGCCCGCAGCCACACAAGCCGTGTCTCCGAAAGGAGGCCACTCATGACATCCGCTGTACGAGCTCCTGCTGTCGCTGGCCGGTTTTATCCGGGCCGCGCTGACGAATTGCTGCGCGACGTTCGACAATACACTTCTCAGATCGAGGTTCGGGCCGGGACCGGCCGCATCTCCGCCATCGGATGCGTCGCTCCCCATGCGGGATATATCTATTCCGGCGGTGTCGCCGGCGCGGTGTATTCCCGCCTGGAGATTCCCGAACACTGTGTGATTCTCTGTCCCAACCACACCGGCAAGGGAGGTCCGCTGGCGATCATGGCCAGCACGACGTGGCAGACTCCTCTGGGCGAGGTGGCGGCGGATGCGGACTTGGGCGGACGCCTGCTGCGCCGCTTCCCTGCTCTGCAGGAGGACAGCGCGGCGCACCGCGGCGAACATGCTATCGAAGTCCAGCTTCCTTTCCTGCAAGTGCGACAGCCGCAATTGAAGATCGTTCCGATCGTGATCGGCACCAGCGACTTTGAGGTGCTTCACGGACTGGGCGAAGCGCTGGCGGACGTCATTGCCGTGCGCGAAGGGAAAGTCCTGATCGTCGCCTCCAGCGACATGAACCATTACGAGTCCGACGCGGTCACTCGCGTCAAGGACCGCAAAGCCATCGAACGCGTGCTGGCCATGGATGCGCGCGGACTCTGGGAAGTGGTCATGAATGAAGACATCAGCATGTGCGGGTTCGGGCCGGCGATTGTCATGCTCACGGCAGCGAAGATTCTGGGAGCTACCTCGGCCACGCTGGTCAAGTATGCGACTTCGGGCGAGGTCTCGGGCGATTATGAGTTGGTGGTGGGTTACGCGGGAATTATGGTGGGATAAGGGGTAGAGCAATCCGCAAAAAAGCGGCCAATTTTCTTGGCCGCCTCTTTTCAGAAATAACGCTCGTATTAGTGAGGACGCGGGGGTGGCGCGGCTGACCGGGGCGGAGCGGCCGACCGGGGCGGCACTCCCATCGGACCTGTGCCCGCAGAGGTCCCGCCTCTCATCGAAGGCCCTGTGCCGAATCCGGTTGTCGGTGCCGAAGTTGAAACTGGCGGTGGCGCGGTTGCGACTGTGACGGGACGAGAAGTTTGCGTCATCGTCTTCGCAACGTGGTCGAGGTGGCGTACCGAACCCCGTGGCACTCCAAAGCCGGCAGAGCCGGGATTGATGGTCAGGTGGCGCATCGCTCCTAGAGGCGGATTTGCCGTCAGGCCTCGCCCCACCAGCACTGTCTGATGCCCGCTCGTGGGCGGGGTTGGCACTTTGGTTCTTACCGGCGGATTCATTACCCGAGGAATTCCGCTATACATATTGAAATAACCGGGTTGCCAGAACCATCCGTAGCCGGGAGCGAAAGCCCAGTTGCCGTAGTTGTAGGGCATCCATCCCCACGGATAACCCGAAACCCACATGTAGCCCGCCCCGGGGTAGAAGGCCCAGGCGCCGTCCATGAACGGGCTCCAGTTCGCTCCGATGAAGTAGGGCTGCCAGACGTTGCCATACCCGGGCACCGCCATGAAGCTGCCGTAGTAATTCAAGTCGCTCATGCCGTAGCCGTACGGCGAATTGATGCTCGATCCGCCGGAGGAGGCGTAGCGATCGTGATAATCGCTCTGCTGGTGGTCCCAGGCGTCGGAGGGCTCGTCCTCGACGTGCTTGGCAATCACGAAAGCGTCTTTCTTCGCGGCGTCGGCGTTCGTGCCGGCATCTCTTGTCAGTTCGTCCTTGGCCAGATCAATGGTGGCGCTGTGCTTCTCGGCAACCTGAACTTCTCCAGCGGGTGAGGTCGCGCTCACCTTGCCTTTGAACACGGCCACCGTCGCCGTGGCGTCGGCGAGTTCGACGCGGAAATGCGCAGCCTCGGATATGGTGACGGACTCACGGGCAAAATTCATTTGAAGCTGGTCGCGGGTCTTCTCGTCCCCTTTCCTGGGACGAAGATTCGCGTACACGGTGC
>JAIQFA010000144.1 GCA_020073525.1 Terriglobia bacterium
CGCGCGTCTGCGCAAACGGCGAGAGGCTGTTCGGTCCCTGGTAGGGGGAGCGGAACGAGGGATAACCCTGCTGGATATAGGTCGTCTGCGCGTGCAGCTCCCACTGATCCGACTCGGTGCCGATCCTGGCGTCGGCTTCCGCGCCGCCGCCCGGGCCGAGCTTGCGGTTGAGACCGACCCGCAGCTCCTGGAAATTGAAGGTCGACGAGTAGTGGGTGCCGGAGGGAAACTGCGCGTCGGCGCCGATATACTGGTTGTAGAGATACTCGAACCGCGCGTTCCAGTGCGGCGACAGCGCGTACTCGGTGCCGGCGCCGAGGCTCCAGCCGGAGCGGGTGTTGAGCTTCTTCTCCTGATCGCTGGTCGGCGGCTCGTTGAGCACGCGGGTGCCGGCGAACGCATAGCCGCCCGTCGCGTAGATCATCCACGGGTCGAGCACGTAGCCGAGGCGCGCCCGCACCGTCCCCGTAAAGTCCATCTGCTCGGTCACGTTGCTGCGCGCGGTCGGGACCGCGGCGACGATGGCGTTCGAGTCGAGATAATTGGCGAAGGTGAGATCGGTTTCCAGCCCGAGCAGCACGCGCGACGGCAGCACCACGTTGTAGCCGAGCTGCACGCCGGCGATGTTTCCACCGAACGTGTTGCCGACGGACGTCGCGGCCGGGTCCAGCACGGTCGCGTCCGCATGCCCGCTGCCGTAGCCGACGTGGCCGCCGAAATAGAAGCCGTTCCAGTCGTAGGACGGTGCGGCTGCGCGCGCCTTGAGCGGCAGCGTGGGCGCAAGATCGGCGGCGATCGCCTGACGGTCCGCGGCGAGCGCCGCAAGCACCACAAGGCCCGCGGCCAGCGGCTTTCTGTTGCAGGAATTTTGCAGACTGGTAGACACCGGCGCCCCTCCGCGACAGTCGTGGCTGCCATCACAGCGGAAGACCGCCCCGAGCGCGCGTCCCGCGCGCCGGAAGGATGACTCGCTCAGGCAGGTTTCCTGGCTTGCGGGTCAATGCCCTCCGTCCGCCTTCCCGGGTCTTGCGGCGCAAGACCCAGTGGCCATTGGACGAGGACTCGCCGCCGACAGTTGCGGGCGCAGCTCCGGAATTGGTTTGCCGCACGAACACGGCAAATCGCACCGGATTCCCTCTAAGCCGGTCAAGATGACCGGCTCACCTGAGCACCCAAATTAGAATTGGCCACCCCAAGCTTGTCAACGACGCCCACGCGCGCCGGTCGTCGCCTTGCGAAAATAAGTCTGGAGTGTGTCTCAGGCGTGACGCTGGCGCGCCAGCAGCGCCATCAGGCCGAGCGCCACGATACCGGCGGTTGCGATGGCGGGCCACTCGGGACGGAACAGCGAGCCGGACGCTGCGCCCAGCATGGCGGCCGAGAAGATCACGGTGCCTTGGACGATGCGGTCGAGCTTGCCGGTGGCGAGCATGGCGCACACTAGCGGGATCGGGTTAGCAAGCGATGAATGGCATGCTGCGACTTTGCGTTGCACCGTCAACGAGTCCGGAAAGCGGGTCGTCATTCGGCCGGTTGCCCCGAGGGCGCCGGGCCGCCCCGCCACAGCCGCTGGCACCACAGGCGGAAACGGTCGAAATAGAGATAGATCACCGGCGTCGTGTAGAGCGTGAGCACCTGGCTCATCAGCAGGCCGCCGACGATCACGATGCCGAGCGGCTGACGCAGCTCGCCGCCCTCGCCGACGTTCACGGTGAGCGGGACCGCGCCCAGCATGGCCGCCATGGTGGTCATCATGATTGGGCGGAAGCGCAGCACGCAGGCTTGGTAGATCGCGTCGCGCGTCGGGAGATGCCGCGTGCGCTCGGCGTCGAGCGCGAAATCGATCATCATGATCGCGTTCTTCTTGACGATGCCGATGAGCAGGATCACGCCGATCAGCGCGATCACGCTGAACTCGGTGTTGAACAGGATCAGCGCCATCACGGCGCCGACCCCGGCCGACGGCAGCGTGGAGAGGATCGTCACCGGGTGGACGAAGCTCTCGTACAGCATGACCCGGCCACAAAGAAAATAGAATTGGAGTTGGAGTAACTTCGGATGAATGAAGCTCCAGCCGCGCAGCGGCGCAATAAGAGAGCCCGGCACGTAAGTGCCAGGTAGAAAAAGCGAAAAAGCCCGAGTCCCGCAAGGGACGGCACTAACTCCCCGAGTTAGCCATCATCAGCGCAAACAAGGCCGGTAGATAGATAATCGTGGCCCGCAACAAGCGCCGCGCCGGTGCCTTAGAGGCCGGGGCCGTCGCCGGTAATTGTGGACGAGCCATTCCCATCGACACGCGGAATAAAGCCGCCCCCATCAGGATAGCGCCAACCAGATACAACCGTCCCGCCATTCCCAACGCGACCGGCATAACGCTGACCGGGATCAACGCTGCGGAATAGGCCAAAATTCGCCATACCGTGGATTTTCCGTCGGAATCCACCACCGGCAGCATGCGAATATCGCCCTGCGCATAGTCCTCTCGATAAAGCCATGCGATCGAAAGAAAATGCGGAAACTGCCAGACGAACATGATGGCAAAAAGAATCAGAGTCTCCACTTCCAACTTCCCGCGCACTGCGGTCCAACCCAGCACCACCGGCATTGCTCCCGGAAACGCGCCTACAAATGTGCAAACCGGCGAAACCTTCTTCAGTGGAGTGTAGGCCGCGAGATACACCAGAGCGGTCAGGAACACTAATAGCCCAGTTAGTAAGTTGGCATAGATTCCAAGATATACGGAGCCACCCAGAGTTAGCGCCAATCCAACCGCCGCAGCGTGGGCCCGAGTCATGCGTCCGGAAGGCAGAGGGCGCAGCGCGGTCCGTCGCATCCGCGCATCCACGCTCGATTCCAGTACTTCATTGAGCGCAGCCGTGCCGCTGGAAACCAGAGCAATGCCGAATAAGGCATGGAAAAGGCCCAGCGACCACGACGACACGCCCATCCGGTGAGCGCCAAAAAAGTAGCCGCACCACGCGGTGAGCACAATCAGAGTCGTTATGCGAGCCTTGGTTAGTTCGGCGTAATCGCGCATCAGAGAAACAAATTGTTGTAACATGGCCCCCACACACTCCCGTTTGCCCCTCCCGCCTTCATCTGGCGGTTTAGTTCAAACTGGCAGTCAACGAACAATTCCCCACGGAAAAGACGTCGCCAAAAGACAGCATTGGTATCGCGCCGCCTGTTCAAAGTCAAGCCAAAACTTATTGCGACGGCATGTTCGCTATCTCGATGCTCGCACCAAAGCGCTGTTGTTGGCAACTAGCGTGCGCCGGAAGAACCGGGGACGCTGAACGTCTCCGGCGGATCAAAGTAGCATTGATGCCAAAGCGCGGCGTCCGATAAAGTCCCCGCCTTCCATTGCTGCACCGTCGGCAGTGTCGCAGCAATCATGCCACCATCGACCGAATCAAAGATCAACACTACTCCCGACAACTCCTGGGATTTCGCCGCTAGTTCCGCGTAGTTTTTGTCGAGCAAAGACTTGGCAAATTCCAGTTTCGCTTGCGCGCCACTGTCCTTCGCGCCTTCCTGGATTTTTTGTACCGAGATAATTCTTACGTTCTTACCCCGAAGCGGCTCCCAATCGCCCGGGAAGGGCGCTGTTTCCTCGCGCGTCACCTGAAACAGATCAACTGCAACCGGTGCGGCGGTCGCAACGGTCGGGGGCACATCCGAAATTCCCTCCGGCATCTCCAGGCTGGTGCGCCAGATCCATCCCCGCGACAAGCCTGAGATTCGGACGTGCACCCAGTCTGCGTTGAAGTCCAGCATCTCAAACTCATCGTGCGCGGTCGCCAGAAACAGAGTCTTGCCATTGAGGCTGGGCGTAGCTACCACCGGAGTTCCTGTTTTCTTGATCGCAACCAGGTTCTTTGGGTGCGCCTGGTTTTTGAGCACTTCTTCCAGGCTCGCCGCCTGCGCTTGCAAGGCGGTTACAGGCGGATCGGAAGGCTTCTGGGAATTTTTCGTATTCGCGAGTTGCTGACTCGACAGCCCCTTTTCCAACGAAGACGAAAACGTGCGCCCGGTTTCCGGCAATCGCGGCATCGGCGCCGATATCGCCGGCTCCGCAGTTTCTTTTTTGGCAACTGCTTTTTCCCCGGCCGGAAACCTTTTCGCCGCTGGCGCAGCAATCACCGGAGAGATTTCGCCAGAATTCTCGCGAGAACTCGCGCTCGAATTCGGAGCGTTGCTCGCCAGCAGGTCACTCAACTGGTCCAGCAGGTCGGATTCCAGCCTCCCATTCGAAATCAGTAGCCGATATCCCGAACGCGATGAACTTGAATCCACATACCACGCCGTCACCTTCGTGCTCACGCGCACCACAGCTCCGCCCGCTGCATTCGCACTTACCTGCACGGCGGTTTGGTAATACGCACGCTGGTAGCGGTTCAACGGATGTTCTCCTGGCGCGGCGAATCCCTCAAGCACCGGCAATCGTCCGCTGAGGGCAGGCTGCAGTTCCTTCAGCGCCCGTTCCACTGCGCTTTTCGACTCGTGATAGGTGCGCTCATGCGGGCCAGTCTGCGCCCGGCCACTCTGCGTCGCTCCCGTCACGAGCACGGCCAGAAGAAGTGCAGACGAGAGCGCGCTGCGAACGAATCTCCAAAAATTCTGTGTTGCATCTGATTTCGGGTGGCGCAGCGCTTCAGCGCTGCGATAGGGGCAGCATTTTAAACGCGGCTTTAGCCGCCGAGGGACGACCCGCGGCAGCGGAAGGATATCCACGAAGCTGCGCGTCATGGCGCCTGCTCCAGTTCGTCCCTTCGAAGCCATCCGTGTTGTCCGTCGTGCGTCTCGACCCCATACCAGTAGGGCGTTGTAATCAGAATCAGAACCTCGGTGCCCGGTTCCAGCGATGTCAGTGTGCTCGCCGTATGGAATGGAGCAGACTTGAGCGGAGCCCCGGGCTTCTTGACCAGTCGCTCCACCTGCCGGCGAAGATCCGCCACGTGCTGTTCCAGCGTTTCCGGAGGATCATATGCCGATGGCTGCGGCCCCGCGGACCATTGTGGAGTCGACGCCGATGCAGCCTGCCCGGCTGTGTTTTCTCCGTTCATGCTCTCGCCGGGCTTCGCCGTCGAGGGTGGGGTGCTCAGAACCTCGGTATCGCTGCCCAAACCGAAATTTTTCTTGGCGGCTCGTTCCTGTTTCGCTTCCAAAGCTTCATCGGTTTCTTTCTTCACCAACTCGACCGCTTGCAGACGGTCCGTGATGTCTTTGTACTCGCTGCCTTCCACCGAGCCATTCGAGGGGTGCGTGCTGTGCCGGAAATCTTCGACAAACACCGCGTCAATTCGCAGCACGGTATTTTTGTCGCCCTGCGGCTGCACCACGTAGCGCACCGCCAGCGTGCCCAGGTCGCCGCTGTTCTTGAAATTTCGCGGATCTACCGCGTGCTCCTTCACCTTGTAGAAAACTTTTCCTCCTTCCGTCCATGCGGGAAACGCGCGTGAGGAGTTGGCCGCAATCGCTCCCGTAACGTACTCGTCTTTGTTGTATTCCTTGGTTCCGCGGATGATCGTGTTCTGCGCCACGCCTTCGACAACCTGCGCGACTTCAGGCTCGGGCAGCGGAATGTTGACGATCAAGCCCGCGCCATATTGAAGGACGTCTTTTTCGCGGCCGTGTGCGGGGATCGCCGCTGCAGTGAGTAAGAGCAAAAGAAATGCCGAAGCCAACCGCCGATAGACTTGGGGATCAAGCGCCTCCGGACAAAACGCACACCAACCGATTGGCCCCCTACCGCGAAAACTCTTGTCCCACATCCGACCGGCTCCCGGTGTTCCTGTGGCAAGAGTCTCTAACGGTAGGTTGATCGCTGTCAACTGCCCCGCCTAGCACCCGGAACGCCACTCTCGGGCCAAAGCCCCCGCTCGATGTAAGGAATTTGTAAAAAAATTTTAAATACCCTCTTGCACTTTTATCGATCTAGGTAGTACTATCCGTCGCGACTCGTGGGTGGTTGGACCACTTCACCGGAAAATTTTGCGGCTTCTGCATGGGGTGCAGTCGTCCGCAATCGGCCTCACTCTTGGAGCGTTCGCCGGAAGGTGGAGTGGTCGTTGTGGGAAATTGGGTTCTGCAAAATCTAAATTGAGCTGGTCTGAGGAGTGCAGCATGCGTATGTGGGCGCAGTCTCATCTCTGTCAGAAGCCGCAGCGGGTGTCTTACATCCTCGCCGCAGCTTTCGCGTTGATTTTTCTCATCCTGGGCTCCAGCCCGTCGGCGTACGCGCTGCCTGCTTTTGCCCGGAAGTACGGACTTCGTTGCTCCGCGTGTCATGAAAGCTGGCCGATGCTCAATTACTTCGGTCAAAAATTCAAAGACAACGGCTACCAGCTCATGAACGATCGCGATTCTCCGATCTGGCAGAATCCGGGGTATTGGCCGGTCGCCTTTCGCATGACGCCATTCTGGAGCCGTGAAAGTACCAACAAAGTTCCCGTCGATTCAGGCGATGGCACCGCGCAAGTCCGACTTACCCAAACTGGTTTCAACCTGAGCGGATTGGACATCCTCACCGGCGGCACCCTCGAAAAAAACGTCTCCTTCCTGCTGGTTCCCTCGGCCGATGAGACGGGCGCGTTTCACTTCGAGTCCGTGAACGTGCGTTTCGACAATCTTCTCCACAGTCCATGGCTTAACGTCAAAGTCGGAAAATTCGAACTTGACAGCTTCATTTCGGAAAAGCGGACTCTGACGCTTTCCGCCAACGGCGGAGCCTATCAACTCTTCCATTTCATTCCGGTCGGTGATGGCAACATCTTCGGTCAGATCGGCGACAACCAGCTGGGCGTCGAGTGGATGGGGCATTCCATGAACGATCGGACGCGCGTCTCCGCCGCGATCTTCAGTTCGGTCGATGGAAACGTTGACCTCCCCTATGGACAGAACTCGTACTCCGCATTTTTTGCTGCCAGTCACGCCTTCAGCGCGGGCAAACTTGGAGTTCAGCGCATTGGCGGCTATGCCTTGGTGGGACAGGCTCCAGTCACGTATCTGACTCAGGGCGGCGTACCGCTCCCGGGTTCGGGCCTCAGCAACAAGGATTTCAGCCGGGTAGGATTCGAGGGTCTGTTTTACCTCGGTCCCAAGCTCGACTTCCAGGTCTTCACCCAGCACGGCTCCGATAGCGCGTGGTTCGGTCAAGGCTACGGAGATATTCTCGGCGGCGCTCCCAACGCCCCACCCGGAACGACTCTCGATCCGACTGCGCGTCGACCCACTTGGAATGGTGCTTTCGTCGAGACTCACCTGGTATATAGCCCACAATGGACCATCTTTCAGCGCTCGGAATGGGTCCGAATGTCGCAACAGTCAACCCCCGGCACGCCGGGCAATATGGGAGATATTGACAACTATCTTGTGGGATACCGATACAACCCGTTCATGAACAGTCGCGCGGGCTTCGCCTTCCATAATGAATTTTCATGGTTCCGGCAGCGCGGCGGAGCGAGCGACGGCACCGATTTATCCAGCAGCAGTTTGCTGTTGGGATTTGATTTTGCATTCTGATGAAGTCCGAACCCGGCCGCGAGCAAAACTCGCGTGTGCCGATTTTGAGGAGATCAGCCAATGAGAGTCTTCAAGTCAATTTACAGTTGCGCCGGAGTTCTCAGCCTGGTTCTGGCGGGCGGTGTCACGGTTTCGGCTCAGGATGCGCCCGACATAGGTCCGAAATCGCCGGTCATGGTCAAGAACATGGAGAGCCACATCGGCAATCTCACTGGGTACGCTGCAGCCGCCAAATCCGATTACCGTCGCTATTGCGCAGGCTGTCACGGCGAGTACGGCGATGCCAACGGCGAAAACGCGCAGTGGATCGATCCCAAACCGCGTGATTTCACCATTGCCACCTTCAAGTGCCGTTCGACTCTGACCGGCACTTTACCGACGGACCAGGATCTCTACAATTCCATTGGCCGCGGCTTCACCAACTCCAACATGCCAATCTGGAATACGTTGAGCCCGCAACAGCGCGCCAACCTGGTGGCTTACATCAAGATCTTCTCGCCTCGTTGGGAGAAAGAAAAAGCCGGCGACCCGATCAAGATCCCGGCCGAGACCCCGGTCACTCTCGAGAGCATTGCCCACGGCAAAGCGCTCTTCACCAAGCTTGAATGCTGGAAGTGTCACGGTCCGCACGGAGAGGGCGACGGTCCGTCTGCTTCCACCCTGACCGACAGCAAGGATCAGCCGATTCGTCCCTACAACTTCGCTTTGGGCAAGGACGACTCGCGCTTCAAATGCGGCAACACCAACCAGGACATCTACAAAATTTTCATGACCGGCGTGGATGGCACGCCCATGCCGTCCTTTGCTGACGTGATTCAGCCGAACGACGCCTGGGACCTCGTCCATTTCCTGCGTACATTGCAGGTGCATCGTCACAGCAAGGAAAACGATATTCTGCTGGCGGCGCACGGGGTGATTCCTCCATACGTGGACAAGACCCCCGCGCCAGCCACCGCCCCGGCCGATAACAAGTCGCCCAGTGGTGGCCACTGAATTTCAAGACCCGAGGAGGAGTATTCGAATGCGTAACAAGCAAATGCTGCTAGCTCTTTTGACGTTGCTCGTCTGTTCGTCCCTGATGTTCGCTGGAACGGTTAGCGGCAAGGTGACCTACACGGGCACGCCCGTCAAACAAAAACCGATCGACATGTCCAAGGAACCAAGCTGCGCCAAGCAGCACGCCACACCCGTGACTACCGAAACGGTTGTGACCGGACCCAACAATGCCCTGGAAAACGTGGTTGTGTACGTTTCCTCCGGAGCACCCGATGATGGCCAGGTTCCGGCGCAGGCTGTCACCTTCGAGCAGAAAGGCTGCCAGTATCTTCCGCACGTTCTGGTTATGCACGTCAATCAGGAACTCAAGATCGTCAACAGCGACCAGACCTCGCACAACATTCACCCTCTCGCCAAAGTGAACCGCGAGTGGAACAAGTCCCAGCCGCCCGGCACGCCGCCGATTGTCGATAAGTACGACAAACCCGAATTCATCTCCGTGAAGTGCAATGTGCATCCCTGGATGCACGGCGAATTCGCAGTGCTTACCACGAATCACTACGACCTGAGCAAGGGTGGCGGGGATTTCAAACTTCCCAACCTGCCTCCGGGCAAGTACACCATCACCGCCTGGCATGAGGACTACGGCACCCAGACTGCCGAGGTCACTATCACCGGCAACGAAACCAAGGACGTGAACTTCACCTTCAAGGCAAAGGCATACTAGCGGAGCGAAGCGGCGGAGTTCCGTGCTCCGCCGCTGCGTCTTTCCAGCCTGCGTTTGCAGGGAAGATTCGTATCAGGGCATGCCTTTAGGCATGCCAACGACTGTGCAGTCAACGCGCCTTTAGGCGCTGGTTTTTGATATTTAAGTTACCGACGATGTTGGGCAGTGAGCGGTAACCCGAGGGCGACGAATCATGGCGAAATTCTTTGCGGTCACCATCATCATCATCGCGATTCTTTCCGCAATCCCCATCCTGCGACACACTTGGGTGGCGCCGGAAGACATCTCGACTCATGGCGCTCTGATTGACGAGCAGATGTCGGAAACCATGGCGGAGGCTGGAATTTCGTTTCTCGCCGCGCAGTTCATTTTGGCGATTTTCATCTGGAAGTTCTCCAATCAGGGCCCGAACGCAAAAATCAAGAAATTTCCCGGCGGCGCGAAGGGCTTAGTGGCTGCTGCTGTGTTGGTGGTGGGCATCGAAGTGATGGCTCTGGGCATCTTTGGCGTGAAGGCATGGGCGAACGTATACCTAACCCCGCCGTCGTCCGATGCCATGCCGATCCAGGTCCAGGCCGGCCAGTTCGCTTTCTATTTCCGCTATCCCGGTCCGGATGGAAAATTTGGCGGTCTCCATCCCGAGCTCATCAACGAGGGAACGCAGAATATCTTTGGCCTCGACCCCGAGCATGATGTGGACGCCCGCGACGATATCGTGACTGCCTCGATGGCGATCCCCGTGAATAAGGAAGTCCATCTCCTCATGCACGCGAAAGATGTAGGGCACTCCTTCTTTGTGCGGGAGTTACGAGTGCAACAGGATTTTGTTCCCGGGTTGGATGTTTCTCTGCACTTTACCGCAACCAAGGCGGGTAGGTACGAGATCGTCTGCACCCAGCTTTGTGGTCTTGGACACTACAACATGAAGGCGTATCTCGAAGTGATGTCGCAACCGGACTTCGATAATTGGCTTAAGCAGCAATCAGGACAGTAGAAGTCGTTTCATGATCGGTTTTGAAAGGGCGCGGCTTCTAGCCGTGCCGCCGAGGTCGTCACAAAAGGTGGGCTTTAGCCCCTGAGGTGCTTTGCAGGATGAGGTGAGCTGTAGCACCCAAGTCCGTGCTCAGGGTGGAGTCGATCGACACATCATCTCTTGAGGTGAGGATAATGCACGACATGTCAGTGCACGCGGCGCACCACGCTCCTCCGACAAGTTTCATTCGGAAGCACGTGTTCAGCCTCGACCATAAAGTAATCGGCAAACAGTATTACGGGTTAGCCCTACTAGCCGCCTTTATCGGAATGTTTCTTTCCTGGCTGATGCGCATTCACCTCGCCTGGAACAATGCCGCCATCCCCGGCCTGCAGATACTTTCGTCGAACGGCGCTCCTGGTGGCGTGATGACGCCCGAGTACTATCTGCAGTTGATGACCATGCACGGCACCATTATGGTCTTCTTTGTGCTCACCACGGCGCCTTTCGCGGCCTTCGGCAATTATTTTTTGCCGATCCAGGTTGGCGCCGAGGATATGCCCTTCCCCCACTTCAACATGATGTCGTTCTGGGTCACGTTCTCCGCCTTCCTCGTCCTGATGGCATCCTTCTTTGTGGGCGATGGACCGACGCTCGGTGGCTGGACCCAATACGGATACGCTTGCGCCCCAATGAAGTGTTCGTCGTCCTGCGGATTGTGTTTTCGGTACACGCGGTACGGCACGACCACAACTTTGTCCGCCGATTCATCTTTAAAGAACTGGCCTTTACGCTTCTCCAGCACGCCGACGACCTGGTAGAAAGCGCCTCCGACCGAGATAGACTTGCCCAGGGGGTCTTCCGCGTGGAACA
>JAIQFA010000145.1 GCA_020073525.1 Terriglobia bacterium
GAGCTGGCCCATCTGCTCCGGCAGCGCGCGCCGAAACGGCTGCCGATTCTGATAGCCACCGCTCACGCTATGGCGGGTGACCGGGAACGACTGCTCGCCGCCTCCGGCGCCGACGATTATCTGGAAAAGCCCATTTACGATGCCCGTGGACTGGTCGAAAAAGTCCGGCAATTGCTGCCTCCGAGCTAAGACTGCTCCGGAAGAACCCAAGGCGCCTCGGACACCTCGGAAGGGTGCTGCATCCCGTTGATCTGCCCTCTAACACTGCCTTTCACAAATCAGCCCTCGAAATAGCACAATTCTGGCGCGGAATTGCGCAGGGAACGTTTTGCAGGCGCGAGGTTTGCCGCTTTTGGGCCTCGTCAATTGCCCTATCCAAACGGCAGGGCCGGCCTAGTCTAATAAAATACTTCGGCTTAGAGCTTGGAACGCCGCGCCGACTCCCTTTGGTCAAAAGATTGCTTTGACACAGGCATCTGCCCCGGGGAGATCTAGAAAAGGAAGCATGGAACGATCTAAGATCCTGCTGATTGAGGATAACAGGCTGGTTCGTTGGTGGATGTCGAAATGCCTCACCCGGGAAGGGTTCCAGGTTGTGGCCCCTCCTTCTGTGGACGAGGCGTTGAGGCTGGCTGCTACCAATCGGTTTGATGTGCTGGTCAGCGACTGGCGCCTTCCGGATGGCCAGGATGGATTTAAAGTCCTCACTGCAGTGCGCCAGGCATTCCCACGGATCATCTCCATCCTGATTTCGGCTGAAGCAGATGCCGAACTCACCGAGCGGGCCCTGGGCGCTGGATTCGACCGCGTGATCCCAAAGCCGATGGAAGTTTCCCAGATCGTTGAGGCCATCAAGTCATCCGCCGCCTGAAAGCTCCGCCTCGTGGTTCCTTCCTGTTAACGCCGTCATTCCCGCCAGAATCAAAAGTCACGCTCTCGGAACTGCGGAGTCTCTGGGAAAGACGCGCCGCGCCGGAGAGAGATTGCAACGACAGGTACCTGGGTCCTGGAACTTGGCTGTGGCTCTGTTCGCCGGCCGCCATTCCCTGGATGCTCCCCACGGAAGTCGTGGAATTTAAGCGCCGGACTCTTTTTCACCATTACGATTTAGAGGACCATGATTGGGAAGACTATGGGGAAATCTCCGGAAAGTCTCCAGGAGGCGGCAGAACCGCCAGAGTTGGAGATAGAGTTGGAGTTCGGTTCTGAAACCGTAGCCTAGGAAATCTTGCTCTCGCCAGACGCTCCGAATCGGTTGATTGATTCCGGTTGCGTCAAATGACTCAAGGGTGGGCGGAATTACGCACTTAGATCGGGGGGAAACGCCGAAAAGCTATGGAAAATGCCTCTCGCTAGCCTTGTTGGCCCGTTTTAGGTTTGGCCAGCATCATCTCCGTCCTTCAAAACAGCTTCTCGAGCCTTATCCCAAGAAGCGCATCGTTGGGCTTTCCAGCCATGGTCGTTATATCCTAAGTCTTTTCAATAACCTGGCGCAATGCTGCGGCGATGAGACAGAACTAACCGTCGTTGAATTATTACCACTATTGTAAGTTGGCGGGGTATTGAGTGCTGTCCGGAAGATCGGTATTTAAAGGCGGGATTACCGATTCCAGGATCGATTCGGCATCCCGTGGATGGTGAACAGCTAGAAAACTGCGGAGTCCGAGTACGAACTTTAGGAGGAAAAGTTCATGGAATCCTCAATTGAACCCGTCCCGGTATCGAAGGCAAGCCTTTGGACCGGACGCATCATTAGTGCCTTGATCGTGGCGTTCCTGCTCTTCGATGGCGTCACAAAAGTTGTCAAGGAATCCCATGTCATGGACGCATTCGCGCAACTCGGGTATCCCGCGCATCTCGCTCCTGTGATCGGGGCCATCCTGCTCGTCTGTGTTGCGGTATACGTGGTGCCGCGCACTGCCATTCTCGGCGCGATCCTGCTGACGGGCTACCTTGGCGGCGCGACCGAGGTCAACCTGCGGGCCGGACATCCGATGTTTGAAACCCTCTTCCCCGTCATTTTTGGGGTACTGGTCTGGCTGGGACTGTTCTTGCGCGATCGCCGGTTGCAGGCGCTCATTCCTGTGAGCCGTTAACCTGCGCCCTATGGGGCAGTGGGCTCGGAGATTTCGCAATCAAGAGGAATCATGAACAAGACTTTGAAAAGCATCGGCGCCGTGCTGGCGGGCATACTTGCGGGCATCATTCTCTCCCTCGGCACGGACCAACTGCTGCACATGGCCGGCATCTTTCTGCCATGGGGCCAGCCTGTCGGCGACGGACCCTTGGCACTCGCCACCGCTTATCGGACGATCTACAGCGTTGTGGGTTGCTACGTCGCGGCGCGGCTTGCGCCCGACCGGCGCATGGGGCACGCGCTGGCGGGTGGAGTCGTGGGCCTGGTCTTGTGTACGGTGGGCGCGGTGGTGACGTGGAACAAAGGGCCCGCCTTTGGGCCCCACTGGTATCCCGTGGCGCTGATTGTGCTTGCCATGCCCTGCGCCTGGGTCGGCGGAGTACTGGAGCGGAGGAGACAGGTCGCACTCTAAAGGACGCCGTAACCCCAAATCTCGACACCAGCTTAGAGAAATGAAAGGAGAACTATATGCAAAAGATCACACCGTTCTTGTGGTTCGACGGCAAAGCCGAAGAGGCGGCGAACTTTTATGTGTCCATTTTCAAGAACTCAAAGATTCTGAACATTGCCCGTTTCGGAGAAGCGGGACCGGGACCGAAGGGAAGCACCATGGTGGTAAGTTTCCAAATCGAAGGGCAGAAGTTTTCGGCGCTGAACGGTGGTCCGCAGTACACCTTTTCACCAGCCATATCGTTCTTAGTAGACTGCGAGACCCAGGCAGAAGTGGACGAATTGTGGACGAAGCTCACGGCGGCCGGAGGGAAAGAAGTGCAATGCGGATGGTTGACCGATAAGTTTGGAGTATCGTGGCAGATTATCCCCAGGGCTTTCATGGAAATGATGCAGGACAAAGACCCGGTGAAATCGCAGAGGGTCTTCAAAGCCATGTTGCAGATGACCAAGCTGGACATTGAAGCGTTGAAGCGAGCCTATCGCGGCGAGTAAAAAAAACTAGAAGGAGCGGGAGTATGAGCAAGGTACGAGTTCTTGTCGGTACACGCAAAGGCGCGTTCCTATTGGAGTCTGATGGCAAGCGCCAGAATTGGGATGTCAGCGGCCCTCATTTTGCGGGCTGGGAGATGTATCACATCAAGGGATCGCCGGTTGATCCGAACCGGCTCTATGCGTCGCAAACGAGTGGCTGGTTCGGCCAGATCATTCAGCGATCCGACGACGGCGGCAAAACTTGGCACCAGCCCGGAACTCCCCCTGGAGAGCAAGCCCCCGGCGGCATGCCCAAGGGCGAGAGCAACAAGTTTGTTTATGACGCATCCTCGGAAAGCGGTAAGCCACTTACGACGCACCAGTGGTATGACGGCACGCAGCATCCGTGGGAGTTTAAGCGGGTGTGGCACCTGGAACCCTCGCTCACCGATCCTGACACGGTTTACGCCGGGGTGGAGGACGCGGCGATCTTTAAGTCAACCGACGGTGGACAAAACTGGAAGGAGCTTTCTGGTCTGCGTGGCCACGGCACCGGCCCGAAATGGCAGCCGGGCGCGGGGGGCATGTGCCTGCACACCATCATTCTCGATCCGAGCGATCCCAAGCGGATCTATATTGCCATCTCGGCAGCGGGAGCGTTCCGCTCCGATGACGGTGGCGCGACATGGAAGCCGATCAACAAGGGGCTCTATTCGAAGTACATTCCCAACCCTACAGCCGAGGTTGGCCACTGCGTTCATCACATCGCGATGAACCCAAAGCGACCGGGCGTGCTCTTCATGCAAAAACACTGGGACGTGATGCGCTCGGACGATGCCGGCGACAACTGGACCAAAGTCAGCGGCAACTTGCCGACGGACTTCGGTTTTGTGATCGACATCCATGCGCACGAGCCGGAAACGATTTTCGTGGTCCCCATCAAGAGCGACTCGGAGCACTATGTACACGAGGGCAAGCTGCGTGTCTTCCGCAGCCGCAGCGGGGGCAATGAATGGGAGGCGCTAACGAAGGGCCTGCCGCAAAAGGATTGCTACGTGAACGTGCTGCGCGATGCCATGGCCGTCGATTCGCTCGACAAGTGCGGCATCTACTTTGGAACGACCGGCGGGCAAGTGTACGCCTCCGCCGATGCCGGAGACAGCTGGGCGCCGATTGTCCGCGATCTCCCGGCGGTGCTTTCGGTGGAGGTGCAGACGCTGAAGTGATTTCAAAGACTGCAGGTGCTGGTTAGGGAATGCTGCTAGAAGCTACTGCCGGTCTGCGCTCTGGGGAGCAGGTGAAGATGGCTGGCGGGGAGGTTCTTGCGGCGGCTTGGGTACTGCGGCTACCGTCCGTGCGATTTGGCCTACGACCAATCCGAGCCGGTCGGTTCCGTTGTAGATCCGACGCACGAAGCCGTTCCCATCGAGCAAGACATATCTCGGAATGCTTAGGTCCGGGCGCGGCGCAAGGCCGAAATTGTGATAGATCTCGGCATTCTTGTCCCAAACCTGGATCCAGTCCATCTTCTGCTCGGCGATGAACTTTCTCCACAGCTTCTGGTCTGGAGAGTTCTCGTTTACGCTGATCACGGTGAACTGGCTGGGAGGAAAATAGTGCGCGAGTTGCCGCATCAGAGGAAGCGCGCGAATGCAGGGGCCACACCACGTCGCCCAATAGTCCAGCAGCACGAAGCGCCCGCGCAAGGAGTCGGAGGAGACGATCCGGCCTTCGCTGTCCGTGACGGTGAATGCCGGGGCGAGGGCTTGCGGCGCGAGGGGCAGGTCTTGCTCGTAAGCGGGGTTCTTGGCGGCCGCCTCGATGCAATTCCGGAACGCCGCCGCTCCCTCCTCGTCACGATGCTGGCGGAGCAGGGCATTTCCAAGATTGAAATACGCGGTATCAAATACCGGATCCAGCTTGATCGCTCGCCGGAACGATTCCTCGGCAGAGCGCAACATGTCCGCACTGGCAGTGCTTTGCGCGGACTCTCGCAGCCACGCCGTACCGATGAGATTGTGGGCCTCAGCCCGCTCGTGATCGGTGGAGACCAGTTCCAACACCTTGGCCTCCCTCTGGCGCGCGGCCTCGTAGTGGTCTGTCTGCAATTCGGCAATGGCGATGCCAGCATTGATCTCGGGAGAATTCAGTCCGCCCAGGCTCTCCGCGCGTTCAAAATGCTGCTTCGCTTCTGCGAATTGGCCTTGACGAATGGCGGCCTCGCCACTTTGGATTTCCAGGTCGATAGAATTATTGTTTGCCCCCGTCTGGGCGGCGCCATAAAGGATGGAGATCAGGAAGGCGAGAATGCCGCAAGTAAGACGAAAACCGGCCATGATATTTTTGGGCAGAGCCCGATAACAGCTTATGTTTGGGGGCAGACTGATTCAAGTGCCGGGATCACGACGAGAGCGCACGCTTGCCGTCGAAGCGGCCGCAAATCGCATGTCACAACCAACGCTGCACAGAGCATTTGTGAGGAAGCATGAGCTCTAACATGATCAGTATCATCCTTCCGCAGCATCTCCGAACGCTGGCGCACGTTGGCGTCGAGCTAGAACTCGAAGTCGAAGGCCCGGTTACCCAGCGCTCCGTCCTCGACGCGCTCGAAGCCCGTTATCCGATGTTGCGCGGCACCATCCGCGACCATGACACGCTGCAGCGCCGGGCATTCTTGCGCTTCTTCGCCTGCGAGGAGGATCTGTCTCATGAGTCGCCGGACGCCCCGCTGCCCGCCGCCGTCGCGTCCGGAGCCGAGCCTTTCATCGTTATAGGAGCCATCGCCGGCGGGTAGAGCGAATCTAGAGTTGCTATGAACACCGGCAGCTGCCGAGCTTGCGCTCGGCTTGGACGGGCGAGGCGCCCGTCCCCACACACCCGTCCCCACACTTGCCAACCTCTACTTGGTCCGTTTCTCGATCGGCACGAATTCCCGGGTCTCGTGCCCAATCCAGATCTGCCGCGGACGCGCAATCTTCTGTTCGGGGTCGGTCAGCATTTCCTGCCATTGCGACAGCCAGCCGATGGCGCGCGGAATGGCGAAAAGCACGGTAAACATCTCCGGCTTAAAACCCATTGCCTGATACATGATGCCGGAATAGAAGTCCACGTTCGGATAGAGTTTGCGCTGCACGAAATAATCGTCTTCGAGCGCGATGCGTTCCAGTTCGAGAGCAATCTCAAGTTTGGCGTTGCGTCCCGTGACCTCAAAGACTTGGTCAGCGGCCCACTTGATGATTTTCGCCCGGGGATCGTAGTTCTTGTAAACCCGGTGTCCGAAGCCCATCAGCCGCCCTTTGCCTTCCTTGATCTTCTTGATGTAAGCGGGGATGTGGTCCTTGGTTCCGATCTCATCCAGCATGTGCAGCACTTCTTCGTTCGCGCCGCCGTGCAACGGCCCGGAAAGCGCAGCGCACGCCGAAGCGGTCGCCAGGTACGGGTCGGCCTGAGCGCTGCCCACGGCGCGCATGGCGTTCGTACTGCAATTCTGCTCGTGGTCGGCGTGCAGAATGAAGAGGATGTCAAGCGCCCGCGCAATCACCGGGTTGGCAACATACTTCGGCTCGACCATCTTCCACAGCATATTCATGAAATTTTCGGTGTAGGTGAGGTCGTTGTCGGGATAGATGTAGGGGAAGCCGACGATGTGACGATACGACATGGCCGCGATGGAGGGCATCTTGCCGATCAGGCGCTTGATCTGCAGCAGCCGGTTCTCGGGGTCGTGAACGTGCTTCGCATCCGGATACACCGTCGACAGCGCCGCCACCGTGCTCACCAGCATGGCCATGGGGTGCGCATTGTAGCGGAAGCCTTCCATAAATTTCTTGGTAGTTTCATTCAGCATGGTGTGGTGCGTGATCTCAAACACCCAACTTTTCAATTCACTGGCGGTGGGCAGTTCGCCGAACAGAAGCAGATAGGCGACTTCGAGATAAGTAGAGTGCTCGGCGAGAACGTCGATGGGATAGCCGCGGTAGCGCAGGATTCCCCGATCGCCGTCAATGTAAGTGATCGCGCTCCGGCACGAAGCGGTATTCATGAAGGCGGGGTCATAAGTCATCAAGCCGAAATCGTCGGGGCCAGTTTTGATCTTGCGCAGATCCATCGCGCGGATGGTCCCCTTTTCAACGGGAACCGTGTAGGTCTGCCCGGTTCGGTTATCGGTGATGGTCAAAGAATCCTGCGGCATTCAAGCCCTCCTGAGAGCAATAGCCAGCGAAAAGAAAACGCGGGACGAAGTTCGCGCGCCAACAATATCGACCGCCGACACCGGGCGCTGTGATCCTGCGCACAAAGGAATGTTTACCCAACCGTTCCCGAGCGACGCCACTAAATGCTACCAGCAACTCGTGCGGATGCGCATTCGCCAGCCAGGCCGATTGCGGACGAACCCCATGTTGCATTTGATTTTGGGTGGCGCAGCGCTTCAGCGCTGCGATTGTTGGTTTGGTCAATACCGGCTTCAGCCGCCGAGGTTAATCAACGACGCGGGTTGAAGATATCCACAAACTCTTGAGTGCCGCGATCCAACCTCCGCGGCTGAAGCCGCAGTCGAACAAGATGCGGTTACCGCAGCGCTGAAGCGCTGAACGAGCGCGCAGTCGACTCTTCCAGAAGTTTCCTAGCGTTTTCCCACTATTGGCAATCGCGTGGGACCGCGTGTAGGGTGTGAAAACGCTAAAATCGGGGACGACCCGCGCGGAGGGCTACTCAGAGCCATGACCTGGATTCGCACCATCCCGTTCTCCGAAGCTGACGACGAACTGCGGCAGGCAATGGAAGGCCAGAAGCCGCTCTATCCGCAGGAGTACGCCGTTCCGGTCCATCCCGTCGAAGGCGGCGGATCGCTGATCGTAGCCTCGCACTCGCTGATTCCGCAGGCGCTCTACCATGCCTTCTCCACCTTCGGCGCGCTGATGTCCCCCGATCTGCCGCTGCAGCGACGTCATCACGAGATGATCGCCACCATGGTCTCAGTGACCAACCGGTGCGTGTATTGAATCGAGTCCCACGCAGAGTTTCTGCGTCGCGTCACCTTGGATAAGGAACTGGTCGAAGCTCTGGAGCGCGATTACACCACCGCCCCAATCACTCCGCAGGAGCGCGTGATGATCGATTACGTCGTGAAACTTACGAGAGACGCGACCAAGGTGGGGAAAGACGATCACGAAAAACTGAGGGCAGCGGGCTTCGAGGATCAAGCCATCCTGCAGATCACGCTGATTGCATCCTGGTTCAACTACATCAACCGCGTCGCCGACGCGCTCGGAGTAGGGCGGGAGCCGTGAAAAACAGGTGTCAGGTCTTAGGTCTCAGGTCTCAGGAAAAGCGCGCGGGCTGGGTTTTTCTAAGACCTAAGACCTGACACCTGCTATCACTCGTTGGCCACCCGCCGATGCGGCTTCACTGCCAGGCAACGGGCGAAGATTGCCGATACCTGCGGAATCTCTTCGTCATTCAACCGGATCGCACTACCCAGCTTCTTCAAAGCCGGATTGAGAGCAGCGGCTTGCCCACCTGTGATTTCCACGAGTTGCTGCCATTCCCGCGCAACTGGAATGCGTTCGTCGCTCTCTGCATCTTCGCAGAACTGGTCCGCCGCTTCGGGAGGAGTTCCGTACTCGTCGGCAACATCTTCGTGAAAGTAGCCCCGCAGAAAGGTATGCAGCGCGGGAAAGTTGGCGGCAGTGATTTCCGGTTTCGAGTTCATCAGCGGCACTCCGGATACGAAGTCAGAACATAGTAACGGTTTGGCCCGGTGTATCTCAGTACGACCACTGCGTGCTCACACACACGCGACTGGTGCTCGCCGCGATTCATGGTACGGCCGATCGGAACGTCGCTGTCGTAATCCAGCACCAGGTTGGGATGTCTCCCCGGCTGGCTGAGCCAACTCTGGATTTGCTCCTGCGATTGTGCGATGGCGGCGCCCACGGCGTGCTCCGCGGTCGAGCGGTCGGTGTAGGTGGAGGCGCCGGTGATGTTGCGTTCCCGCTCCAGGCGCTGGCGCAGTTGTTCCTCGGTCTGTCCGACATGCTTGCGCAGAATGTGCCCGCCGGCAGCCTCGTCCCGGCTCAGGTCGCGCGCAAGGGCTTGGTTGGCGTGCGTCTCGAACCTTGCAGTGATCGAAGAAGCTGGAGCCGAACTTATGCCGTTTGTGGCGGCCGGCTGCTGGCACGCGATCAGGGCGCACAAAATCGGTGCGACCACGACTCGCCCAATCAAGACCCGAATTGTAGAGAATTCAGTCATCCGGCCCACATTGCCCCACCGGCTGCGTGTCCATTCTGTACAGTTTCTGTTCTGCAACAGTTCTGCCCGGTAAAGTTCTGGGAATTGTGCTACTAAACAGGGTATGCGGGCAAGTGTGCTGGATTCGCTGGACGATTTCGAGCGCTGGGGCGGAGACTGCGCCTATGTGTTTCCGCGCGGATATCGGCGCGAGCGTTGGAGCTACCAGCGTGTCGCCGACGTGGCGTATCAGTTTGCCCGCGAGTTTGAGGCGCGCAAAATCGGCCAGGGCGATGCGGTGCTCTTGTGGAGCCCGAACTGCGCCGAGTGGGTAGCGGCGTTCCTGGGATGCGCGGTCTGCGGGGTCATTGCTGTTCCCATCGACGATGCCGCCAACCCCGAGTTTGCGCGGCGGATCAACGGGCAGGTGCGAACCCGGATGGTGCTGTGTCCGCGTGAGCGCTCCCCGATCTTCGGGAACGTCGAAGCTGTCGCAACGATCGATCCGGCCGATTTGGCGGTCACGGTCGCGGGGCGTGGGACCGGGCGCTTTCGTCCGGTTCAGATTCAGCCCTCCGATCCGCTCGAAATCGTTTTCACGTCCGGCACGACGGCTGAGCCCAAGGGCGTTGTACTCTCCCACGCCAACGTGGTCGGCAACCTGGTCCCGATCGAGGCCGAGATCAGAAAATATCTGAAGTACGAGTGGTTGGTTCATCCGATTCGCTTTTTGAACCTGCTGCCCCTGAGCCACGTCTTCGGCCAGTTCCTGGGAATCTTTCTGCCCCCGCTGCTGGGCGGTACCGTCGTGTTTGAGAACACTTTCAACCCCACCGAAGTGATGGCGACGATTCGTCGCGAACGCGTCTCTGTGCTGGTCGCCGTTCCACGCATGATCGAGTCGCTGAAACAGAAAGTCGAACGCGACGTAGATGAAGGCTTCGCTGGCTTATGTGGTGGCGGGGCTTTGCCCCGTCAGGACGGGGCAGAGCCCCGTCACCACACAGACTTTGCCGCACGCTATACCGCCGCGGCGAATCAGCACTTTCTGCGCCGCTGGTGGACCTTTCGCGACATTCGCCGCCAGTTCGGATGGAAGTTCTGGGCCATGATCAGCGGCGGCGCCGCGCTTGACCGTGAGACCGAAGAATTCTGGCATCGCCTCGGATACGCCGTGGTCCAGGGATACGGGTTAACCGAAACCACGTCGTTGATCAGCCTGAACCATCCTTTCCATACCAGTCGCGGCTCCATCGGCAAGGTGCTGCCCGGGCGCGAAATCAAGCTGGCAGACGACGGAGAAATTATGGTGCGCGGCAGCGGCGTCGCCAGCGGCTACTGGAATGGCCGCGAACTACAACCCGTTGCAGGAGAACAAGGCTGGTATCGCACCGGCGACCTAGGCGCGCTCGATGACCAGGGCAATCTATTTTTCAAGGGCCGCAAGAAAGAAGTGATTGTCACACCTGCGGGTATGAACATTTATCCCGAAGATCTGGAAGCCGCTCTGCGACGGCAAAAAGAAGTGAGGGATTGCGTGGTCGTCGGGCTGGAGCGCGGCGGGAACGCCGAACCATGCGCCGTCCTGATTTTGCGGGACCGCGAAGCGCAGGCAGGCGCTGACGTGAATACAATCGTGGCGCGCGCCAACGAAACGCTGGCCGAATATCAGCGCATGCACGCCTGGTTCCTCTGGCCCGAAGAAGATTTTCCCCGCAGTTCCACGCAGAAACCGCGCCGCAACGTGATTCGCGACGCGGTCGAAGCGGGCCT
>JAIQFA010000027.1 GCA_020073525.1 Terriglobia bacterium
CGACGAAGGGACAGACCACATCGACCTTCATGTGATGGTCGCGCGCCCAGTCGAGCGCGGTCTTGGCCAGCGTTGAGGCGATGCCGCTTCCGCGCAGAGGCTGAGGAATTTCGCTGTGAAGAAGGGCGAGGACATGGCCGGCGATTGTGTACTCGAGGTAGGCTACTTGTCCATCGCGCTCCAGTTCGAAGCGGCCGTTGGTAACGATCTCTGGAGCGCGTTTCTTCTTGCCGAATAGGTTCATTGCACGCTCCGGAAGTGATCCAGAATCGCCTGCGCCTGCGACTTGGTGACGACTGCCGACAGCGCCGCGACGTCCGCTTGCTTCACCGCTTGCAGGCTTCCGAAATGTTCGAGCAAACGCCGCGTGGTGGATTCTCCGACGCCGGGAATTTCCCGTAACTCAGTGGCGCGATCGCGAATTTGGCGGCGTTTGCGGTGGAAGGTTACGGCAAAGCGATGGGCTTCGTCGCGGATCATCTGCACGAGATGCAGGACGGGAGAATGATGGTCGAGAACTACAGGGTCATCTTCCTGTCCGTAAACATAGATGATCTCTTCTCGCTTGGCGATCGCGGCCAGCGGCTGGTTGATGATTTCGAGAGCCTCGAGCGCCTGCGCGGCGGCGTGGAGCTGTCCGAGCCCGCCATCGATCAGCACCAGGCTGGGCATCGGCTTCTTCTCTTCGCACAAACGCTTGTAGCGGCGAGTGACTACCTCGCGCATGGAGGCGAAATCGTCCACGCCTTCTACGGTCTTGATGATGAACTTGCGGTAGTCGGATTTCTTCATCGTGCCGTCTTCCCAGACGACCATGGACGCGACCGTTTCCGCTCCCTGGATGTGCGAGATGTCGAAACACTCGATGCGCTTCGGGAGTTCGGGGAGGGCTAGCGCGTCCTGAAATGCCTCTTGAATCGCCCGCGCGTTCGGCTTCAGGACCCGGAAACGCTGATCGTAGGATTGCTTGGCGTTGGTGCCGGCCAGATCAATGAGCTCGCGCTTGTCTCCGCGCTGCGGGACGGTGATGTAGACTCGCGTGGCTCGTCCGCCCTCGCCCGCGAGCTGTTCGCTGAGCGCGTCTTCCAGTTCGTCGCGGTCCTCGAAGTCGACGGGGACGTAGATGTTGCGCGGGACATAGGGCTGCGTTAGGTAGAGCTGCTTGAGGAGGGCGGAGAAGAATTCGGCGGGATGGAATTCCTGCGGCTGTGTGGGGGCGGGGCTTTGCCGCGCCATGACCGGGTCGGAGACCCGGTCCCACACATATTCGGGCAGGTCCTCCCAGAAGAATTCCCGTCGGTCCAGAACTTTTCCTCCGCGCATGTGGAACAGATTCACGGCCAGCATCTGGTTTTCGTAGTGATAGCCGAAGACGTCGGCGTCGTCGCCTTCGATGGTGGCAATGCGCTGCTTTTCCTGCAACTGCTCGACGGTGGAGATCAGGTCACGATAGCGGGCGGCGCGCTCGAACTCCTGCGAGTCGGCCGCCTCCGCCATGCGCTCGCGCAGGGACTTGACCAGGTCCGTCTGGCGGCCTTCGAGGAAGAGCTTCACGTCCCGCACGGCTTCGGCGTAGATCTCGGGCGTAGTCAACTCCTTCACGCACGGACCAAGGCAGCGCTTGATGTAGTACTGCAAACACGGGCGCGGATGGAAGCGATTCAAGTCCACTTTGCACGATGGAACCAGGAAGTGGCGATGAATCAGGTCGACAATGCGATAGGCGAGATTGGTAGGGAAGTACGGGCCGTAGTAGACGCTGCCGTCCTTGCGCAGGCGGCGCGTCACGTACACGCGGGGGAAACGCTCGGCCAGGCTTAGCTTTACGTAGGGGTACGTCTTGTCGTCGCGCAGCAGAATGTTGAAGCGCGGCTTCTTCTGCTTGATGAGGTGATTCTCGAGCGCGAGCGCCTCTTTATTATTGGCAACGACTATGTAGTCGACGTCGACCGCCTCGCGGACCAGGGTGCCGGTCTTCGCATCCTCCCAGCGGCCTTCGTGGAAGTAGGAGGAAACGCGCGAGCGCAGGTTCTTCGCCTTGCCTACGTAAATGACCTCGCCTTCGGCGTTCTTGTACAGGTAGACGCCGGGGGACGTGGGGATAGTGCGGATTTTCTGTGGAAGATCCATTTCTTTCTTGGATTGAGTGTAATGTAAAACAACGTCGATGAAGACGAGTTCCGGGCTTATCGGAAGAACCGGAGAGACGTGATTCCGATCGTGTGCCCACCGCCAGGCTGACTCGATTCCGAAGAAATCCCACTTGCACTATGGACGGTCAAGGAATTGGGAAACTCTTTGCCACGCGCTCATCCCTCTCCGCACAACTATTCTCGCGCCAGAAGATCAGGATCGCGACGATCGCCAGTACAGCCCACGTTGCGTGCGGCCCCACGAACAGGTTAAACCACCAACTCTGGTTCCATACGGTCTCGCTGATGCGGTGTCGTTCGTAGAGTATTTGAAGAATGGCGGTCCCGGGAATTAAGAAGACGCTGCAAGCGGCCAGCAAGAGTTTGCCTCTGATCTCAGACCAGCGGGCGATCGCGTAGGGCAGCAATAAAACGATGACACCCGCGTTGTAAATCCGCTGATAGACAGGCAGCAACCCGATCAGAACGATGGTCGCGAGTTGCGCAGAGTCTGACTGATACTTGCGTCGCGACCAAAGGAAGACCAGTCCAGCGGCGCTCAACCACGAAAGGATATTGGCGATGCGATAGATTCGAGTCAGGTAATAGAAAATGACTTGAAGGTTCAACAACTCGAAGCGGTCCGGATTGTGAACGGTAAAGTCATTTACGTCGCCGATAGCAAAGAAGTAGCGCAAATTTTCCAGGTAGGAATGCAACCAACCTGATGGCATCCGGACGAGGGCCACGAGAGTCACAAGTGTGAACAGAGCGAAGGCCCAAGTGATCCGATTCCAACGTTTTTTTGCCAAGTCAAACAGGAGAAACCATACAGCCAGCTGCGGCTTTAAGCAGAGCGATAGGCCGGTTACCAGACCTCCGGCAACTTCAGATTGCAGGGAAGTCCCAATCGCAGCGAGTTCGATGGCTGGGGCGCTCAGGCTTTGCCACGCGATGGCGGCATGCCAAGGGGCCAGTGCGAAGCCAAAAGCACACGAGAGGAGCGCCCGATGGTCGCTCCAATGGAGTCGTGCCAGCCGCAACGCCGACCACAACAAAAGCGGGAACATTGCCACGGTGGAGACAAGGAACAGGTTGCGCGCGGTGAGCCAGCGAAAGCAAGCGAAAGGGGCAAGAAGCGGGAGCGCGGAAGGGGGATAAGCCGGCCGCAGATTGGCCTCGCTGCCGCGGTTTCCCTGGAAGGGTTCGCCTCCGGCTGCGACCCACGTCTGCTTAAACTGGTTCGTTTCGTACGGATTCGCGCCGGATATCCATTGCCGCGAGGCGACGTACGTGCCGGAGAAGTCAGTGAAACTGCCGAACTGCAATGTGCGCACCGGACCGCGCATCGAGAATTCCGCGGCTGCGAGAACCAAGCACACAAGGATCAGGTATCTGGCGATCGGCTGAGTGGACATTTGGGATAACTAAATCGCAAAGCGCCGACGATCTCTCCAGGTGCGACCGGCTGCGGTCGAACCGTCCGGCAACGCGGGCCGCAAGAAGACGCAGCGAGCCGTGTCGCTACAGTTGAGGTTCTAGGCGCTCCAGCCTTTCACGAATTCCACCAGACTGCGCAGGGCGATTCCCGACGGGCCTTTGGCGATCCATGGTTTGCTGTCTTCCATCCAGGCGGTGCCGGCGATATCGAGGTGGATCCACGGAGTGTCTTCGGCAAATTCCTTGAGGAACATGGCGGCGAAGATGGCGCCGCCGAAGCGGCTACCGGCATTGACCATGTCGGCGATGTTCGATTTGAGGTTTTCTTTGTAATCGTCGTCGAGCGGCAGGCGCCACATTTTCTCGCCGGCTTGCTGGTTGGCTTTCGCGAAGCGCTCATACAGCTGGTCGTCGCTAGCGAAGATTCCGGCATTCACATAGCCGAGAGCTACTACTACGGCGCCGGTTAGTGTAGCGGCGTCCACTATATGGGTGCAGCCGATTTGGCGGGCATAGCTGAGGCCGTCGGCCAGGATCAGGCGTCCTTCAGCGTCGGTGTTTATGATTTCGATCGACTTACCGGACATCGCGATCTGCACGTCTCCGGGCTTTTGCGCTTTGCCAGAGGGCATGTTTTCGGTGGCGCAGATGATCGCGGTGACTTTCACTTTCGGCTTCAGCAAGGCGATCGCTCGCATCGCGGCGATCATGGTGGCGGCGCCCGCCATGTCGTATTTCATTTTCTCCATGCCGTCAGCGGGCTTGATCGAGATGCCGCCGGTGTCGAATGTGACTCCTTTGCCGACCAAGCCGAGGTGCACATCTTTTGCCGGGTCCTTGGGTTCGTACCGCAGGACGATGAGTGCGGGAGGTTCGTCGGATCCCTGGGCGACCCCCCAGAACGCTCCCATCTTGAGTTGTCTGATTTTGTCGCCGTCGTGGACCTCGCATTTCAAGCCGACATCAGCGGCCATCTTCTTGGCACGCTCAGCCAGAATGGTTGGCGTCATGCGATTGGAAGGTTCGTTGATCAGGTCGCGTGCGAAATTCTGCGACTCGGCGACGATGCGTCCGGCTTGCATGGCATTTTCCAAGGGTTTGGGATCGCCGGGCACGACGATAGTGACATCGTCGATCTTTTGGTCCTTTTCCTTGCGATCGCTCTTGTAGTAGCCAGGTTCGAAGTTGCCGACGAAAGCGCCTTCGACAATCGCGCGCACGCCTTCCGCCGCTGCGATGCCGTTTTCCGGCAGAGCGAAGGCGAAGGTGCGGAGATTTTTCCCCTTCAGAGTCCGCACGGCGGCGCCGGCGAGCTTGCGCAATTCCGCGGTCGAGAAATTCTTGGCCTTGCCGCCTCCTAGCAAGAGCAGGCGCTTTGCTTTCAGCCCGGCGGGACGGTGCAGGAGAGTGGTTTCAAACGATTTACCGATGACTTCGCCGCTGGCAATCACATCTCTGGCGGCTTCGCGTACCGCAGCGTCGGCGCACTCGATGGACGGTGAAGGCTTGTCCTTTTCGCCGCGGTCGAGCACCACCGCGACCAGGCAATCGGTTTCCAGTTGAGACGGAGCGGAGGAAGAGAGATTCGTGTTCATGATGGAGTATGTTCAGTATCCACGGTGTGGGGGGAAATGCGCAACTCATTGAGGCGAGGGAAAAACCTAAGCTGGAGGCGGCCGTGGAATCCCACTCTCGCGCAAAGAACCCCTAGGCTACGGATTGCCGGGAGATGACACTACGGCTTCTGCGTTGGCCGCAGCAATATTTCGCTGGCGAAGGATTGCGGAGCCTGGGTCACGAGCATGGCTACGGCGTGCGCCACGTCCGAGGCTTGCAGCATCTTTTCGGCATTTTTGCCCGGATGCGCACTGAACTCCGTGTGAACCGATCCCGGGCAAATGACCGAAACGCGAATGTTGTGGGCGCGCAATTCCTCCGCTACGGAATAGCTCAATCCATTCAAGCCCCACTTCGACGCGGCGTAGGCGGCTCCATTGGGCAGAGGGTTCTTGCCGGCGAGAGACGAGATGTTGATGATGTGCCCGCTGCGGGCCTTGATCATGAGCGGCGCCAGGCCGCGGATGCAGTAGTACACGCCGCGCAGGTTCGTGTTCATCACTTGGTCCCAATGGTCGGGCGAAAGCTGATGGAGAGGGCCAACTGCGCCGCCGATGCCCGCATTGTTGACGAGGATGTCGAGGCGGTGAAAAGTTTGCTCGACTTGCTCGGCGAGCGATTCGACGGAACGCACGTCGGTGACATCGCACTGGATCGCGGAAGTTTTCCCGCCCGCGTCTTTGATGGCCACGGCGGTTTCTTCGAGTGCCTCTCGCGAGCGTCCGCACAGGACGGTGCGCGCGCCCAGTTCGGCGAGCTTCAGGGCGATGGCGCGCCCGATGCCGCGTCCAGCGCCGGTTATGACAGCGACTTGCCCGTCCAGCGGCGGATTTGATGCAGTTTTCGTCAAAGCAGCTTCCTCCGGCAAAACATTATTCTATTTTGTGCCGGTTGTTTTGTGCAGGAAAGGGATCGGTTCCAGAGTGCGCTTTTTACAGGGCAGCCTTTTCCCGCATCTAAACGGTCAGGAGGGGTAAAGCGAGCAAGGTGCTTGCCTTGGCGCGACTACATCCTTATAATCCGCTCACCGGAATAATGTTAAGCCGTTGCCTGTTCAACCGGCGGCCCATGATTTTCGGGACCGGTCATCGCTTGTGTACGTGAGTTTCAGCGAAGGATTGGTTCATGGTGCAAGCCCGACACCAAGCTTGGGTGGACTCGGGCACGATACCAAACTCCAGCTTCCCCGAAGAGTTTAAGGAGCCACATTAATGAAGAAGATTTTTCTCGCGATGTTGCTGGTAACCGCGGTTACCGCCATCGCCCAAACCACTGCCGCGCCAGCCCAACCGGCACCGCAGCAAACACCCGCCGCTTCTGCCCCCCCCCAGAAGAAAGAAATCAAAGATCCCGCCGAATACAACGCGTACGTCGGCGCGGTGCAGCAAACGGACGCCGCGGCCAAAGTGAGCGGCCTGGAAGCATTTCTGACCCAGTATCCCAACAGCGTGATGAAAGAAGACGCGCTCGAACTTTTGATGGGCGCCTACCAGCAGACGGGCAATGCGCCCAAGACGCTGGACACGGCGCAGAAGGTCCTGGCGACGAACCCGTGCAACATCCGGGCTTTAGCGCTGCTGGCCTACACGAAGCAGGCAATGGCGGTTGCCGGCCAGAACGCGCAGCAGAATTTTGCCGAGGCCGGCCAGAATGGTGAAAAAGGCTTGCAGTGTCTGCAGACGGCGACCAAGCCGACGGGCACTCCAGACGCCGACTGGACGAAGCTGAAGACGCAGACGGCGGCGATTTTTAACGGCGCAGCTGGGCTCGCTGGGTTTCAGGCCAAGGACTACGCCAAGGCCGAGAAGTATCTCCGGGCCGCGGTGGAGACCGATCCCACCAACCTGCTCAACGTCTATGATCTGGCGCTCGCGTACTTGGCGCCGGGACCGGCCGAAGACGACTTGAACGGACTTTTCTTTATCGCGCGCGCTTCCAACTTGGCGCAGGGCGCCGGCAAAGACCAGATCGCCAAGTTCGGCAAGAGCAGATACAACAAGTACCACGGCAGCGAAGAGGGATGGAGCGAGTTGCTGGCGCAGACCGCCACTACGCCACTGCCGCCGGCTGGTTTCACGATCACGAAGTACGTGCCGCCTACTCCCGCCGAGCAGGCCGCGACGCTCGTCAAGACCAAGAAAGTTGAGGAGATGAGCTTCGCGGAGTGGCAAATGGTTCTTTCCGAAGGCACCCCCGAAGACGCCGACAAGGTGTGGAGTGCCCTCAAAGGAAAGCCGTTGCAGATGCAGGCGCACATCATCAGCATTGATTCTTCCAGCAAACTGCATCTGGCTGGCAGTCAGGATGATATCGATGCCAAGCGTGCCGATATCGACCTGACCATGACAGCGGCGATTCCGGCGAAGCAGATGCCGAAGGACGATACCGACTTCCAGTTCGAAGGAACGCCGGTCTCTTACGTGGCGAAGCCGTTTGTGATGACGATGAACGAGGGAGCTTTGCTGGTCAAAGCGGCGCCGAAGACGACAAAGCCGCCCGTCCGCAAGAAGCCCGCGGCACACTGACGTTCAGGTGTTAGGTCTCAGGTCTTAGGAAAGACCATGGGGCGAAAAAATTTGGGCGGTCCCGATCGGGACTGCCCTTTTTCTTGTTGCCGAGAGATTCGCCAGCGGCGATTTAGCGAGCCTGTTTTCTCTCGAGGGTGACGGGACGGGCGCTGCGCGGTGGCCGCTTGGCGCCGGCGCGCAACGGACGAACATCAATCTTGAGTTCCTGCATGGTGCGGCTGAGCGTGTTGCGATGCATGCCCAACTGCCGCGCGGCCTTGCACTGATTGCCTCGGTTTTCCTCGAGGACGGTCATGATGAAACGCTTCTTGAACTCGCGAACCGCTTCCGAATAGAGGATGTTGCTTTTGTACATCTGAAGGATGAGTGCTTCCAATTGATCTTTCACTTGCTGCCTCTTTTCCGCACCTTTACAACGTAAAACTTCTTCGCCAAGGCCTTTCATTCTGAGCGGGCAGAGCTGAAGCCGTGCTCTTTCCCAAAACCTTACCCAGAAACGATTGACGACCTCCAACAAAAATTACTTCGTTGGCCCGGATGATTACGGCTGCGTTGCACTCCCTGCGGAATGCACTTGCCGCATGTAATCCAAGCCCTGGTAAAAGCGGTGACGCAATTCCGACGGTGCGAGCCAGATCACTGCCCTTCCGCCTACCAGGAAGTACGGAGCCAACTGCGATCCCACGAGCCACTTGGCCGCGGGCGCAAAAGCGGTCATGGCAGTGAGTACAACCGCCACGACCAATACGCCCCGCAACAAGCCCAAGACTGCTCCCAAAATCCGGTCAATCGTGCTGAGACCGGCTTTCTGCATTGCCCAGCGCGCGATCCGTCCGGCGAAGCCGGCGATGATCAGGACCGCAAAAAAAATGATAAGAAAACCAGCAATCTCGCCCAACCACGGCGATTTCAAATGAGGCGCGAACCAGTCCGCCAGGCGATGATATTGCCAAGCGGCCAGCAGGTATCCTACGACCAAGCCAGCCAGATGGAAAGCTTCATGGAAGAAGCCTTCGATGGCTGCCCCGGTCACGGACAACACCAGAAATGCGAGGATGATCCAATCCGCAATGCTCATGGTTTAAGGATCCGAAGTTCAAGGATCCGAAACTAGTGCAATGATCCCAGTGCTCGCGGGCTAGATCTCCAACTCGCGTCCCGTCAATTGACGGTATGCCCCGAGGTACTTTTCGCTGGTCCGCAGCGCAACTTGCTGGGGAAGGGACGGCGCAGGCGGTTGCTTGTTCCAGCGAATTTCTTCGAGATAATCCCGTACATACTGCTTGTCGTAGGAATCCTGCGCCTTGCCCGGTTGGTAGGTGTCGGCCGGCCAGAAGCGCGAGGAATCCGGTGTGAGAACTTCATCCGCCAGGGTGATGCCCTGAGCGGTCTGTCCAAATTCAAACTTGGTGTCGGCGATGATGATGCCGCGCTGCCGCGCATAGTCTGCGGCTTTCTTGTAAATCCGCAAGGTGATGTCACGAAGCTGGCGGCTCAATTCGGGGTCGACTAGTTTGCACATTTCTTCGAATGAAATGTTGATGTCGTGTCCGGTGGTAGCCTTGGTGGCCGGGGTGAAAATCGGCTCCGGCAATTGGTCGGATTCCTTCATGCCCGCAGGGAGCTTCATGCCACAAACTGTGCCTGTCGCCTTGTACTCCTTCCATCCAGAGCCGGAGAGGTAGCCGCGCGCGACGCACTCGACCGGAAACATCTCGGCGCGCATCACCATCATGGAGCGGCCTCGGAGTTCGTCGGCGTGCTGGTGAATCGCCGCCGGATAGCGATTCACGTCGGCGGTCACGAAATGGCTGGGAACGATGTCCTTGAGGAAGTCGAACCAGAACAGCGAAATTTGTGTCAGGATCCGGCCCTTGTGCGGAATGCCGGTCGCTAGCACGTAGTCGAAGGCGGAGATGCGGTCGGTGGCCACGAACAGGAGATGGTCCGCGTCGAGGTTGTAGACGTCGCGAACCTTGCCGCTGGCGTGCAACTCCAATTCGGGATAGTCAGTTCGCAGGAGGACGGGATCTAAAATTTGGGGGCTCATCAGTAAATTCACCGATAAAAAACTTTGCGTATTCTAGCTATCGTGAAAGATTTGTCAACGCTTTCCATCACGTATAGCTGGTCGCGCCAACCGCGGGCCGGCTGAAAAGTGTTGACAGTTCCAGTGTAAGGCAGAAGCCTTGTCTGGCGCTGGTTGTCGACGGATCGTTATGTGGAAAAACTGAGGAAGGCTCTGGAAAAAAGGACAGCACGTTTTGGCTGTCAGCAAGCAGGAAAGCAGACACGAGTCAAGGACGCAGCGCACAAATATCTGTGCGGCTGTAACTCGAGTGAAGTGCGCAGTCTCAAAAAGGGCTTTCCTTCTTTCAAACGGTGCGGCATCGTTAAACCGATGCCCAGATCCTGCATACTGGTTGGCGCGCACAGCTAACGCTTTGCGTCGATCCAGCGTTTCATGAACTCCTCGACTTCTTTATCGGTGGCAAACTCGTTCTTGTTTGCCTCCTCGATACCTTTTTCGATTTCGCCTATTCGCCAGCCATTCAAACCTACGAACTCGTTTCTCGGCAATGACATCTCTACGCCGCCCCGAACCGGACCGATACCAGCTTCGATACGCCGGGTTCCTGCATGGTCACACCGTAGAGCACGGGGGCTATGCTCATGGTCCGCTTGCTGTGCGTGATCAGGATGAACTGCGTCTGCACGCTCATCTCGCGCACCATGTCGGTGAATCGGGCGATGTTGGCTTCGTCCAACGGAGCATCGACTTCGTCGAGAATGCAGAACGGGCTTGGTGTGTATTGGAAGATGCCGACCAGCAGCGAGAGCGCGGTGAGCGCCTTCTCGCCGCCGGAGAGCAGAAGCACGTTCTGCAGCTTCTTTCCCGGAGGTGATGCCACCACATCAATGCCGCTCTCGGCGCTGTTTTCCAGGTCGGTCAGACGCATGAAACCGTGTCCGCCGCCGAAGAGCTTGCGGAACGTGGCCTGGAAGTTCTCGTTGATCTTGTTGAACGCTTCTTCAAATTTCTGCCGCGAAACCTGATCGATCTCTTTAATCGTGGCCGCGGTGTTCTCGATCGCATCGAGCAAGTCTTTTCTCTGGGTGGAGAGGAACTGGTGGCGCTCGGCCGTTTCCTTGTACTCCTCGAGAGCCATCATGTTGACCGGGCCCATGGCGTCGAGGCGGGCACGCATTTCGCGGTGGGCCTGATCTTCGGCCGCGAGTTCATCTCCCGTAACCATCGCGATGGTCGTGTCAGCCATCAGCACGGGCCGTTCGATGCCAAGTTCGTTGAGGCAGGTATCGGCCAGGTGTTGCAGGTCGGATTGCAGTTTGGCGGCCGTGGCCGAGAGTTCGCCGCGGTGGTCACGCGCGAGATCGAGTTGCTGGCGCGTGGTCCGCAATAGTTCGTCGATTTCCGCGAGGCGACCCCGCACCTGCTCCGATTCGAGCTGCAGCAATTCTTCGCGTGTTTCTCCGGCATTGCGCTCGGCTTCGAACTGCAATAACTGCTCGGCCAGTTGCACGTTCTCGTCTTGCCGCTGCGCGATTTCGGCGCTTGCGGATTCCATTTGGGCCTGCAAAGTGCCCGCCCGCTCCCGCATCTCGGCGACCAGCGTCTCGATGCGCTGCAGCAGGGTCGTAGCCGAACGATGGCGCTCTTCGAGAGTGGCTACGCGAGATGCGCGCTGCGAGGTTGTTTCTGCCGCAGCATCCCGTTGGCTGCGCAGGGCGGCGAGGCGATCCTGCCCGGCGGCAAGCTGCATTTCGAATTGCCCGCGCGCCTGCTCGATGGTGGTTAGTTCGGATTGCCGGGAGGCAATCAAGCTTTCCTGCTCCCGGCGCTCTGCCCCCAGTCGTTGCAGTTCGCGCTCGCTGATGGCAATCCGTTCGCGCACCCGCGACATCTCGGTTTCCAATTGCTGCAGCAGATGTCCAGAGGTCATCGCCTGTTTCTCGGCTTCGCGCTTTTCTTCTTCGAGGCGATCGAGCAGGGAAGTGTGCTCTTTAATTTCGCGTCCTAAGGTGAGCGCGAGCACTTCCTTCTCGCGCAGCGCTCGCTCCAGTTCCTCAAGCAGGCGCAGCACATCGCGCAACTCGCGCTTCATGGAAAGCGGCCCCTCGCTGCGCTGCTTGCCTCCGGTGACAGTCACGTTGTGGAAGCATTCTCCAGTCTGAGAAAGAAAGAACGCGTCCGGACTGGAGAGCGCGAGTTCACGCGCCACTGCCGGATCGGGCACGATGTAGCCATTTCCGAGCTTTGGCAGAATAACTTCGAGCGACTTGCCGAATCCGTTGAGCACGCGGATCGAGTTCTTCAGCGGGACCACCGTGTCGTTGAGCGGAGCGTAGTGATGGCTTTCATCCGCGACAAACGAAAACTTGGCTTGCGAGTCCTCGGGATGCACGAGGAAAGTCGCGCGCCCGTTAACGTCGGAGCGCAGCAGGCGCAAACCCTCGTCGGCAGCGCCCCATGATTTGACCACCACGAAGTTGAGTTCGTCGCGCAGGAAGTCTTCGACCACGCGCTCGTAGCGCGGTTCAACTTCGAGGAAATCGGCCAGCACCCCGGCGGGAGTGTTGCCTCCCTGCATGGCGCCCGACTGAAAGAGTCGCCGGACCGACTCGGTGGAATAGCCGTGCTCGGCGATGACCGCTTCGAGCGATCCCTTCTTGCCGAGCGCCGTCGCGTATTCGGAGCGGATCGAGTCGAGGTGCTTCTTGGTTTCGCTCTCCGCCGTGCGTTTGTTTTCGAGGGTCTCACGCAGGGTCGCAATCTCAGCGGCGAGGCCGCTGGCACGCTGCGAAACGCTTTCGAATTCCAGGGCAATCTGGCCGCGTTGCCCGCCGAAGGTTTCGGATTGCGACGTGGCGGTGGCAATCTCGGTTTGCAGGCGCTGCTCCTCGCGGCCGATGCCCGCCAGCCGCTCCTGCGACTGCGTGAGCTGGTTGCGGAGGTTGGAGGCTCCGCCGACTGCTTCGAGAATGGCCGCGCGATGCGATTCCTGCTCCTGTTCGAGCATCGCGAGGTTGGTCGCAGCGCAGGCCGTTTCCTGCTGGCTGAGCGCGAGTTCCTGCTGGGCTGCCGCCAGGTCCGCTGCCGCGGAGTCCAGCAACTGCTGGTGACCATCGCGTTCTGCTTCGAGCGCCGTGAGCCGGGCTTGCGCCTGCACCAGTTCCGCTTCGGCGGATGCTGTGCGCACGATCAGTTCCGCGCAGCGCTCTTCGTTGGTACGGATGCGCGCTTTGCCGCGATCGCCTTCAATCGCGATCTGGTTGAGCCGGTCGCGATTTTGCCGCGTTTCGGTTTCGATCGCGTAGCCGCGCTGCGTGCGCTCGGAGTGCTCGGCCTCCGACTGTTGCACGCTCTCGGTCTGCTGGCGGATCTCCTCGCCCAGTTGGTTGATCTGGGTATCGAGGGTCACGCTTTCCTGATCCATCTGGGTGAACTTGCTCGCGAGCACAACGCGCAGTTTGGCTCGCATTTCGTCGCGCAGCTTGGCATAGCGCTCGGCCTTGCTGGCCTGGCGCTTGAGCGAGTTCATCTGCCGCGTAACTTCTTCGAAAATGTCGTTCACGCGGTTCAGATTGGTTTTGGCGTCCTCGAGACGGGCTTCGGCGAGTCGCTTCTTCGTCTTGAACTTCGTAATGCCGGCCGCTTCTTCGATGATCGCGCGGCGGTCGGTGGGACGGCTGCTTAGAATCTGACCGATGCGTCCCTGTTCGATGAGCGCATACGACTCAGGCCCCAGGCCCGTGCCCATGAACAATTCCTGGATGTCGCGCAGGCGGCACAGCTTCCCATTCAGCAGGTATTCACTGTCGCCGCTGCGGAACAAGCGGCGCGTCACCGAAATTTCTCCGGCATGGTGTTGCTGCTGATTGAATTTACGGCGGCGGATTTTCAGAACCACCTGCGGGCCGGCAACGGCTAACGCCGCGTCGCCAACTTGCGCTTCGCTGCTTGCCGTTTCGGGCGACACGTCACCTTCCACTTCTTCCGTCTTGCCGGGTTGGGCTTCCTCTACGGCGCGTTCCGTTTCTGCGGCGGCCTGGGCGCGGACCTCGGCTTCGTCCCAATTTTCTTCCGTCGGCAAGTCATCCTGAATCTCGATTTCGGTGGGCGCGTTGGTATCCGGGCCACCATAAATTTCTGGGTCAATCAGGGTGAGGCACACTTCTGCCATGCCGGTGGGATTGCGGTCGCGCGTGCCGGAGAAGATCACATCTTCCATGCGCGAACCACGCAACGACTTTGCCGACTGCTCACCGAGCACCCAGGAGATCGCGTCGGCGATGTTCGATTTTCCGCAGCCATTGGGCCCGATGATGGCGGCAATGCCTTCGCCATGGAATTTCAGTTCCGTGCGATCGCAGAACGACTTGAATCCCAGGATTTGCAGCTTCTTGAGTTTGAGCAAAGTAACTCCTTCGTGGGCGGACATTGAAACTGCGGTCCGCGGACCCGGTTTGCGCTGGCTGGAATGCGCTGCAAATCGCGGGGAATCGGCTGTTAACCTTCGCTGTTAACTCCCGAGGTTCCTCGCTGGTCGCATTATTGGATGTCGTCCCCGTGAATCAAGAACGTCACCCATGCTTTGGACCAACTCTAACGGCGAATACGGGGACGGGTCAAGTAATAAAACACCACATATTGTGGTGCCAATCCCAGCAGCGCCTTTAGTTGCACACACACTACAACAATTCTGCGCAAGTTGTTGATGAGAAATAAGAAGGTGGGAGACCGTCAGAGCTATGGACACTCTACCGCTGGGGGCGCGGAGATTCAAGGGCCGGAAGTGCTATTCCGCTGGAAAGCCAGGAAGCGCCGGTTGCGAATTCAAGAGAGGCGTCGGCCGCGGCGGTAGATGCCGAGCTTCGCTCGGCTTGGACGGGCGAGGGCGCCCATCCCCACACAATCAAAAAAAACAACTATTTTTTGCGCTCTACCAGGTAGCGCGCTAGATTCTTTAGCGTTGACGCCGCGTCACCGTATCCTTCCAGTTCGGTGCAGGCCTGATCGACCAAGGCGTCGGCCTTCCGGGTCGATTCTTCGATTCCGAATAACGCCGGATACGTTGTCTTTTCCGCCGCTGCGTCTTTGCCCGCGGTTTTTCCCAGTTGCTCAGAGGTCTGGGTCAGGTCAAGCACATCGTCCACAATCTGGAACGCCAGGCCGATTGACTGCCCGTAGGTTCGGAGATGGGCGATGTCTTTAGCGTTTGCCCCGGCGTACATTCCTCCACTGACCACGCTGGCGGTGATGAGCGCCGCAGTCTTCGAGCGGTGGATGTATTCGAGCGTGGCGAGGTCGGGTTTCTTATGTTCGGCTTCGAGGTCCACGACCTGGCCGCCGATCATGCCGTCGATCGTGCCGGTAGCGTGGGCGATTTCGCGGATGATGGCGACGCGCGCCTCGGGTGGGCACGCGAGTTGGGCTAGCACTTCATAAGCCTGCGTCTGGAGGCCGTCGCCGGCGAGGATGGCGATCGCCTCTCCGAACGCCTTGTGGCAGGTGGGACGTCCGCGTCGCAGGTCGTCGTTATCGAGTGCGGGCAGATCGTCATGGATCAAGGAGTAGGTGTGGAGCATTTCGAGCGCTGCGCCCACCTGCTCGATGCCGGCGGGCAGCGTGCCGGTAGGCGAGCCGGACGCTGCAGCGATCATGCGTCCCGCTTCCATGCAGAGGATCGGCCGCAGGCGCTTTCCGCCGGCAAATACGCTGTGGCGCATGGCTTGATGGATGGAGGTGGGATGCTGGGTGGACGGCGGTAAGAGCTGTTCGAGGGCGGCGTCGGCGGCTTCGCGTCCCTGCTCTAGAAATTGTTTCAGCATGGCACCGCAGTATAACAAGCGGGCGTGGGGGAAATGAAAAGGGACGCTCGTGGCGTCCCTTCTCAAACGTGATTCATTTCTCAACTGGCTTGCCGCTCCGGAGACGGGGCAAGCCCCGTCTCTACGGCGAGAAGCAAACCATCATGCAGCCGCGCGGCGTGCCAGTCCCCGCAACAGGGAGCTGACTACGTCAACGTTACGCGGTTCCACTATATCGGACGCGCCCAGAGTCAGAGCCTCGGCCCATAGTTTGTCGTCGGCCAACCGGTGGGTACCGACGATGCGAAGGCTGGGAAACTCATTGTGCAGACGCTCGACTTCGCCCGAGCCCGAGGTTTCCAGATCCAGCACTAGCGCTTCGGCGCGATGCTTGGCGACCGCGGGACGGACCTCTTCGTAGGTGCGAGCCCAATAGACAGATTCGAAGTTTTGGGAAAGACTGGCCGCCAGAGTTTGAGCAGTTCCGGGGTCATTCTGATAGAGGACTACAGAGAGTGGTTGCATACGTCCCCCTGACGTCACCGCATTTTCGCGGTGTGGCCTTGGCTGCGACAGCAAACGGCTAGCACAGGCGTTATCAGTTTCCGAGCGCGAACAGCGTTACTTGCGCAACGCTTTCTCGGTCGGGGGCTCGAACGGTTCCGTTTGAAGCTTTCCGTTCTGTTTTAACAGAATCTCTACTTTTCCTTCCGCGTCCTCCAGTTGCTTTCGGCAGGTCGCGGAAAGTTGCATGCCTTCTTCAAAGAGCGTTAGAGACTTTTCCAGAGGAACTTCACCTTTTTCCAGTTCCTGAACAATTTTCTCGAGACGCTCGAGGCACTCTTCAAACTTTACCAATCCAATTGCTCCTACAGGCTATTGTAATGCCGATTGCAACGCGAAGTTCCAGCTAAATTGTCGAATCCTGTAATTTGTTGGGCAGGATGTTTCAAAACGAAACAGAAGCCCTAGGTTTTGAGCCGAGAGCCTCCAGAACATCCACAGCGGAGGCGTAGCGACCTTGGGGAGCGCTGATCTGGGCACCTTGTACCCGGTCGCGGAGTGCCGCCAGCATTTCGCGCGCGATGGCCACACCTTCCTCGCGAGCCGCCTCTGGACTTGCCGCCCTGGCCATCCTGTTGAGAATCTCATCAGGCACGGAAACCCGTAGCTCATTTTTCATGAATTCCGCATTGCGGACACTTACCAGTGGCCAAATTCCTGCCACTACGGGAATTCGACAGTGTTCGATCCGTTTCAGGAATATCTCCAGCAGGCCGAGGTCGAACACCGGTTGGGTCACCACGTATTCCGCACCCGCTTGCACCTTGTATTCGAAGCGCTTGATTTCTTCGTCGAGATTCGGCAATCCGGGGTTGGCTCCTACCCCAATGACGAAGCTCGTGCCGACGCCGATCGGGTTCCCGCCCAGGTCTAATCCCCGGTTCAGGTTGTGGACGATATTCACCAGGCCAATGGAATCCACGTCAAAAACCGCCGTGGCGTCGGGATAGTTGCCCATCTTCGGAGGGTCGCCCGTGATGCAAATCAGATTGTGGATTCCAGTGGCAGCCGCACCCAGCAGATCGGACTGAATACCCAGCACGTTCCGGTCACGGCAGGTGTAGTGCAGGATGGCTTCAATGCCAACCTCCTGCTGCATGAGCAGCGACAGTGCCTGGTTACTCATGCGGGCCGACGCCCGCGGGCTGTCGGGGATGTTCACCGCGTCCACGCCGACCGACTTGACGAACTTCGCGCCCTCGACCTCTTTGCGGATGTCGATTCCCTTCGGGGGCACGATCTCGACCATGGTGATAAATTCGCCGGCGGCGATTTTAGCGCCTAGCCTAGAGCGCTTGGCCATGGGAATGCTCGCCGAGGCTAAGGGCGCTGTGCCGGAATGAATCGCCTCCGTAACTGCGGTCTTGCCCCGCGCTTCACCCACCCGTAGGGCCGATTTCATGGCGCGGATATGATCGGGCGTGGTTCCGCAGCATCCGCCGATCAACTGGACACCAGCCGCCACGAATTTTCGCGTGTAGCTTGCCATGTATTCCGGCGAACAGAGGTAGATATTGCGCCCTTCGACCGAACGCGGCATGCCGGCGTTCGGCTGCGCGGCCAGGGGCAGGGAAGTCACGGCTCGGACCCGCTCGATGGCGTCCAGCATCGCGACCGGCCCGACACTGCAGTTGATGCCGAGGACATCGACGTTCCATTCCGTCAGCCGGGCGGCAAAGGCCTCGGCGTCGGAGCCGTCCAAGCAGTTGCCGTCCTCGTCAATGGTGACGTGGGCGACGATGGGGATCTTTGGATTCACGTCGCGGCAGGCAAGCACGGCCTGGTGCAGTTCTTCGACGTAGCCGAAGGTTTCCAGCATCAACAGATCCACTCCACCCTCGACCAGAGCGGCGGCCTGCTCGCGAAACGCCGTCCGCGCCTCTTCCAGCGAAGTCTTGCCCAGCGGTTCAATGCGAACTCCCAGTGGGCCAATCGATCCCGCCACCCAAACGTCAAAACTCTTCGCTGCTTCGCGTGCCACGTGGGCGCCCGCCACGTTGATGTCGCGCACGCGATCGGCCAGGCTGTGCCGCCCGAGGCGGAAGCTGTTGGCGCCGAAAGTGTTGGTTTCGACAATCTCAGCGCCCGCCTGCAAATAGTCGTGGTGGACCCCGCGGATCAGCTCCGGCTGCGACAGGTTCAACTCGTCATAGCAGCGGTTGATGAAGATGCCCTTGGCATAGAGAAGCGTTCCCATGGCTCCATCGCAGAGCACGGGCGACTGCTTCAGACGTTCCATGAAGTTCTGCGCCATCTATCTGAGGATACAAGATGGAGCGAGTTCTACGCACGCGCACGCACGGTTAATCGCTAAGTCAACCTTGACAGGACTTCCTGTGAGAAGTAATTTGGAGGCCTTCCTTTATCGCTTGCCTGTGACTTGTACTGTGTCCCGAGGAGATCATGGCAAACAATAGCTCCAATTCCGCATCGCGACCGATGCGTCTTCTGTCCATTGATGGTGGCGGCTTGGCTGGCCTGATCCCGGCGGAAGCTCTGGTAGCAATTGAGACCCAACTTGATGCTCTGACCGGCAAATCGTTGCCGCTCAGCGACCGGTTCGACCTTATAGGAGGAACCAGCACGGGCGCCATCCTGGCGGTTGGACTGGCTCTGGGCCTGAAGGCGGCTGAACTTGCCAACTTCTACGTCAAATTCGGACACGAAATTTTCACCAAGGTCTTCTTGACCGAGCGTTTCTGGCACAGTTATCCATCGGGCCCGCTCGAAAAGCACCTAAAAGATGTTTTTGGCGCGGAGACGACTCTGGGAAGCGACAAACTGCGAACTAACATCCTCATCGTCTCGAAGAACGTTACCTTGGGGTCGACCTGGTTCTTCACCAACAATCCGAAAGGTAAATATTTCTCCAACAATCGGGGACTGCCGCTGTGGGAGATCGTGCGCGCCAGCAGCGCCGCTCCTACTTACTTTCCGCCGCATACGATTTCAGTTCCTGGCGACACTGGGCAGCCTCAGAAGTACGAGTTCATCGACGGCGGCGTCAGCAGCTACAACAATCCGTCCATGCAGGTTTTTCTCGAGGCGACCGATCCGAGATATCAATTCGCATGGCCAACCGGGAGCAGTAAGCTTTTGTTAATCTCGCTCGGAACCGGCTTCAACATGATGACCGTTCCAGAGGGCAAGGCTGCAGGCTACAACCTGCTGAATTGGGCTCGGTATGCGGTCAAGGAACTAATGAATGATGCGAACCTGCAGCAGAATGTGCTGATGCATTTGCTCGGCCAATCTCCGGCGGGCAAGGCGGTCATCCCGGCTGCGGAAGCCAGTGCGCGAGCCACGGGTGCTCCGGCCGATGACGCACTCGATTTCATCCAACCCGCCACGAGCGCGGCCAAGGCGCTGACCTACCAGCGAATCACAGTGAGCTTGACGCGCGAACGTCTTAATGGGCTCCAACTGAACGACATCGACCCGGCGAAGGTTGGCGAAATGGATGCAGTCGATCAGATTGGCAATTTTCAGCGCATCGGGCAAGCGATTGCCAAGGAGCAAGTCAAGATGGATCTGCTGAAGCAGTTTTTCGTCTGACGGCGTTTTCGTGATCATTTCGACCGTCCGATTGCCTGCCTTGGCCCGCAGGCTTTTGGAGGTGATGTCCGACACACTTTCTTCCTTTGCTATAATCCTTTTCTTGCATCCAAGTGATTATCCGGCATGAGGTTGGAGTCCCAGGTTTGAGAAAAGCCCTAATCCTTTTGTTATTCCTGCTGCCCGCCAGTCTGATGTGGCTGAGTTGTGGAGGATACAATTCCTCCGGCAGCACACAAGCCAGCGGCCTCAAGTACCGCGCCTTCATCAGCAACAGCGTCAGTTCCGGGACTTCGTCCGCGGGTTTGTATCTCCTCAACGCGCAGACGGATTTGCTTGCGCCCGTGGCTCCGATCAGCGGCGGCAATACTCCGGGGATGATGGTGGTCACGCCCAACCGGGCGCAGACACTCGTCTTTAGCGGAAGCGGCACGCAAGGTTCCGACAATCAGTTCACTGTCATCAACAATGCCTCCGAAGCCGCAGCCGGACACTTGACTCTGCCCGGCATGACGGAGAGCTTTGTCGTATCCCCGGACAGTTCAGGGGTGTACGTTGCCCTGCCGACTGCTCAGGTGATTGGACAGTCTCCCGGAGTGGTGAAGGCCGTATCGCTAAGCAGCGGCTCGTTCACCGGAGAAGTGGACATTCCGTCGATTCACTATCTGTCGATGGATCACAGCGGCAACCGGATTCTGGGCTTCAGCGACGTTCTGGCTTCGCTTGCATCGCCTTGTGACCAAACCCCCAGCTTCCTTTTCGTAGTGACTCCAAGCAACATCGGGATTCAACCTTGCCCGGTCGTCCCGGTGCCTGGTGTGAACCACACCTTTGACCATCCTGTGCAGGCCTTCTTCAGCAGCGATGACTCGACCGCCTTCGTTGTGAATTGCGGACCCGAGTGCGGCGGGATCCAAGCCAGCGTGCAGAAGCTGGAAATGACCCCAACCCAGTGTCTGCCCGACGGAGTTTGTGCCGCCGTGCCCGTCCCTGCTGCGAGCGAGGCCCTGGTCAATGGCTCGACGATGTATTTGGCGGGAACACCCTACACCGGTGGCCAGCCTTCCCAGCCCTGCACCGGGCAGACGACCGCAGCGACCACCTGCGGGCTGCTCACCATGGTTGATCTCAATACCATGACGGTCACGAACAGCGCGCCTATCGTGATCACCGACGGATATCACAATCGTATTGCTCTCGGAGCGAATGGACAGCTCTTCCTCGGCTCGCGCACCTGTACTGAAATTATTCCGCCAGTCCCCGCGCCGCCCGGAGCCGAGGTCCGTGGTTGTCTTTCGATCTACAACACTCAGACCGGCGCCGTCGTGATTCCTCCCGCCAACGGAGAGGTGACGGGTCTCCAGCCAATTGCCACGCGGACGGTGGTGTACGTCGTCCAGGGCGGATCACTTAACATTTACGACACAGCGACCGACGCATTGGAGTTCAACCCGCACGATCCGAATCAACCCGGCCAGATATTCGGCCTCGTCGGCCAATTCATCGACGTCAAGACGATCGACTTCTAGCGCGACAAGCATGGATCCATGCTAGGAATTTGCACGCTATCGCGGCACGAGCGTCATCTCGTGCTTTTTGTGTTGCTCAACTGCTGCTGGCGAGAAGGGAAATGCGAACGTTGAGCCTCTGTACCACGCTCCCCACTGGTCCATGTAATACGGACTAAGGAAGATTCCACTCTCTCCGGTCACCACGTTCAGCGTGCTTTGGTCAAAGTTGGCAAAGTTCCAAGTCAGACGTTCGGAAGGCCCATGCCCGCGGCCCACTGCCTTCACCGTGAATCCGCTTCCGCTCAATGGGTGCGAGCCGGGCGCGGTGAAGCGGCCGATCAACGGAAGCTGGCTGAGCACGAGGTGATCGATTTCGACTGGATAATTCTTTCCCCACTTCCATTGACTGAGGTCGGCGGGAGCTTTCGAGGAATTGCTCGCACCTGGCGTCTGCTTTACGACATTCTCAACCGCTGCCGTCAGCAGGCTCCCGTAGTCGGCATATCCCGGTGGCAGCCAGCGTGCGGGCTGTTTGGTGAGCACGCTCTCCAGCCAGATGGACGACATGGCCCAGTGATAACTCTTCCAACTCAACTCTCCGTGGTCCGGTCCCGAGGTTGCCGCTCCCAGCTTTGGTTCGAGCAGCAACCGCGCCAGTTCCTGACGCGCCTTGGTCTCGATCGTCGGCGCCGCGGAATCAGCAGACATCCGCCCATCCCAGTCGCGGAGAATGTCCGCTGCGCGCTTGGCGCGGTCCGAGGCGCCGGCGGTGTGATCGATGGCGTACACGAACTTATCGGCGCAGAATCGGTCGTAGGTCGATGACACATCCATCTGCAGCGCCAGCATGTCCGCTGGGGCGAATTTCTTGCCCGATTCGAGCACCCGGTAGATGCGATCCGTTCGCCACGGCGCTTCCCACTCGGTGCTGATGGAATATTTGTAGCCGTCGGGAGTGATGCGGCCGTTGGCACTCGCCAGGATTCCTCCCGGCGGATCATAAACATGGGGCATTTCGTCGAAAGGAATCCATCCCTTCCACTCGTGCGCATCATCGCTGCCGCTCACGGGCAGACTGCCATCGCCTGCCGCGCGGATCGGCACTCGTCCCGTGGCCTGATAGCCGATGTGACCATCCACATCGCCGTACATCACGTTTTGTCCGGGCGCGCCAAAGGTTGAGAAGGCTTTCCGGAATTCATCCCAATTCTGGGCGGAGTCGACGTCGAAAAACATCAGTCCCATACCATCCTGCAGCGTCCAGCGCAGGGCAATCTTGCGCGTCTCGCCTGGAACCAGTTCCGTGATAATCGGCCCATGCCGAGTGGTCATAACATCGAGGGTCACGTCCGGCTTGCCTTTGACGTGAATCGTCTCCTGCCGGTGCTGCGGATCGCGCCATCCCGCGGGAGTCTTGTTCTGCCCCTGCGCATTAAACTCCTCGATGAAGTCGTCTTCCACGGTGGGGCCAACGTTGGTAAATCCCCAGCCGATGCGCTGGTTGTGGCCGACAATCACGAACGGAACTCCGGGCAGCGTCACTCCGGCCACGTCGAAGTTGCCGCTCTTGAGGTGGGCCTCAAACCATAGGTTCGGCATCTGGTGGTCAAGGTGCATATCGTTCGAGAGCAGCGGCTTGCCTGAAACCGTATGTTGTCCGGAAACGACCCAGTTGTTCGACCCGGGGCGGAAGGAATCCGTCTCTTCCAATTCACCAATTGGATTTGGGTAGGGCACGGCTTCAGCCGTGCCGTTGAGGCCCTGGAAGAATGGGGGCCTTAGCCCCTGAGGGACTTGACTAAGATTCAACGCAGAAATCAGCCGGCTGTTTCCACCATCGGGATCGACCTCTTCGTCGTCATCGTCATCTTCATCTTCATCGCCGCTGTTGGCGGCAGGTTCGTCTTCCATCCGCCGCACTTCAGTGGGCGGACGGTCGCGCCACGAAGAATTCACGTAGAGGTCCGCTGTCAGCTCTGGTCCCAGCTTCGCCAGGACTTTTTCTCGTGTCAGGGCCGGAGGATTGCTGTAGTGGTTCAGGTCCTGCACCATGCGCGCGCCCACCAGCAGGGAGTCGGTCACCGTCCATGGCCGCGGCGTGTACTTCATCAGGCGGAATTCGAGCGAAAGGCGGTCGCGATGCGATTCGAGAAACGCGTTCACTCCGCGCGCATAGGCGTCAAAATAGGCCCGGTCGCGTGCGGAGATATTCTTTTCCGCCGCTTCAGCCGCGACGTGCAGCCCCAGAATCCGTTCCTCGCGGTCCATTTTCACGGTGGCTTCGCCGACGACTTCTGACAGTTCTCCGGCAGCGGAGCGCCGCATCATGTCCATCTGCCACAGGCGGTCTTGCGCGGTCACGTAGCCCTGAGCAAAGAACAAGTCTTCCAGCGTAGAAGCTTCAATCGTCGGAACGCCGTGGTCATCGCGCACGACTCGCACTTTGGACGAAATCCCAGGCACGGCGACGCTGCCATCCATCTGCGGCACCGCAGAATGAGCGACCCAGTAGAGCCACCAAACGACGACTATGAGCGCCACCAACAGCGCGCAAACGGCGTAGTACAGAATCCGGAGCGCAGGATTGCGCCGACGGACTTCAGGGCGTGAAATCTCGGGCAGGGAAGCGGCAGAAGACATTATTGGAAGATTGTAGGGGCGCGTGGTGTCTGTGACAACCGCGCGAAGTTCTCGCAAACGGCCAAACGACTTTCTTAGGCTGTTGTAAGATACGGCCATGAAAAGCTGTGTCATTCTCACGGCCATGGTCTTCCTGGTGTTACAGCCCCTGCTTGCCTCCAGCGATGCTGCCAAGAAACAAGATGCACTTAAGAAGGTTGAACAGGCCGTGGCGAGGACTAACATCTTTGAGCTGCCGTCTTTCCAGATGAAGGCGACAGTGCAGATCGAGAACCAGGGTAAGCTCGTGGACGGAAGCTATCAGCTGCTGTGGAACGGCCCCGAGCAGTGGAGAGAAGAGATCCAACTTCCTGGGTATTCAGAAATACAGGTCGGCGGGAAAGAAACCGTCTGGATCCAACGCAGCACTGACTTCCTACCGCTTCGCATCCATGATCTGCATACGGCGCTCGGGTTTGGATCGGGTGGCGAAGGTTCGGGTGCAGCGTTCGGGTCACTCGTACAATCGGGTCTCACGCCGACGGACACGGTAAAGAAAATGCGCCAACGAAAAGAGCACGGCGAGGCCGAGACCTGCGTCGAGTATGAAAACGAAGTGAAACGCTCCTTGGAAATCTGCGTGAATGAGACCACGAACACACTTGCTCGCGGCTCATCGGCGTTTGCGGACAAGGATTTTCAGCCTGTGGGCGGCAACAAAGTGTATCCACGGTCTCTTAGCTTTGTCGAGGAGGGTAAGACTGTGGCAAAGGCCGACATCACTGAGTTCACCACTCCTGGCCAGTTTTCGCCGAACTCGTTCACTCCACCGGCGGGGGTGTCGCCTCGCGTCGGCTGCATGAACCCCGCGCCAGCGCGCCTGATCAAGAGGCGCATGCCTGAATATCCGGATAGTGCTCGACGAGGTCACGTTGAGGGGACTGTTGCGCTGGATGCGTGGATCGGCATAGATGGCATCCCGAGAATCGGCGAGGTGGTCCGCCACTCAACTCCAGACCTCGAACATTCGAGCATAAGTGCTCTTAAGGAGTGGCGCTACCAGCCCACGACCTGCAACGGCAAGCCGGTTGAAGTCGAGACTATCCTGACAGTCAACTACTCGCTGCGGTAGGAGAATGCTGCCTGCTGCAGCAATCCTGCCCTCACCTTCCAGTTGGCTTAATCTTCGCCGCGCCAGTATCATGAAGGCGTTCTGGAGGGGTCCAGACTTACAGCTTTTCTCGTGTCGAACGCCATGCTGCAGAAACGAATCGACGATCAGACGACCATCTCGCGGGAGAACATCCGCGAAGCGGAAGGAATATTCCTGCAGCACCTCAAGCGCGTCGGCTTGAAGCAAACCGAGCAGCGCAATGCCATTCTGCGGACATTTCTCGAAACCCGGGAGCATCTTTCCATCGACGAATTGCACCGCCTGGTCAAGAAAAACGACCCGCGCATCGGCGTCACCACCGTTTACCGGACGCTGAAACTGCTGGCGGGTTGCGGGTTGGCCAGCGAAGTCGCTTTTCACGACGGCATTGCGCGCTACGAGCACCAGTACAACCGGCGCAGTCATCACCACATGGTCTGTACCGAGTGTGGCGCCTCGGTGGAATTTTTCGCGGAGAAAGTCGGAGAGATCGAGCAGGAGATTGGACGCAAGCACCACTACGTCACCACTCGCCATACGTTCCAGATTTATGGGGTTTGCGAAGAATGCCGAAAGAAGAGAAATGGACGTCGCATTGTCTAGTCCAACGAACATTCCGGCAAATCCAGCGCAAGATTCCCTGAAGTGTCCGCATTGCGGAACGCTCATGCCATCGAGCGCGGCCTTCTGTCCGGGATGTGGATGGTCGATGACGCCAATTCCTCCTGCGGATCGCGCGGTTGCGGCTCTCGCCTATCTCACGTTCGTGGCTGGCGCGGTGATTTTGTTGCTGCCAGAATTTCGCAACAACCGCTTTGTCCGCTTTCATGCCTGGCAAAGCGTCTTGCTCTGGGGAGTGTTTTTTGTTTTGACCATTGCCGCTCTCTTCCTTTCGAATGTCGCGGCTGCCATGGCTTTTCTCCTGTTTGGAATTCTGGCTTCGCTGGCTATGTTGTTCCTGTGGATCGTTCTCACGCTCAAGGCATGGCAGGGGGAACGGTTTGAGCTGCCGCTGTTCGGTATGCTGGCGGAAAGAATGCCTTAGAGCGAGAAGGTCTCAGGTCTTAGGTGTCAGGTCTCAGGAAAAGCAAAACCAACCCGGGTTTCCTGAGACCTGCCACCTGAGACCTTGCGGTTAGACATTCCTGCCTTCATCGTTCAAAATAAACAATTCACAATATTGCACTTCATATTCCACCATGCATCCTAGGAGACCTCATTGAGTCAGCTTCAGCGCGTTAAGATCAGCGCTCTCGGCACCTACGTTCCGCCTCGCCTTCTTACCAACGCCGACCTCGAAAAAATGGTCGAAACAACCAATGAATGGATCATGGAGCGGGTCGGCATTCGCGAACGCCATCTTGTCGACAAGGGCGTGGGCGCCAGCGACCTGGCGGTCGCTGCAGTGAAGAACCTGCTGGAATCGCATCCCTTCGACTTGCAGGAAGTTGATCTCATCGTGGTGGGCACGGTGACGCCGGACATGATGTATCCCTCGACTGCCTGCCTGGTGCAGCATAAATTGGGCATCAAGAATACCTGGGGCTTTGATGTTTCCGCCGGATGTTCGGGGTTTTTGTATGCCCTGAACACGGGCGTGAAGTTCGTCGAGTCGGGGCAGTACAGGAAAGTGCTGGTGATCGGTTCGGACGTGAATTCGTCGATGACCGACTTCACCGATCGCGCCGTATGCATCATCTTTGGCGATGGCGCGGGCGCAGTTTTGCTCGAACCGGCGGAGGATCAAGACGGCGGTGTGATCGACCATGTGGCCCAGATCGAGGGCATGGGAGGGCAATACCTCTACATGCCGGGTGGTGGGAGCCTGAACCCGGCCACGCACGAAACTGTCGATCAGAAGATGCACTACATCCATCAGGATGGAAAGAATGTTTTCAAGTATGCGGTGAAGAAAATGTCGGAGATGACCGAACGCATACTGGCCAAGAACAATCTGACGGGCAAGGACGTGGATTGCTTCATTTCGCACCAGGCTAACCGGCGGATCATTACGGCGACGGCCGATCGGTTGGGGATGCCGCTGGAAAAGGTCATCATCAACATTGAGCGCTACGGCAACACCACGGCCGGCACGATTCCGATCGCCATGCAGACGGCGCTGGAGGAGGGCAGATTGAAGAAGGGGGACTTGCTCTTGATCGCAGCGGTGGGCGCTGGGTTCACTTCTGGAGCGACGCTGCTGCGGTGGGCGTACTAGACCAGGTCTCAGGTGTTAGGTCTCAGGTCTCAGGCAAAACAAAACCAACCAATCTCTCGGTGATCGCTATCACCTCGGAAATTCCGCGGCGACTTTAATCTAGTCTCGGGGAAACTCATGTCGGACAATTATCGAGACCTGATTGCATGGCAAAAAGCAAGGCATCTGGCTCTAAATGTTTATCGTTGCACTCGCCGGTTTCCGAGAGATGAAATTTACGGACTGAGTTCCCAGATGCGCCGCGCAGCCGTCTCAGTTCCCAGCAATATCGCGGAAGGAAAGGGACGTTATTCCCACAAGGAATTTGTGCAATTTCTGTATCACGCTCGCGGATCGCTACTGGAATTGGAAACCCAAGTTTCGATTGCCCGCGATCTCGAATACATCGACCTGCCAGTATTCGAAACCTTGGAGTTAGAAACGGAAGAACTAGGCCGAATCCTAAACGGCCTAATCAATCGATTTCAAGTTCCATCACAGAGGATTTCCTGAATGTGTCGGAAGTGCTAGGTCGCAGGTCTCAGAAAAGACTCGGTTGGTTTTGTTTTTCCTGAGACCTGAGACCTGACACCTGACACCTGAGACCTAGAACTAAGACCTGAGCCCCACTTCCGCTCCTACCAGCGACTGGAAAATCTTGCATCCATCTACGCCGCCGAGTTCTGGTTCGGCGGAGCGTTCGGGATGGGGCATCATGCCGAGCACGTTGCGTCCGGGGCTGCAGATTCCGGCAATATTCTCGAGCGATCCGTTGGGATTCGCTTCGGGCGTGATTTCGCCTTGCGGGGTCGCGTAACGGAAGACGATGCGGTTGTCGCGCTTCAATTCCGCTAGCGTCGCGTCGTCGCAGAAATAGTTGCCTTCCATGTGGCCGATCGGGATGGTCAGGACCTCGCCTTCGCGGCATGTGCTGGTGAATGGTGTCTCGTTGTTTTCGACTCTCACCTGCACCGGCTTGCAGACATATTTCAGGCCGATGTTGCGCATCAGGGCTCCGGGCAGCAACCCCGACTCACACAGAATCTGGAAGCCATTGCAGATGCCGAGCACCAGCCCGCCGCCGCCCGCGAATTTGCGGACCGATTCCATCACTGGCGAGAACTTGGCGATGGCGCCGGTGCGGAGATAGTCGCCGTAGGCAAAGCCTCCAGGGACAATGATGGCGTCGCAGTTTTGCAGGTCGTGCGAGTCGTGCCAGAGAAAAGTCACAGGCTGCTTGGCCACCTGCTGGATGGTCCAGTAGGCATCGTGATCGCAGTTCGATCCGGGGAAAATTATGACGCCAAATTTCATCGCAATCCTCGAGCTAGCTACAAACCAAAAGTTGGAAGTAAACGCACGATCGAGATTCTGTTTGTAGCTGTACAGCGATTGTCAAAGATATGGGATGGAAAAGTCAAAGGCCGAGTGCATGGCGTTAAGGCCGAAAGAGCATCTGCGGGCGGCCGAGCATGAACGGCACGTGGCGGTCGAGGCGCCAAGGCAAGTATGAAGGGAAGCGGCGCGGACAAGGCGTCCGCGCCACACGATCACGCTACCGCCGAAATCGTTGAACCTTTCACGGGCGGTGAAGTGTGATGCCGGCCGCCAATGGTCGAAACGGTGGATTGTTCCTGCAAAGCAGCGTAGGCCTGTTGAGAGGCGGAAAGATTGCCGGAGGCCAGGTCCTGGCCGAGCTGGTTCAATTGCTGGAGCAGGGAATTCTGGTTGGTCAGCTCTCCGATTGGGACGGCGAGACGGTGGTGATTATGGTAAAGGTTGACGGAGGAGTCGCCCTGGCTCTGGAGATCCTGTTGGAGTGCGGATAGATCCTGTTGAGCAGCGGACAGGTTGCCAGACTTGAGATCCTGCCCGAGTTGTTTCCAGTCCTGTTGGCAAAGTTTGCTGGCCGCGCTGAGCGGATACTGACTGAAAGTGCTGCTGGGAATTCCGGAGATCGACATGGATGTACCTCGATGTAAAGTTTGCAAGCGTTCGACCGGGAGTTCGCTGGCGGAAGAATGGGGCTGGCCACCAGCGACATTCCCAGAGAACCTGGTAGTGGTGAAGCACGCTTGATTCCATCGCGCGCGGGAATGTGGCGGTAAAACCGTCGCCGCTTTTTGTGGCGGTTGCGAGCGCTGGTGCGCGACGAGATGGCGCTTGGCGGTCCGGCTGGGCAAAACTTGCAGGGGTTGGTGAGGCAGAGGTTGCCGCGCTTTGCAGAGCTGGACGGGCGAGTCGCCCGTCCCTCCACAAGCAATCTTGCTCAACCTATTTGCGAACTATTTGTGATTATCGGCGGTTTGAGCTTCCGCGCGCGGCGTCATGGAGACGACCACGTACTCACGCTCTTTGTCGTCGAGGTCTTCCACGCGAAGCTTCATGTGGTCCTTCTCGATGCGGAACTGCGCCTTCTCGCCGACCGGCAGAAGGGTGGGGTGTTTGTCGTCCTTGGGTCGAATCCGATAGATGACGCGCTCAGACTGCAAGAGATATTCCTGGCAGAGCAGGGTGTGCATCTTCTGGTGGGCGGAGTCGGTGCCGATGATCTCGCCAGTAAGACTCTTGGCGCTCTTCTGGTCGGTGCCGCATTCGACCGAATCCATCTGGAGAAGCGTGCCGGACTGCGCCGGGCGCTGGTCGCGGGCATAGGCAAAGGATGCGCATAGCAAGGCGCAAATTGCAATTCGTTTCATAAGTCTCCTCTCGGGGGATGTGTGATTAGACCCGATTCCAGGGGCGGCGGGAATGTTACGAAAGTAGTGCGACGGTTAGGACCGTATCAGGATGGTCTCGTCGAAGCTCCGTTGGCGAGATCCAGCCCCTAATGGGGCATTCGCCTTTCAAGCCTGGGTATCGCTAAAGCGATACCCTGATACGAAGCCCTAGTTTGTCGACACCTCGTAAAGCTATTCCCACTTCCAAGCCAGCCGGGAACCAATCTGATCAGAGGCGTACCGCAGGCCAAACTTGAAACCCTGCGGGGAAACAGTACACTTGTCGGCATGGCGCGAAACTTCAAGGATTTGTCGGAACGCGAGATTCTGGCGCTGGCGATTGCACTGGAAGAAGAAGACGGACGGGTGTATGCGGATTTCGCCGACGGACTGCGGGAGACGTATCCCGCAACGGCGAAGCTGTTCGATGACATGGGCACCGAAGAGTCGGGGCACCGGGCGTCGCTGATCGCCACTTACCGGGAGCGGTTCGGAGAGCACATTCCGCTGATCCGGCGGCAGGACGTGAAGGGGTTTGTGCAGCGGCGACCGTTCTGGCTGACGCGTCCCTTGAAAATTGAGAATGTGCGCAAGCAAGCGGAGATCATGGAACTGGAAACGCGCCAGTTCTATCAGAAAGCGATTGGGCAGGTGACGGATGCGGGAATCCGGAAGCTGCTGGGCGATCTGGAGGAGGTCGAGCGCAAGCACCAGGTGGCGGCCGAGGCGATGTCGGAGAACATTCCGCAGACGGTTAAGAAGTCGGAAGACGAGGCGCAGCGGCGTTTGTTTGTCTTGCAGATCGTGCAACCTGGCCTGGCAGGACTGATGGATGGCTCGGTCTCGACGCTGGCTCCGGTGTTTGCGGCGGCGTTCGCCACCAAGAGCAGCAACGATGCGTTTCTGGTTGGCCTCGCGGCGTCGATTGGGGCAGGAATTTCGATGGCGTTCGCAGAGGCGCTGTCGGATGACGGATCGATGACGGGGCGCGGACGTCCGGTGCTGCGCGGTGCGGTGACGGGATTGATGACAGCGGCGGGCGGGATTGGCCATACGCTTCCGTTCCTGCTTAAGGATTTTCATGTGGCATTTACCGCGGCGGTAATCATTGTGGCGTTGGAGCTGGGGACGATTGCGTGGATTCGGAACCGCTATATGGATACTCCGCTGCTGTCGGCCGCGTTTCAGGTGGTGGTGGGGGGAGTGCTGGTGTTTGTGGTGGGGATTTGGATTGGCAGCTCGTGAGGGAATTGGTAATTGGGTAATTTGTAGTTTGTGATTTGAATTCTAGCGATCTAGAAAAACTCTGCGTCGCGGCGGCCTTGCCGGTGATCTATTTTAAGTAACGATCAGGTTGACGAGCGATCGGGTTCGCGTGGGGTTACGCCGCTATGGAAGCTACGGTTCGTCCTCCAGCATGGAAGACCGTGCTGGCCTTCGCCATCATCTATTTCGTTTGGGGCTCGACGTTTCTCGCCATCCGCGTGGGAGTGCATGAGGTGCCGCCATTTCTTCTGGCCAGCATGCGGTTCTTCGTTGCCGGACTCCTGCTCTTTGGATGGTTGCGTCTGAAAGGTACGCCATCGCCGTCGCTGCGCGAATGGATCTCCGCTTCATTTCTTGCCGTCTGTATCTTCGTCGTCGACTACGGGCTCCTGTTCTGGGCGGAACAACGCGTTCCCTCGGGAATTGCGGCGGTCATGATGGCGACCATCCCCGTCTTCATGGCGCTTTCGGAGATCGGTATTCTGCGCACGCAGCAGCTTACTTTCCGGCTGGCGCTGGCTCTTTTGATCGGCATTGGGGGCGTGTCGGTCTTGGTGAGCCGGTCCCTGAGTTTGAGCCTCGGCGAAGTCCCGATTGATCGGGCTGGCGCGATCGCATTGGTCGTGGCCTCGATGAGCTGGTCGATTGCTTCCGCTCTTACTCGCAAGCTGCCGCTGCCTGCGTCAAAAGCGATGAGCTCGGGAGCGCAGATGCTGGCGGGAGGAATCCTGCTGGCATTGACGGCGGCGATTCTCGGCGAATTCCGCGGATTCCACATTCAGGCGGTCTCTCGGGGCGCATGGTTCGCGCTTGCCTACTTGATTGTGGCCGGCTCCATTGTTGGATTCACCGCCTACGTCTGGCTCATCCATCATGAATCACCGACGAAAGTCGGCACCTACGCTTACGTCAATCCAGTGGTGGCGGTGATCATCGGATATTTCCTTGGAGGCGAGGTCGTCGGTCCGCGAACCGTACTCGGAACGCTTCTGGTGCTGGTCAGCGTGATTGTGATTACCACGACCCGCGCCAAGCAGCCTGCTGTCGCGCCCGTGGCCGAACCACTGCAAGAACTGTTGGAACAGTAGGTTCCTTCATCGGTCTTGTCACCCGCACGGGTGACAGATGTCACCGACAATTGGAGCGCAGACGGCGCATAATGCGCAGGCGTGAGGTGAACAGCCGCGGTTCCAGGTCTCGGCTCTCGCCTGCACGAAGGCCTTGGTTCGGTACTCCCAGACGAACCAGCAGGACCCCCGCTTCGTAGTAGCCGAGTTCTCTTCACCTCCTGGAGAGAGCCGTGAAGAAACTTTTATCTATATTTTTACCCATTGTCATGCTCGTGTTCGCCATAGCCTTGGTGAACTGCGGAAATGACACCCATCCTACTCCCGCCCTAACGAATCAGTTTGCCTTCATGACGGAGGCTCCCGCCGGATCGGAGGGTGCATACCAACCGGCCATCGGCACCATCAAAGGGGACGTCTTCACGTCCGCGCTGGTCAAGGACTCCGGCACCGGTCAGGCGCTCACCGCGAATTTCAATTCCCTCATCCTTTCACCCAACGGCAAGAAGGGTGTAGCAGACATCGTGAACAGTGATTCCACCACGGACATCGCTGTCGGAATCCTGGAGGGTTCCCAGACAGTCGACATCACCTCAGACCCCGAGTACGACGCCTACCCGGCCTTCACGTCCGACAGTTCGAAGGTCATCTTCCTTTCGAGCCGCGGCACCACGAGTGGCTGGGACACCATGATGGCCAACGCGGATGGTACGGGCGATCTGACCAACCTTACCGCTGACAGTCCGATTTGCCATCATGAGCCTTCCATGTCGCCGGACGGCACTAAGATCGCTTTCTCCGGCCACGGGCACACCGAGGACACCTACTTCTATGACGTTTACGTCATGGATGCTAATGGCCAGAACCCGGTTAACCTTACCAACGGCAGCAACTACGACATCGAAAGTTGGTTCCCCTCGTTCTCTCCGGACAGCAAGAAGATCACCTATACCCGCGAAGACGACACCGGATCAACCACCACTGTGGACATCTACATCATGAACGCCGACGGCACTAACCCGACGAAGCTCACCACTTCCGGCACGGCCGTCATGTCCCGCTTCTTATCCGATGGCACCATCACCTTCATGCAGTATCAGGACAACAACTGGGAAATCTACCGCATGAACAGTGACGGTTCGAAGGTAACCCGCCTCACGACCAATACGGTTTTTGACGGATTCACAAGTGAGTTCGCGTGGTGGGGCAGCGATTCTGCCCGCCAGGTCAAGGTACAACGCCATCAGCGTCATTGAGATGCAAGAAGAGAGGAGGGCGCTGTCTTGTAGGCAGCGCCTGATTTTTTGTCGCTTCGAGGCCATGGTCGGAACGTCCCGGAAGTCTCGGCATCCGGGCATGGCCGGACGGTCTCTTTTGCATTCATGAGGCGGGGAGCAGAATCAGCATGCTATGTTCGCCGATTATCTTTCGTGCCAGCAGTCCCGTCCATTATTTCTCATAACACTTATCACTACCTACGTCTTAACAATATTGCTGACAGGCTGCGGCGCGACGTCTCCTTCTTCTTCGCCCGGAAACGGCGGCGGTGGTGGCGGTGGCGGGAACCTGGCTTGCAGTGCGATGACTCCAGGGCAGACAGCCAGTTTGGGAGGATTTGTTCCGTTCACGGGCAGCAGTCTATGGAACACCGATATCTCGGGGGCAGCGGTCGATCCCAATTCCAGCGCCATCATGAGTAACTGGGTGGGCTCGGTAAACATGCATCCGGATTTTGGCACAGACCCGACCTACGGCATTCCTTATGTCGTGGTGAACGCCAGCCAGGGTTTCGTAGGCGTGAACCTGGGGGTTTACAGTGGCGACAGCGATCCGGGGCCCATGCCTATACCTGCGAATGCACCGATTGAAGGCGGCTCGGGGAGCAGTGGAGACCGTCATGTGCTGGTGCTCGACAACAGCAACTGTTTTCTCTACGAGCTGTACAACTCCTCGGTCAATGGCGACGGGAGCTGGAACGCGGATTCGACGGCCGTGTGGGACCTGCTGGGCAGCGCCAATGCGCAGCGGCCGTACACTTGGACTTCGGCGGATGCGGCGGGCTTGCCGATCTTCCCGGGGCTGGTGCGCTACGACGAAGTAGCGGCGGGGAAAATTCAACACGCCTTCCGATTCACGCTGCCGAAGACGAGGGCGGCATTCACTCCTCCGGCTTCGCATTGGGCGGCCACGTCGAGCGATCCCTCGGCTCCTCCCATGGGCATGCGGCTGCGGTTGAAGTCGAGTTACGACATTTCTGGCTTCTCCGCCAACATGCAAGTGATTCTGACGGCAATGAAGAAGTACGGCTTGATCCTGGCGGACAATGGGAGCGCGTTGTATGTCACGGGTGCGTCCGACAGTCGATGGGGCTCCGACCTGGATTCATTGAAAACCGTGCCCGCGTCGGCGTTTGAAGTCGTGCAAATGAATCCGGTGTACGCCAGCGGGAATGTGCCAACCGGCGCGGCTCCGACGGTTAGCGGCTTCACGGCCACGCCTTCGCATGTGACTTCGGGAGGCAGAGTGACCCTTGCCTGGAGTGCGGGGAATGCGCAGTATGTAGTCGTGTCTCCGCAAGTGGGCGCGGTTCGTGGGACCAGTGTGACCGTGAAGCCGACCGCGACGACGACCTACACGTTGTATGCGACGAATCAGTACGGGCGGACGAGCGCCACGGTTACGGTGAATGTCCCCTAAGACTCCAACCAAGCAGAGCTTGGATGAGCCACCCTACTGAGTTCGGATGCATCCGCTAGTAGCGGTTCTGCTTCGCCCAGAGGCGTACCTGATCCTCGACTGAAAACTTTTCGCCCGCGGGTCGCACGAACTTCGATTCCAGAAGAAAGGCGTGCGCTTCCACGGGCACGAGGAAGTGGAATCTGGTGTTCACGAAGTTGCGCACGAAGAGTTCGGTGTAGCGGTCGACTCCCAGAACCCAAAACTGGACGGCGTGGACGAGAGCGTGAAATAGAGACCGCTCCGTGAGTTTCTCATTGAAGACCAGGACATCGAGAAAAGTCATGGAGTTCATGTGCGCGATGTCCGGCAGGTTCACAAACCCGTGCGCCTTGGCTTCCGCGTAAAACGGGGGGTTGGGAAGGCGCGCCCCGTGGAGTTCCACAAACCTGACGTTATCCAGCAGGTCCGCTGGAAAGTAGGGACTCATCAGCTGCCGGTGTTCTTGGCTTAGCGGCGCGGCGGAAGGCAAGTGATAGTCGCGCTGTGCCTGCAGCCAGGACGAAACGCATTCGATCGCCTGCTGGATCTGCTTTTCGGTCAATCCGGCGGGGGTGGCCGGGGGCGCTTCTTCGTCGACAATTTGCTTCTCTATCGATGAATAATATTCGTTCAGCGCGCTGGCGGTCTCGATGGATTTGCGCAAGACATCGCGGCGGCCGTAGCGGGCGAGATGTTCGGCGGAAAAGCGGAGACGAAGTTTGTAAGTGGCGCAATGCGCGCTCAGTAACTCCAATTCAGCGTGTCGCAGTTCCGAATTCAGTTGTACGATGGAAAGCCTTTCTTCCGAGTTATCGGTTACACACATCTACAAAACTCCTAATCAGAAAGATTACGCACACAGAAGGACTGCCGCGCTTTTTGTCTTACTGCAGACAAGTTGCGCAGTCCACCTCCTGGTCGTTCCAGGGGCCCAGGGTCCGAGCAAAAGTCAGGGTCGAATCGTGAATTACCCGACACAGCGAACGACCGCGGCCGGCAGACCGCAGTCAATCGAACAATCCCGCCATTCCAGGAGGAACATAGGGAGGGGAAGGCTGTGTTGTTTTTATATCGTATTACGTATACACTGTCAACATAATTCACCAGGACCGTCCGGAAGGGGAAAGACATGGCGCGGCGCCCCGATCCTGATCTCGAGGATCGCATTCTGAATGCAGCCCGCCAGCTCTGGAAAAAAGGGGCAGGGAAGGCTCTGACCATGCGCGCTGTGGCCCGGGCTGCCCGCACGAACACACCCGCCGTCTACCGCCGGTTCCCACACCGCGACGATATTCTGCGGGCACTGTTGCAACGAACCCGGCAGGAAATGTACCGGCAGCTGGAGGCTTCGTCCTCGGTGGAAGAAGCTTGCGAGCGCTATCTTGACTATGCCTTAAGCCATCCCCATGAGTATGAACTCTATTACATGCACGAATACGAATTGCTTTTTTCGGGCCGGCCGCCTCGCGGGGTAACTTTGAATCAGACCTTCAAGGAGGGGAGGCCCTCGGTGGAGTTGATGAAAGGCAGGCTGGCGGCGCAACTCGGAGGATCTCCGGATGACTACACGCTGCTGGAACTCTCACTGTGGGCGCTGCTTCACGGCACGGTCATGCTGTTGATTGCGAAGACGATCCAACCGGAACATGCGGCGGTAATGCGCGAAGCTTGCCGCAATTCCGTGACAACGCTGCTGCGCGAGGCGCGCCGCTGCCAGTAGGCGCGTGCCGTCCCTTGCGGGACTCGTCTTTTCCGCGTTCGCCCACCCGGCACTCACGTGCCGGGCTTTCCTATTCTGCCGCTATGCGGCCGGAGCGCGGCGCATTCCACTTTCATTGCCCGGAAGAGTTATCCACTTTTTCCGCCGAAGAGCTATGGGAAAGACTCCTCTGGGACCTTGATCATTTCACGCTGATTTGATCGTGATCGTAATACTCGTAGGCTGACATTGGTTTGGTGCCGCCTTTCTTCCAAATGCGACTTTCGGCGGGGAGCTTGCCTAATACTCGGGCCATTTCTCTTACATGCATGGCAACCGATCCGCAGCAGGAGCCGATGTAGTTGATGCCGATTTCTTTCGCTTGCTTCGCATAGTCGCCCATCTGTTTGCGCGTGAGTTGCAGTGGATCCAACGCATAAGGAAATTCGGCAAGGCTGGTGAAATCGGGCTTGTCTTTCGGTGTGTTGTACGCCACCGGTTGGCAGGCCAGATAGCCGTCGACAGCTTTACGCATCTCTTCCATGGGACCGAGGATGTGTTGCGGCGGGCGCAGGCAGTTCATGCCGACGATGTCAGCACCGGCATCCAGTAGAGTCTTGGCAGCAGTGGCGGCGTCCTTGCCCTCGGCGGTCTCATCTTTATTTTCAAAGCAGATGGTGACCATGACGGGAAGCCCAGTCTTTTTGGCGCGCTCGACGCAAAGGAGCGCCTCGCCTAGCCACGAGAAAGTCTCTCCGATGAGGAAGTCAACGCCCTCTTCGCACTGCACTTTTAATTGTTCGTCGAAGGTCTGACGGACACGGTCGGCGGAAGCGGGGCTGTTCGGCTCGTACATCCACGTCAGACTTAGATTGCCGGCGACCAAGCATTGGTCACCAGCCACTTCTTTGGCCACGCGGACGGCATTGCGGTTGATGTCTTCGACGCGGTCTTCGAGGCCGACGGTGGCCAGCTTGTCGCGGCTCGCGTAGAAGGTGAGGGCCTGAAGGACTTCGGCTCCGGCTTCGCGAAATTCGATGTGCAGTTCGCGAAGCGCGTCGGGGTAGACGATCGCTACCTCGGGAGTGAAGGGGCCGGGACGGACCCATCCGCGCTTTTCGAGTTCGAGTAAGTAGCCGCCGTCGCCGAGGACGGGACCGTTTTTCAGGCGTTCGAGAATTCCTTGTTTTGGCATACGTGCTCCTGTGTGAGGTGCGGCTATTTTGTTGGTTTTACGATGCGCTCGATTTGGTGGATGTGGTTGACGTCGTGTCCGGCTACCATGCGGACGATGTGGGCGATGGATTCCTGGCCACGCTCGGCGTGCTGGCCGTAGTGCTTCCACCGCTCGGGGCTCAGTGATTTGAGGAGCCCAAGATTGGCTTCGCGCACGACGCGGTGCAGTTCAATGGATTTGCGGGGATCACGTTTTTCGTACTGTCCGGCCGTAACCCAGGCGTCCTGATCGAAGGGCTGGATGGGGGTTCCGGGGGCTCCGAGAATGGAGCGCATGCGCCAGCCGATCACGATTTCGACGTCGGCGAGATGGGCGAGGACTTCGGCAACGGACCACTTGCCGCGCGCCGGGCGCTTGCGGAGTTTGGCAGCCGGTATGCCTTTGATCAGGCGAACTAGTTTCTTGTTGGTGGCGGATTGGACTTTGATGGGGTCTTGTCCTTCGGCATTGGCCAGAATGCGCTGCGTGTATTGCTGTGCGGTCTCGGACATTGGATTCTCCTTTCGAAGAGCGGACGACGGCATGTGTGGGGACGGGCGCCTCGCCCGTCCAGGCCGAGCGAAGCTCGGCGGCGTTGTCATCACACTTTTCCGCTAGTCATCTTTGTACTCGAAATCTGCTTTGATTGGTTGGCCCTCCTGGAAGCGGGAGGGGCGGAACGGAGTTATGTCCACCGTTTTCGCTTTGCCATCGAGAATTTGTTCCGACATCACCAAGCCTATCGCGGGGGAGATCTTGAAGCCCATTCCGGAAAAACCAGCGCACAGGAAAAGGCCTTCCACTCCAGGGACGGGGCCTAGCAGCGGGCGGGAGTCGGGAGTTACGTCATAGACTCCGGTGACTCCTCGCATGACTTCGGCAGTCTCCAGCTTTGGAAGGCGGCGGGCGGCGCGCTCGATGATCTCTTCGAGGTCGTTGTCCGAGGGGCGCTGGGGAAAATTATCGGGGTCGATAGGACGCTTACCATAGAAATCGCCGACCAGAAATTTGTCGCTGGCATCGGAGCGGAAGTACGTGGCAGTGACGGAGTCAATGCAGGCCGCGCCAGGCTTCATGGTGGGCGCATTTTTCAGGATGGCTACCTGATGGAATTCGGTTTCTATCGGGGGATCGTAGCCGGTCGACTGGAACAGAGGGCGCGTCCAGGGCCCGGTCGCGGCGATGACCACTGGGGCGTGGATTTCTCCGTGATCGGTTTGAACGCCACGGATGCGCCCGCCTTCGATCAGGAAATTCGTGGCGTGAGTTTTGGAGAGATAGGTCGTGCCGGAATCGCGGGCTCGGTTCAGGAAGTCGTTGGCGACCACGTTTCCGTCGCCGTAGCCGGAGTCGGGTTCGTAGGCAGCTAGTTCCACTTCATCCACTTGCCAGTCAGGTGCGAGTTCTCGGAGTTGATGGCGATTGATGAGCTCGACTTTGGCGCCGAGATTTCTTTGCATGGCTACATTTTGTTTGAGCGCTTCGGATTCGCCGGGGTGAACGATGCGGACGAATCCGGTTTTCCGAAACTCACCGGGTTCGCCAACGATCTCGCGCCAGTGCTGAAAGATTTTCAGGCTGACCAGGGCGAGTTGAACTTCGGGCGGGAAGCTGTAATGCATCCGTACTAAAGCTGAGGATCGGCCACTGCCGCCGCTTCCCACGTGATCCTTATCGAGGACGGCGATGCGTCCGACATTACGGCGGGCAAGATGGAAGGCAATGGAAGCTCCCATGACTCCCGCGCCGAGGATGATGAAGTCGGCGGTTTTGGGGAGGCCGTTTGCGCTCATGCTACGGCCTCCTTGAACTTCCCTTTCTTCAGATCGCGCAGAACCTGGTGGGCGGAGTTGTGGCCGGGGGCTCCGGTGACGCCGCCGCCGGGGTGGGCTCCGGCGCCGCATAGATAGAGGCCGGCGATGGGGGTACGGTACTGCGACCATCCGGCGACCGGGCGATTGAAAAATAGTTGTTCAAGATTCAAGTCGCCGTGAAAGATGTTGCCCTCGGTGAGGCCGTAGGTGCGTTCCAGATCGAGAGGAGTCAGAACCTGGCGGGCGACGATTGCGTTCGGAACATTTGGCGCATACTCGGCGATTTTCTTCACTACGCGGTCGCCCAACAGTTCGCGATTTTCGTCCCACGTACCCTGTCGAAGTTTGTAGGGGACGTACTGCACAAAGCAGGTCATGACGTGCTTGCCGGCGGGCGCGAGAGACGGATCGGCGTTGGAGGCAATTACGCAATCGACCCAGAGTTGTTCGGGGATTTCTCCGAACTTGGCGATGTCGTAGCAGCGCTCCGCGAATTCGAGCGAGGGGACCAAGGTGAAGAGTGAGCGTTGTTGCGGGTCGTAGCCTGCGGGTGTTCCGGTGAAGCGGGGCTCTTCGGCGAGAACCATGTTGACTTTGGCGCAGGGGCCGTCCATTTTGATGCCGCGAATGGCGTGGACGAAATCCGCGGGAAGATCGCGTTCGGGGACCATGCTGAGAAAAGTACGTTTGGGATCGGCATTGGATAGCACCACGCGGGCTCGGATTTCGGTGCCATCGTCCAGAACCACCGCGCGGACTCTTCCATCGCGTGAGTCGATCTGCTTCACTGGGGCGCTGGTGCGGATTTCCGCCCCGAAGGCCTGGGCCGCCTTGGCCATAGCGTTGGTGATGGAGCCCATGCCGCCCATGACGTGTCCATAGAAGCCTTGCTGGTCGTGCTCTCCGCCGCTGAGTAAGTGGAAGAGCAGGCCGAGAGCCGTGCCTGGTTGGTAAGGGCCTCCATGCTTGCCATAGACGTTGTTGGCCAGGAACAAGGTTTTTACTTTTTCGGATTCGTAGTTGCGATCGAGGAATTCGCCGAGGCTGCCGGTCAGGAACGAGACCAGTTGCGAAATTTCGGTGGTGGAGATTCCGCGAAAGCGTTTGCTGGCGCGGAACAAGTCGGACCATCCGTTGAACGATTGGGTGCCGGGTTCGGGCGGAGGTTCCAGGAAAAATGGTTGCAGATAACGCGCTAATTTCTTGAGGCGATCGTCCACGCGTACGAAAGTTTCCGCGTCTTTCGGGGAAATCTTGCGGAGTTCTTCGACCACTCGGTTCCGGCTCGCCCACCAGGAGACCAGATGGCCGTCGGGGAATGGCACTTGGAGCGCGGGATCGCAGGGGACCATGCGGAGTCCGTGATCGGCGAGATGGAGATCGCGAATCACTTCGGGACGCAGCATGCTGGCAATGTAGGACGTGGTGGAGGCGCGACAGCCGGGAGCAATTTCTTCGGTAACGCAGCATCCGCCGACGATGTCGCGGCGTTCGAGGACGAGGGTCGAATATCCGGCGCGCGCGAGATAGGCGGCCGCGGTCAGGCCGTTGTGGCCAGCGCCGATGATCACGGCGTCGTAAATGGACTTTGCGCGGCTAGACATGCGCCTGACCTATGGTCAAAAGAAGAAGAAACCCCGGTTGAAGAAATTAACGAAAGCTCACGAAAAAAGCCATTGAAAAATGCTTTCCGAGTGCTGTATCGTTCGTTGACCGGCGGTCAAAGAACCGGGGAGGAGTTGGGCCATGGAAGGGATTACAAGCAGTCTGGCGAAACCGACGCAGATGCGGCGAGACGGGAAGCCGCGTCCGCGTTCGGAAGCGAAACGGGGGAGGATTGTGGAGGTGGCGATCCGGCATTTTGCGGAACGCGGGTACAGCGCGGCGCGCGTGGAAGACATTGCGGCGCAGTTGGGCATTGCCAAGGGATCGGTGTTCCAGCATTTCAAGAGCAAGGACGGGCTCTTCTTTGAGGCATACAAGAAGGCGGTGCAGTCGTTTCCGAAATATATGCAGGCCACGGCGGAAGCGCAGCAGGGGGGCTTTTTTGAGGTGCTGCGGTACTGGCTGGGACGCACCGAAAACATGGTGCGGGATAACTGGTCGTCATACCGAATTTATCTGGTCGGCAACTATGGGACGGATCTGGCATTACGCCGGGAGATCAACCGGTTTCTGGTGGCGGAGGATCCTTACGGATGGCGTGACTACGTCAGCTTCGGGGTCAAGCGTGGAGAGTTACGGACGGATCTGGATGTGGACATGATTGGATCGATCCTCGAGTGGACGATGGACCGGTTTCAGGATGCGCTGCTGACGGAAGAGCTAGATCCAGGTCTCTTCCGCAAGTCTGGACCCGTTCCAGAGCAGAAAGAAGCACGCATTGAGCAGTTTGTGGAGTTGTTGCGGCGGGCGATTGGATCGGAGAAGGCGCAGGTCACGGGGAAGAAGGTATGAAGAACGGAATGACCGTAGAGCAGATTCTGGCCAGTTATGACGACCGGGCGCCACTGACGGAAGCGTCCACGATTCCAGCGCCGTGGTATGTGGATGCGCGGATTGCGGAACTGGAACGGCAGACGGTTTTCTCGCGGACGTGGCAGGTGATGGGGCGAGTGGACCAGGTGGCAAAGCCGGGACAGTTTGTGACGGCGACGGTGGCGGGAGAGCCGCTGGTGGCGGTGCGCGGGACGGATGGCGTACTGCGGGCGTTTTATAACGTGTGCCGGCATCATGCTGCGGCCGTGGTCACGGAGCCGTGCGGGCAGGCTTCGATTTTGCATTGTCCTTATCACGGCTGGAATTATGGGCTGGACGGATCGCTCAAGGGGATGCCGGAGTTCGACGGGGTGAAGAACTTCGAGCGCAAGGACAATGGGCTCGTTCCGGTGAAGGCGGAGACTTGGGAGCAGTTTGTGTTTGTGAATCTGGACCCGGAGGCCACTCCTCTGACCGAGTTCCTTGGTGGAATTGTGAAACGGGTCGCACCGCTCGGATTGAGTAAGCTGCACTACTTTGCGAGTCATAGTTACGACATACATTGTAACTGGAAGGTGTTTGTCGATAACTATCTGGATGGCGGGTATCACGTTCCGCACCTGCATAAGGGCCTTAGTTCCGTGTTGGATTACAAGCAGTACACGATTGAGAACGAAGACCGGTATTGTCTACAGTCGAGTCCGATGGTGAGTTCGGATGAGGACGCTGCCACCGGCACGACTCGGAGGGGTGACCGGGCCTGGTATTTCTGGCTGCATCCGAACTTCATGTTCAATTGCTATGAAGGGTATCTGGATACGAACCTGGTGATTCCGGTGGATGTGGACCATTGCCGGGTGATTTTCGATTTCTACTTCAGCGATGTTAGCGAAGCGGCGCGGGCTTACAACGAGTCAAGTGTCGCTGTGGGGAATCGAGTGCAGGATGAAGACTTGGGGATTTGCGAGGCGGTGCAGCGGGGGCTGAAGTCGCGGGCCTATGGGGCGGGACGACTCTCGGTGCGGCGCGAAGCGGGGGAGCAGTTGTTTCATCAGTTGCTGGCGGCGGATTTGAAGAGTGGGTTGGGGCAGGCGGTGGCGTGCGATTGACCGCAGAGGTCGGGGAGTACGGCAGAGAAGGCATGAACCACAGGGGACACAGAGGAGCACAGGGGACCGGCAGTGCGATTCTGATTTCTGTGTTGGAGGATCTTTTGAAAAGAGTTCGCTTAGTGATGGTTGCACTTGCATTGGTCCAGTTTGCGGGAGCGCAGGTTACGGTCGTTCGGGCAGGGCGGTTGATTGATCCGGATTCGGGGACGGTGCTTACGAATCAGGTGATCATGATCAAGGACGGGAAAATTCAGGCGGTCGGTCCAGCACTCGCGCTTCCGGGAAATGCGACAGTCATTGATCTTTCGAATAAGACCGTGTTACCGGGGTTGATTGACTGTCACACCCATGTTGCAGATGGACATGGCGACGGAGAGCCGTTTAATGTTCTGCGGAAAACTGCGTCGCAGATTGCGCTGGAATCGGTTTCGAATGCAAAAGCAATGTTGCTTTCAGGATTTACTACCGTCCGGGATGTGGGCACTTATCGGGCGTTGAACGACGTCGCCCTTCGCGATGCAATTGCGCGCGGAGACGTGATTGGTCCGCGGATGTTTGTCGCGGGAGCCTACATCACGATTACCGGCGGCGCGGGAGCGATGACGGGCCAGGCTCCGGATATTCAGTTGCCGTGGGATCTGCACTATGGAGAGGCGAACAATCCATGGGAAGTGCGGCAAAAGGTGCGGTTGCTGGCGCACGATGGTGTGGATCTGATCAAGATGCTCTCGACGGGAGCGGTATTGACGCACGGGAGTAGTCCGGCATCGATTGAGTTCACGGAGGAGGAGTTACAGGCGGGGGTCAATGAAGCGAGCCACTTCGGACTGCGCGTCGCCGTGCATGCGCATGCGGCACAGGGGATCAAGAATGCGATTCTGGCAGGCGCGGCTTCGATTGAACATGCCGAATATTTGGATGACGACATTATCGCGCTGGCGAAACAGCACGGCACATATTTGGATATGGATATTTACGACGATGAATGCATTCAGGCGGGCGGGAAGACAGGACAGACGCCGCCGGATTTCCTGCAGCACGAAGCGGGTCTGGCGCAGGTCCAGCGCGACAATTTCGGCAAGGCCGTCCGGGCGGGCGTGAAAATGGCCTTTGGCACCGACGCGGGCGTCTGCGCTTACGGTACGAGCGGGAAGCAGTTCGCCTTCATGGTCAAGTACGGGATGACGCCGATGCAGGCGATCCAAGCGGCGACCTCGAATGCCGCCGATCTGTTGGGACATTCGAGCGAGTTCGGATCGATCAAGGTGGGGAAGAACGCGGACTTGATTGCGGTCAGCGGCGATCCGTTGAAAGACATCAGTTTGCTGGAGCGGATCGAGTTTGTGATGAAAGAGGGGAAGGTCTATAAGTCGGGTGGCGCGCCGGCTTGCTCCCAGTAGTTCCTACAGTGGAGATTGCGGGGAAAACTTCTTTACCACAGAGGGCACAGAGGTGCACAGGGGAAAACGTCCATACCTATTGCGCTTTCTTTGGGGCTGGTAGCTCTGCCAGAAGGGCTTCTAAGGCGGCTGACGGGTCCGTGGTTCCCTCAAGGTGGTCGTAGAGGTCGCGAAATTTCAGGCGCACTCCTGCCAACATTTCTTTGTCCGACAGAAGTCTCTCCAGCAGCTTTTGCCAGTTGGGGACGGCGCGATATTCGAGCACTAGTTTCAGGGCGATGTTTTCCAGGAAAAGGTACTCCGTGGCACGAATGACTGTGGAAAGGCGGTTCTTCTCTGCTTTGGTCATGGGACGGGTGTCGCTTCGGGAGCAGATAGTGTAACGCAGGGGCGGGTTGATACAGTCGTGGGTGCGGTCCCTAGCGGGACTCATGCCTTCCCATTCTCGCTGACCCGGCGCTCGCGTGCCGGGTTTTCCTGTGCAGCCGCTGCGCGACTGGAGCAGCGGGGATGCTTTATTGGTGGTCTCTAGGAATCGTTTCCTGCCAGGTCTTCTCCTTAATCAGCTTGCCGTCTTTGAGTAACTGGCGAGTGTATTTGTAATAGAAGTTCTGGGCGTCGCTGCTCAGAGTCAGGTGGCCTTGCCAGGTTAGGGTTTGTTGCTTCAGCGCCATCACGATTTCGGCTTCACCTTGGACCGAGCTGGTCTCGGGGTGGTTATCGTCGGCCAGGTAAGTTATCGCTTCTAAGTCGGTTTCTTTTCCCCAGGGATAAGTTTCTTCCGATTTTCCGGTCCAGGTCACTTTTGTTTTGGCATTGACTTCGTCGCGCTCGGTTTTCCACTCGCCGGGCCAGGGGAATCCTGCGGACTGAATGTCGCTCCTTTGTTCGGGCGGCTGGGGCGGTGCGAATTGGGGGACGGCATACATGGAGGGAGGGACTAGCGGCAGAGTGAGGCGCGATCCGGCATCGCCGCCTAGTTGCAGAGTGGTCGTCATCGCGTAGGGAGTGGGCCAGACCATGGGCCAGAGCGCGTTCGAAACCGCCAAACGGATGCGATGGCCTTTGGGGAAGGTCCAGCTGGCTAAGTGCATTTCGATATCTAACGGATAAGTCTGGTTGGGCACCAGGTCTTTAGGGTCGGACGCGGATTCGCGCTGCGCGCCGTTGATTCCGGCTCCGGTGATTTGAGTTACGGTGCCGTCGGGAGCTACATCGGAGAGGCGCGCGAACCAGTCGGCGAGAGGAGCCGACGAACTGACCTGAAGCAGAGCATGCGGGCGTCCGAGGATAGTTAGGTCCGTTCGGAGCGGGACGGAATCGTAAGTGAGGCTGAAAGCGTCGACGGGGCGCGGGTCGGTGAGCAGTTCTCCCCACCAGAATCCGGCTTCCACGCCTACGCTCGGAACGTAGCGGAGTTGGTGGGCGGCGGTTTTCGCGGGGTCGGTCGCGAGGACGTGGGCTTCGTAGAGATAGAGCGTTGTGTTGGCTACGTTCTGTGGGGGCCAGCCAACTTCGCCGCGCCATTTTCCCGGGACGTTTTTCAGGTGCGGGTCGGGGGCGTGCCAGTCTTGCATATAAATGGATAGCGCCGGTTCATTCATGATTCCGGTATTGCGGCTCTTGAGCCAGTAATCCCACCAGCGTAGCGCCTGGTCGCGCCATTCGATTTGAGGTCCGGGCTCGGCGTCGTTGGGGAAAGTGTGATTCCATGGGCCGATGATCGCTTTCAGCGGCGCTTTCACTTGCTCGAACATGTGGGGGATGGAATCGCGGTAGCCGTCGAGCAGGCCTCCAATCAGGAAGCAGGGAATCTTGATTTCGCTGAGCGGGCGCAAGGGAGCGTGCCAGAACTGGCCGTCGCGTTGATGTTTGAAATAGAGCAGGGACCATGGCGCCGATTCGAAGCGCGGCCCTAAGATGTTTTCGTCCAACGTGTAGTCGGGCGCTCCAGTCACGGAGGGGGACAGGTCCATGTTGAGTTCGAATTCGTCGAAGTGCATCATGCCGTCGACGTAATGAACATCGTCGTGAAAGAGTTGCTCGGTGGCATCGACAGCGATTATGGCTTTGAGCGCGGGCGGACGGCGCATGGCGAACTGGATGGAGTTGAAACCTCCCCAGGAAATGCCGAACATTCCCACCTTGCCCGTGGACCAGGGTTGAGCGGCTAACCAGGCGATGACTTGCTCGCCATCGAGTTGCTCTTGCTCGGAGTATTCGCGGTCGGTGGGCGTGCCTTCACTCGTGCCGAAGCCGCGGATATCGACGCGGACGCTGACGTATCCGCGGGCGGCGAACCAGGTGTGAATGGGATAGTCGCGGGCGGCGGTAGCGTCGTCTTTGCGATAGGGGAGATATTCGAGGAGGGCGGGAAATTTTTCGCCGGGCTTAGTGGCGTCGGGCATGTAGAGAGTGGCGGAGAGGCGAACGCCGTCGGACATGGGAATCCATTGCTGGAGCATGTGGACGGCGCGCAAAGCGGGCGGCGCTTTCGGGGCTGGAAGTGCGAGGAGGGCGTTGGAAGGCGCGAGGGAGACGAGGAGGACGAGGGCTGTACTGCCGCGCGAGAACATTTGCGATGAAAACATGGGCGCCGCAAATCATAACAGGAGAGCCTGCGGCGAGCATATTTGTGATTTCACTGTATTGACACTGTGAGACGATCTTCTTAATGTTGCTGACCACTAAGGCGAACCATCCATGAACATCGTGAAGGCTACGAAGAAGTTTGAGGATTGGCTGCGGCTGCACATTCGAATTGTTGAGCCCGACTTGCAATTCAAGCATGAGCAGATGGCGGCGGCTCTCTTCCCATTCTTTCGCGCGACTTTTTATCGCTGGTTGCAGCAATGGCCGGAGGTGTGTAGCGACCTCGACAAAGTGCCACACATTTTGTCGGTCGGAGATCTGCACGTGGAGAACTTCGGCACCTGGCGAGACACCGAGGGGCGGCTGGTGTGGGGAGTCAATGATTTTGATGACGCCTGTTTGTATCCCTACACCATGGACTTGGTGCGGCTGGCGACCAGCGCGTTGCTAGCCGCTCGGGAAGAGCGCCTGGCCATGAAACCGAAGGATTCCGCTGCGGCGATTCTGGAGGGATATGAGGGTGCGATGGAGGAGGGTGGGCGTCCGTTTGTATTGGGCGAGCATCACCAGTGGCTGCGGGCGATCGCGGAGAGCAAGCTGCGCGATCCAGTAGTGTTCTGGCAAAAAATGGATCGTAATCCGACCGTGAAAGGCGATGTTCCCGAGAGCGCGCGCGAGGCGCTGGAACATCTGCTGCCGGAGCCGGGGATCCCTTACCGTCTGGCGCGCCGAAGGGCGGGTCTCGGAAGCTTGGGGCGGATCAGGCTGGTGGCGATCGCAGAGTGGAAGGGCGGCCGGGTGGCGCGCGAAATCAAGGCGCTGACGGCATCGGCGCTGCAGTGGCTGGAGCCAAAGCGCGCTCCGGCGGAGATTTTGTACGCGGCCATCTTGCGGCGGGCGGTCCGCTGTCCGGATCCTTATGTGCAGATGCGGGGACACTGGATCGTGCGGCGCTTGTCGCCGCATTGCTCGCGCATCGAACTGGAGGCGCTCGCTAGCAGCCGAGGAGAGTGCCGGCTGCTCGAAGCCATGGGGAGAGAGACGGCGAACATTCACGTCGGGACGGTGGAAAAGCGGCGAGCGATCTTGAAGGACCTGCGCGGGCGAAAAGGGAACTGGCTAGTGGGGGCGGCGGAGGCAATGGCGGACACGCTGGAAAAAGATTGGCGTGTGTGGCGAGAGCGCCGGCAGAGCTAGACTCTGCCAGCGCCCGGTTGAAGGGAAAGTTCGTGCGAGGATAAGACAGGTTCGAAGAGCCGGAATTCCAGTGCGTGGGGCTTGTTTTCAGCTCCGATAGTAATCAGGGCGTCGAGGATACATTCCAGGGACTCGGGAGAACCCGACCAGACCCGGGAAAACGACTCACGATGAACCGCCAATTCGCCGAGCAGTCGTCCCACTGCGTGGGGGCCGAGGTCGATATCGGTGAGATCCGGGTCGCTGCCAAGGGGCAGCGGAGAGGTCTGGAGCGGGGGGAGGCGGAGGCTGGCTTGCGTTAGCCAGTAAGAAACAAGGATCTTGAGATGGTGCCGGCAGCAGACGCTCTTCATGCCCTTCTGGGTGGCGAGCGAGGAATGCCAAGAGAGAATTTTGAGACGGTCGAGCCACCGGTTCTCGACCACGAGGAACCATCCGGTGCGGCGAAAGGTATCGAGGCCACAAACGGAGCACGGCAAGCGCTTGGTGATTGGGTAATCCATCGGCATCCTTTTCGACGATCAACTGGCGTTGGCCACGGCGCGGGTGAGGAAAGGCGAACCCTCGCGCTCACCCAGAGGCACAGTCAGCATCCCGAGGCTGGCGTCGAAGCGGAGGGTGAAGTGAGCGGAACACGCGTCACAGAGCCAGAAATGTTCACGCCGCCGGAGTTTTCTCCGATTCCCGTCGAACGCGGCATTCAGGTCCGCGGGAAAAGTTTCTGCCAGAAACAGCTTGCCTTCGCGCAAAGAGCGGAAGGGAACCGTGCAGGTGGGGTTGGCGCATTTTTGCAGCATGAGCTGGTGTCCAGTCTTCTCTTCTGTTAATTCGGCCAGAGAGATTCCTGAGCCACTGCACGTTCAAGACCGAACCGTATGAGATTGTTCTTATCAGCAGCGCTCCGTGGTTCGAAGTAGTTAGAGGTCGGAGTCAGCGCACCGAAGTGTTTCGCATTGAGTTAGGCTGACGAGGGCCTGTCGGAGCTGACGAATGCTCGTCATGATTACAAACATTTCTGTTGTGATGGGGATCACACGCGGCTTGGTCATAAAAGAAAAACCGTCTTGTGGACCGTGCGACCATCCGGAGAAATGTCCCCGCGTATGGATCTGGCTTCTAGTGCAGGAGCCAGGCTGAGGCGGCGACGACTATGCCTGCTGTCGCCAGCAACAGGCCGAGGTGCCAGAATATGCGGCGTCCGGAGAGCAGGGTGATCGACGTGATCACCAGCGCGATCTCCAGGAAGACTTCGCCGAGATCGAAGCGGTCGGCTTTGCGGTTCGTGAGCGCGAATTCCTTCTCGAGTTCGTGGCCTTTGGCCTCGAGTTCTTTCTTCTCATCTTTGTAGCGGTCGGCTTCGGAGCGGACTTTCTCCTGAAGCTTGGCGGCTGCTTCGGCGTCCTTGGAGGTGACCACGCCGGCCAGATCGGCGAACAGCTCGTCGGTGTGGAGGCGGATATTCTTGGCCTGGTAGTAGCTCCACTGGTCGGTGACTTTATTCTGCAAGATGATTTCTTCGGTATGGGTGCGATGCCCGAGCAGCGATACGGTTGCCACCAGAACTGCCAGCACTGCCATGGTGAGCGTGACGGGGGCGAGGTCGGGATGCTCGCGGGCGTGTTCGGCGTGCTCGTGTAGTTCGTGGAGTTCTTCGGTCATGTGATCAGGCTCCTGTGAGTTCTCAGTTCCCAGTTCTCAGTGGCGCGGTTGCTTTTTCTGAGAACTGAGAACTGGGAACTCTGAGAATAAACCAAGTTGTCTATTCTCCCATGACTTTGATGAGAACTCTCTTGTCGCGTTGGCCGTCGAACTCGGCATAGAAAATCTGCTGCCAGGGGCCGAAGTCGAGCTTTCCGTTTGTGACCGGGACAATGACTTCGTGGTGAATGATCAGCGATTTCAGGTGCGCGTCTCCGTTATCTTCGCCGGTTTGGTGATGCTGGTAGTTTTGGCGGAATGGAGCCAGCGTTTCCAGCCACTGGTCGATGTCTTTGATCAGGCCGCTTTCATTGTCGTTCACATAGACTCCGGCGGTGATGTGCATGGCCGAAACCAGGATCATGCCATCCTTAATTCCAGACTTCTTCAATGCGCTCTCAACTTGCGGAGTCAGGTGGACGTAGGCTCGCTTTGTTTTCGTGTGCAGGGTCAGGTATTCGGTGTGGAATTTCATGCTCTACGTCTACCACGGGGAGGATCATCGCTCAAAATGCCAGGCGCATCGTTCACCGTCTGACGGAAGAAACTCCAATGTACGCCGGTTTTGGGAAGGGCACGACTTTAGTCGTGCCGTAAGCCCTTAGTAATATGTGCGCGCTTTAGCGCCTGAGGTAAGAATTAGCTCCAGAGGCATTGTGTTGGGGGCTGGCCCAGCCTTTCCGAGCGATTCTAATGTAGCGGTTGCCCCGTCCTTGTTCCTGCGTTCTTGGCAGGGACAGGGCGGGGAATTTGACTTTGGCTGCGTCCTCACTCTGCCTTCAGGGACAGCGCCTGATTGGCAAATCAAGTTCCCCGCCCTGTCGCAAACAACGCGACAAGGGCAGGGCACCCGCGAGAGTTAAAATGGGGGGAAAGGATGGGCCAGCCCCACTCGTCGACGACGGTCGAAAATAAATTTCTGTGGATGGGTGAGGGCTGCGCTCGAAATCGCCTCCATGTTTACTGGTTAGTACTGATACCCCCCTCTCCCCCGGTCTATGAGAATCATGAGGTTACGAGGGTAAGAATATAGTTGACTGACCAACGTTTCTATGCGATATTTACAGCATGGAAACGCCAAAGACTCTACAGGAAGCAATTCAGTATTTTGCAGACTTCGAGAACTGCCGCCAGTTCATGATTGCTATCCGCTGGCTAGATGGCAAGGTCCGATGCCCGGAGTGCCGTTCTGAAAAGGTAACCTACCTAGAAAAGGCCCGCCTGTACAAGTGCTATGGCAAGCATTCCCGAGCCAAGTTCTCCCTGAAAGTGGGCACCGTATTTGAGGATTCTCCGATCCCGCTGGAAAAATGGCTGCCCGCAGTCTGGATGCTGGTAAACGATAAGAATGGAATCAGCAGTTACGAGCTTCATCGTGCTCTGGGTATCACTCAGAAAACCGCATGGTTCATGCTGCATCGGATTCGCCTTGGAATGTCCATGAAGCACAAGCACCCAACATTCGGCCCAAGCAAACTAGGAGACGGCGGCAAGGGCAATGGGGCCGTGGAAGTTGATGAAACCTTCATCGGCGGCAAGTTGAAAAACATGCACAAGGATCGTCGCGCACGTTTTGCCGCCGAATCTGGACATGCGGGCGGCGCTACTGGCAAGGCGATTGTGCAGGGCATCCTAGACCGCGAAGCACGTCAGGTTCGCGCCAAGGTCGTCCCCAACGTTAAGCGTGAGACTTTACAGAACGAAGTCTTAGAGAACGTGAAATACGGAACCACGGTCTATACGGATGACGCAGTGCCATATGACAAACTGCACTGGCGCTACGTTCACGAAGTTGTGAACCACGCGGAAGAATATGTGCGCGGTCAGGTTCACACGAACGGACTGGAGAACTTCTGGAGCCTATTGAAACGCGGGCTGAAAGGCACATACGTTGCGGTCGAGCCGTTCCACTTGGACCGCTACATTGATGAGCAGGTTTTCCGTTACAACAACCGCGCCACAAAGGGCAATCCCCTGAACGATGCGGATCGGTTCGCGTTAGCAATTTCTCAGGTTGTGGGGAAAAGACTGACCTACGACGAACTGACCGGAAAGACTGGCGAGCGCCCGCTCTAGCCGTTTTTATTCACGGCGCGGAAGGCGGCGTACTTCGACTTCCGTGTCCGTTTGAGTTTCTTCGCTTCCTTCTCGGCTTCCAGATGCGCCTTGATCTCAGCGTGTGGTACGGAAATGATCTGGCGCATCGCACCCTCAAACTTCTGCCACGGAGATTGTGCACTTTCTCCCGAATTTTTGTTGGGATTAGGCATTGCATCGCTGATAAAATGCGGGGGATGGGCGCGTAGCTTAATTCGGCAGAGCACTGACCCTTACCAAGTGAGAGATGCCCGTTCGAATCGGGTCGCGTCCACCTTCCCGCATTTCGCTTTAATGGGGGTAGCACGGTTGCAGGTGTTGGATTCGAGACCCCGCGCCTGTCGGTTCAACCCCGACTACCTCCACTTCACTGGCCGCGTTCGAACGAGCGGCCAATTTCAATATCAAAACTACGACATCAAACTCCACTGGCTGTTCTTGCCGTGGAACATAGTCTTACAGGTATTATTTACTAGTGATCGTTTCCTGTCCACAACAAATGGACGTGTAAAGTGGACTAGCAAAAGTGCCCCGGCAAAAGTTCACTGTCAAAATCCAGTTTCAACACCAAATTTAAAAGAACCGCGAAAAGGACTGGCCTTGGTCAGACAGCTATATTTATACCGTTACGAGCAATTTTCGGACTTGGTCTTTGAATCCAAAGGACTTATATCAAAGTATTCCGGAATAAGGACTTACGGGTTTTCGACCGGTTTCTTGTCGTTGGACCCCCGTTTCGTCCCGATCGATTTGTCAAGCCCTGGTCGGGAGAATCGAAAATGTCAAAGAACGTATATTTCCCGCGCAGACTTGGAAGACGGCTGCACGGAAGCGGTTTTTCCACCTCTGGAGGCGGGCACACGCTTCGCTACTACGATCTAGGGATGATTTTCGCAGGACACGGGAATGGTGTCAGTGATTGTGAACACAGCGTGGATGTGATGAATTAGAGATGAATTGAGTCGGCTGTAGTGCCGGAGGGTCGCGCCTGGAGTGAATTGCGCTTGGTTGATCAACTTACTTGACGCCTGAGCCCAGAAATTCACGCTGGTTTCATCCGGATCGATTTTGCTGCTCATCCGGTGTCAGCGGTCTGGGGGCCCCTTCTGGAAAAGCGCCAGAAGGGGCGCACCCCTTTCTTTTTCCGTCGACACTCAAAAAACAAAACAGAATTCTTCCTCCTGCGTTAATAAGGCCCACACCCGCCTACGAGCGGATACGGACGAAGACGGGCGGTGGTAGAGTCGAAAGCCCACTCATTCGCACAGAACGCGAATGAGTGGGGCACCCGGCCACCCGCCAGAAATAGAAGTAAGCTGTCAGTGATTCTGATCACAGCCTTAGATTTAGTGCAAAACGACGTGCGAATAAGTTGCAATGAACAGTGCCAAGAAGATCCAACTTAGTATCGCCTCGAAGAGAGCCAGCGACTGGAATCTCCTGATGTTGGGGAAGAATCTAAGCGTTATCTGACAACGACCGATTTTCCACTCTCGTACACGTGTCTGAACAACATGACGAGAAGCCTCCCACTCGCCTGCCGTAAACCGGAAAAAGCAACTAAGACTGTAGAACATGCCGGCTATCAATCGATCTCCGACCGGCAGCTCTCGAAACAGAACAGTGGAAGACGACGACCTAGCAGTCAAAGCGTCTTGACGGGAAAATAGCAAACCGAAGGCGGCCACGATCACTGCGGCAAACAAAAACGTCCTCGAAGACTTTGTGCCGAATCGTGAGGATAGGTCAAAGACAACGTAGTCTACTGCCTTTGCATAAAAAGGCGCATGGGCATATTCAAGTCTCTTTCTTCTATAGAAGACTTCGTCGGCGGTTGCTGCGTCACCTACTTTGCGCAACGCCGCTTCGAGACTTACAAGGGATATGTAGTCCCCACGTAGCTGGGAAGCGTCTGCGGATGTTTGTGGAAAATAGAACCATGCACGGTCGAACGTTGCTGTACTCAGAACAACGTCACGACCTCTATCACGTGTTTTTAGAATAAAGAGGCCTATAGAAGTCCACTCGATAGCCAATTGACCGGGAGACTTGAGGCCTACGTCCATGCGCCCAAATGTTGAACCATCGACTTCAACGTCCCCAAACTCGCCTTCTAGCCAGATGAACCGTGATTCGGTGCTGTCAATGATCACCCCGCCTGACTCCTCACCTGTGATTCCCAGGTGATCGAAGTGACACTGAATGAACCGAAGTGCCTGCTTGGACGCGGGATCTCGACTCGAAAATTGCCCATCGACGAGGAAAGTGCCTTCCGATCGCACAGCGACCAGTTCAACTGACTTAGCAAATGTTCCGGAGAGAGTAGCGTCCTGCCTGAAGCTAGCATGCTCAAAACCTATCCCCTCATCAAAGACATTACCCGCTATGCGAAAGTTTTTCACAAATGTTGCATTGCTAAAATCCACCGTTTTCTTGAAATGAGAGCCGTTGAATGTAATGTCGTTAGCGAAGTTAACTCCGGGGGCGCTGAACTGTCCCTCGATGTCGCAGTCTTCCATATAGAGCAAAGCATCAACGGAATGCACGTTGTATTTTCGCTCATATGGTGATTGCCCCAAGAAAATATCCTCGCTGATCCGGATGCCGAACACGAAGACTGTGGCGTCGTGAGATAGGCTATTGACCAGTGAAGCAGCGGGGATGGTGATCTTGGCTTTTTGTGGATTCCGAATTGACGCGCCTGTAAAGTCCAGGGTATTGCTCGTTGGCAGAAGCGGGCCGAAAAGTGGATTCTTTTCAAAAACGCTCCCAGAAAAATGCAGCGCATTCGGCAGAGCATGGAGTGCCACAAAATTTACGACTCCTGTGATGTAAAGGTTGTCAAAAGAGTGCTTACCAGCTTCAATTAGTTCCAAGACATCGCTAGCCGCGATGCAGCCAGAGACCTTGAGTTCATTGACCACTTTGGTGCAAGACTCTTTAGTATCAGATGCTCTAGTGGGTAGAGCGAAGAAGAGGATGATAATCAATACAACGACTGTTATAGGTTTCGTAAGTCACCTCAGTTTGGAAGGCGGGGCAGTCCAACTTTCTGGTGGCAAGCAATCGCGGCACTATAGCAGAATTGGGAAGAAGTGTGGGACGAGCTTATTGGATGGCGGGTGGCCGGGGTGCCCCACACATCGCGCACTTTGCGATGTGTGGG
>JAIQFA010000028.1 GCA_020073525.1 Terriglobia bacterium
GCATTCAAGTAAACCGTACCCACACCGTGGTGGCTGGGACGTTGCTCGTAGATGTCCCGGGCGGCGTCCAGGTGTTCCAATGCCTCGCGCCGAAGCTGCGTCAGCCGGCTGCGATAGTCTTGCTGGTGCAAATCACGCTTGGCCGGGCTCGCATTGCCTTCACCGCCAGCCGATGTCTTCCTTCGCCGCTGCGCGTCACGGTCGATTCTCTTCTGCAACTGCAGCGCAATCCCGCGCTTGGCCAGCGCCATATTGGCCAGCGATCGCGCCAGGTTCGGATGCCGTGGATCCCGCTTACCATAGTGCTGGATGGCTCGTTCGAAAAATTCGATGGCCTTGTCGAAACGTCCCTCGCGGCGCGCCATGCGCCCGTAGAAGGATTGAATATTCCCCAGCGTCACGTGGTCGTCGGTCTCGCGCAGCACGCTTTCGGCCGCCTGCGAGATGCGCACCGCTTCTTTCCATTTGCCCTGCTGAAACAATATCCAGCTTTCGAGCACCTGCATCACCGCTGCCATTCGCCGATGCTTCAGTGCAAGCGCCAGGTCTCTCCCTTTGGCGGTATAAATCAAGGCTTCGCCGTACTCGCCCCTTCGACGCAGACAGCGTCCTTTCCAGAAATAGACGATGGCCAGTAGAAACCGGTCGTCTAACTCTTTCTCCAGGCTCAGGACAAAGTCGAAATGGCCAATCGCCGTTTCCATCGCCTCTTCCACCATCGCCGCCATGCCCTCGGCCATGCGCAGGCAGAGGTAGTCGCCGATCGAGAGCCTCGATCGTGATCCTGTCTTCCAATGTTCGAATCGTTTTAGCAGATGTCGGAGTGGAGGCCCGTTGAATCCGATATCCGTCCAGATCGCAATTTGGGCCAGGAGGCGAGCGGCATTTTCCTGGGAGGGGTCAAGTTTGGCGATCAGGTCTTTGTGCGATTGAAGACAGGCAATGCCGCGCTCGATTTCACGCGCGGCAACATGTTCCCGCAACTCGGAGAGGAAGTCTGCGTCCACCGGCAGGTTGGCGGGAGTACCCCTGCTTGCGCCCATCAATCAACGTTCTAGTCCAATAATTCGTAACTGGCAAGCGTCAGAAACTCTGCAAACTCGCGGTTGGTCGTCAGCTCTTCGAGGACCCGGGCCGCTTGCTGCAGCTTTTCGTCGTCACTATTGCCTGACATGCCGCCCAGTTCCTCCGCCCGCTGGTGGATGATCTCCTTCACCATGTCTTCCGTCACCATGCGGCCATCTTTAAGACGAGCGCCGTGCCTGACCCATTGCCACACCTGCGCACGACAAATCTCCGCGGTCGCCGCATCTTCCATCAAGTTGTAAATCGGGACACACCCCGATCCCTTCAGCCACGAATGCAGGTACTGCAATCCCACGTCGATGTTCCAACGCAAGCCTGCCTCAGTGATGTCGCCCTCCGGAACGGCAAGCAGATCTTGCGCTTGCACGGGACGGTTCGTGCGCACCTTGGAAATCTGATTCGGTTCCGGCATGTACGTGTCGAAAATTTCTTTTGCCACCGGAACGAGCCCGGGATGCGCCACCCATGTCCCGTCATGCCCAGCCTTCACTTCGCGAAGTTTGTCGCGGCGCACTTTCTCCAGGGCCTGTTCGTTGGCAGCCGCGTCATTGCGAATCGGAATCTGTGCTGCCATTCCGCCCATCGCGTGGATGCCGCGCCGGTGGCAGGTTTGAATCAGCAACTCCACGTATGAACTGAGGAACTGCACTTCCATCGTGACCAGCGACCGGTCGGGCATCACGAATTCACGATGTGCGCGAAATTTCTTGATGAAACTGAAAATGTAGTCCCAGCGCCCGCAGTTCAGCCCCGCGGAATGGTCGCGCAATTCGTAGAGGATCTCGTCCATTTCGAATGCCGCCAAGATGGTTTCGATCAACACGGTAGCGCGAATCGATCCCCGCGGAATGCCCAGTTCGTCCTGCGCAAAACAGAACACGTCGTTCCACAGCCGGGCCTCGAGGTGACTCTCCATCTTCGGCAGGTAGAAATAAGGACCCGTGCCATTGCTCAGCAAGGCCGCAGCGTTGTGAAAAAAGTACAGGCCAAAATCAAACAGCGACGCCGAGATTGGCTCCCCTTCCACCAGGAAGTGCCGTTCCTCCAGGTGCCACCCGCGCGGCCGTACCAGAAGCGTTGCCAGCTTCGGTCCCAGCTGATACTGCTTTCCCTCAGGACTCTCGTAGCGAATCGTGCCGCGAATCGCGTCCCGCAGATTTTGCTGGCCCTCAATGTTGTTGGTCCACGTCGGAGAATTCGAATCCTCGAAATCGGCCATGAACACGCTGGCCCCCGAGTTCAGAGCATTGATGATCATCTTGCGATCAACCGGACCGGTAATCTCCACCCGGCGATCCAACAAATCCTTGGGAATCGGCGCCACCTTCCAGTCGCCCTGCCGGATTGCAGCCGTTTCCGGCAAAAAGTCCGGGAAGTTGCCGTGATCGATTTCCTCTTGCACACGTGCCCGCCGCGCCAGCAGTTCCTGCCGCCGGGGCTCGAACCGAGTCGCAAGTTTCAATAGGAATGCACGGGCTTCGGGGGTAAGAATGGTGCTCTCGATCTGGTTTGTAGGCTGGTTCGGGTTCTGGCTCTCAGCTGCATCGTTCTGAAGAAAAGTCATGGCGTTCATAAGTCAACATCATAGTCATCCGTCGGCGCAAGTCCCGCGCACTAGGTCAATTCGGACTAGTGGGTCCGGGCGGACAGCGCGGATTGTTTAGCAGGTGCAATCCGGAGTCTACTGCTCCTGGACGCAAAAACTGTTTGGAGCGAAGGACAGGATTACCCATGGAGACGGAAGTGTTAATCAGCGCTGAGAGCCAGGAAACAACGATGACGATGTTCGACCAGCAAGTCGCGGCGGCGAGGGACTGGTTCGCGAGCCCCCGATTCGACGGGATCGTTCGTCTCTACTCCCCGCGCCAGGTAGCCGAGCAGCAGGGCACCCTCTCCGACGACTACACCGTGGCGCGACAGGCAGCTGAGGGATTCTACGCACGGCTGCGCGAACTCTTCGAACAACGCCGGCAGATCACCACCTTCGGACCCTATTCGCCAGGCCAGGCAGTGATGATGAAGCGCATTGGGATGGAAGGCATTTATCTCGGCGGCTGGGCGACGTCCGCCAAGGGATCTCAGGCAGAAGATCCGGGGCCGGACTTGGCGAGCTATCCGCTCGGCCAGGTGCCAGACGAAGCCGCTGGACTGGTGCGGGCACTTCTCACCGCCGACAAGAACCAACACTTCGCGCGCATGCGAATGAGCGAAGAACAGCGTAAGGCGACACCCGTCATCGATTATCGTCCTTTCATCATCGCCGACGCCGACACCGGTCACGGTGGGGACGCGCATGTCCGCAATCTGGTCCGCCGCTTTGTCGAAGTCGGGATACCGGGCTACCACATCGAAGATCAGAAGCCGGGCGCGAAGAAGTGCGGACATCAGGGCGGTAAGGTGCTGGTGGCCGAAGACGAGCAGATCAAACGCCTCAACGCTGCCCGCCTGCAGCTCGACATCATGCGGGTCCCGGGCATCATCGTTGCCCGAACCGATGCCGAATCCGCGACGTTCCTAGAGAATCGGACCGACGAGCGCGACCAGCCCTTCATCCTCGGCGCCACCAACATCGATCTGCCCAGCTACAAGGCCGGCTATCTAGCCATCTTGCGGAAACTCTACGAACTGGGCGTCGAAGAGGTTCGCGGTCACCTGCTTTTTGCCATGTCAGAAGCCGAGTACGCAGCGGCCTTCGCTTGGCTGGAACGGGCTGGGCTCATGCCGATGATCGCGAAGAGTGCTCCGGCTCTGAAGAATCTGCCGACCAGTGAATTCGAGGCAGCACTCGACAAGATCGACACTCGCTATGTGGAAACCTGGCAGACGGAAGCGGGGATGAAGACCTACGGTCTCGCGGTTGCCGAAGTACTGGAGTTTCGCACGGCCGAGGGCGAGCGTTTCGACATGACTGTCGAGGAATGGCTTTCGTTCTCGAAACAGGCTTCTTTCTACGAGGCACGCGAGCGGGCGAAGTCGATGGGCATCCAGATCATCTGGGATTGCGAACTGCCTAAGACGCCCGAGGGCTTCTATCAGATCCAAGGCGGGATTGATTACGCCATCGCCAAGTCGCTGGCTGTGGCGCCCTTCGCCGACGTGCTGTGGATGGAGACCAAGACGGCGGATCTCGAGGATGCCGAGAAGTTCGCACGCGCAATCCACGCACACTATCCCGACAAGATGCTGGCCTACAACCTCTCGCCGTCGTTCAACTGGGACACCACGGGCATGAGCGACGCGGAGATGAAGCGGTTCCCCGAGGAACTCGGGAAACTCGGCTTTGTCTTCAACTTCATCACCTACGGTGGCCACCAGATTGACGGCTTGGCTGCCGAGGAGTTCGCGACCGCACTGAAGCAGGACGGGATGCTGGCGCTGGCACGTTTGCAGCGCAAGTTCAGGCTGCTGGAGTCGCCATATCGGACGCCACAGACCCTGGTCGGAGGGCCCCGGCTGGATGCCGCATTGATGGCTTCGTCGGGACGCACCGCCGCGACCAAGGCAATGGGCAAGGGATCGACTCAGTTTCAGCACCTGGTTCAGACCGAGGTACCGACCAAACTGCTGGAGGAGTGGCTCGCAGAATGGAGCAAGCACAACGACTCTCCGGCAAAACTTCGCGTCCAGCTACGTCCCCACACTGCCGGTTCGGAGTTGTTGGAGCTGAGTGTGCTGAACCAATCCAGCGGAGAGAAGCTCGCCAACGTGGTCTTCGCCTACATCCAGGATCGTCGCGGGCGCAGCATCCTCTCGATTCGCGACCAGAACACTCTCGCGCCGGTACGCAAGAAGCGACTCATGACGGTCGCCCAACTGTTCCTGATCCACCGCTACAACGCCAGCTCGGTGCACTACGTCACCCCGACCGAGGACAACGAGTTCCAGACCCAAAGGATGAAGAGCGTAGGGATCTTCTCGGATGTGCATACCGAGATTGGCCAAATCATCGTCGCGCAAGTCAACAAAGAACGCGTCGCCGAACTGCTCAATCCTGACCGGGTACTTCTCTTGGACATCATCCGTAAGACGTCGCCGACAGACCCGTCGGTGACCGCTAGCTGGGAGGAATCCGACGAACTGATGCCGTCGGGAGACTAGGTCGAACGAAAAAGTAGGACTCACGGCGCGTCAGCAGCGAAGCGGCGGAACAGGAAAGCCCGGCACGTAAGTGCCGGTCAGTCTACGTGAGAAAACCCGAGTCCCGCAAGGGACGGCACTAGGCCCGGCGAACGATTCACGCCGGTTGAGCCGTTTTAGCTCGTCCGCGTTTGTCTTCGCGAAGTTGCGCCGCCGTAAAACTGGACCCGCACGTTCCGCATCTCCAGCTGGTAAATGAGCTGCTCATGAAGCTGGGCCCGTCATTAGTAGCCTGGGTTTGGCTCGCGCGTACCGCCAGAACCAGCTCACCACCACATTCCGAACATTTGCGTTTTTGCATAGCCTCCGCCAACGCCAAGCGCTGCGTCCCCTGATCTTTCTACTATGTCACAGATATCCAAACCCAGACGGTCAATCTTGACCGCGCCACGCTTATGAAATCGTGGAAATGTGTCCTAGCCCCAGGCCCACCGTATTGACCGGCAATAGAACATCTGGTGGACTAGAAAACTGCGGCAACGGCTCCCCAAAACGCGGCATCGTATGCGCGGGAGACATTCGCCGCTCAATTAACACCAATGCAAACCTGTGGCATCAATAGCCCTACGAACTCATCCTCGTCGCACGCCGGTGCCGGACGCTGGCACGCATGGGCCATGCGTACCGTGGTCCTTTTTCTTGTCGTCCTGATGTGCGGCAGCAGTTCACTCGCCTACTCGGTTTTGACCCACGAAGAAATCGTCGACCTGCTCTGGCTAGACGAGATCCGCCCGCTCTTGCTCAAGAAATACCCCGGCCTCACGGAAGATAAGATCAAAGAGGCGCACGCCTATGCCTACGGAGGCGCCGTCATCCAGGATCTCGGCTATTACCCCTTTGGCAGCGGGGAATTCAGCCAGTTGGCTCATTACGTTCGCAGCGGAGACTTCGTTCTCGAGCTGCTGCGCGAAAGTGCCGATGTCAATGAGTATGCCTTCGCTCTCGGAGCCCTCGCCCACTACTCCTCGGATATTACCGGCCACCCCACCATAAACCGGGCGGTGGCCATCGAATATCCCAAGTTGAGAAAGAAGTACGGCAAGTCAGTGACCTACGCGCAAAACAAAACCGCCCACCTGAAAACCGAGTTTGGCTTCGATATGGTGCAGGTGGCGAAACAGCGTTACGCTTCGCAGCAGTACCATGATTTCATCGGCTTCAAAGTGTCAAAGCCCCTGCTGGAACGGGCCTTCCCCGCGGTCTACGGGTTGCCTCTAAAAGATGTGGTGGCTCACGAGGATCTTGCCATCGGCTCCTACCGTTGGTCCATCAGCCGCCTGATCCCGGAAATGACCCAGGTCGCACTCCAGACCCACAAGAAAGAGATGATCCGCGAGCAGCCCGACTTCGCGAAGAAGAAATTCCTCTACCGTTTGAAGCGCTCCGAATACGAAAAAGAGTGGGGGAAGGACTACACCAATCCCGGAGTCGGTGCCCGCATTCTCGGGTTTTTTTTCCGCTTCATTCCGAAAGTCGGCCCCTTCAAGGGCCTCGGCTTCAACAACCCCACCCCGCAGACCGAGGACATGTATTTCAAGAGCATCAATGCAACCGTTGATCAATACCGAACCTTCCTCCGCGGGGAGCGCACCGACTCCCTCCAGCTCGCCAATTGTGATTTTGACAGTGGGCAGCCCACCAAGGCCGCGGAATACTCGCTGACCGACGACACTTACGCCAAGCTGCTGGGGCAGCTGTCAGACAGGAAGTTCGATCAGACGACTCCGGAACTGCGCGACAACATTCTGGAGTTCTACTCCGATCTCTCGGCGTCAATCCATACCAAAAGTGACCCGGATGATTGGAAGAAGGTGCTGGCGGAACTGGACCAGCTAAAGACGGCGACCCCATCTCCGACGGAGACTGATAGCCTTCACCATGATCTTTCTTTAAGAGAGCACACGGGTACGTGCGCATCTCTACCCACCGTCGAAACGACTAGGCGCTAACCCGCACGGAGACCAGCTCCGGGGTGCAGTGGGAGTTTTGCATCAATTTGACCGCGTCTTCCGCTGTAAACCTGCCCATCACCAGGGCCAGCTTGCGGTTCGTGGTCGTCTGGATGGGAAGCCGATCAACCCGCAGCACATACTGAGGCGCATGCGCACCGCCGCGGTTTACCTTCACGACAAATTTGATATTCTTCATGGTTCCTTCCAGGTTCTTCGATTGTCTTATCGCTGCCAACACTATCCGTAATCGGCTTGGGTTTGCCGTCGAAAAGATCCCCAGCGGATCAGTAGTGTCGTAACTCAGACTCCTCCGGCCAGCGTTGAGGAGACAGTCTTCAGATAGGCTAACTTAAGAGGGTCGGAAAGAGTAAGAACAGTACTTGCTCAATATTTATGCTAGGCTCGCGTGACGCTATTGTCAAGCTTTACACTACGGCCCTGCCCCACAATGTCAACGCCGAAGCTGCCCGAAAGTACTCGCCGTTGAAGATCCACTGGCAACCGGAGGCCTCGACCACGCACGCCATTGTGGTTCGTTCACACCACCAGGAGTTCCCGGACTGCCTTCTCCACCGCTGATTTCTCGGCCTTGATCTCGGGAAGTGGTATCAGCTTTTGCTGCGTCCCGATCGAGGGATCGGTATCGTTGTTCACGATCATCAAGTCGTATTTGAACTTTTGCCCTTCAGCCCAACCTTTGAGCCGCCACCCGGGAACCCACTGCCCTCCCACCAACGATGTCTTGGCAACGTTCTTAACCGGATCGCCCTTCCATGCGATATGACCGACCACCGAGTTGTAGTCCGTGGTGCAGATTGCGTCACGAATCGCTAAGGGCGCGTCGATGTTCTTGCAGCGATTGAGAACATTCAATGCGACCTCAAATAACGCATACCGGAATCCCAATGGTTGCGTCCATTGCCGTTTGGTTGCGTCTTCGTAGGCCCCGCACAACTCGGCCGAGTTCTGTCCGGTCAGTTCGGACTTGAACGGGTGGCTGGGCGACCACCACACTTCCGTGGTCAAGCCAGCACCGGCATTCCCCAGCGTTTCCACTGCCGCAGGAAACAGAAGCGCCTTTGCGATGGTAGCGATCTTCGGTCTAAATCCCTGTTGCGCCGCTTGACTCCAGAAGTTGGCAAACACCGGAGTTGGAAGAACGCCGGTGAGAATCTCGACATTGGCATTTTTGAATGCGCTGATTTGAGTGGAGAAGTCGGTGGTAGAGGGTAGAAACCGCCCCGGATCGACCAGCTTGAATCCCTTGGCCGGCAAAGCGTGTGGGAATCCGAAGTTCGGGTCAGAATGCGCGTGACCATCGCGGTCGTCCGTCCAGAGTCCACCCACGACCTTGTTCGTGGGAATGCTGCCCCACATGTTCGTGAACACCGCAATGACGTCTTCCAGTCCCCAGAAGAAGTGATACGTCCAGTCGAAGCCGTTATCGACTGTGCCCCCTCGGCTGTGGAAATACACCTGCCACGGGCAATCCGTCGTGATACATGGCACCCCGCTCTTCTCACACTGCTCGCTCACTGGGGTAACGGTGTCGCCGGTACTGGCTGCCAGAATGAGGTCGACCCGGTCGGACTTGATCAATCCCAGCGCGATCTCTGCTGCTCGAGTCGCGTCCGACTGGCTATCCTTGTCGATGATCTGAACCGGGTGATTGACGCCATTGACCGCGACTCCTGCTTTCACGAATTTGCGGATCTCGGAAAGTACGAAGGCGTCGCCCTCACCAAACGGGGCCAGCGCGCCGGTCCGAGGACTCACAAAACCAATCTTAATGGCGCGGCCACCCGCCGAACTTGACTTACCAAACACTAGCCTGGGAGCGGCTGCGGCCAAGGCTGCGGCAGCCGTGGCATTCCGGAGAAACTGGCGCCGGGGGGGATCCGTAGGGCCATTTCGTAACTCTTCACGCTCAACATCGGCAGGCTTTCTCATCGCACGCCCTCTGGAATCGCTGGCTCAACACGTACTAATAGCAAAGCAGTCTAGCACGGCCCAGCAGATTCTCAACTTAGTCGAAGTTGACTTACTGGAGTCCTGATGGAGTCGATTCTCGTGCTAACTTAGCTCAGATAACCTGAGAGAGCGAGAAGAAGAACTCGTCCACATTGCTCACATCGACCGAAGGCGAGGTATCAGGTCTCAGGTGTCAGAAAACCCAAATGCCTTTCCTGAAACCTGAGGCCTCACACCTGAGACCTCTCGAGTGAGCAATCTTGCACAGAATACCCCGCTCCCACATGTCATCTTTGAGGAAAGGGAGTACTCTCATGCAGGTGAAACACTGATGCAAAGCACGCTTGATCGCATACGAGACCGTTTTCGCAGACGGATGGCCACGGTCGCTGCCTCTGCCTCCAGGTTGTTTGGGTCGTTTACGCCGACGCCGCGCGGTTACGCATCGTCAAGGATGTGCCCTTTTTGTGGACTAATCACGCCGCGATCGAAATCATCTTGCCTGGAGTGCGGGAAGTCCTTAGTTCCCGTCTAGTCGACCACCTAGATGGGTATCTCGGTTTTCAGGAAACCGGAAATCCTTCCTGAGACCTGACACCTGAGCACCTGCCTTCAATTTCGCGAACGCGCCCCAGCCATGCTCAGCGCGATCCCGCCCGCAATCAGCACAACGCTGACAACCGGCGAAACGCGTTCACTGTGACTGGTCTGGACCCCTAAGTTTGTATTTCCGACCTTGATGCCCTCAGTATCGGTGTGGGGGATAGGCACAACCAGAGAGGCAATACCGAGCGCAACCAGTAGCAGTCCGACATACAGCAAAATTTTCATATCAAGTCCTTGCCATGGAATCGCGGCGGAAAGCCGCTAGTCGTGCAGTACCACACTAAGCAGCGAGCTATGAACCTGCAACCCGCCTTCCGGACCATCGAGCAGTCGACAAAACGCACTCCCGAAACCGGTTCATGCGAGGAACCCATCTCTGGGATTCTAAGCCTAAAACCCAATCCCGGCCCAATCCCCCGCAAAGGTAAGAACCGCCGCCATCAAATCCCGCATCCAAGAACTCACATGGGGAAAAAGATGTCCATCTTCGACGAGCAATACAGGGTGGTCGCCATCGACGGGGACCGTCTTGTTATAAAGGGAATTCTCAGCGGCAATGTGCTGACCATCGTCAACCCCGAGCCGCAAGCTCCTCTTACCCAACAAGACTATCCCCTCGGAAAATTGATTGCCCTGACCGACCCCTCCGTCACCCCCTTGAACTAAGCCAATCCTGCACGTCTCACGTTGAGCCGTCCGTCTCAGAGTGACCTCCCGTTCCGTCCTCGCGCATCGTTTTTTCAACGACTTATCACAGCAAATGGTGGCAGGGGGATTGCTCTTAAAGAGCAAAGTGTCGTTGTGGGGTAAGTAGTGACGTTCATGTGCAAAATCTTCCGTCGCGCCGGATGGGTGGCCATACTGTGTTTGTCAGTGCTGGCGTTTGCCCAGGCGCCCGACGTCAAGGGAACTTTGACCGTCCCGGTCGTCTCGGGCGGTGTTGCCTTCGTGCCCTTTGTGCAAGGCGGCCAGACCACGCTAGTCAGCATTATCTCCCCGGTAGTTCTCGTTCCCCTGGGCAACAACTGGCTGATCGAGTCTCGCGGAGCTTTCGAAGGAGACTTCACCCGTCTCAATGGAACCGGTCCTTTCGGCGGAAAGATTCACAAGGAACTTGAGTATTTGCAGGTTGACTACATCGCAAACCCTCAGCTGACTCTCACCGCTGGAAGATTTCTCACCCCCTTTGGCATCTACAACGAGCGCCTCTATCCCGCATGGATCCGCGACCTGCAAGCCGACCCGCTTATCCTTCCACTGGAGGAAGGTTCGAGCAACGGCGTGATGCTGCGGGGGGGATTTTCGGCTGCTCACAACCTAAATCTGAATTACGCCGCTTACTTCTCCGCCCTCAGCACCAACGAAACCCTGGATTCCGACCGTCAAGTAGGCGGACGTCTCGGCGCCTTTCTGCCCAACCAGCGACTGGAAATTGGATTCTCGTTCCAGCACTTGTTGCAGGAAGATCACGCCAACCGTTTCGGCGCCCACTTCGAATGGCAGCCGCGCTCGATCCCGTTGGACATTCGCTCCGAATACGCCGACACCGAGTCCGGCCGAAGCTACTGGATCGAGCCTGCTTTGCGCCTGAGCGCCGTTTCCCACGCCACAGTCTTCAAGCACACGCAATTAGTTGGGCGCTTGCAGCAATTCTTCACCAAGGCCGGCGCGACCAACGGCGACGTTCCCGGTGCCAACACGAAAGAACCGGAAATTGGATTGAACTACTACTTTCTCGATGGATTGCGAGCGACGGGCAGCTACGGCCGCCAGTTGAGTTCCGAAGGCAACGCCAACATCTGGACTGCAGGCATGACGTATCGTTTCGCGTTTCCTCTCGGACGAGGAGGCTACTGATGCGAATTCTCGCCGCCTTTGTGATTCTTGTCGCACTCGCCGCGGCAGATTCGGGCAACAAACCGTCCGAATCCAATGCCGCGGCTCCCTCGACGCAAAACGCCGCGCAAGCCACTGCCGAAATGCGAGTCGAGGGAGAAAAACGCTTTCGCACCAACTGCGGACGTTGCCACATGCCTCCGCACAAATTTCCTCCGCGAATGATGGCGACTATCGTTCGCCACATGCGCGTGCGCGCTCTCATCACCGATGAAGACATGCGGTACATCCTCGCCTACATGACGCAATAACTATATGGCCCTCCATCAACATCGAGTCACCGTCAGGATTGCCGTCATGCTGCTCGCCGCACTCCTTCCGGCAGGATCAACTCCGCGAAGCTCCGCGCAAAATCAAATGCGCGTGGTCGAAATTCTTGCCGACCACGACAGCCTCTTCAAAATCGGCAGACAAGTGAGTCCTACGCTCACCTTCAAGGCGGGCGAAGAAGTACAATTCCGAATTACCGCCCGAAAGGCGAGGACTCTCAACCGGAACGGGTCCATTCACGGCTTCGCGCTCATCCGCAAAAAAGATGGCGCGAAATTTCCGGACTGGGATCTCGAGCTCAAGCCCGGCACCCAGGAATTTGTCTTGAAGGTCCCGTCCGAGCCCGGGGAATATCAGATCGTGTGTACAGTGATCTGCAGTGATGGCCACGAAGACATGCACATGAAGGTCATCGTAATCGCCTAGGCAGGGTGCAGAAAGACTCGGATTTCGTATCGAGGGCCTGGGATTTCGTGGCGCAGCAAGGTTCGTATCGAGGGGCATCGGGTTTGGTTGGGGGATTGGGTTGGTATTGCGGAAAATGGGTTCGTATCAGGGCATCGCTTCAGCGATGCCGCTAGCTCTACGAAATCAAGCCCCTTTAGGGCTGGGCCTCGACATCCGACTTGTAACGTTTCCCGGAGGGAATTCTCATGAAATGCTGGATCGTATTTTCCGTTCTCGCCCTCGCCACGACTTTGACCCATGCCACCACGTTTCGCGGTGAGATTGGCGACAGCTCCTGCGCTCTCAACGTTCACTCCCTCTCCCGCTCACACGAGGAAATGCTGAAGAACAAGTCGATCGGTTCGACCGCAGCCGACTGCGCTCGCCACTGTGTCGCTCATCTCGGCAGCTCTTTCGTCCTGGTGGTCAAGAAAGACGTTTACCGTTTGGATGATCAGAAAGAAGCAGAAAAGTGGGCGGGGCAAGCCGTGATCGTGACCGGTGAACTGGATGCGAAAAAGAGCCTGATCGTGGTGAAAACCATCCAGCCCGTGAAGTAAGCCGGGAAAAAGGTTGGCAGCCCGGCAGGGATTCGAACCCCGATACGCAGCTCCAGAGGCTGCAGTCCTACCGTTGAACGACCGGGCTGTAGGCCGATTCTAAATCATTTTCCCGCGACTGCAAACCATTCGACTCGTCGGCTTTACACGCCTGCGGAAGAGTTCGATCGAACTCACGACGCCTCAGCCGCGCAGCGGCGGAATAGGAAAGCCCGGCACGTGAGTGCCGGGTGGCAGCAGCCGGAGGCACGAGTCCCGCATGGGACGGCACCTGGCTGCGGGGGAGCCAAACGCAATTCACGACCCCCGAGTTAAAATCTCTGTCAGCAGTTCGAGGAGTTCCCATGGCCAGCGAAACTTTCACCGGAACGATCATCCCCGCCGACACCGATTACGCCGAAATGGCGCGCCGTCCCCTCGAGGCCGACCAGTGCGCTCTCATCGTCGTCGACATGCAGGAAAAATTGCTGCCGCCCATCTGGGAAAAAGAACGGCTGGTGCGAAATGTGCAACTGCTGATCCGCCTGGCTGGAATTCTGAAGATCCCCTCGCTGGTAACCACGCAATACGCCAAGGGCCTCGGCAACACCGTGCCGGAGATTGCGGCCATGCTGCCGGACGCCCCACCCATCGACAAGGTGATGTTCTCGTGCTTCGGCAGCGATGTGTTTTGCTCTTTGCTGAAGCGGCTGCCCGGCCAACGGACAACGGTGCTGCTCTGCGGCATGGAAACCCACATCTGCGTAATGCAGACCGCGATGGGAGCGCTACGGGAAGGCTATCTGGTACACGTGGCGTCCGACGCCGTCAGCTCCAGGGCGGAACTGAATTGGAGGATCGGCCTCGATCGCATGCGCGCGGCCGGAGCCATTCTCTCCTCCACCGAAATGATGATCTACGAACTCCTGCGCTCCTCAGGAGCTCCCGCCTTTCGCGAACTCCTGCCGTATCTGAAGGGATGAGGGTTCGCTCTTTTTCACCACCGAGCCACAGAGACAATCAAGAACTAGCAAAACCAAGAATTCGCTTTCCCCTGTGTCTTTGTGCCTCTGTGGTGAAATAACATCTCAACTAAACGGCCCCTTCCTCTTTCTGTTTCACCCGCACCACCGTGATCTTCGAAAAACCCTCCTCAAACGTCGGGGCCTTCAACTTACCCGCCATCTTGCGCATGATATCTTCCGGGACTGCGCGCCCACGCCGCTGGTGTCGCTCCATGCAAACCTCCACCGGCACGTCGAAGAATAATCCCTGCACATCGTAGCCATAATCCTTGGCCAGCTTGATCCAGCTATGGCGATCGTGCGGTGTCAGGTTCGTGGCATCCACATAATTCATGGGACGCCGCGCAATCAGCCGCGCCTTCAGCATCGACCGCAAGTTCGAGAACACCAAATCCTGAAAGCGCTGCTCCTGCGCATCATCAAACAGAAGTTCGCGCAGCAGATCGCTCGAAAGCGGATGAATGTTGTGCCGCTTGAACCACGAACTCTTGCCCGATCCCGGCAGCCCGATCGCCAGCACCACCGTTCCCTTGCTGGCTCGGGGCGGAGCAGGTGCAACCCCAGCCGGCACCGCGGGAGCCGGCACTGCAGGAACTGGGGACGACTCCGCCAACGAGATCCCAGCATCCGCTGGCTCCGGCGTGGCAGCCTCTGTAGCCACAACGGGCGCTGTCGCCGGCGGACGGGAACGCGAACCACCACGACCTCCGCGGCTGCGACGACGGCGCGCGCTTCGTGGTCGAGTCTCAGCCGATGCGGCTGCCGGAGTTGGTTCTCCAACTGGCTCAGGGGCAGGTTCCGGCGCGGGTCTCGACGGACGGCGCGTTTCGACGACGGGAGTTTCCGGTGGGGCAGCGGCCGGCGCGGCCGGCTCATCATCATAGAACCTCGGTTGCAGCGGCTCGGGTACCTTGGTTGCTTCTTTAGCGGAGCCTTCGCCGGGTTTCTTGCGGCGCTTCAAGCGCTCGCTCATCCATTTGCGCATATAGCGCTTGTAGCACACCGGCGCATGTGGGAGCAATCTGTCCCCGTGGCACACCGGGTACCCTGAACACGGTTGGCCGTCGAGACGCGGATTGCCGCGTCTCCTGTGTGCGCCCAGCACGCCAACTCCTGGAATGCCAATCGACCCTCGGCACCGAGTTTTCGATCTAGATTTACAATACCTGCCAGGGTAAATCCATGAATCCAACGCATCCCCCAACTCTCCCAGTCGCCGCGGGGCAACTTCCCGCCGTGCCATTGACACTAGAAGGCTTCGCCACGCTTCACCAGATGATGCGTTTCCGCTGGACCGCATGGCGCGCGCTTTCCAAGAACGACCGTCATGAAATCGCGAATGAAGCCGCGCAACTGCTGGCCGAGATGGAAAGCAAGCCCGACGGTCAGTCTGCCCTGTTCTCATTGCTCGGGCACAAAGGCGACCTGATGCTGGTCCACTTCCGCGAAACCTTCGACCAACTCAATCAGGCAGAGCTCGACGTGGCGCGGCTCCGGCTCAATGACTTCCTGGAGCCCACAACTTCCTATCTGTCGGTGATCGAGCTGGGGCTGTACGAATCGACGCTCAAGACCTACAAGGCGCTAGCTGATCGCGGCGTCGAGCCCCACTCCGAGGAATGGAAAAGGGCGATTCAGGAAACCGTTGACCGTCAGAAAGAAGCAATGAAGCCGCGGCTGTTTCCCACGATGCCGCCGAACCGCTACATCTGTTTCTATCCCATGGATCGACGTCGCGGCGAAGACAAGAACTGGTACACGCTTCCCATGGAAGAACGCCAGCGTCAGATGAACGAACACGGCCTGGTCGGCCGCCGCTACGCCGGAGAAGTAAAACAGATCATCACCGGCTCCATCGGCTTTGACGACTGGGAGTGGGGTGTAGACCTCTTCGCCGACGATCCCCTGGTCTTCAAAAAACTGATCTACGAGATGCGCTTCGATCACGTAAGCGCCGTCTATGCATTATTCGGCAGCTTCTACATAGGACTCCGCTGTCCGGCAAGCCGTCTCCACGACTTGCTGGAAGGAACCTTGCCCCAGCACGTGTAGGGACGGGCTCGTGTGGGGACGGGCGCCTCGCCCGTCCAAGCCGAGCGAAGCCCGGCAGGCTTTCTGTAGCCGTATCAACTCTTGCTGCGTCCACGCCGCAAGCTCTTCCCTTTCGCAAAGTGAAATTCATGCTTCTTCATATCCACCCGCGCGCCGCGGAAAGTCACACCCTCCATCCGCAAACGGAACTTTTGTTCCGCTGCATTTTCGCCACCCAGCTTGATGGCCCCGCCCGATCCCAAAACCCGATGCCACGGCAATCCCGGAACCTGTTGCAAGACCCGTACCACCTGTCGTGCCGCTCCCGGCCAGCCTGCGGCCCGCGCGATCGCTCCGTAACTCGACACCGTTCCCGCCGGCAACGCGCGAATGCAGCGCACCACGCGAGCCCGCTTAACGTCCAGAGTGTTGCTCAGCCTGTTGCTCGCGGACTTTCTTCCCGCCTCGAATTGAGTCTTACGGTTCACAATCAGCGATTCACGATCAGCGCACGACGATCAGCGAACAGTGTCGCCTGCGAACGACCATCATCGGACAATCGTGCTACCTTAGATTCACACATACAAATATTTACACACGCCCGTAAAACCTGCGCTTACGATCAACGCATCCCATGATTTTACTCACCACCTAAAACTGCCTTTTGGAGATAACCATGCTTCGTCTGTTAAAAGCCCTACCCCTAACGTTAGGCCTCGCTTGTCTATGCTTCTTCGCCGCCAGTTGCGGCTCCAGTAATCAATCGCAGATTCGCGTGGTCCATGCCATTTCCGACGGTCCCGCCCTCGATATCAATGTCAACACCACAAAAGTTGTCACCAACATAGCGTTCGCCGGCGTTCAGCCGACGCCCCCGGCCTACGACAAGGTGACTGCGGGCAGCGTCACGCTCCAAGCGTATGATACCGGCACCACCACCAGCATCGTGGGAAACAACGGCGTCAGCGCTAGCTTGAGCGGCTCGTCGCAATACACGGTGCTCTTGACTGGCTTCCTCAATGGAACGGGCCCGACGGCCCCCACCTTCTGGGAGATCACCGACAACAATGCGGCGCCGACCTCGGGCAACGTGGAGTTCCGCATCATTGATGGCTCGGTCAACACACCTTCAGGGGGGTTTGATGTTTTCATCGTCCCGCCGGGCACGAACATCCAGGGTTTATCGCCGCAGGTTTCTGGCCTCACCTTCGGACAGGGGAGCGCCTACATAAGCCTTACCGCTGCTGCCAATGGTTATGCAGTGATCGCTACTCCCCACGGAAACCAGACGCCCGATATCAACCAAAACTACACTCTTAGCGCAGGGCAGATTCGCACAATTGTGATTGTTGATAACCAAGGCGGTGGAGGAATATCCGCGTTCCCGCTGCTGCTAAACGACCTCAATTAGTCGCGCCCCAGGCGAACATCTCGCTATGAACTTTCGCGAAAAACCGCCGGGCCTCGCCCGAGGCCCGGCGCATCACCCAACAAGCGGTTGACAAATCTTCCTGCTCCCCACCAAACTGCCTTTGGAGAATTTTAGAGAATGAAGATGTCCGGCTTGTTGAAAGCCCTACCCCTGGCGCTGGTCCTGATAACGTCGAGCACGACCATCAGCTGTGGCTCAAGCTCAACCTCAAGTAATCCAGCGCAGATTCGCGTGATCAACGCCATCCCCGACGGCCCCGCTTTGGATATCGATATCAACGGATCAAACATCCTTACCAACTTGCCCTTCGGCACGATTCAGCCATCCAACACGCCGGCAAGCTACGTGACCGTACCCTCGGGCAATGTCGTGATCCAGGGCTTGGCAACCGGCACCACCAGCAATCCCGTTCCCCCAACCGGCAGGATCACTTTGAAAAGCGCTGTGCAGTACACGGTGGTCGCGGTGGGACTTGAATTCAACAACAGCGCCCCCTTGCTGGTAGCCGACGACAACTCGGCCCCCATGGGGACCAACGTGGAGTACCGCGTGATCAACGCCTCAAACAGCTCACCCGTGGGCGGGGTTGATATGTATATCGTTCCCCCCGGCTCGAACATCACGAATTTCACACCTCAGTTCTCCGGCATTGGCAGCAACCAGGCAAGCACCTACCAAAACGTTCCCTTCCTCGCCGGTGGTTATACGGTGATCGTCACCGCAAACGGCGGCAAGACCCCAATCATTACCCAGCCCTCCGCGACCAACGCCGCCTCGATCACGACTTTCGTGATCCTGGACAATCCCGGCGGCAATAATGGAATCTCTACCACCCCTCTAGTCCTGAACGACCTCAACTAATCGCAAGATAAAAAAGGACAGGGCCTCGATCGAGGCCCCGTAAAGAACCAGTTTTCTTTGTAGAGACGCGGCAAGCCTCGTCTCTACACGATCTCCCTGCTAAGCTGCATCCTTCTTGAACGACTTCGCGGCATCTTCGGTATCGTCGAACACTTCAAAAATAGTAAAGAGCTTGGTGACCTGCAGAAGGTCTCCCACGCGCTGGCTCAGACTCGCCAGTTTCACCGCGCCCCCCGCGTTGCGCGCCGTCGTATAAAGCGAAACCAGTGTTCCCAACCCGCCGCTATCGATGAAATTCACTTCCCGCAGATTCATCACAATCTTCGGGCTCTGGGCCAGGAGTTTCTTGACCGTATCGCGCAAGCTGGCCGATTCTTCCCCGAACACCAGCCGGCCGCTGCAATCCACCACCAGCACGCCCTCCAACGCTCGTGTGCTCATTCTCAGTTGCATAAGCGCTAATCTCCAATATTCACGGTAAATACAACTGGATGAGCCTACCCCGCCCGACTCCGCTGCGCAAGCGGCCGACACGTTGGGTGGTACCCTGAAATTCGTCAGCCACCAAGGACACGAAGCCCCGCAAGGGTTACCCCTAAGGCTTTCCTTCGCGCTGCTTCGTGTTCTTTGTGGTGAATGATCTTGCTGTGACGAGATTAAACAGCCCGCGCGTCAGACTGTATAATCAGGGATTCGCATGAGCTACCAGGTCCTGGCGCGCAAATACCGTCCGCAGAAATTCTCCGACGTCATCGGCCAGGAACACGTCACCCACACCCTGCAAAATGCCATTGCGCAAGAGCGCATCGCGCACGGCTATATCTTCAGCGGACATCGTGGCATCGGCAAGACGACCGTCGCCCGCATCCTGGCGATGGCCCTCAACTGCCGCTCGTCCGAGAAGCCCGTCGCCGAGCCCTGCGGCATTTGCGAATCCTGCACCGAGATTCGCGCCGGCAACTCGGTGGACGTCATCGAAATCGACGCCGCCACCAATCGCGGCATCGACGAGATCCGCGAACTCCGCGAAGCCGCGCGCTACCGTCCGGCGCGCGACCGCTTCAAAATCTACATTCTCGACGAAGCGCACCAGATCACCGACGCCGCTTTCAATGCCCTGCTCAAAACGCTGGAAGAACCTCCCGGCCACGTCATCTTCATGATGGCCACCACGCAGCCCGAAGATATCCCCCAGACCATCCGCTCGCGCTGCCAGCACTTCAGTTATCGTGCCATGAAGTTCGACGACATCATGGGGCAACTCCGCGACATCGTCACGAAAGAGAACATCCCCGCCGATGAGGACGCCCTCGCCCTGCTCGCCGAGGCGGGCGACGGCTCGATGCGCGACGCCCTCTCCATTCTCGACCAAGCCATCGCCTCCACCGCCGACCACCTCACCCACGATTCCGTTCGCAGCCTGATTGGTTCCGCTCCCGCCGCGGCGCTCGAAACCGTCATGCAGGCGGTGGCCGAAAGTTCGAGCGAGAAGATCCTCGTGCTGGTCGATGAGCTCATTGGCGAAGGCCACAGTCCCACGCATTTCGCCCGCCAGTTGCTGCGTTTCCTGCGCAATGCCACCGTTGCGAAGATCGCGGGCAAGGACTCCGCCCTCCTGCAGATTTCCTCCGACGAACGCGCCCGCGTGGGCCGCATCGCCGACCTGTTTAGCGAAGAAGACCTCGCCCGCCATCTGCAGATCATGCTCCGCACCCACGGAGAGCTTGGATATCGCCAGGAACAACGCTTCCACCTCGAACTGGGTCTGCTGAAAATGGCGTATGCGCAGCGTCTGCTTCCCATCGAGCAGTTGCTCAGCGAGGCTGCCGCGTCCTCTTCACCAGTTCGCACGGCGCCGAGGCCGGTTCTCGCTCCGCCTCCAGTATCTCGTTCTCTTACTGCGCCCGCAGATGCCCGCCGCGCAGAGTCGACGCCAGCGCGATCGAATTCTGTGTCGCCGTTCGCGGCCGACTCTGCGCGCAAAGGCACGCCCAAGGCGGAGTCTTCCGGCGATAACACGGCATTCGCAGACAAGAGTGTCCGCGTCACACAACCGGCGAGCGGCGCCAGCGCCAACGTAGTCATCATGGGATCGGCCGCGCCTGACTTGTCGCCGGCGACGGAGGCGCAGCCCGTCGAACGTCCAGAAGTGAAGGCCGACCTGAAAGCCGAGCCCAGGAACGAGCCGAGGCCCGAAGGAAACACCGACTCTCTGCGTGACGCTGTACTCAACGCGCTGAGCAACCAGCAAATGCTGGTGTCGATTTTGGAAACAGCACAGTGGACGCTGGCGGGAAACTCCCTGATCGCAAAGGCGGCCGCGTCCAGCACGATGATCGAAATGTCATTCACCGCCGAAGCGCGTCGCATCGCCAGCGCAGCCGCCAGCGGTCTGGCCGGAAGACCCATCAAGATGCAAGTCGAGCCGGGTGGGTCGGCGCAGCCGTCGACCGCGCCACGCCGCACGGCGACATTAAGCGGAACGGCCCGCAGCCGAGCGGAGCAAGACCCAATCGTGCAGCGCATGCAAGAAAAATTCGGAGCAGAAATTCGCACCGTGATCGACTATCGGGAGAAACACTAAAGCTTGAATCGCCGAGACGCCGAGGGCGCCGAGAAAACGGAGAGTCCGTTTCTATGTGTACCCGGCGGTTAAAAAGGTCTTCTATGTCTGGATTCAATTTGCAGGAACTCATGTCGCAAGCTAAGCAGCAGTACGAAACGCTGCAGAAGAAGATGGAGCAGACCGTAGTCGAAGCCTCGGCCGGCGGTGGCACCGTCACCGTAAAAATGGATGGCCGCAAGCAAGTACTAGGCATCGTCATCGACCCCGAGGCAGTCAAGGCTGGCGATGTGGAGATGCTGCAGGACCTGGTAATGGCCGCGCTCAACGAAGCCGGCCGCAAGGTCGATCAGGCCATGCAATCCAGCGTAGGCGGAATGCTCGGCGGACTCGGGGGCATGTTGTAAAGCGATCGGATCATCGGGCCATCGGGTGATCGAAATTCAAGGGCAAGAGCATTTGCACTTTAGATCACCCGATGACCCGATCACCCGATGGCCCGATAGGTTCATAAATTCTATGTCTCGCTTTGCCGAACCGATGACCCGCCTCATCGACGAACTCAAAAAGCTGCCGGGCATCGGCAACAAGAGCGCGCAGCGCCTCGCCTTCCACATCCTGCGCTCCAGCGAGGACGACGCCGAAGCTCTCGCCTCCGCCGTCCGCGACGTCAAGGCCAAGCTGCATTTGTGTTCGATTTGCAACAACATCACCGATGTCGATCCCTGCGAATACTGCAGCAGCCCGACGCGCAATCAAAAACTGGTCTGCGTGGTCGAGGAGCCGACCAACATCGCCGCCGTCGAGAAGACGCGCCATTTCAACGGCGTCTACCACGTGCTCCACGGCTCGATTTCGCCGTTGCACGGTGTCGGTCCAGAACAGTTGCGAATTGCAAATTTGATGAGCCGGGTCGGCAGCGGCGAAATCGAAGAAGTCATCCTCGCCACCAATCCCACGGTCGAGGGAGAAGCCACCGCCACCTACCTCGCTCAGCAACTCAAACGGCAGGGCTTGCGCGTGACCCGCATTGCCATGGGAATTCCGGTGGGCAGCGACATCGAATACACCGACGAAGTCACCATGCTGAAGGCGATGGAAGGCCGGCGGGAAATGTAGATTTGACTTATCCCGTCGAGCTGCAAGCACGGCCGTGTCCGACTACGCGGAAGCGTTGACAGGATGCCCGTTACAACTTGGCTTCGCCCCCCGCCTCGGCCTCGTTCTTCGCTTGACGTTCGAATGCCTCCCCCTTACGATTAGGAGAGCCTAGAGTTCAACCGTCTTCGATGATCGATCCGACCACCTTGCGACATCGCATCGCAGAGAATCCGGGTGGGGTTGGCGTTAGTGTGGTCTTCAAAGCGGAAGGCAAGGAACTGCACCATTCTGTTTCGCTGAAGTTCACTCCCCTGCAAGTCCCTGAAGAACCGCAGGCGCTAGAGCGCTCTCGACGCGATCCGCTGGCGACCTCGGCATTCAACCAGCCGAACCTGAATCCTGATAGAGGGGGCAGTGCATGGGTATGAAAGAGGACCGGAGCGGGGAGTCGCCGCAGGAGGAAACAGCTGCGCGCGCGGAATCCACTCCGACGCGTGGCCGCAAACTCTATCAGAAGCCGGCGTTCCGCTTCGAACGCGTATTTGAGACCATGGCGCTGTCCTGTGGCAAGACAAACTCAACGCAGAGCCAGTGCCGCTTCAACCGTAAGAACTCGTAGTTTCGTATCGGGGCATCGCAATAGCGATGCCGCACGCGGATCAAGTTAGAGGCCCCCTTCAGGGGCTGTGGAGCCATCGACATCCTGGGGAATCCGTGATGAAACCCGACGACAGATCGCGCGCGTGTTACCAAGGTCACCTTCGGCTCCCCTCTTTCCCAGTGGTACCGAATCGGAACCTTACTTACAATGAGAGGGATCCCCGATCCAAAGCTCTGAGGAGACACACCATGCGAGCATGCGCATTCCGCTGGTTCGGTGGAGCAATTGGCCTGCTCCTGCTGGGCATTCCACTTTCCGGGCAGGTACGCATGGATTCCCCCTCCCCGGGCGACGGCGAGACGCACCTCGGCTATCCGCAGGATTGGAGTTCGCAGCACCTGTTGATGCCCGGCGCGCGCGTCGAGGACGCGCTCGCAGCCCGCGACCCGCGCCATGTCTACAACATGGTGATGCGGCAGGTCGCAATCGAAAACGCACGCCGGGCACTGCTGCCCATCCCGCGCCGAACCAAGGTCGACTGGTCGGTTTCCCTCGAGAATGGCTACGTGCCGCAGAACAAGTTTCCCGCGAAATACCGCTTTGACATCAACAGCGAGAGTTGCAGTTCCGATTACGTCGTCTTCGGCCTCACCGTGACTACCGGGACACAGGCCAACCTGGTCGGGGTCAACAACCTGTACACCGAAGCGACTCCGCCGTGCAATAGCGGCACACCTTGGGTGTCATTCGCCTACAACACCGTTACGCACGGCGGACAGATCCGCACCTCAACGGTGCTCTCGACCGACGGGACGAAAGTGGCGTTCGTCGAAAGCACCGCCGGCGCTTCCTATTTTCATGTTTTGCTCCTGCCCAATCCGATTCCCGTGCCGCCGACGCATGCCGGGACAGTCTTGAGTCCGCAGACTCCGACCTCCTGCACCACACCGACAACACCGGGCTGCATGACGACGCTCACGATCGAGACCGCCGCCAGCAATACTAATTCCTCGCCTTGGGTCGACTACGCTTCGGATACGGCGTACGTGGGTGCCGATAATGGTTTACTGTACAAGATCACGCCGGTCTTCCGCGGCGGCGCGCCCGCGCTGGTCACTAATTCCGACTGGCCCGTCACCGTCTCGAACCAACCCGTCAAAGTGTTGACCGATCCGGTCGTGGATACGACGACCGGCAGAGTCTTTCTCGGCGATGGCGAGGGTTTCCTCTATGCCGTCAGCCTCAGCAGCCCGGGTGCCACATTCTCGGCGCGGCAGACAATCGGGTGGGCCACTCACGGAGCCGGCACCGGCATTATCGATGCGCCGATTGTAGTCAACGATTCCGCCAATCCCACAACCAACCAGGTCTTCGCCTTTACCGGATGCAGCAATGTGGTGGGGGATGGAGGCGCGATCAGCCAGATTGCGGCGAACTTCACCAATACAACCACCTACACCACCGTGGACCTCGGCTCGTCGGACGGCACGGGAAATTGCACCGGGGGCAACTTACACTCGGGAACGTTTGACAACGCATTCTGGCTGAATGGCACCACCTCGGGACACATGATCGGGTGCGGATTCGTTTCCGGAACTACGACCCGGCCGCTGAAGCCATCGAATCCAAAAATGTATTTCTTCAAATTCGCCAGCGGCCTCATCACCAGCACGGGCGTCTCATCTTTTGTTGTAAACAGCACGGTGGGAGACGAGTGTTCGCCCCTGACCGAGTTTTACAACGGCACAACCGACAAGATGTTCTTCGGAGTCGGCGGTTCGACAGATGGAGCGGTGGAAAGCTCGACGATCAATACTGGTTCATTGACAGCACCAAGCTGCTTGACTACGCCAAGCGCCAGTTGTGTGAAAGCCCCCGCCGCCCTCGGAGGCACGAGCGGCATCGTCATCGACAACCAGGTGTCGAATGGTGGCACCAACATCTACTTCACCCCGCTTGCGGTCGGGACCGTGAACAGCCAGAAATGCAATGTGTCCGGAGGCTCCTCAAACCCCTACTGTGCGGTCAAGCTGACCCAGTCGGGTTTGAACTAGCTGTCCGGAGAGGGACGGAGGACGGCTCTAATCCCGATTTTGCAGCCCACCACCCCTGCCGCCATGCACCGGATCCTGTGCAACACTTTGAAGCTCTCTCCCCGTCCGCACCTTCGACCCGCTCTAACTGACCCGCGCACTATCCTGTCAACCAATGTATTTTCTATATTTTAGGGGAACAACTAAAACCATCGCACGGACTTACAAACTGGCCCCATACGTGCTGCCTCCGAGACGTCTGCATCCTCGCTCCTTTTGAACACGTTTGCTGGCGCGAGACGCATAACCGGACGTCAACCGCGTCCGCACAAATCTCAGGGCCAGCCGCGCCGTGCTGTGATGTAACCGCATCTCAACCGACGCTACCGAAACCGGGCCTGACCGCCCGGTTTCATTTTTCAGGGGAATACAAATTTTCGTAGAGACGGGGCTTGCCCCGTCTGGCCGCAATCTCAATCGCCAGCAGTCCCCAGCAGGAATCCATTCGCTTCCTCGTCCTGTCCAATCAGTCCCTCCGGCAGACGGCCCCGGTTGTATTCCGCCATGCGATTCTTCCACTTCAGGAAGTCGGTAATGCTCTGCGGCTCGATACGCACTTCCACCCGCCGCAAGCTCGCCAGCAGAAGGTTCATCTCGTTCTGGAACCCGACCGCCGACCGCAGGTTCTTGGCCGACGCCTTGACCTTCTCAATCTCCCGTCCCCACACCTCGAGCAGCCCCCAACCCGCCGGAAGTTCCTCGGTCCGAATCAACCCGCGCGGCGCCAGATAATACCGCTCACACCCGACGCCCATCTCCGGCTTCTGCCGAAAAGGCTTGTCACGATCCGAGAGAAAATCCGAGCGCGACACTTTGCTTTCGACCAGCACCGAATGGCAAGCCTTCTTCCACCCAATCGCATCCGGCATCTCGCCGCTGACGCAAGCCTGCTCGCTAAGCACGACTCCGCAGCGATAAAGCCGCAGCCACCGCACCGCCATCGCAACTAATTTTGCATGAGTCACACAGGAAGTTTGAGAGGCGAACGCGGTTCTGAAAAGTGTCAGCCTAGCTTCGCGTAGAAGCAGCCGCTCTCGGCTGTCCAGCAGGGCGAAGCCTCGCCGCCACACGCAACGCCCTTACCAGCACGGGCCGCCGCAGCACCGTCTCCAACAAATGCCGAGCCCCCGCCACTTCTTCTCCCGACCGCTCCAGCGCCGAATATCCCGCCGCCCGCACTAGCACGCAATTGTCCTGCACCTGAACCTCAAGGCGAGGCTCATGTCCATTACGCGAATCCAAAGCATTCGCCAGTCGCAAAACGCCCGCCAGTTCCAGAGCCACGCGCCGCTCCGGCAACTCCAACATTCGCAAAGTTTTCCCCCGAGGACGAGGCAACGCCCCCCGATGATACCGAGCTACCACCGCCGCCAATTCCAGCTCCCGCGCACTCCATCCCAGAGGACGAGCCAACCCGCGGATCATCCGATAAGAAGTCTTTTGATGCTTTCCCGCTCCCCTGGCTTTCCCTACATCATGCAGAAGCGCCGCCGCCTGCAGCACGTCCCGCCAGTCGTCGTCTACATTCGGAGCCGCCGCCTCAGCACTCACCAGCCCCGCAGCCCGCAGTCCGTCGTACAAAAGAAGTGCCAGCTTCTCCACCCGCTGAGAATGCAAAAAGTCCGGATCCAGATATCCCGCCCACACCCGCAGCCGCGCCAAAGCCGCCGCCCGCAACGCCGGCCCCGCCGGCAACTGCGCCCGCCACACTCGCCACAGCGACTGCCGTCCCACCATCAACTCGCGATAGCGCGCAATCCGCTTGTCCCGCTCCGCATTCAACTTCTCCCGCCAGTGTTTGCGGCTCTCCAAATCCGCAAACGCCCCGATCTCAACCGCCATAGCCCAAAGCACATCCAGATCGTGCACCTCGCCCAGCAGATCCTGGAGCTCCTTCAGATCGGCTCCCCACAAAGCATGCTGCCGAGGCAGAAAATTTTCGACCGTATACCGAAACCGCTTGATCCCAATCCGCAACTGGTGCAGTCCCACGCGCGACCGAGTCCGCCAAGCATGTTTGTGGAGATCATAAGCCGCCGTCCACTTCTCCAGCGCCAGGTGCAGATACACCACGCTCCCCGGACGCACCCGAGCCGCCCGCTGCGGCAGAGCCCGGCTCCACTGCCGCCATTGTTTGCGGTCAAATTGATTGAGATCTTTAAGAGCGTGCTGCTTGCAAGCCGCTTCGCGAGCGTGTACGTGATCCAACAGCTTGACGACGACCGGATCGCCCCGATTTTCCGTAGAGACGCGGCTTGCCGCGTCTCCCGCCTCGGCATGGCCCAACTTCTCGATCCACTCCGCCATCACCTGCATGTCGCGAAGTTCGCCCAACGCCTGAAACAGCTTCTTCCCCGCCTTCTTCATCTCTTTCCACGAAAAATCCGGATCGAGCGCAATCAACCCATCCGCCAGCGACCGACACCGTCGCAGCGCCACCCGCAGATCGTGGACCGCGTCGGCATCAAACCCCGCCGCCGCCCGATCGCACTCCACCAGCACGCGCTCCATCCAAGCCCGCAGCCCCAGCTTCGGATGAGGATGAGGATGAGGATTCGAACTTGGATTGGCTCCCATGGTTGAAAAACTATTGTCGCCTCTTTGCGCCGATTCTTCTAGCATGCACGATTCACAATCGGATGGAGTGTGTGATTCACGATCGGGTGGAATTCAGGCTTCACAGGTAGGGCATGTTTCATGAACGTGAGGAGCAGGCCTAAAGTGTAGCGCGCGAGAACTCGTTTTCGCTCCAATGCAAAAGTGGAACACTCGACACTCAAGCCGCGAAGCGGCGGAATGGGAAAGCCCGGCACGCCAGTGCCGGGTAGGCAAAGTGGGAAGAACCGAGTCCCACGAGGGACGGCTCCCTGACGATGACACAGTTTCCGGCGGCATAACGCCGAACTCTCACACATCCTTCAGGCCCACAGAAAGCCGGCCATGGCCATCTGTAACCCAAGCGGTTGTGATGCTGGTCACAATCGAATGTGACCGTCAGTACGGCTCCGGATCGACTCTAGCGTGATGATAAGCAACGTCCCCCGGGGTTCTGCTTGTTCGCAGATTTGGTAGTTGGAGACTCTATGTGCCAGCATTTTTCTTACTCTGTTTCCACGGTCCTTCCCCGGGACCGCGTTTGGGAACTCTTTGCCGACATCGAAAACTGGCCGAAGTTTTCGGATGTTTACGACACTCTAAAATGGTCCGGATCTCCTTGGACGCCCGGCAGCGCTCTCCTCGGAAGCATTCATTATCCGCACCCCCTGCCCTTCCGCTACGTGCTGGAGATCTGTGAGCCCGGCTCCCTCCTCACCTATGTAGCCCACAGTACGGCGGCTGGTTTTGCCACGCACCGGACCGTCCGCTTTGATGAACTACACGGGCGCACTTGGATGCAAGTCGATTCCTACATAGTAGGTGAGCCCGGGTTTGCGATTGCTGGCGGAGGCTATGGCTTCTTGAAGCTGCTGACCGAGCGCTGGTTTCAGGGCTTTGCCCGCTTCTGTGACAAGCACGCGGATCCAAGGCAAAGTTTTGCTGTCTATCCCCAGGTTCACGGCCATATCGAAAATTCCGTCGCTGACGACACCATCGCAATGGGAAGGGGATAGCACAATGAGCAAATTACAGTTTCAAATCCGCCAGTGGGGTACGGTCAAGCTCTTGGCAATTGATGACAATCCCGAGGACTTGCAACTGATCCGCGCCGCGCTCCATCAAGAAGGCCTGGAAATACTGACCGCGGAAAACGCCGAGCAGGGCTTCGAACTATTCCTGCAAACTCATCCCCGGATTGTCCTTCTCGGTCTGGCCACGCCTGCGGCCACCGGACTGGACCCGCTCGACCGCATGCTCCGCGCCGATCCGGCAACCAGCGTGATCCTCATTTCTGGACACTACTCCGCCGAGTCCGCCGTTGAAGCAACGCACAGAGGCGCCTGCGATTATCTGACCAAGCCGCTCGATCCTCAACGCCTGCGGAATCGCATCGCCGATCTCATGGCAGAAGCGGAGACGCGCAAGAAAACCTTGAGCCTGGATCAGGAACTGCTGGAAACCTTCCAGTTCGAAGGGATCGTCAGCCGCAGCCCCTTAATGCTTGACGTCTTCGCCAAGATCCGCCGCGTCGCGCCGCATTTCCGAACCGCGCTCGTCACCGGACCAACCGGAACCGGCAAGGAACTGGTCGCACGCGCGCTGCACAAGCTCAGTCCAGCCTCGAACGACCGCTATATCGTCTGTAACTGTCCAGCCTTGGTCGAAAGCCTCGCCGAGAGTGAATTGTTCGGATACGTGAAGGGTTCTTTCACGGGCGCGACCCAGGACCGCGCGGGCCTGTTCGAGAGCGCAGATGGCGGAGTCATCTTTCTCGATGAGGTCGGAGACCTCTCGCTGAGTGCTCAGGCCAAGCTGCTTCGCGTCTTGCAGGATCATCAAGTTCGAAGAGTGGGCTCCTGCATCTCCCGCGAGGTGGATTTCCGGGTCATCGCCGCCACCAATCGCGATCTGCGAACCATGGTACAGAACGGTGAGTTTCGCGAAGACCTCTATTACCGCCTGGCGGTGGTCGAAATCCGCTTACCCACGCTGGCCGATCGGCGTGAGGATCTGCCTCTCCTGGAGAGATACTTCGTGCAGAAGTTCGCCGCGCAATACAAGAAGCCCATTGCCGGCCTGACCCGCAGAGCGCAGAGCCTGATGGCAACCTATTCGTGGCCTGGCAACATCCGCGAAGTGGAAAGCGTCATCGGACACGCCTGCATCATGACAGAAGGCAACTTCCTCGACATCGCCGACCTGCCCGAGAGGATCCAAGACCAGTCCCCATCGCCGGCGGAGGAATTTCTCTTTTCTCTCGAACAGGTAGAGAGGCGCCATGTGCTGCGAGTGCTGGAGCAGGTAGGAGGCAACAAAGCGCGAGCCGCAGAAATTCTCGGCATCGCCCGTGCCACCCTCTACCAGATGCTCTCCAAGATGAAGGTCGAGAAACGCGACGAACGGCAGACCCCGTCGGATGACTGCCCGAGTTATGCAACCGCCGCTCCCTTCAGGCGCTCTTTGAACGTACAGTAGTGAGTCGCCGTGCGCTCGACATCTCGGCGGCTTCGGAGTGCAGGTCTCGGCTCTCAGGTCTTGGCCGTCAGCTATCACCCCACCATATTCGAGTTCTGGGAACTGAGCTCGTCGCGGCCTGAATTTGACACCGGACCGTGTGGGCAGCAAGAATCGAAGCCCTATGCGCAATCTGTGCTGCTTCGTTCTGCTGCTGTTTTTGTCCATCGCTGGATACGCCCAGGGCCACTCCTATCTTTTCGTCTGGGCGGGTGATGACGCCAAGAAAAGCAACGATTTCATGGCGGTGCTGGACGCCGACGCCGCGTCTCCGCACTACGGTCAAACCGTGGCTTCGGTCGCCGTTCCTGGGCCGACAGGAACTCCACACCACACGGAACTGGAGATGCCCGACGGCGGGTTTCTTCTGGCCAATGCTTTTGAGAGCGGACGCACCATGCTCTTCGACTTGCGGCAGCCGCTCCACCCGTCGCTGGTCACCTCGTTCGGCGATCTGGACAGCTACATGCACCCGCACACCTACGTTCGCCTGCCGAACGGACACATCCTCGCAACCTTTCAGTATCACGGCGGCCACGGGCCGACGGCCGACGGTGGCGGACTGGTCGAGTTCGACGAGCGCGGCCACTTCATCCGCAGCAGCAGCGCCTTGGATCCTGCGGCTAAGAGCGAATTGATTCGTCCCTACAGCCTGGTGATCGTCCCGGCGCTCGACCGGATCGTCAGTACGAACACGGCGATGCACGAGAAGGACGGGGACAGCCGCACAGTGCAGGTCTGGCGATTGTCAGACCTGAAGTTGCTGCGAACTGTGATTCTGCCCCCCGGGCCACGCGGGTCGGAACAGAAATTTCCCGGCGAACCGATCCTCGCGGCCGATGGAAAGACCGTGTTCATCCACACTTTTAATTGCGGATTGTACGCCCTGGAGGGCGTCGCCAGCGATCAGCCCACGGTTCGGTACCTGAAAACATTTGATGGCGAACAGGCAGACGTGCCTTTGCGCATCGGACATTACTGGATTCAATCGCTGTCATCGGTGCACGCGGTGGCGGCCTATGATATTTCCGACCACGGACACATTCGCGAAATATCGCGCGTCACCTTCGATGACAAGCAAAAGCCGCACTGGATTTCCGCGGACGAAGACGGGCGCCGCATTATTGTGAACTCCGGCGAATACGGCGAGCACCGCCTGTTTCTGGTGAATTTCGATCCGCAAACGGGAGCCCTTAAACTGGACGAACATTTCCGCGATGGTGGCAGCGAACGCCCGGGAGTAAGCATGGATGGCAAGTCCTGGCCGCACGGGTTCCAGCGCGATGCCTACCCCCACGGCACAGTATTCTCGCGCTCTGAAGCAGCCGCAAAAAGCACGGCCAAGTAAGTGCCAAAGAAATTGCCAGCCCGGATGTTGAGGCTGGCATTGTTCTTGTGTGGCGACGGGGCTTGTGCCGTCTCGGCTGGCATCGTTTCATCCGCTGGCGGAGACGCGGCAAGCCGCGTCTCTACAGGGAATCTAATTAAGTGCTGAGCACCTTCTCGCGCTCTTCGGCATCCTGCTGTTCCTCCCGAGGAGTCGTCGGCAGCGCAAACTCCAGCACTTCGTCGATGGTCTTCACGTAGTGAGCGGTCAATCCTACCAACTGTTCTGGCGTGAGGTCTTCCTCGACGTTGGTCTTGTTGTCGGCCGGCAGAATAACGTCATGCACACCGGCGCGTTTCGCCGCCAGCACTTTCTCCTTGATACCACCGACCGGTAGCACATTGCCGCTCAGCGTGATCTCGCCCGTCATCGCGGTCAACGGACGAACCTGCTTGCCGGATAGCAACGACACCAAGGCCGTCACGATCGTGACACCGGCTGAAGGACCGTCCTTCGGGATCGCTCCCGCAGGCACGTGAATGTGGATATCGTGATTGGCGAAGAACTCTTCATCAATGCTCAACAGCTTCGCGTTAGAACGCACCCAGCTCAAAGCAGCCTGCATGGACTCGCGCATCACGTCCTGTATTTGGCCGGTAATGGTCAGCCCGCCCTTACCTTTCATCTGGTTCGCTTCGACAAACAGCACGTCTCCACCGGACGGCGTCCACGCCAGTCCCACGACCACGCCGGCGCGCTTGGTGCGCTCGGCAATTTCGCCTTCGCTGCGCACCTTGATGCCGCCGAGAAATTCCTGCACGATCTCCTTGGTCACGACCAGCTTCTCGCTCTTGCCTTCCGCGAGGCGACGAGCCTGCTTGCGGCAGATAGTGCCGATGGTGCGCTCCAAATTTCTTACGCCAGCCTCGCGCGTGTAGTGACGGATGATGTAGCTGACCGACTCTTCTGGAAATTCAATCTGCTCTTTCGTGATTCCGTTTTCTTCAATCTGCCGAGGGACTAGATATTGGAACGAGATGTGAATCTTCTCTTCCTCGGTGTAGCCCTGCAGTTCGATAATCTCCATGCGGTCGCGCAATGGCTCGGCGATGGGGTCGAGCATGTTGGCGGTGGTAATGAACAACACCTTGGAAAGATCGAACGTCACGTCCAGGTAGTTGTCGCGGAAACTTGCGTTCTGCTCTGGATCAAGAGCTTCGAGGAGGGCCGACGCCGGATCGCCGCGGAAATCGCGCCCGACCTTGTCAATTTCGTCGAGCATGAAGACCGGGTCTTTGGTTTCCGCACGCCGGATTCCCTGGATGATCTGGCCTGGCAAGGCTCCGATGTACGTGCGCCGGTGGCCGCGAATCTCGGCTTCGTCATGCACGCCGCCTAGCGACAGACGCACGAATTTGCGTCCAAGTGCGCGCGCAATCGATTTGCCCAACGAAGTTTTGCCCACGCCCGGAGGTCCGACGAAGCATAGGATCGGCCCCTTCATGCTGGGCTTCAACCGCCGCACCGAAAGATAGTCGAGGATGCGGTCTTTCACTTTCTGCAAGTCGTAGTGGTCGGTGTCGAGAATTTCTTTCGCCTTCGGAATTTCAATTTCTCCACCCGAAGTCTTCGCCCATGGCAGCACAGCGAGCCACTCGATGTAGTTTCGCGTCACGGAATAATCGGCAGCCATCGGCGACATGCGCACCAGGCGACCCAGTTCCTTCAGCGCTTCCTTCTTCACTTCATCGGGCATGCCCGCGGATTCAATCTTCTGCTTTAGTTCCTCGGTATCGCGCTGGCCTTCGTCCTGCTCACCCAATTCCTTCTGAATCGCCTTCATCTGCTCGCGCAGGTAGTACTCGCGCTGCGTCTGCTGAACGCGATCCTGCACTTCCGACTGAATCTTGTTGCGCAGTTGCTGGACTTCCAATTCTTTCGCCAGGTGCTGGTTGATTTTCTCGAGGCGCACACGGACATCGGTCGTCTCCAGCGTTTCTTGCTTGTCGGCCGTCGACAGCGATGGCAGCGACGAGGCGATGAAGTCCACCAACCGTCCCGGCTCTTCAATGTTCATCGCCACCGTGGAAAGCTCGTCCGACAGCGTCGGCGAACCGGCGACGATCTGCTGGAACAGAGTCAGCACATTGCGCTGCAACGCTTCCACTTCGGAATCCTTGGGCGGAATCACCTCCGGAATCGTGGTGACACGAGCGCGCATGAAGGGCGAGAGCTGGGCGAAATCCGCCAACCGCACCCGTTCCAGGCCTTCGGCAAAAACGAACAGGCTCTGGTTGGGCATCTTCACAACTTTGTGCACCACCGCCAGGGTGCCGATCGCGTACAGATCCGTGGGCTGCGGCGAATCGACGCGGGCCTCGCGCTGCGCCACCACCACAATGGTCTTGTCTTCGCCCAGCGAGTTGATCAGCTGGACGGAACTTTCCCGGCCCACCGTCAGGGGCAGCACGGCATGCGGGAACAGCACCGTGTCACGTACCGGCAGAATCGGCAGCGACCGCTCGGTGGTTTCGTAAGAAATCTGGTCGTTGGAATTAGAGATAGGATCGCTCATGATTTTCCCTTGAGTGACTTTCACTCAACTTTGGATGAACTCAACTGCCAAAAGGATGCAGCCTTGGTGCTAGGTTGTTGAATTCTAGACCTTTTTTAGCCTTATGCAAGACACAGAAGGGATTCCGTCCTCCCCCGACGGGTCCGGGCCTTCCGGGGGACGTGCCCCCACTCGTGCACGCCCCGGTATAGTCAGTCAGTTTCTTCCGAGCTCCCCTCTAGAACACGTGTTTCGAGCGATCGCCTTTGAACACCAGTTCGTGCAGAACCCGCTCATTCGCCGCGTTCATGGTGTAAGTCTTCTGATCGTCGTTGGCCTTGGCACCCAACGCAACCAGTGTGCACTTCGCGCGCACTTCGATCGGCTTCTTCGTCCCGAGTTGCTGGAACACCATGATGTGGTCCGACCCTTCCATCACATGACGAATCTCGTAGTTCCCCTTCGGCAACAGCGTGTTCGCCACCCGCACCGGCTCTGAAAAGCTGATCTTATACTTGTCGGCAACTCCCAATTGATTCTCTGCGCTCGCAATCGTGCCCAGCATGACCACACAAACTAAGATAAGAATCCCCGCGAAAATGTTACGCATACAAGCCCTCCTTGGCTCCGGGCCCTACGGGCCCACCTCGAAACTAGACCGAAGGCGGGATTCCCGCAATGCACTACCTCACAGACGGTTGTGACGAAAAACCATAGCGCAAAAGGTCTTTTTCTTCGACCTGAGACCTAGCACCTGACGCCTAAGAAGGGCTCTCCGGATAAATTCCCAGCACTTTGACCGGTTCTGCCACCTCGCCGAGATGCCGCAGGGCATTGCGCGAATCTTCGTCGTCGCCACGCAACAGATCCACAAAAAAGACGTATTCCCAGGGACGGCCGCGCATGGGCCGCGACTCGATCTTGCTTAAACTGATATCGCGCAGCGCGAATACGCTGAGCGCCTTGAACAGTCCTCCTGGAATGTTTTTGATGCTAAAAGCCAGCGAAGTCTTATTGGCGCCGTGCGACGCGCGCGGCTTTCCTCGCCGAATCAGAAAAAAACGCGTGAAGTTCTTCTTGTCATCCTCAATGCCGGCCTTCAGAATCTTCCCACCGTACACTTCGGCGGCCCGCCGGCTGGCGATCCCCGCGGCATCGCGCAAGCCCTCCGCGATCACATGCTTCACGCTTCCGGCGGTGTCATAAAAGGGCGTCATCTCGAGCCGAGGATTCTTAGCAAACAGGTCGCGACACTGATCCAGCGCCACAGGATGAGAGAACACGCGCCGGACGTCTCCAAACTTGGTTCCCGGCAGCGCGATCAGGTTGTGCACAATGCGCAGCCGAAACTCGCGAACAATGTGAACGTCGCGCCCCAACAGGAGATCGAAGTGCTCGGCGACCGAACCCGCCAGCGAGTTCTCGATCGGAATCACCGCGCCGTCCACCGTACCGCGTTGCACGCGGTCAAAAACTTCGAGCGAACGCGCACACGGTACGACCGTCGCCTGTGGCAACATGGTTTCCGCCGCCTCGTGACTGAAAGAACCTAGCTCTCCCTGGATCGCGATCTTCATGAAACCCTTCCCTCTTCACTGTAGAGACGGGGCTTGCCCCGTCTACTCCGTACGCGGTGGGAGACGCGGCAAGCCGCGTCTCTACGGCGAATCCGATATGGATTTAGAGTTTGACTGGCGACTGCGCCAGCTCTTTCGTCATCACCAGAGCGTCCAGTTGGCCAGAATAGTACCCCGCAACCGTCTTTTCCACGAAGTACCCTTTTTGCTTGTAGAAGCGGATGGCGGCGTCATTATTCACCGGCGTCTCCAGCGCGACTGCGGTCGTGCCTGCCCGTAGCAATTGGTCTTCCGCAGCGTGCAGCAAAGCCGAGCCCACGCCGGTCCGCCGAGCCTCCGCGACCACATCGATCGTAATGATGTGCCCACTCTTGCGGCGAGTCTCCGCCACAATGAATCCGAGAACGCCACCGGCTTCGCCTTCGGCCACCAGAGTGAACGATTCTGGCCGTCGCATATAGAAAGCCAATTCCGGCCGCGAATATGCCAACTGCGGATCGAAGCAAGCCTGGTCAATCTGCCACAGCGTGTCAAAGTCTGCTTTCTCGAATTTTCGGATGCGAAACAACACGCCGTCATTGTAGCGGGAAGTGACGAGAGACGCTTCGAACTGCGCGCAAACAAGATCAATCGGTTGGTCGAAGCTCGCAGCCCGTAGCCCGTAGCCAACTCAATTCCGCCCACAACCGCCCGCACTCTTTTTTCTGTCTTCCTCCACTTGCGCAGTTGCATCTATAAGAAGTACGATTTCTGCCAAGAGGAACCCGTGGGGCGCTTCATTCTCATCGACGTGGTCGCGGCGGTCGCACTCTCTTTCCTCTGGTATGCCTGGTTTGTCCGTTATAACCGAAAGCGTGCCGGCAACGTGCTGCAGTGGGTGCAGGCGGCATGCTTGGGAAAAGGCCACATCGTCAATCTGCGGTGGCAGCACAGCAGTTCCCGCCTCAAAGCTACGTTGAATCTTTCTTCGCGTTGGTTTGAGGACGCGCATCTCACGATTCGCCTGTTGCCCCGCCCGCTCCCCGTGCAATGGGCCCTAAGCCGCTGGCGCCAGCAGCAGGAGACACTCACTTTCGAAGCCGACATGGGGTTCCCCCCAGGCTTCCACCTCGACGTCATCCGTCATCACTGGTCCGGCCACTCGGGAGCGAAAACCTCCGGCACCCGCGCTTGGACCATCACCCGCCCCGGTCCCGTCATTCTGACGACGAAAGAAGACTGGCCGGTGGAACTCAGCCCAGTAGTGAACGCGCTCGCCTCATGGCGCGACAAAGATTTCGTTGGCGTCCGTTTTAACTCCAAGTCGCCACACTTCACTGCCACCGTCGCGCTAGAAAATCTTTCCGACCAGAAAGCCGCAGCCGCCTTGCTCGGCCTCTTCCGCGAACTGGCTGCCAGTTCCTCCGCCAAACAGCACTAAAACCAGTCGGTGGTCGTTAGCCGTTCGCAAGCGATGCCAGTTCACCGTGCTGCCTGCCAAGGCATTGCTGACGACTAACGACGGACGACCATTGACGAGTATCGCTACTACTCCGGTTCCGCCACAAACCGATACCCCACGCCCCGCACCGTCTGCAAATGTTTCGGACGCGACGGATCTTCTTCGATGTAGCGCCGCAGCCGCACCACAAAATTGTCGATGGCGCGCGTGTCGGTGTCTTCGTGCAGGCCCCAAACCTCTTCCAGAATGGACTTACGCGACACTATCCGCCCTTCGCTGCGCACCAGATAGCGCAGAAACTCCGCTTCCATCACGGTCAGATGGATCGTGTTGCCCAGCGTGCGCAATTCCAGCTCCTGGAAGTCAATCGACTTACCGCAAAAATTGAAGGTGTCACCGCCAGTTTCCAGTTGGCGCTCTGGCACCGGTAACTCAACGCCCGTGCCATCGCCGGCCGGTTCTGCATCCTTCATCCACACGCTGCGCCGTAGCAGGCTGTCCAAGCGAGCAATCAGAATTGCTAACTCGAACGGCTTCGCCAGATAATCGTCCGCTCCCGCTGCAAACCCCGCCAGCACATCCTCGGGACGTCCGCGCGCGGTCAGCATCAGAACGGGCACATAATTCTTCTTCTCGCGCAGCAACGCCGCGACATCGAAGCCGCTTTTTCCCGGCAGCATGACGTCGAGAACCACCGCATCGAAGCGTTCCTTTTTTTCGACGAGCTTCTCGATCGCCGTCTCGCCGTCACACGCCACATCCACCGCGTGCCCTTCAGCCTGCAAGTTGAAACGCAGGCCCTGCGCCAGGTGCGCCTCGTCCTCGACAATCAGCACGCGGCTCATGCGACGCTCCGCGGCAGTTCCAGAGTCACGGTCGTTCCCTTCCCTGCTCCCTCGCTGACGGCGAAGACCCGCCCGCCGTGATTGCGCGCGATCGAACGCACAATGAACAATCCCAGTCCTGTCCCCTTGACCCTAGGACGCCCGCGTTGGCGGACACGGTAAAAGCGTTTGAAAATTCGCTTCAGTTCGTTCTGTGGAATACCAACGCCGCGGTCGCGCACCCGCAGTACAAGGAGTTCTTCGTCGGGCGCGTCCAGTTCCACCGCGATGTGCACGCCGTCGAGCGAGTACTTGACAGCATTGTCGAGCAGGTTAGTGACGGCCGTATGTAGTTCGTCGGGGTCGCCCAGCATGCGCGCGCTGCCGGATTGCGGCAGAGATTCACGATAGTCGAGATTTTCGGGCAGCAAGTGATGACGTGCGCGCGCCAGTTCCACGCACTCGCGCACCACGGTGTTGAAGTCTACGGGGATGCGCTGGCTGGAAGCCTTCTTCTGGGCGATAGCTCCCGCCTTAAGCACCTGTTCCACCGTGACCATCAGGCGCTCCGTATCGACCAGCATCAACTGATAGAACTCGCGGCGGCGAGCTTCATCCACCTCGCGGCGCTGGAGGGTTTCGAGATACAGGCGAATGGATGCGATCGGCGTCTTAAGTTCGTGGGTTACGGCGTTGATGAAGCTGTCGTGCTGCTCGTTACGGCGAATCTCCCGCACCAGAAAGATCGTGTTCAAGACGAGTCCGGTGATGATGGCGCCGAAAAAGATGATGCCGAGGAAGACCTTGATGCCTTCGCGCCAGTTGAGAATGATCCAGCCGCTGCCAACCGCCACCGCGAGTGCAGCGAGGCACACGCCGAAGGTCAGGAAGAAAGCAATCGCTTTGCGCCGGCTGGAGATCCGCACAGGACGATTTTAGCGGGAAAATGCCTTTCACCGCAGAGGGCGCAGAGTTTGCAGAGGAATATTAGGACAAGGAAAAACCGGGGTTAGCTGCCCCGGTTTTCACTGCGCTCTCCGCGTCTCTTCGGTTAATCCTTTTTCTAGTCGTTGCCCGCTGCCGCGGCCAACACTGCGGCTGCCTTGATGTCCCGCGTCAGGGGCGGCTTCGGTGGCAGGTTATCGAGCGCGACTTTGTAGACGTGCCGCGCCAGGCCCAGTTTCTTCAGGGCCCAGATGCCATACCAGTTCATGTCGATTTCATACCACTTCATGCCATGGCGCGCGGAAACCGGGTGCGCATGATGGTTATTGTGCCAACCTTCGCCAAAGGTCAGGATGGCCACAAGAAGGTTATTGGTCGAGAGGTCTTTGGTTGCGAAGCGTCGCGATCCCCACAGATGGGTCACCGAGTTCACCATCCAGGTGGCATGCAGTCCGACGACCACGCGCGCGAACACTCCCCACAGCAGCCACGGCAGCCCGCCGATGGCATAAAGAATGACGCCCACAATAATGTTTCCGGTGTAGTGATACTTGGTCAGCCAGACGTGAACTTTGTCTTTGGTCAGGTCAGGGACGTAACGGGCCAGAGTCGTAGTGTCGTGGTGCATCGATTTGCCCATGAGGATCCACCCCATGTGCGACCACCATTTGCCGTCGTTCGGCGAATGCGGATCTCCGTCCTCGTCAGAAAACTGATGATGAATTCGGTGGGTTGCGACCCAGAAAATCGGCCCGCCCTCGAGCGCCAGCGTTGCGCACCAGGTCAGGAAGTATTCCACCCACTTCGGAGTTTTGTAGCCGCGATGCGTCAGCAACCGGTGATAGCTCATCCCGATCCCAAGGCTGCCCGAAACCCACCACAAGAAGATGGCGACAAAAAATGCTTTCCAGGTAAAGAAGAACAATGCCGCAATCGCGCCTGCATGGAACAATCCCATGGCAATCGCCGTGCCCCAGTTGAAACCGTCCCGGTTGGCGCGTTCTCTACGGTTGGAGCCTTCTCCGGTTTCTCTCATTACCTGGCTCGTCGCTTCGCTCATCGTCTCGCGCGTGGTCTCACTCATCGCATTGTTTCTCCCTATACCCCATTAGACTCAGCCCCGAATAGGACAATACCAAGAGACTGCGCAATTCTGTGTAATACTTCTGTAATCCCCGCTGGATAAAGGGGTTACGGGCGTAACGGGCTACCACACAAGGGACCTCGGGTGCCCGCAAAACCCATGGTCACGGTTCCCTCGAAAGGCATGCCCTGTGATTCCTCGCACAATGCTCTGTGACCCCGCAACTATGCCGTGCACGTTTCGGCGTCGTAGAGTATGGTTGTCAGGTTCAAACGTGCTCCGTAACAGGAGGTTTGCGTTGAAAAGAGTGTCGAGAGCAGCACTGAAGAAATCGCCGCTGGTCCTACTAGGATTGTTCGTCTTCGTTTTCGCGCTTTGGGCGCAAAAGAAAGATGAGCCGCCCGCCGCCGAAAACAAGATTCCACCCGAGGCTGCTGCCAAGCAAAACACCGTTAAGCCGACCGCGGAATCGCTGGCCAAAGGCAAGAAGCTCTATGGCTACGACTGCGCGATGTGTCATGGAAAAGACGGCGACGGCAAAGGTGAAATGGCGTCGGACATAAAAAATGTCACCGATTTCACCAATCCAGAAGCGCTGAAAAACCACACCGACGGCGAACTCTTCTACGTGATCCGCCATGGCAAGGGCGAAATGCCACCCGAAGGCGACCGCGCCAAGGATGACGACATCTGGCACCTGCTCAATTACGTGCGCTCACTGGCGAAGAAGTAGAGATAAGGGATAGAGGTTGAGTAGGGCGAACGCCCGCTGGTGCCGGCGTAGATAGCAGCGACCGAGGCGACATAGACGTCCCCGATTCGGTTTACTTCGACGCAGCCTTCACTTCCACTCCAGCCCATTTTTCCAGCAGCGTGAGTGTCGACGCGTAGTCCAGATCCTGCTGCCCTTCTTCGGCGGCGACGTCGTAGACCTCTTCCACCGCTTCCAGTCCGGGCAACCGCACACGCGATTCCTTGGCGGCTTCGAGCGCCAGGCGAATATCCTTCAGCATCAGGCGCAGCGGGAAATTGGGCGAGAAGTCGCGCTTCAGAATAAACGGGGCTTTGTACTCCACCACCCCCGATCGCACCATCGAAGCTTGCACCAGCGGCAGCAATTTTTCCACGTCAACGCCCAGCTTGGTGGCAAGCGTGAGCGCTTCGGCGAATCCTTCATAGATGAGCGCAATCTGCAGATTCATGACCAGCTTCGTGGCCTGTCCCTTGCTGGTCTCGCCCATGTGGAACACCTGCTTCCCCATCGCCTGAAAAAGAGGCTGCAGCCGAGCCAGCACCGCGTCGTCGCCGCCCACCATAAAAATCAGGCTCCCCGCCTCGGCGGCAATCTTCGATCCGGTCATGGGAGCGTCCACCCAGTCGACGCCGCGAGCCTTCACGCGCTCGGCAAAACGCCGCGTGGCGGAGGGTGAAATCGTGCTCGAATCCGCAATGATCATGCCTGCGGTCAAAACTGGTTCCAATCCGCCCGCACCAAACAGCACAGCCTCAACCGCCTTCGTGTCGGAGACGCACATCCACACCACTTCCGCACCAGTTGCCGCATCCGCCGGAGAAGTCGCGCTGCGTGCGCCTTCCACGTCCTTGCCGCCGGTCCGGTTCCAGACTGCGACCTCGTGTCCGGCTTTGACCAGGTTCGCGGCCATCGACCGTCCCATAATTCCCAAACCAACAAAAGCGACGCGCATCAGCTTGCCCGCCTCCAAATAGTTTTCATGTGAAGTGCCGTTTTAAAGGTTCCGTTTCGCGATTCCGCAAGTAGCTGAAAATCGATTTTCCCAAAGCTTCCCAAGTCTTAGATGAAAGTGACCACGCCTCTGAATTAGATATGACCGGCAAAGGGACGGTCAAGGCAAACACAGGGAAAGTTTCATCTTGCTGAACTAAACGGGCATGGACCATTTTTTCTTTTGCAGGCCGCGAAAGGTCTCGCATGCGGATTACTGCGGTTGGGAGGAAATGGATTTCACAGTATTGCACTCGGACAAAATCCGTGTACGATGGTCGCCACATTTGGGTTCGAGAAGGAAATCGTAGTTTAAAAACCCAGGAGGATCCACATGAAATCACAGCGTATTCCCGGGCTGCGTGGAATCAGCGCGGCCTGTTTGCTCTTGGCTTTTGTTGCGCTCGCACCGTCCCCGCTGGCGGCGAAGGGCGACCGTTCCCGCATCAAGAACTTTCAGCACGTTTTCATCATCATGATGGAGAACACAGGCTTCGACGCCCTGATGGGCAACCCGAACGCCCCCTTCATCAACGACGCGGCTGCCCGCTACGGCCTGGCGAACAACTACTACGGTGTCACCCACCCCAGTCAGCCGAATTACATTGCCGCCACATCCGGTTCGACGAATGGTGTCGCGGACGATAACGACACCACCATCGACGTCCCGAACATCGTGGATCAACTGGAGGCCAACCGCAAGACCTGGAAGGCCTACATGCAGTCGTATTCGCTTTGCGTCACTCCGCTGGATCACGCTTGCGGCAACCAGCTCTACGAGCGCAAGCACAACCCCTTCATTTCGTACCAGGACGTGCAGAGCAACCCGGCGCGCGTGGCCAATATTGTCGATTTCAGCCAGCTTGCGACCGATCTGGCTCACGGCAAAGTGGCCGATTACACTTGGATCAGCCCTGACCAATGTCATGACATGCACGGGCGGGCGTCCACTCCCGACGACCCTTGCGATTTTTCCCAGGTGCAAGCACTGATTGCCGCGGGCGACTCCTTCCTGCATGACACCGTCAGCGCGATCATGCATTCGCGGGCCTGGACCGGCAACTCCGTCATCTTCATCGCTTGGGATGAATCCGACTTCACCGGCACTGGCTTCCAGGGGTTCGAAGACGACAGCGGTTGCTGCGACTCCGTTCCCGGTGAAGGCGGCGGGCATGTCGTGGCGATCACCATTTCTCATTCGGATCATGAGCCTCGCACCTCGAACGTCGCCTATAACCACCAATCTATGCTGGCAACGATCGAGGATGGCTGGGACCTCGGCTGCATGGGATTTACCTGCGACACCGCCAATGTGCCGCCGATGAGCGACCTGGTCGGCCCCAAAAAAGAGGGCAAGGGCGGTCACTGACCTTATCGACCGAGAGGGCGGTCTAGAGATTCATCTTTCGACTTGGCTGCGTCTTTACGGCCGCCCGTAGTCCTTTCCACTGCCGCGGACTCACCTCGAGCCTTTTCAGAGGAAACCGCCTCCGGTGGGTTCCCGCAGACCCCCGGCGCATCTAAACACACTAGGAACTTGATCAAACAAAGCCGATAATGTGAGTAGAGGCTGAATTGTCGAATTTATACTGGTTGAACCGATGTTAAAGTCCTCATTGAAAAACCCTGCGCTGCGCAAGCGCGCAAGCCAGTTCACCCGTCTGGTACGGCATTCGGCGGTCACTCCTCGCACCGGCGAGACTCACAAGCCGAAACTAGTTTCCAACGGACAGCTCGGAGTCACTTTCATTGGACACTCCAGCTTCTTCCTGCAAATCGGCGGAAAAAACGTAGTGATCGATCCCAACTTCGCGCGCTGGCTTTTCCTTCTAAAGCGCCTGCGGCAGCCTGGGCTGAACCTGCGCGATTTGCCGCCTATGGATGTCGTGCTGGTAACGCACGCGCACTTCGATCACCTGCATCGCCAGTCGCTGCGCACCATCGCGCGCCAAACCCGCCGCCAGACCGGAACTGCGCCGACGCTGGTCGTCCCTCATCATGTGTTCGACCTGGTCGACGATCTCGGTTTCGAACAGATCATCGAACTTGAGTGGTGGAACACCTATCGCCATGGCACGCTCGATATCACCCATGTCCCCTCGCGCCACTGGGGAGCGCGTATCCTCAAGGATTCGCACCGGGGCTACGGTGGTTACGTCCTGCGTAGCGGCAAACACTCCGTCTACCACGCAGGAGACACTGCCTATTTCAACGGGTTCCGCGAAATCGGACGCCGCCTGTCGCCCGAACTCGCGCTCCTTCCCATCGGCGCTTATAACCCCGAGCAGTTTCGCAACGTGCACACCAATCCCGCCGATGCCACCAAAGCCTTTCTCGATCTGAAGTCTCGCTGGATGGTTCCGATGCATTACGGAACATTCCGCCTGTCGCATGAACCGATCGAGGAGCCTCTCCAGTTGCTGGAACGCGAAGCCCAGGCCGCAGGGGTGAAGGATAAAGTAGTGGTTCTAGAAGAAGGCATAACTCGCTTCTTCTAAAGCCGAATGCCATCTCCCATTAACGTTCTTGTTGAATGTCTTCCAGCATTCCTCGCAAGCAGGCAACCCGTCAGCGCGCGGACGGTTCCCAATGCCTAGCGGCTCGGCTGGTTCTCGCATTGTGCATTCCCCAAGGCTGAGCCACAATGAATAACCAAGGTTGGAGCAGTCCAGTTGAAGAACGGTGGACATTTTTCATTTCTCCCTGTTCCCTGCCCGCGCGTTGCGCGGCGAACCTTAACACGCGCAATCTTCTTCCTCGCCGTCGCCTGCCTGAGCGCACTCCGCTCCAGCGCGCAATCCACGTCTGAGAATACCGACGCCGTCCGCGGCGTTGTGATCAACAGCGTGACCCGTGAGCCCGTCGCTCGCGCCCTGGTGTACTCGCCCGACAATCGATTCGCCACGATGACCAACAGCGAAGGCCGCTTTGAATTCACCTTGCCGAAAATGGATCCGGCTACCGAGGAAGGCGGCCAGGATTCGAACCCACCTGTCAGTCGAATGCAGTCCGCCGCGTTCAATCGTCCCTTCATGCTGATGGCGCGCAAACCTGGCTTCATGACCGATTCCGAGAACGCTGGTCAGAACCTCCAGAATGATGCCTCGAAGGATTTGACGCTCACACTCGTCCCCGAGAGCCTGATTGTCGGCACCATCACTCTCCCCTCCTCCGAGCCGCCCGACAGCATCACGTTGCAGATCTTTCGCCGCCAGGTTCAGGATGGTCGCGCTCGCTGGCTGCCGGTCGGAGGCGCTCAGTCCAGGTCGGACGGCGAGTTTCGCTTTGCGGACCTTTCCGCCGGCACTTACAAGCTGCTGACACACGAGCAACTCGATCGCGATCCGCTCACAGTCGATTCGCTAAACATCGATCCGATTACCCATGCTCGGCGCGGGCCGCTCGTGGGATACCCGCCTGTCTACTATCAGAACGCATCCGACTTCGAATCTGCCGCCACCATTCAGTTGGGGGCCGGGCAAACGCAGACGGTCACCCTGACGCTGGCGAAGCAGCCGTATTACTGGGTCAAAGTGCCGGTCATCTCTCCGCCCGAAAACGGAGTTCGCGTCAATGTGTACTCGCTCGGACGCAAGGGCCCGGGATTTTCCCTCGGCTACAACAACAGCGATCATGCTATCGAAGGGCTGTTGCCGAACGGAACTTACACCCTCGAAGCCTCAAGCTTCGGATCGAATGGGCTCTCTGGAGTGCAGTCGATCACCATCAAAGGCGCGCCGGTCGAAGGTCCGAGCATGATGCTCGTACCCAACGCCTCGATTCCAGTCAGCTTGAAGCAAGAATTCACGGGTACGGACCACAATCTCACTTCGACGTGGAACATCAACGGCCGCAATGTGGTAATGAAGGGTCCACGGCGTTACTTGGCGAACGTCACGCTGGAACCCGCCGACGACATGGGGATGCGCGGTGGGGCTTCGTTGAGGGATCCTACAAGGTCCGACGATGATGCCTTGTTCATCGATGGAGTGGCCCCAGGCAGCTATTGGGTTCGGGTCCATCCCGCACTCGGCTACGTCGCCTCCGTCCGTTCTGGCAATCTCGATTTGTTGCACCAGCCTCTATTCGTCGCCGCGGGAGGTGCGGCGTCCCCGATCGAGATCAGCATTCGCGACGATGTGGCCGAGATCAGCGGCACCGTCGCGGGAGTCCCATTGTTTTCGCTGGCACAGGCGCAGACGTCCGCCAGCACCAGCGGTGACGCCCGTGGCTGGACTTCGTACACCCCATATAGTGGACAGGCCGGAGCGCACCTTTACTGTATTCCAACCTCTGATAGCAACGGGCAGTTTATGCAGATCTGGGTCGGTCCGGATGGAAGTTTCCGTTATTCGGGACTGGCTCCCGGCACTTACCACCTGCTGGTGTTCGATCGCGAACCACCGGATTTCGAGTACCGCAACCCGGATGCCATGCAGGCCTACGATTCCAAGGGGACTGTGATTCACCTGGTTGGCGGACAAAAGGAACGGGTACAGTTGCAGCTGATTTCGACAAGCAGTTCCGGAACCGAGTAGCGATGCCGCCCTTTCGATCAATCCGGCAGATGATTGAACTCGTCATGGTTTGCGCAGTGCTCTTCTGTTCCGCGCAAGCGCAGATCGAACCTGCAGGGCGGACGCAGATTCCTTCGGGCCCCTACCACATTGCCGGAACCGTCGTCAGCGCCAAAGGTGGAAATCCGCTAGGGCGCGCCCGCGTCACCATCGGCGACGCGAAGCATCGTGAAAGCGTGCAGTCCATCATCACCGGCGACGACGGACGCTTCGAGTTCCACGTTCCCGCCGGTAAGTACTCACTGGACGGCGCGAAGCGCGGATACATCGAGGCTTCCTACAACCAGCATGACCAGTATTCGACCGCCATCGTAACCGGCGCCGATCTCGATACCGGGCACTTTGCTCTTCGCCTGGCACCAAACGCGGTGCTGACCGGCAAGGTGCTCGACGAATTTGGCGAGCCCGTCCGCAACGCGCAAGTCACGGTGTTCCGCGAGAACCATTTCCAGGGCGTAAGCCGCATCTTTCGCTATCGCGGCGCCTCAACCGACGATCAAGGCCGCTATGAGGCTACGCCTCTTGAGGAGGGAACGTACTTCGTCTGCGCGAAAGCGTCGCCGTGGTACGCCATCCATCCCAGCGCGAATACTGAGAGTGCAACGAACGCACCTGCCCAGGTCGATGCCGCCCTCGATGTCGTTTACCCCATCACCTACTACGGAGATGCTACCGAGGCTGAGGATGCTGCTCCCATCCCGGTCCGCGGCGGCGATCGCCTAGAAGCGGACATCCACCTTAATCCGGTTCCGTCTCTGCACCTGATCGTGCACACTCCGGAAGACGGCTCGCACGGTATCAATCTCCCCGTGTTGCAGAAGCCCGCCTTCGACGGCTTCGAACAGGTCGAGAGTGGCAACATTCAAATGATCTCTCCTGGCATATTTGAGGTGACCGGAGTTGCGGCAGGCCGCTATTCAGTCCGCATGCCGGATGCGAACGGCCAGATGAAAGAGCCGACTGAAATCAATCTAAGCGGGGGCGGCGAACTCGACGTCTCGGCGGGTAGTTCGACCAGCAGCATCAAAGCGAAGGTTCAGATCGAGGGCGCGACGAGCATTCCAGCGCAATTTCAGATCGCGCTGCGCAACGGCAAGGGCCGAGTTAACGTTGCCGGTGTCGATACCAAGGGCGAGGCCAATCTTACAGATGTCATTCCTGGCAAATATGACGTCGTGGTGTTCTCCTCGACGCAGACGCAAGCGTATTCGGCGGTTCGCATCGCTTCGGAAGCGGGGACGATTTCCGGTCACTCCTTGAACGTCCCGCCGGGCGCGCAGCTCAGCATCTCTCTAACGTTGGTGGGAAGCTCGGTCATCGTGGAGGGGGTCGCCAAGCGAGCCGGGAAAGCCTCATCGGGCGCGATGATCGTTCTGGTACCCAAAGATCCCGAAGCCAATCTCGACCGCTTTCGCCGCGACCAGAGCGATCAGGACGGAAGCTTCAGTCTGTTCGGTGTCATTCCCGGTTCCTACACCATCATCGCCATCGAAGACGGCTGGGATCTCGACTGGTCGCAACCCCCCGTGTTGGCGCAATACCTGAAGCAAGGCCAGACGCTCGAGGTAGCGGATCGCTCTCCGGGCACCTTGCACTTGCAAACCCCCGTAGAAGTGCAGCCGAAGTAGACAATATTGTGTGGAGGAGATTTCGATGCCTCATCCCGGCCAAAGCGTTCCGGACCCAAAGACTGCGATAGCCCCCATCCTCTCGGTGCGGAAGGGAGCGAAGGCGATCGAGTTCTACAAGGAAGCGTTCGGAGCCACCGAGTTGTTCCGCCTGGACAGCGACGATGGAGCGGTGGTCGCCCGTCTCTCTGTGGGCACAGCCGAATTCTGGTTAGCTGACGAGTCTCCGGAGCACAAGAACTTCAGCCCCGAATCTCTGGGCGGAGGCTCGGTGCGCATGGTAATGACCGTGGAAGATCCGGATGCCGCATTCGAACGCGCGGTGGCGGCGGGAGCCACCGTGGTCCGGCCCGTTAAAAACGATTATGGTTGGCGCTTGGGAAGAATCGTCGATCCCTTTGGACATCACTGGGAAATCGGCAAGCCATTACCAGAGGGCTCTTAGTATCTACTCACTTGCCCGCGCTCACGAAAGCTCCGGTAGTCGCGTTAATCACACCAATTCCCTTTCGGTCCTTCTCGCTCGTGCCGTAAATGACATACCAGACGGGCACGTTCTGCTTCCGGTCCTTGAGCAACACGTAGGTGACGGGCTGTTGCGCATCCTTTTTGAGGATGGCTTCGCCACCGTGCTGCTGCGCGATGTCGAAAGCCTTGTCGGTATCGGTTTTGACCAGCAATGGAAGGAATGCAAGATTGGCAGCTTCGGCGTTGTAGAGCCCTTCCGTCCCCTCGGTCGAAGCCCCAAACGGCGGCGCGTCCGGCTGGCGGCTCCCCGAGCAGACGATGGTCTTGGTAGCGCGACGACTGGGCGAGGCAAAGTACCCTCGCCAGATCGTTGATTTGCCATTCTGGCCAGTGGCTTCGGTCGTAAGAACAGATTCAAGGCGAGCCGGCTGAGCATCCGCCGACCACTTGAGCGCCAGACCCATCATGCGATTGAATGCTTCCTGACCGGTGTAAAGCGTGGGTTGCTTGCTCGGCGGCGGTGCGGAGCTCGCCGGTTTTTCCGACGCGCTCTCCGCCGACTTGTTCTCGGTCGAGCTGCACCCCACGGTGAGGATGGCAAAGCTGATTACACTAAGGGTAAAGGCGAGACGATAGAGCTTCATACTCGGGGCCTCCCATGATTCGCCCGAATTGTACTGCTTGGGAGGGGTTTTGCAAGGCAAGAAGGCGGGTGCCATCGATGACAAAAGACGCGTCGTATTGGATTCAGAAGCTGGGATTGCAGGAGCATCCGGAGGGTGGCTACTACCGGCAGACCTACCGAGCCGATTTGGTTCTGGCCAAGCAGACCTTGCCACCGCGGTACACAGGCGCGCGATCGGCCTCGACGGCGATTTACTTCTTGCTGGACGGAGAGAATTTCTCCGCGTTCCACCGCTTGCGATCCGATGAGCTGTGGCACTTCTACGTTGGAGAAGCGCTGGTCGTGCACGTGATCGAAGCAGATGGCCGCTATTCAGAAGTGAAGCTAGGGAGCAATCTGGAGGCCGGCGAGGCGTTCCAGGCAGTCGTCAAGGCAGGCTGCTGGTTCGCGTCGCAAGTAAGGGATGGGAAGTCGTTCGCCCTCGTAGGCTGTACGGTGGCGCCCGGTTTCGACTTTGCAGACTTCGAACTGGCAAAGCGTGAGACCTTGGCACAGAGTTATCCGCAACACCGGAAGCTGATCAATCGATTAACGCGGGAATGAAATCAACATAGCGTCAAGGGTGCTGCCAGGTCTGCGCTCCGTGCCAAATTGTGCTGATAAGGATGCGTTCGTCGTGAGGCGGACGCTAAGGGTTGCGCTGCGTGTGTTTGCCATGACACTTTTTAGCGCTCTGCAGAAATTGAGGACTACGCGTGATTTCATCCATTGGCCCGAATCCGTCCCTCAATCCCCAAAAGTGTCGCCCAGTGGTAACCTCCGTCACCCTTTTGCATCCAACTAAACAGGCGCTTGCACATGGTATACTGCGCTCAGAAGGGGTGGCTGGATCCCTCACGTCCCTGCCCGAGGTTTTCGAAACATGGCTGGTAGTTCTCGTCGTTCTCTCTTCCTGATAGTTTTTGTCCTTGCTCTGTTCGGTTTGCTGGGCATGCTGTTTGCGCAAAGAATCAGCCCCGCAACTACGCCCAGCAGCGACTCCGACGTCCGCGACAGCTTGAAGCAGTTCACCGAAGTCTATGAAAAGGTCGAGGAGAACTACGCCGACCCGGTGAATGCCGACAAGGCGATTTATAACGGCGCCATCCCGAGCATGTTGCACCAGCTCGATCCGCACTCGAATTTCTTCGATCCGAAGTCCTATTCCGCGTTGCGGGAAGAACAGCGCGGCAAGTACTACGGCGTGGGCATGACGGTTGGTCCGCGCAATAACAAGGTCATCGTCATCGCCCCCTTCGTAGGAACTCCGGCCTATCGCGCCGGCATCCGCCCGGGCGACATTATCGCCGCCATCGACGGCAAGCCGACCGACAACATGAGCACCTCCGATGTCGCCGATCTGCTCAAGGGACCGAAAGGGACCACCGTTCGCATCACGATGTTGCGCGAAGGCTCCGACCATCCGCTGGAATTCGCCGTGATCCGCGACGAAATTCCACGCTACAGCGTCGATCTGCACTTCATGATCAAGCCAGGCATCGGATACATGCACGTTTCCGGATTCCAGGAAACTACCGAGCATGAAGTTGCCGAAGCCCTCGATCAGATGGGCGATCTGAAGGGTCTCGTCCTCGATCTGCGCCAGAATCCCGGAGGCCTGCTCAGTGAAGGCGTGGGCGTCGCCGACAAGTTCCTGAAGAAGGGACAGCTCATCGTCTCGCACCACGGCCGCTCGTCACCGGAAAAGCGGTACGTGGCAGCCCGCGGCAACGGCGGCAAAGACTATCCGCTCGTGGTGCTGGTAAATCGGGGCACTGCATCCGCTGCTGAAATCGTAGCCGGAGCCATTCAAGATCACGATCGCGGCTTGATTGTCGGCGAGGTCACCTTCGGCAAGGGCTTGGTACAAACCGTATATCCGCTTACCGAAAATACCGGCCTGGCTCTGACCACGGCCAAGTACTACACCCCCAGCGGACGCCTGATCCAGCGCGATTACTCCAACCTCTCTCTCTACGACTACTACTACAATCGCGAGGCTGAGGAGAACAACGCCAAGCACGAAGTGAAGCTCACGGATGGCGGACGCACAGTTTATGGCGGTGGCGGCATTACTCCGGATGTAAAGCTGACGCCTTACAAGTCCACGAAGTTCCAGGATTCGCTGCTCCAGCACTATGCGTTGTTTAATTTTGCCAAGCACTATGCCCTGACCCACAAGGTCACGCAGAATTTCGAAGTGGACGATGCGGTGTTACTCGACTTCCGCAAGTTTCTTGACGGGGAAAAGATTCCTTACACCGAAGCTGAGATGATGGAGAGCAACGATTGGCTGCGCTCCAACATCAAGAGCGAAATTTTTGTCGATTCTTTCGGGCAGGAAGAAGGCTTGAAGGTACGTGCCGAAACCGATCCGGATGTGATGAAGGCTCTGGACCTGATGCCGCAGGCGCGCGCACTGGCGGACAACGCCAAGCGTGTGGTTGCGGAACGGAACTCGGCTCCGGTCACGCGCTAGGCAAGCCTTCGTTCGTTTTCAATTCAGGCCCGGGCGACCGGGCCTTTTCATTTCTTATGGGAAAACCCTCGCCGTTTGCCTCGGCGACTGCATCTTAGGCTGTTGTCTTTCTCCATGGCCCGAACCTTCCGCTATCTCCAAGGACTCACCCTCCTGCTGTTGTCGGCAATCCTAGTCTGCGGCGGCGAAGAAGCGCAGAGCGCAGGCGGCAGCGCCACTTCTCAACCTCATTCTGCGCGCACAATCGGTGAGAAGCGGCGGGTCAAGGGCATTGGCAATTTTGGGGAGGTTACCCCCAGCCTTTTTCGCGGCGCGCAGCCATCCCAAAAAGGTTTCGAGACGCTGGCGAAGATGGGGATCGACATTGTCGTCGACACGCGCGGTAACCGCGCCAAAAGCGAGGGGAAAGAGGTGCGCGCCCTCGGAATGAAATACGTTGCGATTCCGTGGCACTGTCCGCTTCCGCACGACGATGTGTTCGTAAAATTCTTGAAGCTGCTCCAGGAAAATCCCAACAAGAAAGTCTTTGTGCACTGCCGTCTGGGCGATGATCGCACTGGGATGATGGTCGCCTCCTACCGCATGGCCGCGGAGGGCTGGAGCGCGGACGAGGCGATGATCGAAATGAAGCATTTTGGCTTCTCCACCGCACATCACCTCATCTGCCCGCGCCTGGCGCCATATGAGCAGAGTTTCCCGAAGCGTTTGAAGAGCCACCCGGCGTTCGAAGGTGTGCACTCTCCTCCGCAAAGCACGCCGAAATAGCTTGGCGTCGCACAGAGCAAAGCTCGTGTAGAGACGGGGCTTGGCCCGTCTGGCAGCGAAAATACAGCCGGGTGGCTGATCCTTTGGCCCCGAAGCGGCCCGAAATGCCTCTTGAGTGTGGCTGGCGAAAGCCCTAAAGTACAAGAAGCGAAATGCGCGGAGGCGCCCCGTCTGCCAGCGGCAACCATGCTTCAATTCAGGCCGTGGATTCAGGCTGGGCCGTGGATTTTCGCGGTCCTGGTGGCGGCGGTGGCGGGCGTTCTCGACTGGCGTTTCCGGCGGATTCCGAACTGGCTCACAGTATCGGGCTTTGCCGGGGGCCTCGCTGCCAATACAATTTTGTACGGCTGGCCTGGACTGAAAGCGGCATTGCTCGGGGCGCTGCTGGGACTTGGGCTGCTGCTGCCATTTGTGGTGATCCGCAGTCTCGGCGCCGGAGACTGGAAACTGGCGGGCGCGTTGGGAGCGTGTCTCGGGCCCGGGCAAATGCTCTCGGTGCTCATGGGCACGATCCTGGTAGCAGGAGCGATGGCGCTGGCCGTGGTCATCTGGAAAGGGCGGTTGAAGCGGACGCTCTTGAACATCGCACATCTGCTGGGGGCGTTGTTCAGCCTGCGGATGCCTGGGCGCGAAGTATCGCTCGACGACCCGCAGTCAACGAAGATACCCTTTGGCGTGGCCATGGCAGCTACGGTTTTGTTTTATGGGATCGGCAGAGCGATGGGGCGGTTGTGATCTTGTGATTTCTAATTTTGTAATTTGTGATCTTATTCATACTTTGTCATCCTGAGCGAAGCGAAGGACCTGCTGTTTGCGGACACTTCCACAAATCGCGCGCAAGCTTAGACAAACAGATGGGGCCGAGATTGCCGAGGCGGCGCTGGTGCTGCCTTTGGTGTTTATGCTTTTGCTCGGCATTGTGTGGTTCGGACGGGCGTTCAACATTTACTCGACGATCCAGCAGGCGGCGCAGCAGGGAGCGATCACGGCGGCGCGATCGAATTGCGCTACGTGCGGAAATACTGGCGCCGCTCCTGCGACCGTAGCGAATGTCGTTACGTCAGTGATGCAGGCTTCCAGTCTCGATCCGTCGCAGATAATAACGAGTTCTCCCAGTCCCGTATTCTGCGTGACTCCACCGGGGGCTTGCACCGCTTCCAGCAACGTAACGATTTGCAGCAACGTGCTACTGAACCCTTCAGCTTTCCAAAACCAACCGGCACAGTGTGGAACCTTGGTCAGCTTCCAGTATCCATTCCAGTTCTATCTGCCTTTCACATCTCTCAACCTGCAGCAGATCGTGATGACGGCTCAGGCGCAGAGCCGGATGGAGAACTAGATGATTGCGGTCCGTCTGCGGAGAGAGGAACGGGGGTCTGCAATCCTGGAATTTGCCATCACGTTGCCTCTTCTGGTGGTGTTCGTGGTGGGTATTTACGACTTCAGTGGCGCGTTTAACCAAAAGCAGAAGATCGATCAGGCCGCGCAGGAAGGCGCGATTATTGCTGGGGCCCAACCAATGAGTGACATTGATTCGGGCAATGGCAACCCAGATTCTCTGCAGCCGGTGGTGACCACTGTCCTCAACTCATTGGTCAGCAGCGGTGTTGTGCCGATAGGAAGTTGCAGTCTTCCGGGTACGGCGAGCGGGGGCCCGAACCTGACGTGGACCTACACCATTTCGGGATGCTCTGCGGCGAATCCTAGCGACATCTTGGTTATCATCATCAATCGGGGATTTGTCTCCGCCCCCGGGCCGCCTGTAGCTGTCGGTACGGTGGTGACGGTAGTCTATCCGTACCATTGGCGTTTCAATAGTGTGATTCAGTTATTGGTTCCGGGAGCAAGCTATTCGGCCACCACGCCGGTGACCGAGAGGGCGACCGTCCACAACCAGATGTGAGGATTCTTGCGACGTCATCAAATGAATCTACGATCAGGTAACAACGAGCAAGGGATTGTGATCATGCTGGTGGCGGTTGTCATGCTGTTCGTGGTGGGGGCGATGGCTGCGCTTTCGATCGACGTGGTGACGCTTTACACCGCGCGCAGCGAAGCGCAACTGGCGGCCGATGCCGCGGCGCTGGCGGGCGCACGCGTGCTGGCCAACTCGGGGATGACGTCGGCCTCAACGACCGCATTGGGAATCGCAGCGGTGCCCATGGCAACTACCGTGGCCACGCAAGTGGCCGCCAGTAACCAAGTGGGTGGTAGAAACCTGAATGCGGCTGGTGCGTGCACAGCAATCGGCGAGATCTGCATCAACATCAACCCAGGGGCCCTCAACTTTCTTTCGAATCCCAAAGTTACGGTGCAGGTACAGCGCACTGATCTGCCGACTTTTTTCGCCCGAATCTGGGGGCGCACCATGATCACGGTCAGAGCGTCGGCAACGGCCGAGGCTTACAATCCTTCGAATGCGCCTTCAATAGCGGCTACACCTTCGACACCAGTGGCGCCGACGTGCGTAAAACCGTGGCTCCTGCCGAATTTGGATCCTAGCAATCCGACTCCTGGAAGTACAATTTTTGATTCTATTAGCGGCTCGATCCAGAGCACCTCGCTTCTAGGATGGAGTTATAACACCGCTGCGCCTGTCGGCAAGGCGATGGGATTCGCCTGCGGTGTCGGCGGGAACTGCACGACTCCATTGCCTGCGCCAACATCCTGGCAGTACTATCCCGGGGACGACGCCACAACGTTTCCCCACCCGACTAGTTCGCTTCCATCCTGCAACCCTGCACTGACAACCAATTACCAGGAAAGTATCGCCGGTTGCATCCAGACTCCGATTTCATGCAATAGCCTTGCCAACATCGACGTGAGCGCTTACGGCGCGTTGCGAAATGCCGATACAACCGATGCAGTGACTTGTCTGACTCATGCGACAAATAATGCAGGCGATACCGTCACTTCTACTTATCCGCCAACGACACCGTTTGAATTCATTGCAGGCGCTGACAACCCGGTTGTGAATAGCGTAGGAAATACCGTGATGGTCAGCAGTTCACTGGTCACCGTGCCCATATTCGACGTAAACACTTTCAATTCCGGAGTGCGAAACGTGCAGATCATAGGCTTTTTGCAATTGTTTCTGAACCCGGACGGCTTGGCCTCGCCTGTAGGAAGCGTGGAT
>JAIQFA010000146.1 GCA_020073525.1 Terriglobia bacterium
TCTGACCCGGCAGGCCGTCCTGATCCTGCGTGTTCTCCCCGTCCTGCGCCTCGTCGTCCTGGCTCCGCCCTTCGAACCACGCCACGATGCGGAGGCGATAGTAGTAGGCCGGCACCGCGAGGGCGGCGACGGCCGCCGTCAGGAGGGCTACTTCTATGTAGTGCCCCGTGGCGGTCTGGGCGCCTTGGCACGGTTGGGCAGGCCTTCTTCACTCCAGATATTTATGCTTCGAATCCGGTCATCGGTTCCGGCGGTTCGCGGCACATTCAGCTGGGCGCGAAAATTATCTGGTAATCGACCGAGTTTATATTCAGCTGAGGTCCTCAATGCGCCGCTACCGCCGATTCCTCCGCCTTGTGCTAGCCGGCTTGTTGCTAGAGGTCTTTCTGTTGTTGTCGTCTTCGTTTGCGGCCGATCCGCACTACAAGTATTTCCGTGCGGGCAATCCAGCGGACATACAGACGAAGACGCAAGCCGGCGTTGCGCTCATGGGCGGTGGTGATGACCTCGATCCCGCCTTCAAATGGATGTGCGAGCGGTCTGGCGGCGGCGACTTCCTCATCCTGCGCGCGCACGGAGACGATGAATATAACCCTTACATTCAAGGCATCTGTAAGGTCAACTCGGTCGCGACGCTGGTGATGCCGGACCGGGCTGCCGCGGAAGATCCATTTGCGGCTGCGGCAATTCGTAATGCCGAAGCGGTGTTCATTGCCGGAGGCGACCAGGCGAACTACATCAATTTCTGGATGGGAACGCCGGTGCAACAAGCTCTAAATGACGCCCTTGCCCGGAACGTTCCGATCGGCGGAACGAGCGCTGGGTTGGCGGTGCAAGGAGAGTTCATCTATTCGGCTCAGGCCGATCCTCCAGATGGGCCCGATCTCAGTTCGCCCGAAACACTGGCGAACCCATTCCATCCACGCGTCACCATCGTGCATCAGTTTCTGAACAATCCGCTCTTGAAGGAAGTGATTACCGACACTCACTTTTCGGCACGGGATCGATTGGGCCGAACGCTAGTGTTCATGGCGCGGATTCTGCAAGATGGCAAGGCGCGTCACATTCGCGATATGGCCATCGATGAACGCACCGCGGTTCTGCTGGAACCGGGCGGGATGGCAACGGTAGTGGGCGCTGGCTCCGCCTATTTTCTGCAAGCGAGTCAGAATCCGGAAACTTGCAAGGCCAATACTCCCCTGACCTTTCGTGGGGTAGCGGTGCGGAGTTTGCACGCGGATGAGCGATTTAACGTGTCGCAATGGTCAAGCAACGAGGGCATCTCGTATACGCTCTCGGTGGAATCTGGAGTGATTTATTCGAGTCTGCCCGACGGCGCCGTATACACCACGAAGAGCAAGTAAACTGAAACTGGGTCCAACCCGATTCCCAATCTCTTTTGCGCTCTGATCAGAGAGTTGCTGCAGCTTCCGACAATATCTTTTCCGAGGGTCGGAGTCCGCTGATCTCAAAGATGGAGTCTAGTTGTGTAACTCTCAAGACCTCGCGTACCTGTTCCGTTGGATTCAGCAGCGTGAGATAAATCCCGGAGGCTTGCAGCGCAACTAGAACGCCGATTCCGGCAGCATCAATGGCATCAACCTTCGTCAGATCCAGGGTCACGTGATGCTGTTCTTGCGCCACCGCCGCGCAGAGAACGGCAGTTTCGTCTCCACGCACGATTCTGCCCTGGCATTGCAGAACGACCCCATTATCGGAATTCTTGACAGTCACGGTCAGCATGGTTTGGATTCTCCTGTCCGCGCGGGTATTCTTTCATTATAGGCGAACAAAAAACGAATTTCAAGGCAATCAATGACAGCGGAGCGACCCAGGGAGCGTTTCCGCCGCTTAAGGCTTCGGCTCGGAGGCGGCTTCTCCAAAAGAACCGCAGCGGCCTCGCATGGCGTGACGAAACTTCTCGCGCTCCTCGGGAGTCATGTGCCCCCAGCGTTCCATCATGCGGGCTCGCCAGTGCATGTGTCTGCCTGCGTGGCCGCGAAAGCCGCCGAAGAGTATCTTGCTCAGAAGCAGGATGCCTAACGCCTGCCAGAAACTAATTGGATGCCAGCCGAAGAGAGTTGGCGTCAACCAATTCCACAGGCCCATGACTACGAATCCAAGCACTGCGATGAGCAGTATTGCGAACGGCACAAATTTCAGCACCCTTAACATTCGATTTCTTTTCATTTCTCGTCCCTCATGTTTGTGTAAATTCGTCGTAAACGGCCCGCAGGCGCTCGCGCAAGTGCATTACGGCATAATGCTTGCGCGAAAGCAGCGTATTCACGCTTAAGCCGGTTTCCGCAGCGAGTTCCTTGAAGCTGCGGCCCTCGACTTCATGGGCAAGGAATACCTTGCGCTGCTCTTCCGGGAGTTCTTCCAACGCATCCTCAAGCTCCTCCAGCAACACAGTCCGAGCATAGGCGGCTTCCGGTCCGGCATCCGGCGACGGAAGCAAATCTTCCAACGCGAGAAACTCACCATCCTCGGCGACCACCGGATCGTTGGTTGAGGCCTCGGGCTTCCTCTTGCGGAAAAGGTCGGTGATCCGGTTGCGCGCCACGCGGAACAGCCACGCGCCAACCTGCTCGATGGGCTTCATCAGGCGGTAGGTCTCCACAAACTCGTAGAAGACCTCCTGCAGGATGTCTTCCGCGTCGCTTTGGTCGGGGACACGGCTGCGGATAAAGTTGCGGAGACGTCCCTTCTCCCGATCGATCGCGTCAGAGATCCGCTGGTCTTGCTCGGCCATCAGCCACTGCTCTCTCAGCGCCTCGTCCATCTACTCCTGTAGACGAACGGGCGAGACAAATATTTTAGGGGATACGAGGCCCGCGACGACCCAGGCCATTGTTCTTGTTTACAATACTTGGCCATGGACTACCTTCTGAAAACGGAACCGACAGTGTATTCCTTCGCGGATCTTGAGCGGGAGAAGACGACGATTTGGGATGGCGTGACCAATCCAGCGGCGGTGAAACACTTGCGCGGGATGAAGCCGGGGGAGCGGCTGGTGATTTACCACACCGGGGACGAGAAAAGCGCGGTGGGGACCGCGTCAGTGGTGTCGGTCGATGCTAGCGATCCGAAAACTCCGCAGGTGAAGATCAAGGTGGGAAAGGCGATTGCGAAGGCGAGGACGCTGGCGGAGATCAAGGCGCGGGCGACTTTTGCCGAGTCTCCGCTGGTGACGCAAGGACGATTGAGCGTGGTGCCGCTAACGGCGGCGCAATATGGATGGCTGGCGGGAGAATAGTCGATACGGGATATTTCGTGCGGCGCATGTAACCTGCCGGATTCCGACAGCCTAGTGATGCGAGGGAAACCCTGCCGAGCTGCGCTCGGCTTGGACGGGCGAGGCGCCCGTCCCTACACTGGCAACCCCGTCCCTACACTAGCAAAATCTAGGTGCGGACTACGCGCTCGGCGCAATCGGGCTCGGGGCAGGCGTAGGTCACGTGATTGCGCTGGCGGTCCAGGCTGATGATGAACATGGGGCGCCCGTGGCGATCGCAGGTGGGCTGGTTGGGGGTGAGGACGGGCGCGTCTCCTCGCTTGGGCGTGCTGTAGCCGATGCGCTCACCGAAGCAGCGATGGCAGAATTTGTCGGTGCAGCGAAAAAATTCGATGGAATAGTCGGCGTTATAGGGAGCGAGTACGGGCTCCATGGTGCGGTAGTGCTGATCGCAAAGGGGCAGGATGTCCGTCCGCATTGCAAGCGAGTTTAACACCTGCGCCGGGCGCTGAGTCGCTTGCCGTTGCCGCGCCGACCGGGTGGCTACGGGCGCTTGAGGCGTTTGCTTCTCTGGCTATCCGATGTATTGCGTTTTGCCTCAATCCGCAGTGACAGATGTGGCCTTTACAAATCCCTACCGTCTCTTTGCAAACCTTTACCAGCAGGTCCGATACAGTTCTTGAAGGGAAGCCGTCTAAGTGATTGAGACCGGCTTTCTCCTCCAAGGTTCAGAACGAATCGCACGCGCCACGCCAGATCTTCTGCCAGGAGGCACAAAATGTCGACCGACCGCCGCTGTCGTCAAATTGTTTTGGCCATGGCTGCTTTACCCACTCTGGCCAGAACAAAGTTGAAGCAAACCGTCACTCTCGTTACAACTCTCCTCGTCGCGGTCGCCTGCCTAGCGCAGGATCGACCGCAATTGCCAGCGCCGCCGGATGCGCAGTCCAGCGCGGCTGCTTCGGCGCCAAAATCGGATACCGTGACCATTCCCGCGACGACCAGATTCGCGTTGGTGTTAACCAACCCGATTTCAAGCAGGACAACGCGCAAGGGAGACGAGATCTATGCGCAAACCACGGCACCGGTCATCGTGGGCGACCGAGCGGTGATCCCTCCTGGGACCTTCGTGCAGGGAAAGGTCGACAAACTAATGCGCAACGGCAGCCGCGCTGAGATGCTGATGAGCTCGGTCTCAGTCGTTTTTCCCGACGGCTATGTCGTCAATATAGCCGGACCGCTGAACGTGGAAAGCGATGAAGGCACGGCTTGGTTGCAGCCGAGTAAGAGCGGAGTAATCGGAGCCATCGCGGCACCTGCGGCCGGCCTTGCCGCCGGTTTACTGATCGGACGTGCAAGTGACGGTCCGCAGACCTCAACCCTCAATAGATTAAAGGTTACGACACCCAGCAACAAGGGGATGGCCATCGGCAGCATCGTCGGGTCGGCTGCCGGAGCAACGGTCGGGCTAATCATGCTCATGCACAGTCATCAGTTCTTCGTAGACGTGGGCTCACCGATGCGGATGACGCTGCCGCAGCCTCTAACATTGCCAGAGAACCAGGTTGCAGATGAGATCCGACAGGCCCAGGAGCACCCGGTTGCAGTTCCGATGCCCGCTCCGCGTCCACTGCCGGTGTGGCCCACCGACCATGGCACGTGCTACACGCCGGACACGCCCGGCACTCCGCCAACCATCATTCCGGGAACACCTTCGATCGGGGACAGTCCAGGTACGCCCGACATCGTCATTCCCGGTACGCCGTCGATTCCGGGAACGCCATATCCATGTCCGTAACTTTCCGGCGCGCGGGAAGGGGATAGTTCTCGCGCGCACTACCCGATGTAGCGCAGAGCGTCGACGATGCCGAGGTTCGAGGCGCGGTAGGAGGGAATGACCCCGCTCACTACTCCTACCAGAGCGGCGACCAGCATGACGACCAAGGCGGTGTAGGCGGTCATGTGCATGGAGACTGGCAGGCCGATTCCGGGACGCGCCATCGCCTTGATGATTACACCCCCGAGCGCGACGCCGGCCGTGCCGCCAATCAGGGAAATGACAATCGATTCGCTCAGCAGCAGCTTGAGGATGTTTCCGCGAGTGAAGCCAAGCGTGCGCAGGACGGCAACTTCGCGGGTGCGTTCGCGGATCGACATCGCCATGGTATTGGCGCAGACAAGCAGCGTGGTGAAGACCACGGCTCCGCAGATGCTGAGGATGAAGGCCTTCACGTTGCCGAGAGTGGCGATGAAATCGAGTTTGAACGCCTGTTCGCTCTCGCTCTTGGTGGGCACCGGAGTGCTGTGGAACATGTCGTCGATGGCGTGGGCCGCTTGGGGCATGTGTTCCGCGGTATCCACGCGAATGAAGTAAAAGCCGGCAGTGTCTTTGAACCAGTCAACGGATTCTTCCAGGTACTTGGTGTGGAAGTAGAGGTTACTCTGCGGCGGATCGATGGTGTAAATGCCGCGCAAGGTCAGGTCAAGATTGGCGGGGAAGATGGTGCCTTGCAGCATGATGTGGTCGCCGATCTTCCAGTTGTGTTTCCTCGCAAGGTCAACGTCGACGACGCAGCCCGCGCGGTCGCGCTTCCAGGCAGCTAACTGGTCGGCGGGCATGATTTTGTCGGCGGCGACATCGAAGTATTCGTCCGGGTCGGTGGCGAACTGGGCGAAGAAATTTTCCGGCTTGTCGTCTTTGTATTTGCCCCCGAACCAGGTCATGGGGACGACATGCACGACGCCCGGAACCGTGCGAATTTTGTTGCGATAGTAGACGGGCAGAAAGTTGGCCAGCGAGACCTTGTGACGCGTCATGATACGCAGTGCGGAGTCCGGGGCTCCCGGGTCGATGTAGAAGCTGCGCCAGACGCAGAGCATGACGCAGAGCAGGAGCAGCGAGAAGGCGATGCTGGCGACCGTCAGCAGACTTCGGCGCTTGTTGCGAAAGGCGGACTTGGCGACGAAGGTGGTGATGGTCATGGTAAGAACATTTTACAGCGCGATTTGTTCATCCACCGGGCGGGGCTGACTCTGTCTTCTCCGCAGCGGCGTCTTTAGGTCGTCAGCAAAGTGCCGTTCCTTGCGGGACTCAGGCTCTCCCACTCTCCCCACCCGGCACTCACGTGCCGGGCTTTCCTATTCCGCCGCTTTGCGGCTAGTAGATCGCGGGGCTCCGTTCTTTCGCTCGACCTTGCAGGGTGGGACCTGTTGGTTCACGAAAAGACCTTGCGCAGTTCTCGGCGCAAAATCTTGCCGGAGGGCGTCCGCGGGAGCACTTCCACAAAGTGAACCTCGCGGGGCTGCTTGTGGTGGGCGAGGCGGTCGGCAACAAAGTTACGCAGTTCTTTATCGAGCGTGTCCGAGGGGCTGAAGCCTTCGCGAAGGACGACGAAAGCACAAGGGATCTCTCCGGCGGCGAGGTCGGGTTTTGCGACCACGCCGCAGTCGCGGACGGCGGGATGCTCGAGCAGAAGAGATTCGACTTCTGCGGGGGCGACTGGGAATCCTTTGTACTTGATCATCTCCTTACTGCGGTCGAGAACGTAGTAGAAATCGTCGACGTCGCGCCGCACGATGTCGCCGGAGAAATACCAGCCATCGCGAAGGACAGCGGCGGTGGCTTGCGGCTCTTTCCAGTATCCCAGCATGAACTGCGGGCCGCGCATGACTAGTTCGCCTTCTTCGCCGGTTGCAACTTCCTCTCCGTTCACATTGACGATGCGGCAGTCGGTGAGGGCGAGCGGCTGCCCGATCGAGGCAGGACGGCACATTTCCGGCGGAGCGATGTATCCAACGTGAGTGACGGGAGAGGCTTCCGTCATGCCGTACCCCTGAACGACGCTAACGCCAGTGAGATTGGTCATGCGGCGAGCGAGTTCGGGAGCGAGCGGAGCGGCACCGGATTTGATCCAGCGGACTTTGTGCTCCTTCGGGAAGATGCCGGCTTCCGCGGCCTGGCAGAGCGCATTGATGGCGGGTGGGACTACGGGCATCATGGTGACGGCTTCGCGAGTCAGAAGAGCGCACAGCTTTTGCGTGTCGAAGCGCGGTACCAGAACGAGCGTGGAGCCGAGTGCCAGGGAAAGAGTCAGCGCCACGGTGAGTCCGTAGATGTGGTAAAGGGGCAGGAAACAGAGCATCACGTCGTCAGGTGTAAGGATCGCACCATTCGGGCCCAGGATCTGATAGACATTCGCGATCAGGTTGTAGTGCGAGAGCATCACGCCCTTGGGCAATCCGGTGGTGCCGCTGGAGTAGGGAAGGGCGGCGATGGTTTCTTGCGGGCTCTGGATCGCTGCAGGGAATTTGGCGGACGTCGGACGCAGCAGGCTTGCGAAGGCTTCGCAGGCAGAGCGCTCGTGGCGCGTGGTAAAGACGCGACGCAGGCCGGCGAGTCCCGATAGGTTCACGTTTTCGAGAAGCGGGGCGTCGGTGATGAGGAAAGCGGCACCCGAATTTTCGAGTTGGTAGCGGATCTCGCGGTCGCGGTAGGCGGGATTCAGCAGGGTCGGAATGGCGCCAGCAAGTGTGGCCGCGTGATAGGTGAGCGCGAATTCCCAGGAGTTGGGAAGGAAGATGGCAACGACTTCTCCGGGAGCGAGGCCGGCGGAGATAAGGCCGCGGGCGAGCGATTCGACGAGGCTACCATACTCGGCGAAAGTGAAGCGGCGATCGCACGAAGTGTCAACTAGTGCTGTCTTGTTGGCGTTCTGTCGGCAGCTTTGCAGGACAACATCGTGGACGAAGCGGCCAGTGGGATCTGCGTAGAGTTGGGTGCGAAGCATTCCGGGGTGATTGTAATTTGAGAGTGCGGAAGTTAAAAGGCGGATTGCAACGGTATACTTCGCGGAACGGGGCGGCGGCCGGACCCGCCGACTTGCTGCGGCTTTACACAGATCGGGGAGAACGTCATGCAGAAGCAGTTCAGAGCGTATGCATTCTCTGGATTCGGATTTCTTGCCGTCGCGCTAACCTTGCTCACTTCCATTGCCTGCCAGCCGAAGAACGAAATCACGCAGGATGAACTTCTCCGTCGGACGCAGGAGCTGTTCCAAAACCTCGCTGCAGGGGACCAGGCTCCGTGGAAAAAATATTTCGCGGACGACTGCATGTACTTCGACGAGAAAGGCAGGAACATGAATAAAGCGTCCCTGGTCGCGGACGTGACGCCGTTGCCGAAGGGATATTTGGGCAGCATCAAAGTGGTGAATGCCCAGAGTCACATCGAAGGAAATGTAGCGGTCATGAGCTACGACATGGACGAAACGGAAACCATATTCGGTCAGGATATGACGGCGCGCTATCACGCTACCGATACCTGGATGCGGCGCAATGGGCAGTGGCAGATTATTGCGGGCCAGGTGCTGCGGTACTACGAAGACCCGGCGCCAGGGAAGATCGACAGCGCGAAGTCCCGAGAGTATTTGGGAACCTACGAGCTGGCTCCCGGGAACCGCCTAACCATTTCGATGGATGGCCAAGAGTTGTACCGTCAGAAGGGCGATCAACCCAAGGGTCTGCTGATTCCCGAGGCCACCGACATCTTCTTTCGCAAAGGTGTGGAAGGGCGAATTCTTTTTCGGCACGGCGACCAAGGAAAAGTGGATGCGTTGATTGACCGAAGAAACAACGAAGATGTGGTTTGGAAGAAAGTGCAATAGCAGCGGCTGGACGGGCGAGTCGCCCGTCCCGACACTCTCAATTGCTCAGTTTGCGCAGGAATTCCCGCTCGTCCATGCGGTACTTGAAAGCTTTTCGGCCGTTGATGAAGACTACAGGGACCTCGTCAGTGTAGAGGCGGCGGATTTCAGCGTCGGAGTCAACATCGATTTCACGCCAGGTGAAGCCGCCGCGTCTTTGCAGTTTGACGAGGCTCTCCTTGACGATTTCGCAGAGATGACATCCCTTGCGGGAATAAACGACGACTTCCCGGGGCTGTGTCATGCGAGGCAGTGTAGCAGTTTCGGTGCAGTGATTCCAAGGCACGGAGGGGCATGGGAAGTAGTTCAATTCGCGAAACCGTTAACCACCAAGGCCACGAAGGTACACGGAGGAAACGCCTGAGGCCATAAGCCTTCGTGATACTTCGTGTCCTTGGTGGTGTAGGGGTTGCGGGTTACAGGGAGAGTAGAATTTTGGGATGACGATGAATGGGCCAGCACTCTCCGGAAGGACAGTCCTGGTGACGGGAGCGGCGAAGCGGCTGGGGCGTGCGATTGCTTTGGCTGCCGCTGAGAACGGCGCGGACGTCGCGATTACTTATCGCGAGTCGGCACGCGAGGCGCGGGTCTTGGTCGGAGAAATGGCCGAGCACGGCGTGGAGGCGCTGGCGGTGCGCTGTGATGTCACTGATGAGAAGAGCATTCGGGAGATGGTGAAGGAAGTCGCGAGGGAAATGGGCGGGATCGACGTGCTGGTGAACAACGCCGCAAATTACGAAACCGTTGAGTTTGAGAAGATTACGGTCGCGCAGTGGGACACGATTTTTGCCTCGAACACGCGGGGACCGTTCCTGGTTTCGCGGGAGGCCTTGCCATACTTGAGAAAGCGCCGGGGACGCATCATTCATATGGGGTCGCTGGGAGGGCTGCGTCCCTGGGCGACGCATGCGCACTATTGCTCCTCGAAGGCGGCGCTGCACATGCTGACCAAAGTCATGGCGAAGGCGCTGGCGCCGGAGATTGCGGTGAATGCAGTGGCTCCGGGGATGATTGATCTGGGGGAGAAAGCGGCAGCGGCGTTCATGAGAAAAATGGCGAAGCAGACGCCGATGCGGCGGAACGGGACGGACGCGGAGATTGCGGCGGCGGTGATGTTCTTTGCGGCGGCTCCGCAGTTTATTACCGGACAGGTACTGGCGGTGGATGGCGGGCTAGGGCTCTGAAAGTCAGAAGTTAGAAGTCAAATTGAAGAAGTCGAAAGCCGCAGATTGTCGGATTGCAGAAGTTCGATTGCGGAAGTCGAATCGGTTCGCGTATCGTTCGTTATTCAATGGCGACAACACTTATGAGACGGTTCATTGGGATCGTAGTTTGCGCGTTGCTCATGTTTCCTTTCGCGGCGGCGCAGGAGCGGCCGGAAGAGGGCGGACATGAACTCCAAATTTGGACGGGTGGCGGGCGCTCGGTTCCGGGCGGGACGAAAGACACGAGCCTCTGGAACGTGGGAGTGCGCTATGGGTGGATTCTGACGGCTCCGCATGGACCGGGGTTTCTTAACGGGCGCTTCGAGTATGCAGTGGACGCGGTGCCGGCGTTTGTCGTCTTTCAGCCGCACGATACAGCCTACGGCGCCGGAGTAAATCCGCTGGGACTGAAGTGGATTTTTGCCACCCGCAGCGACGTTCAGCCATATCTCGAACTGAACGGCGGCACGTTGTTTACCACCCACGAAGTTCCCGCGGGCACCTCAACGATTAACTTCACCTCGAGCGCGGCGTTGGGGGTGGGGTTTGGGAAGTTTTTCGGAAAGAAGTAGCAGGCGATTACTTGATTTCCCATTTCTTGTGCGCTTCGGCGTCGTTGGCGAAGCCAGCCGCGACCAGCAGATCGCGCCAATCGCACTTGGCGAGATCGACCGCCCGGCGGAGCTTCTCAAAGTGTCCGTTGCTTAATTTCAGGGCGGCGAAACGAAACCTTTCCAGGCTTTCTGGGCCAAGATGCCCCAGCAAGGGCAGGTTGTTTCCGCACTCAGTCTCCAACAGTTCGATGACTTGTTTGTGTCCTTCCGGGATGAAAAGCTTTCGCACCTTTTCCACGGTGGCTTGACTTAGCTCGACCATGTTGCACGCCGCGTAATCATAAACGAGGTGGCCCATCGCCAGGCCTAGCCGACATAAATCTGGAAATTTGCGAGATCTCTCAGAAAAACCAATATAAAATCGTTTCAATTTTGGCTGGCGCCGGTCGACGTCCAGCTTCCGCGGGGTGCATGCCATGAAGATCGCAGCGAAGCTGTGTTCGTTTCCACGTTCATCCACGTCTGTCCCGCTGATGCTTGGCGCATTGCTGTGCCTGTTAACGGGCGCCGCTATGGCGCAGGATGCGTCAGCGCCGAAGCGGCTTTTGGGCTATTACCCGGAGTGGTCGAAGTACAACGATCCTCCTTATGTTTATTCGGCAGATCAGATTCCCTACAGCCAGCTCACACATATTTCGCACGCGTTTCTGCTGCTCGACAAGAAGGCGGACGGGACGCTGGATGAGCCGCAGGGGTTCATTGAGCCCAATTTGATTTCAATGGCGCATGCTGCGGGTGTGAAGGTGCTGGTTTCCATCGGAGGCGGCGACGGCATTCAGGGGCCGCGGTTCAACAAAATGGCTCGCGTGGAAGCGTACCGGCAGGCGTTCGCGCAAAACGTGCATGCTTTTCTCACCTCCAACGGATATGACGGGGTCGATATTGATTGGGAAATTCCGAATGCGCGGGACATGTCGGATTGCACAACTCTGATGCAGGAGTTGCGCAATGAACTACCATCGCCGTGGCTGATTTCGATGGCGACGCCTTCGGACCCGCGAAGCTGGGGAGCGGGTTTCGACATTCCGGCGCTCGCGCCCCTCGTGGACTTCATGAACGTGATGACCTACGACTTCACGGGATCGTGGGCGGGCTTTGCCGGGTTGAACTCTCCGTTGCTGCAGGACCCGGCGGATCCAATCCAGAGTGGCAGCGTGAAGACTTCGATGGATCTTTACGCGAACATCTATGGAGTGCCGCTGGCGCAACTCAACATTGGCATTCCTTTTTATGGATATGAGTTTGACGGTGTGGATGTGCTGTGGGCGGCATGCAGCGGATGCGCGGTGAATCAGCAGAATTATGGAGACTACATCAAGCCGCTCATGCATTCTTCCGCATGGCAAAAGCAGTCGGATAAGAGCGCGAAGTCTCCGTATATGGTGAACTCGACTTTGCCGGGATTTATCACCTACGACAACGCCTCTTCGACTAGCAGCAAGACTCGCTACATCTTGAAGCAACGCGGTTTTAGCGGGGTGTTCATGTGGGAGCTTAGCGCCGACTATGACGGAAAGTCGCAGGATCTGATGGATGCGATGTACAAGGCGTGGTTGAAGGCGCAGTGAGACCTTTCCGTAGAGACGCGGGTTGCCGCGTCTTCCTCGGCCAAGGAGACGAGGAAAGCCCTGTCTCTACATTCAGAAATTACTGTCGATTGGAAAACTCGGCTGCGGTCTGCCTGGGGTCGGGGCGACGTCCGCAGCACGGGCCCGGGGGGATGACGGCGCCGTGGGGGCAAGTTAGCGGGTGGTTGAGGAAGGCGCAGATCTTGTCGGTGGCTTCGGGCGAGAGGATGTGCTCGAACTTGCAGGCCTGCTGCTCGATTTCAGTTTCGCTGTCCATGGCGAGCGAGTCGGTGAAGAGGCGCTCGGCCAGGCGATGGCGGCGGATGATGTCGGCGGCACGCTGGTGTCCTCGTGCGGTCAGTTCGACGATAAGGGACCCGTCCCCGATAGAGACTCCGGCAGGCTTCAGCGCGTCGTGGCACGGATTCACGAAGGGCTTGTGATCGTGCGGTTCGGGCGGGTGCGGGTGCGTCGCTACCAGTCCCATGGCCTCCATTTTTTCTACGGCGATGGATACGGGCAGAGCGCCGTGCACTTCCATCCGTCCAATCTCGGCGATTTGGCCGTTCTCTTCCAAAGCAAACAATTCTTCCAGCACTTCGTCGAACTGCTCTTCGTCGGCCATGGCAAAAATTTCCTGGGCGGCGATTTTTCCGTGATGCAATTCGATGCGGCGGTCGGCCAGACGCGCGACCACGGGATCGTGCGTCACCATGACGATGGTGCGTCCCTGCTGGTGAAGTTCGCGGAGCAGGCGCAGAACGATTTCTTCGTTGACGGCGTCCAGGTTACCGGTGGGCTCGTCGGCGAGCACAATTTTCGGATCGTTAATGAGGGCGCGGGCGATGCAGACGCGTTGCTGTTCGCCTCCGGAGAGCTGTGAGGGGAGGTGGCCGGCGCGGTCTTTGAGGCCGACACGATCGAGCGCTTCGAGCGCTTCTCTTTCATCGGTCATGCTGTGGAAGTACTGCGCGAGCATGACGTTCTCGACGGCGGTGAGATACGGGATCATGTGGAATTGCTGGAAGACGAAGCCTACGGTTTCGGCGCGAACGTGATTGAGATCGGAGGCGCTGAGGCTGGCGACGTTTTGTCCGTCGAGCCAGATTTCGCCGCTGGTGGGGCGGTCGAGGCATCCGATGAGATTGACCATAGTGCTCTTGCCTGAGCCGGAGGGGCCCATCATCGCGACCCACTCGCCGGGCGCGATCGAGAGAGTGATGTCATCCAGCGCTTTGATGAGGCTGCGGCCGCCGTTATTTTCTTCCGCTCTGGCGGGGTAACTCTTGGTGACGTTTTTGAGTTGAATCATCCTGGTCTTTCCCCTTTTACAACCTTCGCGGCGCAGCCCCTAAAGGGGCGTCTTGTTTCAGCGAATTGCGGTATCGCTAAAGCGATACCCTGATACGAAACTCTTCCCCGCACGAAACTCTACTCTCCCCTCAGAATAATAGCGGGTTGAACACGGCGCAGCAGTTCTATGGGCAGGATGGCCGAGATAAGGGCCACAGCAACACTGCCGGCGAGCACGTACGGAAAAACACTGAAACGCGGGACGACGGGCGCATGGAAGTTGACGCGTCCGATCCAGGCCGCGACGCCGATGCCGATGAAGAAGCCAAGAATCGCGCCAACTACTCCCAGCGCCGCGGCTTCGGCCGCGAAGAATCCGTTGACCAGACGTTCGGACGCGCCGAGGGCCTTCATGATGGCGAAGTCGCGGCGGCGATCGAAGACCCATCCGATGAGCGTGGCTAGAACGCAGAGCGCAGAAGTGAGAACTACGAGCGTGGCTGAGGCGTACAGCGTGGCGCGCGTTTTGTTCAGCACGTTGGCTTCGCCTTCCATGATCTGGCGGACGGGGCGAATGTCGGCGGCGGGCAGAAGCTGCGCGAGCTGGCGAATCGAGGTTTCAACTTCCGCGGCGGTTCCATTGGCGGCAACTTCGATGGTGGAGGGCGCGACGCCGGTCCAGTTCTGGAATTCAGATTGGTCGAGATAGATGCGGCTGTCTTCGCCGGCGCCGGTCTGGAGCATGCCGGCGGGAGAGAGTTGAATCGCTTTGCCCTGGAAAGTGAGTGCGAAGGGCTCGCGGTTAGGGCTGGCTACGCTGGCAGCACGCATGCCGACGAGGGCTTCGTTGGGTAGGTCAGGCCAGTGGCTCACCTTCCACCAGTGATTCAGCTGTCGGGCGCGGGTGAAATCGGTGCCGACGACGACCACAGACTGTCCGTCGTGGGTGCGGGCGACGGCATAGGCGAAAGGAACAGCCAGCGTTTTTGCGCCGAGAATGGATTCGACTTTGGCCAGTGCGTCGGCGGGCAGCGGCTTTCCTTCCTTCGCGACGATGACGACGTTGGCGCCATAATTTCGGAACTCAGTGCGGAGTTTGGCTTGTACGTCTACGTAGAGGTTCATCATCGCTGTAGCTACGGCGGCGGCCACGATCATGGCGAGCAGCGCGGATGCAGCGCGTTTGCGACGGAGGACTGCCGCGCGGAGAAGCATGCGCGCGAACATGGAAATATGCGGCGACTGAGTGCGCCTTTCAGCAACCTGCTTCGGAGTGTGAAGCGTGCCTAGCGTGCTCATCCTTCACCTCGCAGGGCGAAGACAGGGTCAAACTTTACGGCGCGGCGGATGGCGGCGGCGCTTCCGGCGAAGGTCACGAAGACGGCGATCGCGATGATGATCGGGAAGAGCACGGGCTCGATGGATATCTGCGAGTTGAAAATCGAACGGCCGATCTGACGGGCGAGCAAGGCTCCGGCGGAAAACCCGGCTAGGCCGCCTACGAGCGCGAGCAGCAGTGCCTCGGCAAAAAAGATGGCAGAGACTGCGAGATTGCCCGCACCCAAGGCCTTCATCAGGCCGACTTCGACGCGGCGTTCATAGATAGCAGTGGCCATGGCAGCGGAAACGGCGAGCGCGGATGCTAAAAGCGCGGCGAACGTGATCAGCAGCATGAGTCCCTTGATGCGTGAAAGTACCGTGCCTTCGTTTTGCGCGACCTGGCGGATCTGTTCTGCGTGCGAATGTGGGATGACTTCCTGTAGCTGGTAGGCAATCGACTCCACGTAGGGCGAACAGTACCAGCGGTCGTACACCTCGGGGGTCATAGTCTTTGGATCGCGGACGGCCAGCGCATCCGGGGGCTTGGTCAGAGCGCTGACGTAGACGCGGCGCACGGCGCCGGGCTTGCCAAGAATCTGTTGCGCCAGGGCCAGGGGGGCGACGATTTGGTCATCTTCAGCACCGCCGGTGGAGAGGATGCCGGAGATGGTGAGCTGGCGACCGTCGACTTCGAGTTTGTCGCCCGGTTGCTTGGATAGTCTTGCGGCCAGGCGCTCGCCTACTAGGACGTCTTTGGAGTCATCATTCGGCCAGCCGCTGGCTGCTGGCGAGTCTTCGACTCGCCCCGGACGGGCGGGGCGCCCGTCCCCACACTTGCTGTTCCCACACGATACTTTCCACCATGGGTGGGTGATCTTCACGCCCGTGGTGAAGTCCTCTTTGCCGAAGCTGAGTTGCTTATCGAAATAGGTGCCCACCAGTGTGACATCTTTCGCGCTGCCGCCGATTTTCACCGTGACGGGCAGCATGGGCGAGAAGCCGACTATGTTGTGGTGCCAGAAAGTGCCGCGAATTTTTGGGAGGTCGGCTTCGTTCAGGAATGCGCCGTCGCTCGGGGGTTTCAAGTTGACGCCACCGACTTCCACGTCGAGTGTGTCTTCCTGCGGCGTGACAACCAGGTTCGCGCCGTAGCTTCGCAGCTCGCGGTTGATTTTGTCGCCAATGTCGGTGGCTACGGCGATCATGGCAGTCGCGACCGCCACGCCGAGAGTGATCGCGATGCCCGCCAGAAGTTTGCGGCGCGCTTGGCGGCGAAACGATTCGTAGACGATGCGGGGAAACATTATTTTTGCTCGAAGTAGTGTCTGCCGGCCACGACGTCGGCCTCGGAAACGATGACCGCGTCGTCGGTGACCTGCGCCTTCAGCGGGATCGGATTGCAGCCGCCGGGCATGCCGACCGACTGCGGGTTGATGGGGGCGGCGCAGTTTTTGCAGATTACTCCCTGCGCTCCTTTATAGAAACCGACAGCGCCGCAGATTTCGCAGGCGTCGAAGAGGGTCGCGATTTTTCCGTCGGGTTTCTGGTAGAGCCAGAAGCGGATTCCTACGCCACCTTCTTTAGCTTCGAAGCGGTGGAGTTCGCCGTCGTAAACTTGTTTCAGCGGGATAGAGACTTTGCCATCGACGAAGGTGACTTCTGTTGCCGGCGAGAGCGCGCTGGCGCTCTTCTCATAGATGAAGCTGGCGGTGACCATCACGATAAACAAAAATGAGAAGACGTAAACCGAGGCCATCCAGAGACGCTCGCGGCGGGCGGTCCAGAGGGCTTTGCGGCGGGCAGCGCCGGCCGGCGGCAGATCGACCGGCTGACGGCTCTTCATTTCAAACAGCACCATCAGCGCGGCCAGTACCAGGATCGTGATGAAGAAGAAAAGATCGTTGCGCACGATCGGCCCGATGATGGCCATCTCCTGGCGCGAAGAGGGAAGCACTCCATTCTCGGAAAGCTCGTGCAGGCCTGCGATCACCAGTTGTGCCGCCACCAGGAAAAGAATCGCCGTGGTGACCCGGAAGAATTTCTGCAGGTTGATCTTGACGCTGCCCTTGACGAACATTACGCCGAACAGAATGGCAACGGCCACGCCCAGGACGGTGCCGATGAAACTCATCAGCTCGCTCGAATTCAGGGTTACGGCGGAGAGGATGAGGACGGTTTCTACGCCCTCGCGCAGCACCATGAGGAAGACGAAAAGGAACAAGCCGATCCAGGCGTCTTCGCGGGCGAACAGACCGATTTTGCCCTCAATTTGTCCTTTGAGCTTGCGGCCCGTCTTCATCATGAAGACAATCATGGTGACAACGAAAACGGCAGCGACCAGCATGACCCAGCCTTCGAAGATGTCCTGGTTCCACTTGAGGCGGGAGAGCACGACGGCCATACCGATGGACCCGGCAAAAGCTGCTGCCAGGGCTGTGTAGACCGATTTGCGCAGATCATTGCGGCCGATCTTGGCCAGATAGGCTAGGGTGATGCCGACGATGAGGGCGGCTTCGACGCCTTCGCGGAGCGTGATGATGAATGCCTGAAGCATGGAAAAGGGGACCACTTTCTAATTGAAAATGAAATTCAATTTCAATATCAATAGGATACGGTTTTGAGTGAGCGGGGTCAACGGAGTGAATCACGGATGGTTGTGACTTGCATCACACGGGGAAATGGGGCATTGAATGGTGTTTCGCGGAACACCTGCATTCGTCACTAATCTCTTGTGATGAGTGAACTTGCCCTCAACGGTAACAGCCACGAAGCTAGGCGCAGGGCCCGTAGTGTAATGGGAGCACATTAACCTGTCCAGTTATAAGGTGCGGGTTCGAATCCCGTCGGGTCCGCAGTCTCCCAGTGTGGGTAGGGGGACTGATCTGGGGACTCAGGACAGGGAGTCCCCTTCGGTAACATTGACTTCACGGTCATGGGTGGCGATAATTTTCCTGTAACTGGACAGGTTATGGAGTTCCCGAGACCCGGACCCGCGCGGTTCGGGTTTTCCTTTTGGGGGTTGGGCCATCGAACGTCGGGGCACCTTCTATGGAGCTCAAACCCACATATCGCAAAGAGCGCGATTGTAGGGCACCCGGACCGTCGTAGACAATTGCGATACCTGTGTTACGCGGCCAGCCCTTTGCGAATACGTTCAAGTTCGGCTCCGTACTCGCGCAAAAGAATTGCGGCATAGCTGTCTTTCTCCCGCAGCATTCCCAACAAAAGATGCTCGGGGGCTATATGCTC
>JAIQFA010000029.1 GCA_020073525.1 Terriglobia bacterium
CCATCCCGGCGGTGACGATCTCCCCCACGTGTTCTCCGGCACGCTGGTCGTACGCGGTCACGCAGTGGCTGAAGTGCTCACCAATCCTACGGTGAGTACGGCCATCGAGATTACAACCTCGAGCAGTGAAAATCCGCTTTCCGCCGGCTTCGGACCTCGAGAATTTCCGCCGCGCCTGCTCATTGACGTAGCCATTGATAGCCTCCCGAACCATTGGTGTAGAGCCGCCACCCGCGAATGCGGCCCGTTCCGCCCCACAGAGTGATTGCCCGTGAACTCAAAATCTCTCCCGGACGCCCGAGGTACACCACGCCTCCACTCCAGCTACCCGCGCAGTGCCCGGCTCCGCCTTCGGCGTCCTGCGATGATCCATCGGTGCAGAAGTAAACGGTGGCTGACCCGCCGGTGGCGCCGTTGGCGGTGTAGCCAAAATCAATTGCGGTGATGCCCGTTCCGTAGCCGTCCGCGCCGGGCGAGGGGAACCCCGTTTGCCGGTTAAACGTAATGTCCAAAGGCAAGTTGTAGACCGTGGTTTTCTGCGCGCCCTGAAATGTCGTCAGCGTCGGCCTTACGGTGATCGTGCTCCCGGAAGGGTTATTCGCAAAAGTTACTGAATACGAAGTTCGCTGCGAGACCGCATTGTCACGTGCCAGGCGCATCGCCGACAGCGTGGTGTTGTACGCATTGGTGATCCGCTGCTGCTTCAGTATCGGTATCAGACTCATAACCGAGACCACCGACACGACGATGGAGATGGCGACTACGATCAGCATCTCCAACAGACTGAAGCCGCTCTCCCGATGCCGGCAATACGATGTATTTGCTTTCAGGCTCGTCATAAGCAATCGCCGCTTTCGCGGTTCCCCACTCCGTGAAACAAGATCATCAACGTAAGTCGCGTAACTCGCATCCAAAGTCCGTATATCTCCCGTCAGCCTTTGGCGGTCGCCGTCCCGACACGTTGCCTGACTAACCCGATGGTAGGAACAGACTTGGGGAACGTCAAAGTACCGGGGTACACCGGCCATTCGTGCACTGTCTTTTCGTAAGGTAATGTCGGGAGAGTTACGTTCGTGCCAATCGTGGCTCACCGCGAAAGCGTGCTGCTTTGCGCTCGACTAGATTTTCACGAATATCCTGTCAGACTATCTGCAGCCAAAAGAAAGTGAAAGATAACTAAAGTTGATTGAAGAGGTGACTGCCGTGCGCTTTTCCCCAGTCGGAAGACGCCGGCCAGTTAACTGGGAGAGGGTCAACATTGAGAAACAAGGCTAAAATTGCTTGCCCTCGTGACACAGGTAACTTGCCGGCGGTAGTTGACTCTCTTACCATGCAGTCACTATGGACCTACGCGCCCTAGTGGTGTGCCCGGATCTGGACTCCGCCAGCCTGCTCACCCTCATCCTCACCGAATTGGGCATGGCGACGGAGCATACACCCTCGGTCACCCGCGGAATGGAACTGATCGAGAGCGAGCGCTTCGATGCGATCGTGCTCGACTACCAAGCTGACCAGAGTTCCGAGGAATTCCTGGCTCGCTTGCGGCAATCGAAGAAGAATCGCACGAGCATGCTGATTGCGATCGTCGACAGCGAATTCAATGCCCGCCCCGTGTTCGGGCTCGGCGCCAATTTTGTTCTCTACCGCCCGCTTTCTTCCGAGCGCACTCGCATCAGCTTGCGCGCTGCTCGCGGCCTCATGCGGCGCGAGCGCCGCCGCGCTCCCCGCACTCCGGTGAAGTCGACGGCCAACGTTGCCTATCCCGGGGCGCCTGAACTGAACGCGGTCTTGAGAGATCTCAGCGATGGGGGAACGTCGATCCACGCTCCGCAACGCCTGCCCAATGCTTGCAAGGTGTATTTTGAGTTTGCACTTCCGGGGCAGCATCAACTGGTTCGGTTGTCGGGTGAGGTGGCGTGGCAGGACGCGAGCGGTCGCACCGGAATTCGTTTCCTCGATGTGCCCCAGTCTTCCCGCCGCCTGATGCAAACCTGGTTACAGCAGAAGAATGCCCAGCCAGCCACAGAAGCGGCGTCGCAACCGGCGGCAAGCAAGTTGTCTGCAACGCAGTCGTTTGCGGGACAGTCGCTTCCGGTTCGCGACCCGAAGCACGAAACGAAGGATTCCAGTCTTGTCTCCAATGCCGGGAACCGTCGCGGAGAGTATCGTTTGGCCTGCAAACTGGGAGCGGAAGTTTACCGTCTGGGCACCACTGTCCCCAATCGCTGCACTTTGTCGGATATCAGCGAAGGCGGCTGCTATGTGGAAATGCCGTCTCCGCTCTCCGGGCAGCCGGGCGTGGAAATTCTGGTCCGCACCGCCGAGACCAAGCTGAGAATCAGGGGGCAGGTGCTGGCCACTCATCCTGGTTTCGGCATGGGCGTGCGTTTCATGTTTCGCGATTCGGTCGAGCGCGAAGAGGTTTTGCGCTTGCTCGCAGTTCTCACCGGCGGTCCTACGCTGGACGAGCAACCGCGCTAAGCTGGCTGGTTTGTTTTCGCCATGGCGCGCTCCGCCACGGCGCGGCGAAAATATTCCAGCGAAAGCTTCAGCCCGCTTTCCAACTCCACTTTTGGTTCCCATTCCAGCAGTTGCTTCGCCTTCGAAATATCGGGACGCCGCTGCTTGGGATCGTCTTGGGGCAGAGCTTCGAACTTGATCTGGCTGGCGGACCCCGTCGCGGCAATCACCTTCCGTGCGCACTCTAGAATCGTGAACTCCGTCGGATTCCCAATGTTTACCGGCGTATGCTCCGTCGAGCGCGCCAGCCGCAGAATCCCGTCGACCTCATCGCTGACGTAGCAGAAGCTGCGCGTCTGGCCGCCGTCGCCATACACGCTAAGATCTTCTCCCCGCAGCGCCTGCCACATGAAATTCGGAATCACCCGCCCGTCGTTGAGCTGCATGCGCGGCCCGTAGGTATTGAAGATGCGCAGAATGCGCGTGTCCACCTGGTGATAGCGGTAGTAGGCCATCGTCACCGCTTCCGAAAACCGCTTGGCCTCGTCGTACACCGACCGCGGCCCGATCGGATTCACGTTTCCCCAGTAAGTCTCGGTCTGCGGATGCACCAGAGGATCGCCGTAGCATTCCGAGGTTGATGCCATCATGAATTTCGCGTTGTACTTCTTGGCCGTTTCCAGGGACTCAAACGTTCCGTAAGAGCCCACTCGCAGAGTTTCGATTCCGTGTGCGGCATAGTCCACCGGGCTCGCCGGACTCGCGAAGTGAAACACATAATCGAGAGCGCCCCACTCGACGGGCTGGCAAACATCCTTCTCCATAAACTCAAATCGCGAGTCGTTCCGCAGATGCTCAATGTTCGCCAGTCGTCCGGTCAGCAGATTGTCCGCCGCGACCACGGAATAGCCTTCGCCCAGCAGTCCATCGCACAAGTGCGATCCGAGAAAGCCAGCTCCACCCGTTACCAGCGCGCGTCGCGTCGTCATCGATTTTAGGCTTGCTCCCTTTTGTTCGGACGTGTTCCCGCGGTCAACTCGTCGGTCAACGCTGCCGGACGTCCGACACTGTAATAAGAGAATCCGTGCTCCACCATCACAGCCGGATCATACAGATTTCGCCCGTCGAGCATGATGGGATATTTCACCAGCGCGCGCAGACGGTCGAGGTCCAGCGCCGCGAACTCCTCCCATTCGGTCAGAATCAGCAATGCATCCGCGCCCGTGGCTGCTTCATACGCATCCGCTGCGAACTCGACGCCCGATGTCAGCACCTCTTGTGCCCGCTCCATTGCCGCCGGATCGTAGGCGCAAATGTGACAACCCTCGCGCAGCAGTTCCTGCACCAGCAGGACCGCCGGCGACTCCCGGATATCGTCGGTCCCGCCCTTGAACGCCAGCCCCAGCACGCCCAACCGCTTGCCGCGGAAGGTCCACAGCACGCTCCGCACCTTGCGCAGAAACCGGTGCCGCTGCTCTTCGTTAATACGAGTCACTTCTTCCAGCAGCCGGAAGTCGTATCCGCTTTCCTTGGCGACCGCCCGGAACGCCATCAGGTCTTTCGGAAAGCACGACCCTCCATATCCAATTCCCGGATTCAAAAATCGCGGCCCGATCCGCGAATCCGTCCCGACCCCGTCGCACACCTGCTGCACGTTCGCGCCTACCGATTCGCAGATCGAGGCCACCGCATTGATGAAAGAAATTTTCATTGCCAGAAATGCGTTGGAAGCGTGCTTGATCAGTTCCGCGCTTTTTGTGCTCGTGATGATCAACCGGGGTGGCACTCTGGCGGCTTCCGGACGCGGAATCGCATCCCCGCGCCCGTAATACCATCCGCTCGTCAGCGGCCCATAGAGCTGCCGCATCACCTCCGCGGCCTGCTCGCTCTCGACTCCAACCACAATGCGGTCGGGATACAGAAAATCCGTGACTGCTGTTCCTTCGCGCAAAAACTCCGGATTGGAAGTCACATCGAACTGCGCCGGATCGGCCCCATTCCTCATGATGATGGTGCGGATCCACTGGCTCGTATACACCGGAACTGTGCTCTTTTCGACCACCACCTTGTAACCGTCTACGCCGCCGGAGATTTCCCGCGCCACCGATTCCACATAGGAAAGATCAGCGTCCCCGCTTTCCGTCGGAGGGGTTCCGACCGCGATGAACACCGCTTCGCTCTCGCGGGTTGCAGCCTGCAGGTCGCCGGAAAACTTGATGCGCTGCCCCCGATGGCGCGCCAGCAATTCAGGCAGAAATTTCTCGTGAATCGGCACCTCGCCGTTGCGCAGGGCCGCCAGTTTCTTCTCGTCGTTATCGACCAGGACGACCTCGTGTCCGAGATCCGCAAAACATGCCCCCGTCACCAACCCCACGTACCCGGAACCCACCACCGCGATGCGCATAGCGAGCCTTCTCCTTGGTTTTCATTTGCACCTCCGGCTCGTCGGCGTGCACTCATACTTTAGCAGTCTTTGTAGCTTTGACAGCCTGACCATGGTCATCACCACGTTCGTCGAACCCAGGAATGGGAATTCGAATCTCACAACACGCCATGACCGCCGTCACTGCGCCAAGGATTTTACGTCCGGGGACGCAAACGAGCCTTTTCACCATTTCCGCCGGATAAGTGGGGATGGCTCCCGGTGCGAAATTACTAATTACCGTTCCGATTGACTTCCCCTCGATTTCGCGGGAAACTCCCCTCAGAGCCTGCTTTCCCCCGCATGACCGCAGGCAGCCGGAACAACTTATGTTCCCGCAACCTATGTCGAGGCCCGAGCTTCGCCCTGACGATTCGTCTCCTGACCCGACTGCTACCCTGGAGCAGCACCTCCGCGCCGGATTTCCGCCGGATCTGGCTCTGGATCTGGTTCTGAACGAGGTGGTAGTCCGCGCCGCCGAAGCCACGCGCGCCAACTCTGCCGCGCTCGCTCTAGCCCGCGGCGATGAAATGGTCTGCCGTGCAGCGACCGGGCAACTCGCCCCCGACCTCGGGGTCCCGCTGAACACTCGCGATGGTCTGTCCGGAGCCTGTCTGCAGACGCGTCAACCGCAGCTTTCCGTCGATACCGAATTCGATCCTCGCATTGACCCCGTGGTCTCGCGACGTCTCGGCATTCGCTCCATCCTGATCGTTCCCGTCTTCGACGCCAACAACCACTCGCAGTTCGAGGGAATCCTCGAAGTCTTTTCTCCCTCTCCCGCCGCCTTCTCCCATAACGACCAGAAAGTGCTGGAGAGCTTCGCCGAGGAGTGTGCCTGCATTCGCCATGCGGCCATCGAAATAAGTCGTCGCAAGCCAAAGCCGGTCATCCCGCCTCAATTTGTTACTCCCGAGATCGTTTCGCCCGAGTTAATGCCGCCCGATTCCAGTGCCCTCGATTCCGCCTCACCCGGCCCTCTGCTCGCGCGCCGGCCTCCCTACGAAGCATGGGCTCTAGTCCTCGGAGGTCTAACGATCCTGGCCACCATCGCCGTCAGCTTCCTGATTGGTTCTCGCATTGGATGGCTAAGCCCGCCTGGAAATGCGTCCAGCGCCCAAATTTTGCAGCCGCTTCCCCCCGATTCAGTCCCGGCCACGCCCACAAAAACCGTCAAAACAAAATCCACGGGGACAAGATCGACGCCGGCTCCCTCCACCGACGAGCTGGTCGTCTATGAAAAGGGCAAAGTCGTCTTCCGCATGAAGCCCGCCGCAAAGCCCAGCGCGGGGAAGCACGAGCAAGCCGATCTCGGTCTCACCAGGCAAGACGGCATCGTAGAAGCGTCATCCACCACTCGGATTGCCGCCACGAAGATCGCATCGCCAAGCGTCTGGCTCTCTCCCGCGCAAGCCGAAGCCCGACTCCTCAGCCGCAGTGAGCCCCGGTATCCCTCCGAAGCTCTAGGCGCTCACCGTGCCGGCGACGTGGTCTTGGAGGTTCAAGTCGCCGAAGACGGATCCGTCTCCGGCATCCGCACTCTCAGCGGAGACCCCGTTCTTGCCGCCGCTGCCACCGAAGCTGTTCGCAACTGGCGCTACCAACCCTACCGCCGACACGACCACCCCTCTCCATTCCAGACGGATGTAACCCTGAGCTTCACTCTTCCCAACTGACCCGATCCTCGAACGGATAGACCAGCACCGATGGAGTATCTTCTTTGTGTCGGAGGTCCTGTGTCGGAGGTCCTTGCCCGCCCCTACCGCCCGGAGTAGCATGGCGTTGAGGTGGCGAGAAATCGCGCCATCTGCCGAGGGCACGTGGTTCATTCACCCGCATCCGGGAGGTGAGCCCATGGCCGACTCCCAACCCGCTATTGTCACGACTGCCCGCCCACTGCGTGGCGAACTCAGTGGAGAGATAGGGAACCGTTTTGTCATTGTGAAATGCCTTGGCCTTGGCGGCATGGGGGAAGTTTACTGCGCCCGCGATACACGCCTCAAAAAACTGGTTGCCATCAAACGGATGTCGGCCGCCTTGCGCAGTGATCCCGAGTGCCGGCACCGCTTCCTGCACGAAGCCGAACGCGCTGCGCAACTGATCGACCGCAACATTGCCGCCTGTTATGACGTGCTCGATCAGGATGGGGAACTCCTGCTGGTCATGGAGTACGTCGAGGGGCAGACCCTCCGCCAGCGGCTCGAACACCGTCTGACCGTGGAAGAGTTCCTGAACATCGCCGTGCAGTGCGCCAGCGGACTGGCGGCGGCGCATGAGCATCGCGTCCTGCACTGTGATCTCAAGCCGGAGAACATCATGCTGACACCCTCCGGCCAGGCAAAGCTACTGGACTTTGGCCTTGCCCGGCACTTCGTGCGGCCCAACGACGCCACTATCAGTGTCTCCGAACTGGCGCACGTGGGCGGTACCGCCGGCTACACGGCCCCGGAGGTCCTGTGCGAGCGCCCGGTCGACGAGCGCTCTGATATTTTTTCTCTGGGTGTTGTGTTTTACGAAATGTTGACCGGTGTCCGCCCCTTCCATGCAGAAACCACGGTGGGCATCGCCGCGCGCATCTTGCAGGATGAGCCTGCCCCCTTGCGCCGTCTCAATGCAACGGTTCCGCTGGAGCTGGAACGGATTGTGTTGCGCATGCTGCGCAAGGATCCGCAGCAACGCTACGCCACCGCGTCGGAAGTGTTGGCCGATTTGCGCCGCCTGCGCGCTACCGGTTCGCCCGCGCTGCTTCTGGCCCGCTATGCCGGCAACGCCATCTCGACGAAGCGTGGCTTGCGCTGGGCGGCGGTCGTGCTGGTTGCGCTGCTGGCGATTCTTCTACCATTCACGGTCCCGCAAGTTCGCGCCCGGCTAAGCCACGTCCTGTCGGGCGATGTCATGCCGCAGAACAAGCACCTCGCCGTGATCCCCTTCAAGGTGACCGGCGCCGATCCTTCGCGACGCGCTTTCTCCGACGGCCTCGCAGCCGCGCTGAGCGCCCGATTCGCATCGCTTTCCGACCGCCATAAGCTCGAGATCGTGGCGCCGGGGGAAATCCGTGAGCAGCAAGTCACCACCGCGCAGGAAGCTCGCCGCGCCTTTGACGCCAACCTGGTCGTCGAAGGTGATATGTCCTGGTCCGGCGATGCGGTGCGCATTACCTATTCGATCACCAATCCCGTCACCCAGCGCCAGCTTCGTGCCGATACCATCACCGCGAGCGCCGGCGATCCGTTCGGTCTGGAAGATCGCGTTGCCCAGAGTGCGCTGCAAGCTCTCGACCTCGAACTGAACGCGCAGGAACTCGCCCAGTTCGGCGCGCGGGGCACGCTGCAGCCCGAGGCCTACGACTTCTACCTGCAAGGTCGCGGCTATCTCCAGGACTTTCACAAACCCGAGAATCTCCAGAACGCCATCGCCGTCTTCCAGCACGCGCTGGAACGTGATTCCAATTTTGCCCTCGCTTATGCCGGCCTGGGCGAAGCGTACTGGCAACAGTTCCTGCTGACGCATGACCGCCGATGGGTGGATAAGTCTCTCGCCGCATGTGAGAAAGCTCTAACCCTCGCGCCCCTTGCTGCCGAAGGCCACAACTGCCTGGGCGTCGCCTACAATGGCACCGGCAAATATGAGGAGGCCGCGGAACACTTTCAGAACGCGATGGACCGGAACCCCAACGACGATGCCGCCTATCGCGGTCTCGCGGATTCGCTCGAGCGTCGTGGCCAAACCGGCGAGGCGGAGCAGGTTTACCGGAAAGCCATTGCCCTCCGTCCCAACTACTGGGCGGCTTACAACTATCTTGGACAGTTCTATTTCAAGCAGGGCCGCTACCGCGAAGCCGAGCAGCAGTTCGAGCAGGTCACCAGGTTGCAACCCGACAACGTCCGCGGTCTCAGCAATCTCGGCGCGATGCAGATCCTCGAGGGGCGCTACGCCGTTGCCATCGCTACCTTCCAGCGCGCCGTCGCCATTAACCCCAGCGCGGACGTCTATTCCAATCTTGGCACCGCGTATTTCTATAGCCGGCGCTATGCCGAAGCTGCTGACGCTTATACCAAGGCCGCCCAGTTGGACCAGAGCAACTATGTGATCCAGGGAAACCTCGGGGACTGCTACTACTGGATGCCCAGCCAGCGCTCGGTCGCCAACGATGCCTATCGCAAAGCCATCGATCTCGCGACCGAAGAATCGCACGTCAATCCTCGGGACCCGTCGTTGCCCATTCGGCTAGCCAAGTACCACGCCATGTTGGGGGAGAAGGATCGCGCTTTGGATGCCCTTGGCCGCGGTCTGAACCTGCAGCCCCGCGATCCGGAATTATTGTTCGAGATTGCACTGGTCTACCAGCAAACCGGCGACCACGAGCAAGCGGTGGCGTGGTTGAGTAAGTCACTCGCGGCAGGGTTCTCGCTCGCCAGTATCCGCGATGATCCTGTCTTCGCAAGCCTTCACAGCGATCCGCGCTTTCAGAAACTGATGTCTCTGGCAGCCGGACACTAAACCTCTTCCCCAAACTTAAGGAGGAACCATATGCAACATCACGTTGAACTTTTGGAGGATAGTAAGCATTGCGTTGCGGCGGGCGACTGTCATTTGCATGCTAAAGAAGGAGATACAATCAAATGGCTCAACCCCACCGCCACGAACTTCACCATCCACTTTGAAAAGGAAGAGAATCCGTTTCTGGGAAACGACTTCAAGGTGCCTGCAAAGCCAAGGGGTGTAGCGTTTGGTGAGGCGGACTCACCTGGTCTGAACCCCGAGGTCGTAAAGAAAATCGTAGGCAAGAAGATGTTCTACTATGACCTCTTCGCCGCTGCCGGGAGTTCGGTCATGGCGGCCGACCCGATTGTGATTGTTCATATTGACTGAACTACAAACTAGCGCGGGTGCCCACTCATTCGCGTTTTTTGCGAATGAGTGGGGGTTCTCATCTGCACTACGAGAACGCCAACTCCTTAGCCCGCTGCACGGCCTTTACCACCGCTTTGATCAACGTTACGCGCAGCTTGCCCTCTTCCAGTTCCATGATACCGTCAATGGTGCAGCCCGCCGGAGTTGTCACGGCGTCCTTCAGCAGCGCCGGATGATCTCCGGTTTCGAGCACCACGCGCGCCGCGCCCATCGTCGTTTGCGCCGCCAGGAGCGTCGCCACATCGCGCGGCAGGCCGACTTTCACCCCCGCCTCTGCCAGCGATTCCAGAATGATGTAGATATACGCCGGACCGCTCGCCGACAATCCCGTGACCGCGTCCATATGCTTTTCGTCAACGACCACCGTTCGCCCCACCGCATCGAAAAACTTGGTTGCCGTTTCCAGATGCTGCTTGGTCGCGAACTTGCCCTTGCACAGAGCCGTCATTCCCGCGCCGAGCACGCACGGAGTGTTCGGCATGGCGCGTACCACCGGAACTTCTTTCTCCAGTGCCCGTTCAATCATCTCCGTAGGAACCGACGCGGCCACCGAAATCACTAACTGCTTCGCGCTGAGGTGCGCGCGGATCTCGCGTGCCACGTCCGCTACCACCTGCGGCTTCACGCAGAGAAAAATAATGTCTGCATCCTTCACCGCCTCCACGTTGTCGGTCCCGGCATGCACCTTTAACTTCTCTTTCAGCATCCGCGCCCGCTCCGGATGCGCCACCGTTGCCCAAGTCTGCCCGGCCGACAGCAAGCCATCCCGCAGAAAAGACTGCAGCAGAATCGCTCCCATCTTCCCTGCGCCCAGGATCGCCACTTTCTTCTTCCCACTCAAACTCTGCGCCATACCCATTCTCCCAAGAAAAACTTTCTGAGTAGAGACGCGGCTTGCCGCGTCTTCCCGCGTCCTAGGCGAGGCAAGCCTCGTCTCTACGGAAGACTACACTAGGCACCGCAATCGAGGGAGCATTCACGCCACTAGCCCACGATGTCCTGCGGCACCATCTTCAGTATCTCGCGCCCGATCGGCAACGATGCCGTTGCCGCCGGAGACGGCACATTCAGCACGTGCAAGAACCGTTCTCGGCCCACAAAGCGGAAATCGTCGACCAGCGCGCCGTCCGTGCCCACGGCCTGCGCCCGCACGCCCGACCCGCCCGGCGTCATATCTTCCATCCGCACCTCCGGCACCAGGCGCTGGCAGGAGCGCACAAACTCGCGTTTGCGCAGCGACCGGTGAAACTCCGCCAACCCATTTCTCCAATGCTGTCGCGCCATCGCCCGAAAGCCTGCATTCCCGATCACTTCCATCGTCTCGCCCAGATCAAAATCGGTCCAGCGATAGCCCTCGCGTCCGAAGGCCAGCACCGCATTCGGCCCCGCATCCACATTCCCGTGAATGCGCCGCGTGAAGTGCACACCCAAGAAGGGATACCGCGGATCCGGCACTGGATAAATCAGGCCTCGCACCAACGACTGCCGCGCCGCCGCTAGATCGTAGTATTCGCCGCGAAACGGAACTAGCATCATCCCCGGATCGTCTCCCGCGAGGCGCGCCACCCGATCGCTATACAGGCCTGCACAATTCACCACATAGCGCGAAGAGAAATCTCCAGCTCGGGTTCGGACCACAACCTCCCGAGCCGACCGCTCGAACCCAACCACGCCCGCGTTCGTCTTCACCTCGGTCCCGTGGCCGATGGCGATTTCCGCGTACTTCGCTGTCACCGCCGCATAATCCGTGATCCCGGTAGAGGGCACTTGCAGGGCTCGCACGCCGCCCGCATGTGGCTCGATCTCGAGCATTGCCTCGCGCTCCAGCAATCGCAGGCCCTCGAGTCCGTTCGCGACCCCGCGCGCGAGCAAGTCGCCCAAGCGCGCCGCTTCCTCCGCATTCGTAGCCACAATCAATTTCCCGCAGACCTCGTGCAGAATTCCGTGTCGCGAGCAGAATTCCACCATCTCGCGTGCCCCCGCTACACACAGCCTCGCCTTCAGCGATCCCGCCTTGTAATACACGCCGCTATGGATTACTCCGCTGTTGTGTCCCGTCTGATGCCGGGCCACCCCTGCTTCTTTCTCCAGAACCACTACCCGCAGGCGAGGGAACTGCTCGGTCGCTTGCATGGCAAACGAAAGCCCCACAATCCCGCCGCCAATCACCGCAATGTCATAAGTCATGAGTTCGCTCGTGTAGCGACGGGCGCCTCGCCCGTCCAAGCGGTGCACGGCACGGCCGCCCCGCCGAAGATGATCCTACCTTACTGGTTGGTTTAGTACCGTGATACAAGAACAATAGGATGTGACGCAAGGAAAAGGCGCGCGCCTCAGACTTGGCGGTGTTTGAGATGTGAGTGCGGACGCTTCCGCGCCGCAACTTCCAATTACGGATCACGCGTTACAAATTCCCGCCGTCTCGGTCCGATCTGCGAATCTCTAGTCCTACTGTACGTCCAGGGCTATGACATCCGCATGCGGCGGCCCACCAACGGCTGTGGCTGTTGCCGATATTTGCAGTGTTCCCAAATCCGTCGCCTCCATCACCTGGACCGTGGCCCTTCCCGGTGAAACTGCGGCCCCCGACGTTGCCGTCACGCTCACCGCTCCTCCATTCGGCACCTCTGCGGGAGCCGTATAGAGCCCGCTCGCACTGATCGTGCCATTGGTGCTCTCGCCTACAACGGCCCAGGTCACGCTTTGATCGGAAGAGCCACTAACGGTCGCATTAAATTGTTGCTGCGTACCCGAAGGCCACGAGTTACCGGGCTCATTTTCATACAACGTCGCCGATCCCGGAATCACCGTTACTGTCGCGGGCGGTGGTGGAGGGCCGCCCCCGCCGCCTCCGACTCCGCCGCATGAAGTTTCCGCCAGCAATCCCAGCCCCAAACAAATGACTGCGATGCCAATGAAGAAACGCGGCTTGCCGGGTCTGTTTCCCCCCAACCCCCCAACCCCCACGATCACCGCCCAGGCAAGCGTGAAGAATGGCAAGACGCGGAGATGACCGCCAGTGCGGAAGCGCTTCTCACTGGGTACTGGATGTAGGGTACTGGGTGCTGAATTACCGCTATTCGGTCCCGTGGTTGAAATTGTCAGGGTCACCGTCGTTGTCCCCGAACCCGCAGCAATCGTTGTCGGACTAAACCCACAACTCGTCAATGCTGGGAGATTCGTGCAGGTCAGACTTACCGTCGAACTGAACGCCCCACCTCCTACCGGAGCGGCCGAAAAGGTGTAGGTAGCGCTTTGCCCAGCCGCTACGCTAACCGAGTCGCTGCCCGTGTGACCCCACTGCACGTCCGTCCCTACCGTCAGTGTCTCGGTCGGCGTCGCATGCGTCAGCGTCGCATCTGTTGCCTGGATTGTAAAATTAAACGTCCCGGTCGTCGGGTTCCCCAACGTCACCGTAAATGAAGTGCCCCCTGCCGTTGGCGTCAAGGATGGCGGCATAATGTCGCACGTCGTTGGTTCACCCCCTGCGCACGTCAACGACACGCTACCGCTGTATCCGTTCAACGCCGTGAGGGTTCCGTTCCACGTCACGTTCTGATTCGCGACCGTTGCATTCGGAGTTGCCGTCAACGCAATCGCAAAATTTGGAGTTGGGCCGCTCACCGTCAGGCCGAACGTCTGTGTCTTGGCGAAAGGCGCTCCCGCTGCCATCGCCGACACCGTTACCGTCCTCGGACCACCCAACGGAGTTCCCGCCGCCGCCGTGACTGTCAGCGTAACGGTCACGGGCGTCGAAGACGTCGGGTTCACCGAACTCGATGGCGAGAATAGGCAGGCCGCCCCCGTCGGCAGACCTGCCGGGCAACTCAGTGTCACTGTCCCTGCGAAATTTCCTGCCGCCGTTACTTGGAACGTGCTTTCGGACGACGTTCCGCCCTGTGCCACGCTCAGTGAATTTGGACTTGGTGCCGTCAAATTGAAGTCCACGACATGCAACGTGACGGTCGCGTCGCGCGTAATCGCGTTTCCGTCGGTGCCCACCGCGTGCGCGTTGAAACTGTAGTCGCCCACCAGTCCGCCCGCAGTCAGCGTGTAAGTAGCCGTTGGCGCTACCTGCGTCGGCTGCAGTGTGCAGGAATTCGGCGCCGCGCCCGTGCAACTCAAATTCACCGGGTTAGCATATCCGTTCTTCGCTGTCAGTGTCCCGTTGAACGCAGCTGTCTGGGCCGGAAACACCGTCTGTGGTGAATTCGAAATGACGTTCGTGTAGTCGGCCGAGGTCATCAGCGGATAGTTCCAGATGCCCCGCCCGTACGTCGATGCCAACAGCGTTTTCGTTCCGGCGTCAGGATTGAAGAGTTGCAGTGCCGTGACCGGGGCATCGGGCAAGAATCCCGATACTCCCGGCCCCGGTGCTGGACCAACTTCCGTCCAACTCGCCGTCGTCGTCGAACTGACAAAAACGCCGACGTCGGTTCCGGCATAAACCTGCCGCGCTTCCAAGTCCACCAGCAACGCATTCACAGGGGCGTCTGGCAATCCCGTTCCGCTCCAGTCCGTCCAACTCGCGCCGGCATTTGTCGTCTTCCACACGTGCGATGTTGGGCGCAATTGCGTGCTGAATCCCATGATGCCGACATACGCCGTCTTGCCCGTCGCATCCGACTTATCCATCGCGACCGATGAGATCGCGTACCCGTTCGGATTTACATTCTGGGTTACATTCGCCATCAACGTGATGCCCGCGTTCGTCGTGACCCACACTTCGCCGCCTGGCAAGCCGCTGAGCGGCCCGTATCCGTCCGTCGCCGCATATACCACCATCGAATTATTGTTAACGTCCTTTGGGCCGCCCGCAGCCAGCGCGGTCACCAAGTTGACCTCACCACCCGTGCATGCGCCTGTTCCTAACGTGTCGAAGTCGTTGCTCAACTGCAGGGGAGCGACGCCGCTGGTGCTGACGCGCCACACCCGGCAGGTTCCTACCAGCATTTCACTGCTATTTTGCGGATCGAGAATGTAGGGAGTGTAGAAAGCTCCTTGGTCTCCGCCGAGATTGGCCGGACTGACGACCTCGATGAATCCCGCCTCATTACACGCCATTCCCAACTCGCACTTCAGGATCGTGAGGTAAGGATTCGCCGCGAACCACTCGTTAGGGTTTGCAGGATTGATAGCATTGAATCCTCCGTCCCCGCCGAGCGCGTTCTGCCAAGTGCTGCTGCTGGTCGCGCTGCTGGTTTTCGGCGAGCCGTTGCCCTGCGTTCCTCCGAGCAGGATGTCGGCGTTGGTCGGATGCACCGAGACGGAAACAAATTCCGTCATCGAGCCCAGGCTCTCGCTCAAGCTGTCGAATTGATTTGTTCCAGTGCAGTTCCCCGTGTTCAGCCCGGAATAGGCATCGAGCGTTCGGCTGATTCCGCCGTCGTGCGCGAAGTAGCCGACTGCTTTGCCACTCGCAACCATGAAAGCGATTCCGTGCTGGTCGGGGTGTACATGCGCCGGCGCTCCCAGCGGGCCGGGATTGCAGCCGTACACGTGCGTAAGATTGGTCCAGTCCCCTTGCGTGCAGGTGGTGCCCCCGGACGCAATTGTGCACTTGTAAAGATTGACGGCGCCCGCGTAAATATCAGTTCCGGCCGAGTTGGGGGTCGCGGCTAGCTCCAAGTTGTAATAACCCTGTTCCACTCCGCAGCCGCTGTTGGGACCAAAGGCGCTGTCACCGCAGTTGGTGATGCCGTTATCCGAGATTGCCGTCCAATTCGTGCCGCCATTCGTCGAGCGCCAGATACCCTCGTCCACCGGCGTCGGATTTCCATAGTTGTCGGGCTGCACATCGACGACCCACACATACATCTCGTTGCGACCCGGCACCACCGCGAACTCGCCGCGGTAGAGCAGGCAACTGCTTGCGTTCGAGCTAGCCGGGCAGAATCCGGACGCAAGACCCGCGGACGGCTGCACGGTCACCCGCGTGAAATTCTGGCCGTTGGTCGAGGAGTACAGCCCGTGACGCCGGATGAAAGCGTAGAAAGTGCCGTTCGTTCCCTGGTTTGGGTTGTAAACCACCGCCGTGGCCGAGGCGGGGACGGCGCCGTCGGAGAGGACGACTCGGTTCCAAGTCATTCCAGCGTCCTGCGAGTAGTAAAGTCCGCGCGCGGTCGAATTCCCATCCTGTTCCAGGCCGACGTACAGCCCGTTGTCGCCAGCCGTCGTCGCCACGACCACATTGGGATTCGCTGTGCTGAAAGCAATCTTGCTAAAACCGATTCCCAGAAACGACTGCCCACTCGCAGCGCTCTGGATCTGCGTCCACGTGGAGCCTCCGTCGGTGGAACGCAGAATTCCCAGTCCGTAGTAAGAATCTCCCGAACTATTGGTCTCGCCGGTCCCGACCAGAATGACGTTGCTGTGTCCCGGCTGCACTGCAATTGCGCCCACCGCCAGGGTAGGCTGATCATCAATTAGAGCTTGCCAGATAACGGAAGCGGGATTGGAATTCAGATTGCCCGCATTCGTGGACTTCCACAGCCCACCGTAGGCGCCGCCTAGCAGCACCGTGTTTCCGGTGTTGTCCCCAGGATCTATAAGGACTGAAGTGGCACGTCCCGAAACCCAGTTGTAATCCTGCATCCCATCGCCCGTAGCATCGGAAGCCAGGGGAGCGGGCCCCAGCGGAGTCCAAACTGTCGAACCCAGGGACGAAGCGGATGCCCCACCCAAGCTTCGCTTGGGTGGGGGCGCGGAGGATGATGCATCTGCGGCCGCCGCGGCGCGTTCTGCCCGCAAAGCCATCTTCTGCCGGTACGCGCGAAACCGCAGTCCTGCCGCCGATTCCCCGGGCGGCACACTTCGTCCCCGCAGATTCCAGTTCCCCTCCAATCGATGCCGCCGATAAGGAGGATCCGCATGGCTCTGGTCACGAGAGAAGGGGATCCGGCCCAATTGCTGGCCGAAGGCAAGGACGGAAAGTTCGCCACGAAGATGCAGAACCAGCGGGAACAGCGTAATGAAGAGAATGAAACGAGAACAACGCGAGCGACGGCAGGCCATAAATTAACACGCCACGGGTGCGTCATCCGAAGCAGCGCACAAGTAGAGTCTCAACGATCAAAAGAAAATTTCCACGTCCACGAAAGTCCCCCCATCCTAGGTAGCTATTCTCAGGAAAAGCCAGGAGCCAAGCTACGGCTGATAGCTGACAACTGAAGGCTGAAAGCTGTTCCATCCGCTATACTAATAAGGCATGTCCGTGATCAAAAACATCGGAGCAATCGCCCAGGGGATGACCATCACCCTGAAGGAGATGTTTCAGCCCTCGATCGTCGAAAATTATCCTGACGGTCCCGGCCCCCTGAAGGGCGCCAAGTTTCAGGAGCGTTTTCGCGGGATGCACGTGCTGCAGCGCGACGAAAACGGCCTGGAAAAATGTGTAGCCTGCTTCCTGTGCGCCGCCGCGTGTCCTGCCAATTGCATCTACATCGAAGCTGCGGAAAACACCGAAGAAAAAAGAGTTTCCGGCGCCGAACGCTACGCCCGCGTCTACAACATCGACTACAACCGGTGCATATTTTGCGGCTATTGTGTGGAGGCTTGCCCAACCGATGCCATCACGCATGGACATGGTTTCGAACTCGCGACCTTCAATGCGAGCAATTTGATCTATCGGAAAGAACAGCTGCTGTCGATTGCTCCGGCGCACATGGGCGCGAATGCTGTATTCAATGGTGCAGAAAACGCGGGTGGCGTACCCGCGCAGATGACCCCGGGGAGTTAACAGCCTTCGCTGTTTCGAGCTAAGTTCAACGCCGGTCCAGCACGGGCCGGCGTTTGTTTATAGAGCCAGTTCTCAGTTCCCGGTCCTCAGTTCTCAGTTGGCGTCGCACAACTGCTGATGGCTGAAAACAAGTATGTGTAGTAGCGGTTATCGGGGAACATAAAGAGCACAATCTGAGAACCGGGAACTGAGAACTCAAAGAGAATGTCCAACTTTCTCCAACTCGTAAAACAGCGCGTCGTGGTTTACGACGGCGCGATGGGAACGAACATCCAGAAGCGCAATCCCACCCTGGACGATTATTGGGGGAAGGAGAACTGCAGCGAAGTTCTGGTGCTGAGCCGTCCCGACATTATTCGCGATATCCATGCCGACTTTTTCCGCGTGGGTTGCGACATCGTGGAGACGAACACATTTGGCGGGACAGGCCTCGTTCTCGGCGAGTTCGAACTGCGCGACAAAGTTCGTGAGATCAACCTGAAGGCCGCGCAGCTCGCCAGAGAAGTAGCGCAGCAATTTTCCACCCCGGACCGACCACGCTTCGTAGCCGGATCGATGGGGCCGACGACGAAATTGCCCTCGCTTGGACACATCGGCTGGGACGCGATGGTCGAGTCCTACGAAGAACAAGCAGCGGCGCTGATTGAGGGCGGCGTCGATGTGATGCTCATCGAGACTTGCCAGGATTTGTTGCAGGCGAAAATTGCCACCGTCGGCGTGCTCGAGGCGTTGCGCAAAGCGGGCAAGCGGTTGCCGGTGCAGGTCCAGGTTACGTTGCAGGAATCCGGAACCATGCTGCTCGGGACCGAGATTGGCGCGGCGCTCACCGCGCTGGAGCCTTACGACATTGACATCATCGGCCTGAACTGCGCGACCGGTCCGGCGGAAATGAATGAGGCCGTCCGGTATTTGGGGCTGAACTCCACCAAGCACATTTCGATTTTGCCGAACGCGGGGCTGCCGCAGAACGTGGGCGGGCACGCGGTGTACAAGCTCGCGCCCAAAGACCTGGCCGGGTATCACAAACACTTTGTAAAAGATTATGGCGTATGCATTGTCGGCGGCTGTTGTGGCACGACTCCCGAACATCTGAAAGCCGTGGTGGATGCGGTTTCCGGTGTCGAGCCGGCGCAGCGTGATGTGAAGCCCGTGGGCGCGGCTTCGAGCGCCTACACATCTGTGCCGCTCGACCTGGAGCCCAAGCCCCTGATCGTTGCGGAAGAAATGAACACGACCACGCGCGTCGATCATTTCCGCAAGCTGGTGCAGGCGAAAAAGTACGACGACATTCTGACGTTGGCGAAGAAGCTCGCCAACGAAGGCTCGCACATGCTCGACCTGTGCTGCGCCATCGTGGGCGAGGACGAGAAGGGCTACATCTCTGCCATCCTGGAAAGAATTGCGACCCGCGTGCCCGCGCCGATTTTGATCGACAGCACCGAAGCGGACGTAGTGGAAGAAGCGCTGAAGCGTATTCCGGGCAAGGCTATTATCAATTCGATCAACCTAGAAGACGGCGAGAAGCGGACATCGAAGGTTTTGCCGATGGCGAAGCGCTACGGGGCCGGCGTGATCGCGCTGACCATCGATGAAGAGGGCATGGCGCTGACGGCAGACAAGAAAGTCGCGATCGCGCATCGCATCTTCGATCTGGCCACACAGAAATACGGTATCCGTCCGGTGGACTTGCTCTTCGACACGTTAACGCTTCCCATTTCCACGGGGCAAGAAGAATACCGGAGTGCCGGCATCGAGACCTTGGCAGCGGTGAAGCGCATCCGCGAGGAACTTCCGGAAGTGAAGACAGTACTCGGGGTAAGCAACATCAGCTTCGGGCTTGATGCCTATCCGCGCCGCGTACTGAACTCGGTGTTTCTGCACGAGGCGGTCGAAAACGGCCTCGACGTCGCCATCGTCAACTACACGAAGATTTATCCGTTGTACAAAATTCCGGCCGAAGAAGTGGAACTGGCGCGCAAGCTGATTTATCAGGACCGATCGAATGGCGATCCGCTGCAGGTTTACATGCAGCATTTCGCCGGCATGAAAGGGAAGGCGCAGGCGCAGACCGCGGCGCACGTCGAGACCCTCTCGATCGAAGACAAGCTCAAGTACGCGATCATCAACGGCGAAAAGTCGGTGGGCGAGGGCAAGACCAAGCTCACCCTGGAAGAATTGCTGGAACAGGCGTTAGGCGAGTACACGCCGCTGGACCTCATCAACACCGTGTTGCTCGACGGCATGAAGACGGTTGGCGACCTGTTCGGTGCCCGCAAGATGCAATTGCCCTCGGTCCTCGACTCGGCGGGAGTGATGAAAGCAGCCGTCGCCTATCTTGAGCCGAAGATGGAAAAGAAAACCGGCTCACAACAGAAGGGTACGATCGTCCTGGCCACGGTGAAGGGCGATGTACATGACATCGGGAAAAACCTCGTCGACATCATCCTCTCGAACAACGGATACAAAGTCGTGAACCTGGGTATCAAGCAGCCTGGCGACACGATTATCCGCTCAGCGCAGGAGCAGAAGGCCGACGCCATCGGACTGAGCGGCCTGCTGGTCAAATCGACGCTCGAGATGAAGTACGTGATCCAGGAGTTGGAACGGCAGAAGCTGGAGTTCCCGGTGATCTGCGGGGGAGCGGCCCTCACTCGCAAGTATGTAGAAGATGATTTGCGCCGCGAGTATTCGAATGCCGTGTTCTACGGTGAAGACGCCTTCGCCGGCCTGCACGTAATGGAAGACCTAGCCTCGGAAGACGGCAAACGCGAAGTGCGTTTAAAGGACGGCCGGACGGTGAAGGAATACGCGAAAGCGGCGGCCGTCGATGAAGAGATCGGCCCCGTGTTCTCTGAGCGCAGCGCGGTCGTGACCGACGCGCCGAATATTCCGGAGCCTCCCTTCTGGGGCGTGCGCGTGGTAAAGGACTACGATCTGCGTGAGCTCTTCAATTACATCAACGACACAGCGTTGTTCAAGAACCAGTGGCAGCTAAAGACCGCGTCACAGGAAGATTACGCAAGGCTGGTCGAGGAGAAGTACCGCCCGATCAAAAAGAAGCTGGAAGAAGAAGTGATAGCGGCGGGTTGGTTCGAGCCGAAGGTAGTGTACGGATATTTCCCAGCGCAAGGGGATGGCAATGACGTAGTAGTGTATGACCCAAGCTCGTGTAGGGACGGACGCATTCGTCCGTCCAAGCCGAGCGAAGCTCGGCAGCAACTGCCACCCAGAGAACTCCTTCGCTTCACCTTCCCGCGTCAGAAAGAAGGCCGTCGCCTCTGCATCTCTGATTTCTTCGCTGCGCCTTCCTCCGGCAAGATGGATGTACTCGGCTTGTCGCTAGTGACGATTGGTCCAAAAGCTTCGGTGGAAACGCAGCGTCTCTTCGAAGGTGGAGAATACACCCGCTATCTGTATGTCCACGGCCTGAGCGTGGAGACGGCCGAGGCCCTAGCCGAGTTTCATCATAAGAAGATGCGCGAAGAACTTGGCATCGGCGCCGAGGACTCTTCACACATTCGCGATCTGTTTCATCAGAAGTATCGCGGCTCGCGCTATTCGTTCGGTTATCCGGCGTGTCCGCATCTGGAGGATCAGACCAAGCTGTTTGCGCTGCTCAAGCCGGAGGAGAACGTAGGCGTGCGGTTGACCTCGGGCTTCTTGCTGGAGCCCGAACAGAGTACCTCGGCGATTGTGGTGCATCATCCGGGGGCCAAGTATTTTGTGGTGTAGGACTGGTCACCGCCGAGACGCGGAGCGCACCGGGAGAAGAGTTTCTTGAAGCTTTCCGGTCGGCTCTACCCCTCGTACGGTAATGAATGTGTTGGTTCCTGAGCCGCTGCCCAAGTCGAAAACCGCTGCTCCCAGACGGACGATCCGCCTAGAGCGAAACATTCGACGGGCCCGCGAGAGCATTGGAAGGCACGCTGGCTGACAAGCAACTCTGCGGGATAGCCCGTGCGCTCAACAACGCCGCAATACCACAACCAAATCCACTAGGGCTCGGAGTGCGAACCCGACCGCCGTTTATGCAATAGAGGGTTTGAATTCCGGTTATTTTCCAGCAGCCGTTCCCAGGCTGCGGCCTAGAACGTCACGTATCCGTCGGCCCAGAGTGGCCAACCGGAAAGGTTTCTGCAGGAGCACGTGCTTGGGATCTAGAATCTGTTGGTTCGAAAGCAAGTTATTCGAGTACCCTGACATAAACACCACGCGGATCTCCGGACGAACACTCGCTATCCTCTCCGACAGCTCGCGTCCGCTCATTAGCGGCATGATCAGGTCCGTCAGTAGGACATGGATAGGCCCGCCATGCTGTTCTGCCAGTCGAAGAGCGTCTGATCCTCCTTTGGCCGTCAACACAGTGTAGCCACTCTCTCGCAGATACTCGGCGGCGGAATCGCGGACACCATCCTCATCTTCCACGAGAAGAATGGTTTCCGCTCCCGTACTCGGCTGTTGGTGCTCTTCCATATCTGGTATCTGGATTTCTGCTTCGACGAATGGAAAATAGATCTTGAAAGTCGTACCCATGTCGGGTTCGGTATGAACGAAGATTTGGCCTCCGCTCTGCTTCACGATGCCGAACACAATCGCGAGCCCCAGTCCGGTACCCTTGCCTTGCTCCTTGGTCGTGAAGAATGGCTCAAAGATATGGGACTTGATCTCTGCGCTCATGCCGCAACCGTTGTCACTCACCGCGACCATGACGTATTTTCCGGCCTGAGCTTGATTGGCAAGAGGACAGTCAGCGCCATCGAGTTCAGCATTGCCAGTCTCAATTACAAGTCGACCGCCGTTCGGCATGGCGTCCCGGGCATTGATGATCAAGTTCATTAGTACTTGCTGAACCTGACTCGGGTCTGCTTTCACCCGCCCAGTATCGCTCCCCGCAAGGAACTGTAGCTCAACGTTTTCTGGGATCAGGCGCTTTAGCATTCTGATCTGTTCTGCGATCAGGGTGTTCAAATCGAGCACTTTGGGAGAGAGCACCTGCTTACGGCTGAATGCCAACAGGCCTTCGGTGAGGGAGGATCCTCGTTCTGTTGCTTTTACGATTTCGCCGGCGTATCGGCGGGTGGCCTCATCCGTGAGCTTTTTTTCGAGCAGTTCCGCATAGCTGCTGATTGCCATCAAGATGTTGTTGAAGTCATGAGCTACGCCGCCTGCCAGCCGGCCGGTCGCTTCGATCTTCTGCATCTGACGCAGTTGCTGTTCCAACTCGCGGCGACCCGTAACGTCCTCGACCGTCCCCTCGAAATAAAGGGTCCGGCCGCCGGAGTCGCGCACGACGCGGGCATTCTCGGAAACCCAGATGGTCTTTCCATCCTTGCGATAGGCTTCGTATTCAAAACTCTGCACCACATCACGCTCTTCCAGGATTTTGGCGAATTCGGTGTGCATCTCCGGTTTCACGTATTCCTGGGTCCTTATGTCTTGGCGAGCATGGATGAGCTCTTCCGGCGAATCAAAGCCGAGCATGTGCGCCAGAGCTGGGTTCGCGGATATGTACTTGCCATCCGGAGTCGTCTGATAGATGCCCTCGACAGCATTTTCAAAGATGGTCCGATACTTCTGTTCTGCCTGTCGCAGGGCGATTTCCGACCGCTTCTGCTCGGTGACATCGGTCAGGAACCCCAGAATTCCCTTGACCTTGTGGTTGGCGTCTCGGATTGGAGCCGCGGACAGGCTGATCGTCACCAGAGAGCCGTCTCGTTTTTGGCGGAGTAGTTCGATCCCTTTCATGATTTGACCTGACAGCAGTTCGGTGTGCAAATGAGCGGCTTCTTTCAGTCCGGTCTCAGGAACGATGGGAATCGGCTTGCCAATGACTTCGTCTTCGCTCCATCCAAACAGAGCTTCTGCCGCTGGATTCCACATGGTCACGCGGCTCGCGGCGTCGGCCGCAATGATCGGCATGGGGGACCCATAAATACTGGTTTCGCTGGCCCGGCGAAGAGCTTCTTCAGCGAGCTTCTGTGCCGTTATATCCCGTGCGATCGAAGACGCGCCGATCATGGCCGCATCTGAATCGAGAACTGGCGATACGGCGAGCGATACGTGGATGAGCTTTCCGTTCTTGGCCATGCGTATGGTTTCAAAATTCTTGATAGCGCGGCCGGCCTTCAACTCCTCCATGATCTTGCGAACCTCATCGGAACGCCCGGGGGGAGAGAGGATGAAGATGTTCTGGCCGATGGCCTCGCGCGCAGAGTAGCCATACATCCGCTCGGCACCCTTGTTCCAACTCGTAATCCGGTAGGCCAGGTCCTTGCCGATGATGGCGTCTTGCGAAGATTCGACAATCGCCGCCAGGCGCACAACCGTTTCCTGTGCCCAGCGCCGCGCCGTAATGTCGCGAACATATACGGTATAAGAGCTCTGTTCCTCGACGGTGATCTGGGTGACTGTGATCTCGGCCGGAAATTCGCTGCCATCAGCCCGCAAGCACCGGGTTTCGAGGCGATTGCCCAGGATGTCGATGCCGCCCGGTTCGGCAGGCGTGAAGAATTCCCGGCGCAAACGATCCTGCAGCGCGGGATGCAGGATGGTCTGGACCACATCCTGGCCCAATGCTTCCGATCGGGAGATGCGAAAGGTTCGCTCTGCCGCCGGATTGAAATCCGTGATCCTGGCCTCCGGATCGGCACAGATGATGGAGTCCAGAGCAAAATCCAGGAGAGCCTGACGGCGAGCCTCGCTCTCGTGGAGAGCCTGTTGAACGCGCACAAGATCACTGGAGGCTGGGGTGGAGTTCATAGCCAACTTGCTATGAGTGGGCCGTTCGGCTGGATCCTGTGAGCCTGTTCGGCGCCTCATTTGTCGCGCCTCTACTCCCCAAGCAACTCGTGAATCCGATCCGTGAGTGTATCAAGGCGGAAGGGCTTCCGCAGGATGGCGTTCTCGGGAGGATCGTTCTCAGGCGAAGAATGTGCTTGATCGGTATCCCCCGACATGTAAAGGACCTTCAGGTCGGAATGAAGCTCGAGTAACTTTTCGGCTACCTGGAGTCCGGTCATCCTGGGCATTACGATGTCGGTGATCAAGATGTCAAGGCGGGAGCGATTCTGCTGCACGACGTGAATGGCTTCATCGCCCGTCCTTGCCTGCAGGACCTTAAAGCCCTCCATTTTCAGGAATTCCGAAGTTGGGATGCGCACTGCGTCATCGTCTTCGACAACCAGAATGGTCCTGGCGACGGGGACATTCCGTCGAGAACTGCGCCCAGGATCTTCTCGGGCATCTTGTTTCAGTGCCGGGAAATAGATGTTGAAGCTGCTGCCTTTTCCCGGTTCGTTGTTGAATCGGATACATCCTCCGGCACTCTTGACGATGCCGCGAACCGCTGCCAGAGACAGGTTGATTCTGGCATTCTGATCATGGCTGCCGACAAGCTCTTCCGTTGTGTCGCCGTGACCAGTGTCGTCGATGGAGAGCATGACATACTTGCCCGGCCGCTCGATCTCGCCCATGCCCATGGATTCTTGGTTCAGATCTACCAACGCTGTGCTGGTCGTGAGCTTTCCGCCCTTGGCCATTGCATTCCGCGCATTGATTGCGAGATTCAGCACCACTTGTTCGATCTCAGCGGGATCGGCATTGACCATCGGGATGCTCGGATCGAGATTGAACACAACCGAGATGCGTTCACCAGCCAGCTGCTCCAGAAGATCGCTAATCCCCGTTAGTACATTGTTTAGATCCACGGGCTGAAATGAAGCGGCCTGTTTGCGGCTTATGGCCAAGAGCTTTTGGACTAAAGCGGTTGCTCGACTAGCGTTGCTAAGAACTTGTTCCAGACTGCGCCGTTGTGTGGTGGAAGCGTTCTTCATCTCCAGTTCGGCGTAGCTGGTGATCGCCATCATGAAGTTGTTGAACTGGTTGGCCGTTGCCCGCGCAACCTCGCTCATTAATTCAGTTTTCTGTGCAAGTAAGATCGTCCGCAGGTCAGCATGGAATTCAGGGAGGCCGTTTGTCGGTTTGCTGGTTAGAAGGTCCACCATCAGAGCACGCTTCCCCACGTTGGCGTTTCTCGTGACTATTCCCGCTACGATACCTAGTCCACAAGAGCCATTACAACTTACGGAGGTAATCGAGCACAGCGTATTGCCTCTGGTTATCAGGTCACCTCCCACAAGAAAGACGGAATGGGATGGATCACTTCTAACAGCCGCCCGGTTGAGCGCTTTTCTCGCAGTCTGCTATTTGTCCATTTTCCAGAAATGGTGAACTCATTGTTGAACAGCAGTGGAGCTCGCGTATGTTACGCCGCTTGTTATCAATGCTTTCGAGTTTCTCGGATTGTGGAACACGGCATGCCTATATACCAGCATGGCCGACAGAGTTCTTATCATCGACGATGACGAACAGCTAGTGGATGCTTATCGCGACTATTTTTCGGAGAGCCAGTATGAGGTCGACTGCGCCCAGGAGCTGGAAGAAGCCCAAACTCTGTTGGCCCATTTTTCATATTCGGTTGTAATCACGGATCTCCGCTTGAGCAAACTCGCGTTCGGCGGCCTCGATCTGATTAAGCATATTCGCGAAAGTTCCATGCAAACACGCATCATTGTTTTGACCGCCTATGGCTGGCCGGAACTCAAGGCGGAGGCATCGGCATCTGGAGCGGATGCATTTCTTCGAAAGCCAACACGGCTGAAAGAGTTAGGGAAGACAGTTATGCGGTTGTCAGGAGCCAGGGCATGAAGAAGTCTATTCTCGAAACGATTCTCGATCCGTATGAGCTATCCGTCCGCTTTCAGCCTATTTTCCGGATCCAAGGCGGAGCGAGACACGTTGATAGTGTCGAAGCCTTGATTCGCGGGCCTCGGGGAACACACTTTGAAAGGGCGGACATCCTGTTTGACTATGTCCGTCGCAAGAGGGCGGAGGCGGCCGTCGATGAAAGTTGTCTGACCGCGATCTGCGACGCGGCCAAAGGATTGCCTTCCAAAGTACGTATCAACGTCAACGTGCATGCCTCAACCCTCGGCCGCAATTCCGGATTCGTTGACTTCTTTCTACGGCATCTACAAAAACAGTCCTTCACCCCGGAACGGTTCACGATGGAACTTGTGGAACATGCTCCGACCTGTAACATCCCTGAACTAACGAACAGCATTGCGGAGTTACGAAGGAGCGGCGTCCGCGTCGCACTGGACGACGTAGGTCTGGGTCAGTCTAACTATCGCATGATTCTGGATTGCCATCCCGAATACTTCAAGTTGGACGCGTACTTCGTGCGTGGTTTGAGCACCGACTCAAAGCGGCGCGCAGTAGTGGAATCGCTCGTAACGCTGGCGAAAGCGTTGGGAGGCTCGGTGGTAGCGGAAGGTGTGGACTCGAACGACGACCTTTCGCAGCTAGAGGCGATGGGGGTCAATCTGGCCCAGGCGAACGTTTTGTGCCCGGCCATTTCGTTGGAAGAGCTGCTGGCGACCGGCTATCTTAGCGACCCGTCTTTCGGTACGCTGGCTCGGCCGGAGCCGGGGAAGCAGAACATCCACAATTTCGACCAACGCCGGACGGCTCTGAGTCTTGCGGCGTGGCAGTCCTTCTACACGTGAGACACTTCCTCTAACCCTGGCAGGCGCACGCCAGAGTTCCTTTCGGGTCGCAACGCTAAAGATGCAATCGTGTGCCGGTCCGGCCGAGGAGAGCCTGCTAGTTATGAATGCGGAGGGTGTTGATTCCGAAAGTCTTCATCTTGTTGTAAAGGGAGCTTCGGGTCAGCCCCAGGCGCGCGGCCGTACGCGCAACGTTGCCGCGCTCTGCGTCGAAAGCTTTTTGTATGTGCAGGCGCTGAATTTCGCGCAACGTGAGCTGGGGCCCTCCGTCAACCGCGACACCGCCCTTGAACTCCAGATGAAGGTCTTTTGGCCTGATAGTGTCGCCAGTGGCCAGTAGGATCGCTCTCTCGATTACGTTCTTGAGTTCGCGGATGTTCCCGGGCCAGGAGTATGCGGTCATGGTTTCGATGGTCTGATCGGAGAGCGTAAGATGCAGCCGTCCCAGATCGACAGCGATACGCTCGAAGAAGTACCGCGCCAGGATTGGAATATCCTGAAGTCTTTCCCGTAGCGGAGGCACGCGAATGACTACCGTGCTAACGCGAAAGTACAGATCACTGCGGAATTTCTTCTCGCGAACCAGCTGTGCCAGGTCTTCGTGACTGGCAGCGATCAGCCGCACATCCAACTGGCGTTCGTGGACGTCGCCTAACCGGCGGAACCGTTTCTCTTCCAGAATTTTGAGCAATTTGGGCTGAATTTGCAGATCCATGTCTCCGATCTCGTCGAGAAATACAGTTCCCCGTTGGGCAACCTCCAGCAGGCCCATCTTGCGTTGAACAGCCCCCGTAAATGCACCCGGTTCATGCCCGAAGAGCTCCGTCTCAAGGAGTTCTCGTCCAAAGCCGGCACAGTTCAGATCGACAAAAGCTTCCTCGGCTCTCGGACTTTGATCGTGCACCCATTTGGCCAGCACGCCCTTGCCAGCACCGGTTTCTCCCGAGATCAGGACCGGACAGTGGCTCACTCCCACTCTTTCCACCTGTTCCGCTACCTCGCGGATGGCCGCGCTCGTGCCCAGAAAGGGATCCACACTGTCCCTTTTCTCTTTCGCTTTCCCTGCGAGCTGCTTCTGGAAATTGCGTTGGTTCTTGAGCGCTCGCTCCAGCACAAGTGCAATAGCAGCCATTTCCACCGGCTTGGTTAAGAACTGTTCGGCACCTTCTTTAATTGCCTGCACGGCCAGTGGAATGCTGCCGTTCCCGGTAAGCAAGATCAGGGGCACAGTTGGGTGAGACTGTTTTAGGTGCGGCAACAGATCCAGTGCGGTCCCGTCGGGCAATGAGTAGTCTAGGATGGCCGCATCGGGAAACGAGTTCCTGAAGATCTCCCTGATGCCTGCACAATTTGTAGCTTGGATGACTTCATAATCGAGCGACTCGAGAAATTCGCCGAGCGCGCTGCGAATGGCCTGGTCGTCCTCGCCGACAACGATGCGTTTCTTGGCCATGTTTGATCGTATCCGTGCTTGGTCGTGCGACCCCGACACTGAATGGACTTGCGAATCTTAGGAAAAGTCTAACGCGGATAGTAACTCCGTGACAGATAACGTTAGTAATCTTAAGGCTTCGGAGCAATGTGACGTACTCGATACATATCTTCGGGAGTCATCACTTCTGTAACTAGCTCCGCTGCCTCGCTTCGTGCAACGCTTGCAGTCATCTCGCAGAGAAATGGGTGATGTGTGTCTTTCCAATCAAGCCAGCCGATTACCGGAACCGTTCTGGTTGCGGACGATCAAGCGTCAAATCGGGAGCTGATGGAAGAGTTGCTCTCCAGCGAGGGCTTCGCGGTGATTACCGCACCGGACGGCCCGACCGCCCTGCAGGAACTGAGCAGAGTACAAGCTGACTTGGTTGTCTTGGATGTGCTGATGCCCCACATGAGCGGGCTTGAGGTCTGTGAAAAGATCAAGGCCAATCCAGACACATACCTGATTCCTGTCATCCTAACTACATCGCTTTCCGACAAGCAGGATCGGATTGATGGAATTCGAGTGGGCGCGGATGATTTTCTCACCCGTCCCGTGGATCGAACCGAATTGCTGGCCCGGGTTCGATCGCTCTTGAAGCTCAAACTGCGCACGGATGAACTGGAGCGCGCGGAATCCGTTCTCTTCACCCTGGCACGCAGCATCGAAGGCAAAGATCCGTACACCCACGGCCACTGCGAGCGTTTGGCCGATCTCTCCGCCCGCTTGGGTGAGCAGATGGGTCTGGCCTCGGAACAAATCACCGCCCTCCGGCGAGGAGGTATCGTGCACGACATTGGGAAGATCGCCGTGCCAGATGTAATTCTGTTGAAGCCATCCCGCTTGTCGGAAGATGAATGGAAGCTGATCCGCGAGCATCCGGTCGTGGGCGAGCGTATATGTGCGCCGTTGAAGTCGTTTCGTGCGGTACTCCCTATTATCCGACATCACCACGAGAAGTTCGATGGCTCGGGATACCCGGATGGGCTCTGCGGCGAGTTGATCCCGATCACAGCCAGAGTGTTGCAGATTGTTGATGTCTATGACGCCCTTACGACCGAGAGACCCTACAAGCGCGCCTTTTCCGTCACCGAGGCGCTACAGACGATGAAACAAGAGGTGGCTAGAGGGTGGTGGGACCCGGCCATTTTTGATCAGTTTGAGCGGTTAGTGCGAGGCGGGGTGGTGGAGTCTCTGTCTCGCGGCGCGGCGGCACTCTAGCTCCGAGGGCTGTGTGCCGTTGCGACGATGGATATTTCGGCAAGTGTCTGCTTTCTGGCCCGGGCTTCGCACATATCCAGGACTAGATGCGGCAGAGGTATGGGGGCCTGTTGAGAACGCTAACCAGTGTGGGGAATTGGGTTTCGCAAAGCCGGTGGCGACTTCACCTCCTTTTCTTGCTGTTATTGACGGTGCCGATCGCACTTTTCGCTTTTTCCGCGAGCCAGGTTCTGAAACAACAAACCGAGAGGCAAGCCGCAGCCGAGAGCACTCAGATCGCACACGTCTCCGCTGCTCTAGTGGACGAACATTTTCGGCTAGGTGCGACTCTTCTCGAATCCATTGCCGCGCGCCGCACCCTTGGCCAAGCCTGGGAGAAAAGTGATCTGGATCTGATCGCATGGCATTTGCAGAGTGCGAAGTCCCTGCGCCCTGATTTTTCCTTCGTAAGCATGTACGACCTCGAGGGTAGGATGCGTGCCATCTATCCGCCGCAGCCGGACATGCTCGGCCACAGCTTTGCGAACCGCGACTGGTACAAAGGAGTATCCCGGCTATGGCGGCCCTATGTCTCTGAGGTGTACCAGACTGCGGTTCCACCGTACCAACTGGTCGCTGCCATTGCGGTTCCCGTGTGCGACAAGCAAGGCAAACCTATTGCCATCCTCATGGGTGCGGACACTCTGGATACGATCAGCCAACGATTGGCAGAGACCAGGATCGAAGGGGGATGGACCATTCTGCTCGTCGACCAAAACGGGTACTTGGCCGCCCACCGAAGCAGCAATCCTGACATGGCTGTTGCCGGTTCGGGCGTCTATGAAGCCGTGAAGCAAATACAGGCTGGGCAGGGGCGTAACGGAAGACTTGTACGCGACGGCGAAACTCGCTTTACAAGTTATGAAGCCGTCGGCCAGTCGGGTTGGGGAGTGGTGGTAGAACAGTCCGCCAGCGTTCTGCAACAGGGCGTCTGGGCGGTGGAGCGGCGGGTATGGTTTCTCGGCTTGGTGTTCCTGGCGCTTGGACTGGGGTTAAGCGCATTCATGGGATCGCTCTACTCCCAGCTCGAGACGGGCAACCGATTTATCAAACTGTCGGTGGACATGTTTTGCATCATTGGGTTCGACGGATTCTTCAAGAATCTGAACCCCAGTTGGGAAAAAACGCTGGGCTTCACCACGGAAGAGCTCATGACGAAGCCACGGATTCAGTTTGTACATCCGGAAGACCGCGCATTCACGGCCACGGAAATTGAGCGACTGCAGCACGGCGCGGTAACGCTGTCGTTCGAAAACCGTTATCTGTGCAAAGACGGTTCCTACAAATGGTTGCTATGGAACGCGGTTTCGGCGCCTCAGCAAGGTGTCATTTACGCTGTGGCGCGGGATATTACAGGCCGAAAGCGAGCGGAAGCGAGAGTGCGCGAAAGCGAAGAACGCTACCGGAAGTTATTTGAACTGAACCCTCAGCCTACCTGGATCTACGACCGCGAAACGCTTCGTTTCCTGGCGGTGAATAAGGCCGCCCTTCAGAACTACGGGTATTCGTACGAAGAGTTCTTATCGATGACTATCCAGGATATCCGGCCATCCGAGGACATTCCCGCCCTCAGGAAAAGCGTAGCCGCACTGCACGACGGGCAATGGGAGTGTGGTGTTTGGCGGCATCGCAAGAAGGATGGCAATGTCATCTTTGTTGAAATCACCTCCTATTCGTTCGAGTTTTCCGGCCGACCCGCGGACTTTGTCATCGCGGTCGATGTCACCGAGCGGCAACGCGCCGAAAAAGAGCGGCAGGAATTCACGGAGCGTATGGCGGCAGCCAATCAGGAACTTGAAGTGCGCAACCGCGAGGTGGAACGCGCGACACGAATGAAGAGCAAATTCCTCGCCAGCATGAGCCACGAGTTGCGGACGCCGCTGAACGCGATCGTTGGATTTTCGGAACTGCTGGCCGACGGCACTCCAGGCGACCTGAATGCCAAGCAAAAGCGCTTTGTGAATCACATCAAGCAGGGATCGGTTCATCTGCTGCAGTTGATCAACGATATTCTCGATCTCTCCAAGATTGAGGCCGGACAAATCGAACTTCGCTGCGAGGATTTCCTGGTTGGGGACGCTCTGCCTGAGGTCCTTTCTACTATTCGCCCGCTCGCAATGGTAAAGAACATTCAGGTGCGGCAGAAGCTCGAAACAGATAGGCCAGTTTATGCCGATCGCGTCCGCTTCAAGCAAGTCCTGTACAACCTGCTCAGCAACGCTGTCAAATTCACTTCGAAGGACGGTTCCATTGAGATTCGTTGTTATGACGATGGAGCGGCGGTGGCCTTGTCGGTAACGGACACCGGCATCGGGATTCGTCCCGGGGATCAGGAGATGGTCTTCGAAGAATTCCGTCAGGTGGAAGGGAGTGCCGGAGCAACGCAGGAGGGCACGGGCCTGGGGCTCGCCATCACCAAGCGGCTGGTGGAGCAACAAGGAGGCAAGATATCGCTGAAGAGCGAATTTGGAAAGGGCAGCTGTTTCACGTTCACGCTTCCGCACGGAGGAACTGCTATCAATGGCGCGTCCTTCATTGTGCCCACAACACCACTCCCCGCCGCGGCGACTGAAAGCGCCCGCAACCCTCTCGTTTTGATCGTAGACGACGAAGTCCCTGCACGGGAGCTTCTCGCCAGTTACCTGGAGACGGAGTATCGGGTCGCGTTTGCGAATTCAGGGGCAGAGTCCGTGAAGAAAGCCCAGGAGTTGCTCCCGGATGCAATTACTCTCGATGTCTTGATGCCAGGCGGGAGTGGCTTCGAGACCCTGGTGGCGCTCCGAGCAGCGGCTGAAACCGCGCATATTCCCGTTGTCATCGTCTCGATCCTGGACCAGCAGAGGGTGGGATTCGCTTTAGGCGCGACAGACTACCTCATCAAGCCGATCCACAAGCCTACTCTCCTGGAAACGATTCGCAAGCATGTCGCCGTCAAAACAGACGACGATGCTGCGATCCTTCTCGTCGACGATGATCCCAAAACCTTGGAACTGGTGGAGGAGACCTTGCGGTCGGCCGGCTACGAAACGCAGAGTGTCCGGAGCGGTGCCAGAGCCCTGGAAGTGCTGGGGTCCAAGTTTGTGGGAGCTGTCTTGCTTGATCTGCTCATGCCGGGCATGGATGGTTTTCATGTGATTCGCCACGTTCGCCAGGAGCCCACGTTGAGGGACCTGCCGATTCTGGTGATGACGGCGAAGAACCTGACCACGAAGGAAATCGAGCTTCTCAGCCAGGATACGCAGGGGTTCCTGCAAAAGAGCGGATCCTGGCAGCAGCAGCTCACGGCTGAAGTGGGAAGGGTTCTTCAACGTCGCAGTCTCACCAAGGCCGCGGGGCGACCATGATAAGAGTGCTGGTTGCAGAAGACAATGCCGTGAATAGAGAACTCCTTCGCGAGCTCCTCGAAGTACGCGGCTATGAGGTGGCAGAAGCATGTGATGGCCAGGAAGCGCTGCAGATGGTCGAACAATCCCGCCCCGATATTCTGCTGCTGGATCTCGGCATGCCCAAGCTGGATGGGTTTGGTGTAGTCCGCCACATTCGCGCGAGTCCAGGACTAGCGGACCTTCCGGTGCTGGCCGTCACCGCCTATGCCATGCGAGGGGACCGGGAAGAGGTGTTAAGAGCGGGGTTCGACGGATACTTATCGAAGCCCATTGACGCGGCTGCCTTGGCCAAAGAGATGGGGCGTCTTCTCGGTATCTCCAGCTCTTAAGTATGTTTTACCGATTGGATCCTTTCAGATACTTGCGTGAACGCAACCTGCAAACCCACGACAAAGCCACCGGCAAGACGAGAGTCAAAGCGTGCGGATTTACCTTCCTAATTCGCGGCCCAGTCCGGTTTTTCAACTTCTGCGATGAACTGTCGAATCGCCTCGGCGTTTCGCTCGCTCATTTTCGTGAACTGGATTCCTTGGCGGGTTTCGGTTTGCCAGGCCACTACCCCACTAGCTTCGATACGCGTGCCTGAGGTGGGTAACCGAAATGACACACGAACGATGTCTCTCGGCTTCAGTCCAGCGGTCTCGATTTGCATCCCGCCTTGACTGAGATTCCAGCTCATGCCCAGGACAACTCTGGAATCAATGTCGCAAAGCACCTCGGTCTGTAGCGGAACGCGGGCATTCCGCCGCCGGTTCTCGAATAACGATCCGCTCACCGCCCGGAACAGGGTGCTCAGCCTTTGCCGATCAACCGGCTTTTGAAGAAAGAAGGTTGCTCCGGCTGCAAACGCCTGTTGCATTGTTGTTCTGTCGTCGCGCCCCGTCACGATCACAATGGGAGTAAGTTTGTTCCAAGAGGATTCTCGGATCTTGCGTGCAAGATCGAAGCCATGCATCTTAGGCATTTCCAGGTCCAGAAATACTCCGTCAAACTTTTCCTGGTTAACCAGAGCGACCGCTCTCTGACCATCGTCCACGGGGAGGACCTCCGCCTTGAGCGAGGTGAAAACCTCATTCATTAGCTCCAGACTTGGAGCGTCATCTTCCACAATAAGAAGTTTCAGTGACAACATGGTTGCAACCCTCGCTTCGAAGACTCGAGCCCCTTCATCGTTTAGACTTCAGCGGAGCCGAGTTTCTCGTGGCCTGGACCTCGGTCCCAGCTCGGTTCAGTTTTGTGAGACGTCTTGCGCTGGAAGCCGCGCAATACCGACATCTGGAGGATGGGTGTTCCCTCCGTGCAGGACAAGCTCGAAGGGCGATGGCTCAAAACCCTCGCGATATTCAGCAGAGCCCGGGAGCCGCATGCGAGACAGTTTGTGTGCGCTGCAGTAATCGTTTCGCAATCCAGACAGAGGCTGGCTTGTTGGAACGGCACTACGCTGAGGTTCGCAGGCTTCACTCTTAGTCCTCCGGATTCCTGGCGCTGAAGATTCTCGTGGCTGGAACATACTCGCTGGAATGTTCTTTCTCATTCCAATCAAGCAGAGAGGGGCCGGCAATCCCGAAGCCTATCAGCCGGGGGTTAAAGCGGGACCGCAGACTCTCAATCCCTGTTGGCATCCTCATACCGTTAGTTTGATCGCTGGCGCCGTACGAGAAATTGGGCGGACGGCCGGAACGTGGCGCACAGCTTTGTTCGGGAGACAGCGTTGACTTCTGCATACCCTCCGATCTAAGCAATCGGCGAACCACCTGTACGGACCAAACGCTGGCAAGGACTTAGCTTGGATCAAGCTGGGCGAAGGCTTGTTCTGATTTTGGAAATCGGACATCTCGGCCGAGAAACCGGTGCCTGGTTGGGGTAATATTACTGGCAGCGTTCCGGCAATACTTATGTGTGTGGGGTCGTACTGGTGGGTCCAGGCTCCGGGTTTCGTACTAATCCCGCCGTTCCCAGTTATCTGGTTCGGTGAAAATCTATTGCACTTGGTGGGTTAAAATCCGCGTGATTTTTTCAGGTGCGGCAGTATGAACGTTCTTAGTTCCAAGCTCGCGCTCCTCGCCAAGAAATCAGGCCGCCGGCCATGACGCCAGCGCCGGGGAAAGCGAAAATCGGGCCCTCGAAGAATTCTTCCGATTCACGCCTGGTTGAGGAGTGTCTTCAGGGAAAAGAGGCGGCGTGGTCGGCTCTGATTGCCAAATACAAGAACCTGATCTTTTCGATTCCCGTGCGATACGGCTTTTCCGAAGAAGATTCAGCCGACATTTTCCAGGCAGTGTGCATGGACCTGTTGACGCAACTGTCGTCTCTTCGCGAGTCCAATGCTTTGGCCGGGTGGCTGATTCAGGTTACGCGGAATAAGTGCTTCCACCGAAAACAGGCGCAACAACACCTTAAAGTGCAGGAAATCGACGATCTCGATTCGTACGCGTCGCCGGAGGAGCCGGCCGACTTGGCTTTACAGGTTCAGCGAGAGCAAATGCTTCGCGAAGCTTTGTTGGATCTTTCTCCACGTTGCCAGCGCCTGATGCACATGCTGTTTTTCGAAGTACCGGCGCGTCCCTATCAGCAAGTTGCGCAGGATCTCGAACTCGCAGAGGGATCCATCGGTTTTATTCGCAGACGCTGCCTGAACAAGCTGAGGGATCGACTGGAAAAGATGGGTTACCCCCTGTTGTGAGCGCTGTGTCGCTCCGATGGTTACTCCAAGGTAACCATAAACCTGCACTTTCTTGCATTCTGCCTATATTTTTACGGACCAACCGTACCCCTATTCGTTAGAAACACCCACTCCCGGTTGAGGTAGGAATGCGATGAAGCACTTTTCGACAGAGGATTGGATCGACTATGCCCGCCAGGTTGACGGCAGAGGTCAAAGGGCCGCCATGCAGAAACACTTGGACGGGGGCTGTTCAAAATGTCTGAAGACTATGGAGATCTGGAGGCATGTCGTGACTCTTACGAAGAATCAGAAGGCTTTCGAGCCACCAGCAACCGCGGTGCAAGAAGCACGAGCCAGCTTCGCTTTGCGCAAGATAATTCCATTCGAAGCAGGCAAACTCGAGGTGGCCAAGATGCTTTTCGACAATTTTGCGCAGCCCGTGGCAGCGGGAATACGTGGAAGTTTCGCCGCACGGCAGCTGGTATACCGGTCGGGGAGCGTCTGCATCGACATGCGCATGCAGCCAAAACCGGGGTCGGATTCGGTGGTCCTGATCGGGCAACTACTTGACTCTACAAAGCCCGAGCATGGAATCAGCGGAATTCCGGTTAGCCTGGTGTGCGAAGGCGACACGGTGTTGCGGAGAAGAACAAACGACGTTGGAGAGTTCGATTTCGGCACCACCGAGCTCAATCACATGCAACTCGTCTTTGGAGTCGGGGGCCGCACGATCGTCGTGTCGATTCCTGAAAGCAGTCAGGATTTTGCATAAACATGGCCTGTATAACACCCCGAGGTGAATGTCGCCGGTGCGGGCTGCGATTACCACACGTGAGTAGCGACGACGGTGGGGACCGAGGGGGACCCCGAAATGACTTCGACATGCAGAACGATCTGAACATTTTTCTGCTGCCATCCCGCGGGTAATCTGCGGAGCGCCTCCTGAAGGAGCGCTGGATTCGTGACCAGATCGGTAGCGGCTTCCGTGCCGTAATGGGAGATGCCGGTGATTTCGACGATGATGCTATTCGTACCGGGATAAAAGACACGCGACACGATCGCGTAATCCTCATTCAGTTCGGGGTCGTCGGGGTGGGTCTTGATTGTCCAATTAGTGAGAGCGCCATCCTGCGAAACCCCGAAGGGCCGGTGGGATAAATCGATGGAGTAACGAAAGTGCTCTCCGATTTCATGCCACTGGGTATAGGAGAATCCCACTAGGACAGCCGGCGTGGTACGCAGGTCGCGGAACGAGACGTCATTGCCAATTCGAAGCCTGTAGGGTTCTCCCATCCGGCCGAACATTTCGGCGATTTGGGTTGCGGAGTTGACGTCACTGACGGCTACAAACCGGTTAGGGATCAGGACGAAATCTTCAACCCGGGTGGGGTGCTCACCGCCGGTATTTCGAACGTCAGAGTACACGGGCACTGGCGCAGTACACACGAACACCGCCTTGTGGCTCTGAAAGACGGGTGACCAGAATTGATCGAGGGAATCTGCCACGGGATGTGGGCGCAGCCAGAAAAATGCCGACATCAGCAGGCCCAGAAGGACCACACTCGAGGTGGTCAAAAATAACCGTGATCGAACCCAGGACTTCGTCGTTGAGATGGGCTGTTCTTCACGCTTGAGGCGGCGGAACTCCGGAATATACGTGCCCGCCGGCAAATCGATTAACAACTGGGCATCGGCAGGGCTACTCAAGTAGTACGAACGGAGCCGTTTTCGGACCTCGCCGGCTTTGACCCGAACCCCGGCATCTTCGCTGGGATCGTACAACGCCGGCTTGCCAAACACCTCAATTCCGATTGTCCGTTCCTTGAGACTATCGGTATGCCCGTTCAGGGTGTTCTCGACCACATAGCGCAGGAAACTCTGGCAGAGCTTGCTGGACTGAAAATCGTGGCTGGCAAGCACCCGATCCAATTCTTCGCGAACCAAGGCGTCGGTTATTCCCGATTCGGCATGACTCGCTCCTGGACCTGGAGCCCCAAGCGAGTATAAGACAGGTGGCACAGTCAACTCCGGTACCGAATGTTAGCATACCCCCTGGGGCGGGAAGCGCCGCCGAGTTGAGGGGCAAACCGTTCCTTGCGACAAGTTTCGCTTGGTGCCGCGAACAGGTTCGAAACCGGCACATAACCGCTGGGTAAAGGGCAGATCCGTCCCCGATTTCGACGGACACCGTTACGGGATGTCGGGGTTGAGCGTCTGGGAACTTCCGGACTCTTTGTAGACCTGGGCATAGGCTGAACGGAGTCGTTCCTCGGTTTTCCGCAATTCCTTAAACGTTGCGATTTCTTGTTCGGCATTTGAAGTACGTCCCAGTTGCCGATACAGTTGCGACAGTCGATAGTGCGCGGGGGCATTCGTTGGATCGAGGCGAACGGCAGCGAGCAGGTGCGGCAAGGCCTCTTCGGGGTGACCGGTGGACATCAGGATTTTTCCCAGACCGACTTGTGCTTCGGACTCGTTGGGATCTAGTTCTGCTGCGCGCAAGAAATGCTTCCGGGCACTCTCTGTATCGCCGCGCAAGCTGAAAAGTCCGCCCAGACGGCATTCTGACTTCGCGTCACCAGGATTGACCGCGATTGCGGCTTCGAACTCTCTTTGGGCATCCTGCTGCCCCCCGGTGGTTCCCGAGTCCATCAGAATTGCCTCGCCCAGCTCGAAATGCGCTCCGGGAAGATGCGGATCGATCCGAAGGGCCTCGCGATACTGCATGACTGCGTTCTTAGCGTCTCTCTCATTGATCAGGTGCTGGGCGAGAAGCTGGTGCATGCGGGCGGAATCGGGGGCGACCATGGCCAGGGTTTGACGCGCCTCTGTGGCCAGATCGGTGTGGATTCGATAAACGACGTAGAGAACATCGGCGTTGGTTGGATCGGTATTCTGAAGCAAGGTGAGAACGCCCAATGCTTTCTCCAGATCCCGGCGCTGATAATCGAGTTCGACCAGAGCCAGCCCCGCGCGGACTTGCAGTTTTGGCTCCTGCTGCATGTGCGGAACGGACTTTTCCAGGAGGGTTTTCGCGGAGTCGAGTCTTCCTTGGGCCTTTTCGCACAAGCCGAGGATCGCCTGCGCTTTCCAGAGGGAAGGCTGGAGTTGGAGCGCCGCTCGAAGATTCTGGCTCGCTTCGGCATACTTTCCTTCCAAAAACTGAACGACACCCAGATTCCCCCGCGCCTCGACGTTCTTGGAATCGATCACGAGAACGGCATTCAACTCCCGAATCGCGGAATCAAATTGCTTATCGGCCACGGCCTGCTGAGCCCGGGCGATATGCTCTCGGATCCCGCGCTGTGGACCGGAGATGGCCTTTTGCGCGAAGAGATCTCCAAAAGTGAAAGAGAAGAACATCAGGGAAAAGACAGCCACACGTAAAATTGTTGACATGCGCGCTCCCTAGTCAGCGGTAGAGTAGCACGAGTGTTTCCGAGGCACTGTCTGCGCCTCATAGAAATTGCGGGCTGCCAGCCGGCATCTATGAATGTATGTAGGTTCTATCTGCATCGAATCTAACTTTCTCCAGAATCCGGTAGTCAGCCCTTCGCTGCCACCCCAGAAACTACCTGCCATCTTGTTTCAAACCTGCCACTGAACTGTTTCGAACTTGACGCCGGCGGGACAGCAGAGAAAGGTAGGCTTCAGCGTATGTTCATTCCTGCATCGAGGGGCGGATGTGCGCTCGAGTCGATGGCACGTTTGATTGTTGAAATCTTTTGCAACTGAAGCTGTCCAAGTCCGACTGACTTGCGCATAATAAAAAGGAGATACCCTTGATGTCGCCCTTCGGTTCAAAGTTGTGTTTTGCTTTCGTCCTCGCCTTATTGATCTCTTCGTTTTTCAACCTGGCGATGGCCCAAGGCAGGCAAAGTGGCGAAATCCGGGGAACGGTGACCGACCAGTCCCAGGCGCTCATCCAGGGAGTTACGGTCACGGTCACCAACGTCTCGACGGGCGTGAGCCTGACGTTGACCACCGAGGCGGCGGGCGTGTACGACGCTCCCTACGTGCAGCCCGGAGAGTATTCCGTCACGTTCGCAAAAGACGGCTTCAAGACTTTCGCCCGCAACGGCATCACGCTGCACGTGGAAACCATCACCGTCAATGCCGCGCTCGAAGTCGGAGCCGCATCAGAAAAAGTTTCGGTCACCGGCGAAGCGCCCTTGGTGCAGACTGAGTCCGCCGTGAAGAACACGGTGCTCACGTCGCGGGTAGTGACCGACTCTCCAACCGCAACTCGGACCTGGTACGACTTGCTGGCAGTGCTGCCCGGCGTGAACCCCGGCGGCCAGGAAGTATCCAGCGGCCAGACGGTTGGCGTCAACGGCCAGCAATCCTTCAACGCCAACTGGCAGATCGATGGGGGCATCGCCATGCTGGGCCAGTCGGCCAACCCCGATTCGATGGCGCCACCTCTGGAGTCCATTGAAGAGGTCAGCCTCAATACCGCGAACTTCGGTGCCGAGCACGGGAACGGTCTTTCCGTCTTCAATGTCATCACCAAGAGCGGCACGAACCGCTTCCACGGAAGTGTGTACGAATATAACCAGAATGAATTTTTCAACGCCCCCAACGCGTTTACGCAGGGCCGGAAACCGACGCAGCGCTGGAATGAATATGGCTTCAATTTCGGCGGCCCCATCGTCAAGAACAAGGCGTTCTTCTTCGTAAACTACGAGAGGAATCCGATCAGGAACTTCAGCCCGACGCCGCAATCGTATCCCACCGACGCCTTCAAGCGGGGTGACTTTTCGAGCCTCCTCGGTGCGCCTGTCGTCGACGGCAATGGCAGCCCGGTCTACAGTCCCTGCGGACCCCAGTTGATCCAGGGACAGATTTTTGATCCGGCTACCGCTCACGCCGTCGGCGAAAACACTTGCTACGACCCGTTCCCTGGGAACATCATTCCGGTGGAGCGCTTCGATGGCGTCGCTGCCAACATCCAGAAATATTTTCCGACTGCGAAGAACCAAAACACCCTTTTTCAGAACTACTACGCCAACTTGGGAAACCCGGTTACCAACACTTGGACGAACGCGAAAGTGGACTACAACTTCACGCCCAGCAATCGTCTGAGCGCATCGTTTCTCTACGCCACCTTCGACCAGCAATACAACGATGTGATGTGCAATCTGAGTTGCGGAACGTGGTATGGCAATGAGCCGCAAGGGCAGATCACCCATGCCTGGACCATCAGCCCGACTTTGCTGAGTGAATTCCGTTTCTCGCTGAGCCGCGAGCACGGAATCGCTACCGTCGCGAGCGAAGGAAAAGGCTACCCGGCAAAACTTGAGATGGTGAACCCGATCGGTGATCTGTTCCCGACTGTCTGGATCAACGGAGCTCTCAACACCGGCATCGGCTACAGCGCGGGATTCCCTCCCGCCAAGGACGTGGAAACGACCTTCATCCCTTCGGAAGTGGTCACCTGGGTGAAAGGGAGGCACATCCTCAAGTTCGGCGGCGAGTTCGATCGCTGGTGGGTGAATGCCGGCTGGGGCACAGCCGATAACGGGGGCTATTGGTTTGGCGGTGCGTTTACGCAAAACCCGGCCGACCCGACTGATGTCGTGACCGAGGGCGAAGGTTACGCCGACTTTCTCTTGGGCTCACCGAGTTCGTACTGGATCTCAATCAACCCGGAGACGGGTGGGCGCATGTGGAGCGCCCAGGCTTTTGCCCAGGACGAATTCAAGGTCAAACCAAACCTCACCCTGACGCTGGGATTGAGATATGTCGCGCAAAGCGGCTGGAGCGAGGTCCAGAACAAGATCTCCAGCTTCGATCCGAATATCGTGAATCCCGCCTATGGTGCGAAGGGCGCAATGTGGTTCGCCGGCCAGAACGGACGCACTGCGCTGACCAAGACCATCCCCAATTTCTTTGCGCCACGGCTAGGGGTTGCCTGGTCGCCCCGCAGGAACATGTCGATCCGGGGTGGGTTTGGCATCTACAACATCATTGCCTCACAGAATACGACCGGTCCGGCCTTGGCCTGGGGCCAGGGCTGGGTTCCGGCCTACGACAACACCTACTTTCAACTGGCGGCCGGTCCACCGCCGGGCGCCATTATCTATCCCTCGAATACCAACCGGACGCCCGACATGTTGAATGGGGCGAACGTCACCTATTCCATCTATGATTCGCCGCTCTCCTACGCAATGGAGTATCAGTTCGGCTTGCAGTACGAACTCCAGCACGGTTTTGTGATGGACTTGGGCTACGTAGGCAACCGGAGTGTCAACCTCCAGTATGGCCGGGACATCAACCAGGTGCCGGCGAACAAACTGGGCACCGGCGAGCGACCTTACCCGCAATTCGGAGATATCCTTGGCGCACTGTTTGATGGCCGCTCGAACTACAATGCGTTGCAGGTAAGCTTGAAGAAGCAAACCTCGCACGGGTTGTCTCTTGCCGCCAACTATGCTTGGTCGAAAGTGCTGGATACCCTTACCAGCGCCGGGTGGGGCGGTTCGGGGGCCTCAGAACGCGGCGGTTACCAGAATGCCTACGCGCCGAATGCGAACTATGGACCCGGCGCCAACGACATCCGCCACACTTTTAACGGCAACATCGTGTATGAGCTGCCTTTCGGAAAAGGGAAATCCATGCTCAACCGCGGCAACAGCGTGGTGAGTGGCATTGTCGGTGGCTGGCAGCTCTCCTCCATCTTCTTCTTCCGCAGCGGTCTGCCCTTTACTCCCTTTACCTCGGATGATTCCTCCGGGGCAGGGACAGCCTATGGTCATCACATCTTGTGGCTGAACCAGGTTGGCGATCCCAATCAAGCGGGCCCGGTCGCTGCCAACCCGAATCCGTCGTGCCAGTCCACGATTTCACAGGGAGGATTGGCGGCGGATAAGGTTCACACCCTAACCACGTGGTTCAATCCCTGCGCGTTCTCGCAGCCTCTGCAAAACACCTTTGGGAACACGGGCAGAAACACCCTACGGGGGCCGAACTGGAGAACCGTCGATCTGGCCTTGATCAAGAATTTCCCTTTGCGAATCCTGGGCGAGGGCGGAAGACTGCAGATCAAAGTCCAAGCCACTGACCTGTTCAATCACCCGAATATTGGGATTCCTGGCAGGGATTTCAACTCAGGAGATTTTGGCCTGATCAGTTACGCCAACACCAGCCGGCAAATGCAACTTGGAGCAAAGATCAGCTTCTAGCCAGATGCCTCCCCCAGGAGCCATCGGCGGGGCGCCGCTTGTCGCGGCGCACTAAACCGGTTTCACCTGAGCAAGCCTTCTACTTGAACTTGATCAGAGAAGATTCGGAGGCGAGGTCTCGCGTTCCTTTATGAATTAAGATGCTCTGCCGAACTCAGCGTTTGCAAGGTGGGCTCTGGGACCGGAATTATTTCCATGAAGAAAATACTTTCTTTGTGTTTGACGATCGCTCTTTTCTGGACGCCTGCGAGCGCTCGTCTGCAGCACTCTGGTCCCCCAAATACCGCGCCCGCATCTGTGGCGGGACCGCCCATGCGGGAACTCGACTGGGACACTTATCTCGACAAAGTGCAGGGCGCGTGGATGGGGAAGATGATTGGCGTCACCTTCGGTGCTCCCTGGGAATTCCAATACCAGAACACGCCGATTGGATTCGACATCACCGATTGGCCGCTTTCGCTTACACGCATGAAGGAGTACCGGCAGCGAGCAACGAACAAGCCCGGCGATTGGATCCCGATCACGAGCGAAGCTGAGAATCAGCAAGTTCACATCCTCCACGACTTCATCACTGATTCGGAGAAAGAGCACCCCAGCATTGGCATTCCCGACAACGACGACATCTACATCAATCTGCTCTTCCTTTATTGCATGCGCCGCTACGGCATTGACGTTGATCCGGTCACGGTCGCCCGTGAATGGGACAAGAAGATTCGCCAGGTGTGGCACGCGAACGACGCTGGACTCGCAAACATCCGCAAAGGCATTCTGCCTCCCGATTCCGGCAACCCGCGCAATAACCTGCATGCGGATGACATCGACTTCCAGATTGAGTCCGACATCTTTGGCATGATCGCCCCCGGCATGCCGCAAGTTTCCAACCGCTACGGCGAACGTATGGGGCACATCATGAACTACGGAGACGGCGTCTACGGCGGCATGTTCATTTCCGCCATGTATACGCAGGCGTTCTTTGCCAGGAATATTCAAGAAGTTGTCGACAACGGACTCAAGGCCATTCCCGCGCAAAGCCTCTACGCACAGACGATCCATGACGTTATCCAATGGCGTGACCAGTATCCGAACGATTGGCTCAAGACCTGGCATCTGGTACAGGCAAAGTGGGGCGACGTGGATCACTGTCCAGACGGCTACAAACAGCCATTCAACATCGACGCGAAGCTGAATGGCGCCTATGTGGTCATGGGTCTGCTCTACGGCGACGGCGATTGGTACAAGACCATGAATTACGCGACTCGTGCCGGCCAAGATGCCGACTGCAATCCCGCCAACGCTGCGGGCATTTTAGGTACGCTGATCGGTGCCCACGCGATTCCCGCGGAATACAGCGAACCGGTTCATAACACCTACTGGAACAAGACGCTCGCCGGCCTTCCTGATTCGTACGAGGTCGATGCGCTCGCGGGCGACACCGCTCAGATTGGTCTCAAAGTCCTGCTCGCGAACGGGGGAGAGGTCGTAACCAGATCCGGCAAGCTCGTGCTGCGTATTCCCCAGCAGGACCCTGTCGCACCCTCCAACCTGGAACAGGTGAAGTGGGACGGGGACAAACCCATCTTTTGATTTACCCAGGCTCTCCCACAGTGGGGGAGCGCTGGACCCTGATTCCGCTCGAATGGCGGTGGACTCGGAAGCAATGAGTTTGTTCTGTTAACGGATTCATCGAAGCTAACAAGATTTCGCCAGGGAGCAGATCCACAATGAAATCAATCCTTGTCTTTCTAGCCAGCTTGATTCTGTCGGCCACTGCGACGGCGCAGCAGCCGCCGGACCCTTGCGCTTCTCTTAAGGAAGACAACTCAGCGATGGAGTTGAGATTGCTCGACTGGCCCAACTTGGCCAAGTATCGCGACGACGACACCAAGCTGGGTCCACCCGCAAAGGGAGAGTCGAGAGTGGTGTTCCTAGGCGATTCCATTACGGAATTCTGGTTGCTGTCCGACTCGTTCCACGGCAAGCCCTATGTAAATCGTGGGATCAGTGGGCAAACCACGCCGCAGATCCTTCTTCGCTTTCGCCAGGACGTGATCGCACTGCAACCAAGAGTAGTGGTGATCCTCGTCGGCACCAACGACATCGCGGAAAACACCGGTCCCATCACGCTCGCAGCGATCGAAGACAATCTGACGTCCATGGTGGACCTTGCGAAGCGAAACGGAATTCGCGTGGTTTTGTCTTCACTCCTGCCGGCTTCCCAATATCCGTGGAGGCCGGACCTGGCGCCGGTGGAAAAGATTCGCGCTTTAAATGACTGGATAAAAGACTACGCCGCGAAGGAGGGGATGTTTTTCCTCGACTACCACTCGGCCATGACGAATGACAAACGCGGTCTGAAGGCGGAACTGTCCGAGGATGGAGTCCATCCGAACAAAGCTGGCTATGCCGTGATGGCGCCTCTGGCTGAGAAGGCGATCACTGCGGCGTTGGGCAAGAACTGAGAGTCGTCCCTATGCGCGGCAGGCTAGTACTGGTTGTTGTCTCGGTCGTCACACTCTTCACTCCGCTCGCCGCGGGGCGAACAAAGGCGGTTTGGACGGTTGTTTCGAGTAGTGAGATTGACAGCCGGATTCAGCGTCAGTTGCGCGAGCTTGCATCGCAAAATGGCGTGCCCCTGCGCTTCTCGGGCGATGTCGCGCGAAACACCGGCCCGCAGCGCGATGCCGGCGACTTACGGATCCAGTTGGACAGCGTGGCCGATCCGAGCGCCTTCCTGGCGGAGCTCGAGCGGGAAGCTCGCGGCTCGGAGGTTGAACCCACGGCGGAGCTGGCCAACGAAGGCTATATTCTGTACTGCTCTTATTCACGTGGTCCTCGGCCCAATGGCATTCGCATTCAGGCGGCCTCGGCCACCGGTCTTCACAATGCTCTGCTGAAGATTCCGGACCTTCTGGCAACCGGGGCCTCGAACCTCTCGACCGGTCTCGTTCCCCGGCCGCAATCCGTGCGCCTGCAAGAGAACGGCGCGGAAGCAATGATCGCCGATTATCCATCCTTCCCCATCCGCGGCATGGTGGAAGGCTTCTATGGACCGCCCTGGAGCCACGCCGATCGGCTTGAAGTGTTGCGCTTCGAGGGACAGCACGGAATGAACATCTACATTTACGGGCCGAAGGATGATCCCTATCACCGCAAGCTCTGGCGCGAGCCTTATCCACCAGAGCAACTGAAGCGCATGGGCGAACTTGCAGACACCGCGCGCGAGAACTTCGTTGACCTCAGCTTCGCCATCAGCCCCGGCCTTTCCATGATCTATTCCAGCGACTCGGATTTTCAGACTCTCGCCCACAAGTTGGAAAGCGTTGGCAAGCTGGGGATCTCAAGTTTTGCTCTCTTCCTGGATGACGTTCCTCAGGACCTGGTTCATCCCGAAGATAAGGCGCGCTTCAGAACGCTTGCCCGTGCGCATGTCCAACTGATCAATCGTCTGTACGATCATCTCAAATCGCTCTCCCCAAAGAATCGTTTGACGGTTTGTCCCACCACCTACACCAACGAATGGGGCAATCGCGACTATATTCGGGAACTAGGGGCGGGCGTCAACCCCGAGATACCGCTGGATTGGACGGGAACAGAAGTCATCCCGCAGGCCATCACGGCGGCTCAAGCTGAGGAATGGGGCGATTACATCCGCCGTAAACCTCTCGTGTGGGACAACTATCCCACCAATGACAGCAACCCGTGGTGGCTGAACCTGGATCCCCTGCGCAGGCGAGAGGCCGGACTTTCCGCCGCGACCCAGGGCTTGTTTTCCAATCCCATGTATCAGGCGCACGCTACCCTGATTCCCCTCCAGACCGTGGCCGACTATTTGTGGAACCCGCGGGCATACGATCCTGAGAAATCGCAGATGCATGCGCTCGTCAGTCAGTATGGCCAAAACGCGCCGGCGCTTTTCGCCCCGTTGCTAAGGATTTTCACGGCTAATCGGGGAGATGGCTGGATCTTCAGATCTATTTTCGAGGAGAGTTGGACTCCGGTTGACGTCCCGGCCATCGAGTCGCAAGTTTCCCGCTTGAGTTCCTCCATCGCCGCCCTGCGGGGCCAGCGCGGGTTCGAAAAGCTGGTGTCCGAAATATCCCCCCTCCCGGACATACTCCGCGATCAACTGGCCCGTATTCGGACTGACGCCGCGTTCAAGCACCTGCCCGACGGCAAAATCCAGTGGGACCGCGAGCGAGATATTCTGAAAGCGTCCAGGGTCTTCGGCAAGCCCGTACTAGATGGCGATTTTTCGAAGTGGGAGTCCGGAACTCTGTATCTGCTGAACAAGAATTCCCAGATCGTGGACGGAAAAGACCTTTGGAAAGGACCGTCGCAGTTTTCCGCTCGGGTCGCGTTAGCTTGGGACGAAGAGAATCTTTACTTTGGGGTTGATGTCACCGATCCTCAGCTTTACCAGCCCTTCTGGGGAAGAGGAGTGCAGAACGGAGACGCGTTCCGCCTGATCGTTGACACGATATTACCCATTGCCATGAAGCCCGGAAGGCCAACTGGCGTATTCGACCTCTATCTGAGTCCTGGAAATTTCGCCGATGTGAAGCCCAGTGTCTACTGCAACGAGGACTTCTTCCCCTTACGTTCCCGTCCACACGACTACAACCAGGAGATTCGTGCAACCTGGAAGAAAACGGCGACTGGTTTTTCTGGCGATGTCGTTGTGCCGGCAACCTTCTTCGCGCGCCAGAATTTTGCGCTGGGCCAGGAAATCGGGTTGAGCTTCGGGGCGCAAAAGGTTTTCCTGCCCAAAGATCCGTTTGAGGAGGATCCGGCCCGCATCTTCTTTTCCTCGAAGGAAGGCGGCCTGTTCCCGGTTGAGTCACAAAGCCCGGCCACGTTTCAGCGAATGGATCTGGTGGACCCGTGAAGTGGTTGTTTTGACGCATACCGAACCGTGTTGGCATTCGATTCTTACCTCGCAGAAATAAATCGGCTTTTTTGGATCAGAGCCCAGAAGAACCGCCGATCACCTCCTCGATAACCGGGAGACTGGTGTTTGCTTTGCCCGACCTTACCCAAAGGCCCCGTACCAGAGTTCCATGAACGCCCACAATTTCGTTTGTACACACCAGTCAACATAGAAATACACATGTATACACACCAGAGAAGGGTCAGACGGGCGGTATATCGCAGTCATTTAAGACCCGAGAATGCTCTGCCCCGCCCTACTGTTTCGGCGCTGGACAGGCGGAGTCGTAGTCGGAATAGCTGCCTTCTCGGAGCGTGACCGGAATGTCCTCGTTTCCGGGAGGCTGATTGCGGGCGGTGGAAGTGTCCAGGGTGCCGTCCGGCAGGAACGCGGTGGACTAACTCTTGCGATCATCCATGAGGAGTTCGGAATCTCCCCAGGTTCCGTGAAAGTCCAGGCGCGGGCGGCGCTCGGTTGAGAACTGTGGATACAGAATAGGCCAGTAAAACATGTACAAGTGCATCGGCCTGCCAACAGTGTTGATGCCGCCGGATGCTTGGGCATGTCCCCTCCCATGTGGAGCCGAAAACGTTGACCTTTGGGCGTGCAGAGATAGGCGATTCCCGTAAAGTGGCGGCTTTGGTAGGGATAGCTGTCGGGAGCGGGAAACATCCGCACGAAGAGAACATAGTCCCCGGCCGTGGCAGACCTCATGCGGCCCCAGCCCTGCCAGTACGCCAACGGATGGAAGTGTCCACCGAGAAAAAATGCCCAGGGAAAACTGCGTCGATGAGAAGGATGAGCGTGCAGCCCACCACGAAAAAGATTACGAGGCTCCCCATGCAGCCGAATCTGGAGCGAGCGCGCCGCCGGGGGAGTTGTGAAGGCAGAACGTTCTTCAACACGTAGGTATCCGCTCCTAGCTTCTATTTCTTCCCACTAGGATCGTCGCTCGGGTTGATATAGTTGAACTTCACCGGCGACATGCCGTGGATTTGAATTATCGTTTCGCCCGAGGCCATCGCGTAGTGATGCATGCTCGGATCCAGGTAGGCGAAACTGCCCGCTGCAAAGCTCATCATCTTGGCGCCGTCGAACTGATCGCCCATACCTACTTTCAACGTTCCTGAAAGGACAGTGACGTTCTCACGATTGGGGTGGGTGTGGGGTGCGACCTTGTAGCCATCTGGCATCTTGAGACGAATGGTGAAATCGCCAGAGGAGCCCATCGGATCGCCTTCCAGCACAGCCAACTGCGCGCCTGGCGGCAGGAAAGGCGGCGCAGGTCCGAACTTCACTTGATCGGGAGCAAAGGCATTCTGAGCATGCATCGGCTGCGCTGCAAAGAGCAAAGCCACGCTGAGAGCAAAAACGAGAAAGGTCGGTTTCATGGAGCCTCCTCCAAACGGTCGGGCGGGATGATAGCACGAGTCGGCGGGAAGTGCATCAGGAGTGCGAATCGCGAATGCCCAGGCGAGATTGCAATGGTTTGCGGTAACGACGGCTCAACGGAAGTCTGATTCCATTGTCGAGCAACACCTCGTATTCGCCGTCCTCACCGAGTTTCAGTCCTCGAACGCGATCGAGGTTGACGATCGTCGAACGATGGATGCGGCGGAAGATAGCCGGATCCAGTTCGTGCTCGAGTTCGGACATGCTGCGACGCAACAAGTGGCTTTTAGTACCTGCGTGCAGGCAGGCGTAGTAGTCGGCAGCCTCGATCCAATCAATCTCTGAGATCTTGACGAACGAGACCTGTCCGGTGCTCTTGATGGCGAAACGCTCCGGTCTTCTCGGTATTTCTCTGCCGTGCGTGATTTTCTGTTTCGCGCGTTCTAGGGCGCGATCGAAGCGGGCGTTATCGAACGGCTTCAGCAGGTAATCGAGCGCTCCAGCCTCGAAAGCCCGCACCGCATATTGGTCGTACGCGGTCACAAAGATGACGGCGGGAGGCAGATCTCCGCCGAGCATTTCGAGAACGTCGAAGCCATCGCATTCCGCCATCTGCACATCGAGGAAGACCAGGTCCGGCTTGGCACTGCGAATCTCTGCCAGCGCCTCTGCGCCGGACGCGCATTCACGGAGGATTTCAATTTCCGGATCACGCCGCAGCAGGACGGCGAGGTTGCTGCGCGCCAAGGGTTCGTCGTCCACGACGAGCGCACGGATTTTTGTGGGCAGTTCTTCCGAGCGCACGAATTACTCCTCGAAGGCTGCAGGGACGGGCAGGGAAACGAAGGGTACGGAAACCGAAACCTCCACGCCGTCCGGGTTCTGATTCTTCATCGTGAATTCGAACTGATCTCCGTAGAGGCCTTGCAGGCGGGTGCGCACGTTGGCGATGCCAATGCCGGAATTTGTAGTTTCCCAGCCCGCCGGCAGACCGGGACCGTCGTTATAGACGCTGAGCGTGAGTGTGCCGTTGGTGCGAAATCCGGCAATCCGGATCGCGCCCCCCTGCACCCGCTTCGTGATTCCATGTTTGACCGCGTTTTCAACCACCGGCTGCAGAATCAGGCTGGGAAACTGGGCAGGGAAGAGTTCGGACGGGACATGGACGCTTACCTGAAGGCGCTCAGCAAAGCGGACTTTTTGAATGTCGAGATACTTCTGCACGAACTCCAATTCCTCTCCCAGCGGCACCTGTTGTCGGTTGGAATCCTCCATGACCCGGCGCAGACAGTCGCTCAGGCCGGCAATCATGGTCACGGCTGCGTTGTTTCTTTGCTCGCGTACCAGGCCAGCGATGGCATGAAGCGTATTGAACAAAAAGTGAGGCTCGATTTGTCTGCGCAGGGCGTGAAGCTGTGCCTTCGTGAGTTGTTCGTTGAGACGCGCCGTCTCGGTTTGCTGAAAGGCTAATCGCTCTTGGGAATCCAGCATGTACCCGACCAGCAAAATGGCGCAGTACAAGATCACGAACGAGAGCAGCCCGTTATAGAACTTGTTTAACCAGAGGGTCGCGAGCGGGTCCGGGCCCGGGACAAGGGCCCATGGGTTGAGGAACGCCTCCAGCACGGCGGACCAAGCGGCGAAAGACATGCCGATGGTGGCGAAGGCGGCCAGGTGCATGCCCCAGGTGGAGAAGCGTTTCCACCGCGCCGGAGGGTATCGGCGGCTTAGGCCTAGCACAAACGGCGTCGCCAGTGCCCATGGCAGCCACGAAAGCAGCAGGGTCGCGAAGAGGCGGGTCCACGCGTGGTGCATGCCTTCCGCCCGCATGACAAAGACGTTCTGAGTCGCATCGAACAGCCCGACGCCGGACCAGATGGCCGCAATCCACAGCCATCGCGGCAACGGCCGTCGTGGAGACTCGAGGCGTGTGCCCGGCGCGTCCATAGGGAGAATGTATTCTACGACTCTTCCGGAGAAGCCAACAATGCAGCCAATCGCCTGCCTGATGCAGTGAGCGGTCTGGTACCGGCGGACCGTCCAGTTGATACTGCCCAATCGCTCGCCAAAATTCAGTTGCACGGCCGAACAATGACAGAGCGGTCCGACTCAGACCATGTCCACGGTTTCGGTCGCGGCAAAGGAGGTTGCATGATATCTCGTCCCGCTGTGACCGTTACTGTTCTGCTTGGGTTCACCCTTTCCTTTGTCTACGCCGTCGGCGCCTCGGTGGGATCTGCCACGGATTATTCCCAGCACTTTGGCGCTCTGAGCAAACTCTCGGTCGCCGTAGCCGAGGCCATGCCTCCTGAACAATATGCTTTCCGCCCCGACCCCGGCTCCATGAGCTTCGGGGAAGTGATGTCGCACATCGCGACCACCAACTATCAATTCTGTGCCGGATTGAAGGATGTCAGCCCTCCTGCTATGCCCACACCCTCCAACAAAGACGGTATTGTCAAACGTCTGAGCAGTTCGTTTGAGTATTGCTCTGCCGTGATCCAGAACCTGACTGACGAACAGATCGGCAAAACCCACAACTCGCCTGACGGCCGGATGCCAGGGCGGGAAGTGCTGCTCGCTATGTACGTGCACGTTGCGCACCACCGCGGCCAGGCGGAGGTCTATCTTCGCGACAAAGGCATCACGCCGCCGTCTTACCAGTTTTGACATAACGCGTAGTGAATGTCTGCGCTTGCGAACTGAGGGGCGAACGATGCAGCCAATCGCCTGTCCCATGCAGCGAGCGGTCTGGCCGTCTGAAGAGCAGTGCGTGATACTCTCGCGCATGATGAACAAAACGACAACCGTGCTACTCGCTGGGATGGTTCTATTGTTCTCGGCCGCTTTCCGCCAATTTGCAACGCCGCCGAGTTCGGGTCCGGAATATACCAGCGACTCCCAGCTCAAGTTTCCCGAGCACTATCGGGATTGGGTGTACCTGACCACCGGGTTCGATATGAGTTACAACCCAGCCATGCGGATGGGCCACCATATGTTCGACAACGTCTTTGTGAACCCCGAGGCGTATAAGGCATTTGTGGAGACGGGCACGTGGCCTGACAAAACGGTGCTCTTGATCGAAGCACGTGGTGCCGAGAGCAAGGGCTCGATTAACCAGGCGGGGAACTACCAGGGTGCCGAGGTCATGGCGGTCGAGGTGCACGTGAAGGACGAGGCGCGTTTTCCGGGAAAATGGGCGTTCTTTGGTTTTGATGGCGGCAAAACCGCGAAGATGATTCCAGCATCCGCCGACTGCTATAGCTGCCACGCTGCACATGCGGCGGTGGATACTACGTTTGTCCAGTTCTATCCAACCCTGCTGCCAATTGCCAAGAGCAAAGGCACACTCAGTGCCGCGTACCAGAAGGAGATTGCGGTACCGGCACAGAAATAGGGGTTCGCTTTGCTGCAGAGGTTGCGAGAACAGCGGCTAAGATCTACTTTCGGCGTACTCCGAGTGGGTGCGGACGATCAGCAGTCCGACCAGAACCGCGCTGACCAGCATCACAACCCTGATGTAGAGGCCGGCATGAAACGCATGGTCGCCGAAGGCAGTACGAAGCAGGCCCGAAGTGGCGCTGACGGTGCAGAGTCCGAAATAGAACTTCTCCATCATTCCTCGGGAAATGACGAAGAGCCACAAAAGGATGGTAGAGACTATGGTAAAGATAGCGCAGAGAATCCACGTGCCGCGGGGTACCGTGGATGGCATCCAGATGCCGGCGGCGGGATTGGCCGCAACCATCTGCCGGGCAGCGATCAGGAGAAACACGACGGAGTGCACCAATGCGACGACGGCGCGTTTGCGGTTGGTGAGAATGGAGAATCCGCCCATGCGTGAAGATACTGTAGCGGAAGTGGCGGACTTGAGGCTGTGATCTAGATCACGCCAGGTTCCCGCGAATGTATGAGCCGGTAAACACAGCCCATATCTGCCGAGCTCGGCGTGGACGGGCGAGGCGCCCGTCCCCACACGAGCCACTAGTACTTCACGATCGCCGCGAACGATTTCGGATCAAGCGACGCTCCACCTACCAAAGCGCCATCGATTTCTTCTTCCGACATCAAGCTGTGGGCATTCTCGGGCTTGACGGAGCCGCCGTAGAGAATGCGCAGTTTGTCGGCGAATTCCTGGCCGAAGGAATCGGCAGCCCCGCCCCGGATGATCGCGTGGGCGTCGCCAGCCATCTGGGGAGTGGCGGTCTTCCCGGTACCGATGGCCCAGACTGGCTCGTAGGCGACGACGAGGTTGACGGCTTTCTTGGCCGACACTTTGTTGAAGGCGCGCAGACACTGGCGGCGCAGAACGTCGTCAGTGAGTCCGGCTTCGCGTTCCTCGAGGACTTCTCCTACGCAGACGATGGGGATGAGTCCGGCTTCTATCGCGGACTTGAGCTTGAGGTTGACGGTGTCGTCGGTCTCACCGAAGTACTGGCGGCGTTCGGAGTGTCCGATGATGACGTGGGTAGCACCGACGGCCAGCAACATGCTGGTGCAGATTTCGCCGGTGTAAGCGCCTTCCTTTTCCCAGTGGAGATCTTGAGCTCCAATGGCGACGTTCGAACCCTTGGCGGCATTGACGCAGGCGTCAAGTGCAAGATAATTCGGGCAGACGACGATCTCGTCGCGATCATGGCCTTCGACCATCGGTAGGAAATCGCGGAAGAAGTCCCGGGCCTGGTCGGGCGTCTTGTACATCTTCCAGTTGGCGGCGAT
>JAIQFA010000030.1 GCA_020073525.1 Terriglobia bacterium
GCTGTGTGTCAGGTACATTCGCGGGGCGGATTGCGCCCCGCGACTCTCAATTGAGATGAAACGCATCGTAATCGCCGGAATGTTCCACGAGACGAATACGTTTCTGGAAGGCAAAACTCAACTTTCAGAATTCGCTATTTTGCGCGGGAAGGAACTGCTCGGCGCGGCAGGAGATAGCTCGCCGCTAGCCGGTGTCATTGAACAGGCAAGCGATCTGCACTGGGATGTACTTCCGGTGATTGATATGCGTGCGATGCCGGGCCCGGTCGTCGACGACAAAGTTGTCGACTACTTTTGGAAGAGCTTTACCGATGTGGTGTCGCCCGCAACAATGCAGCGCGCGGACGGCGTATTCATGGTTCTTCACGGTGCGATGGTCTCGGAGTCCGTCGACGACGTTGAGGGAGAGATACTGGCGCGCATTCGGAGCCTTCCTGGTGGCGATCGGATTCCGATCTGGGGTGTTCTCGATTTGCATGCGAACGTCACTGCCAGGATGGCGAGGCTCAGCGATGGACTGGTCGCATATCGTGAGAACCCTCATACCGATGCGAAAGCAAGCGCGACGCGCGCGGCACGTTTATTCGACCGAGTTATAAGCGGGGGAGAACGGCCGAAGACAGTGTGGGAGCACCCGCCGATTATGTGGCCGCCAACTGGGACAGCCACTGCTACCGAACCGATGTACTCTCTGGAATCGTTGGCCAGGCAGATTGAAAGTGAAAGGGACGACATCCTGGCGGTAAATGTCCTTGGCGGTTTTGCTTTCGCCGAGATGCTGGAAACGGGCTTGAGTTTCACTGCCGTCACGCTGGGCGATCCAGAAGAAGCCCGGGCGCAACTAAGTCGCTTGAGTAGCCTCGCACTGGGCAATAAAGCGCTTGGGTGCGCTGCCGACCTATCAATCGAGACGGCAATCGAAAGCCTGCTGCGGCATAACCGGGGTCCCATAGTCCTTACTGAGCCCTCGGACAACATCGGCGCCGGGGCGCCTGGCGATTGTGTGGGGTTGCTGAAGGCGCTGATCGATCACCGCGTCCCGAACTCGGCAGCGATCATTAACGATCCCGAGTCCGTGGCTGTGCTTGGATCACGGTCTATCGGAGAGCGCGTTGCCCTGACGATCGGAGGAAAAGGCTGGCGATCGGGTCCAGGTCCCCTGTCCCTAGAAGTCGAATTCGTCTCAAGAAGCGACGGGAAGTTCGATCTTGAAGACGCACAGAGTCATCTTGCTTCGATGTTTGGGTCGCGGATTGACATGGGGCCATGCGCGGTTGTCCGGCATAACCGCACCACCATCCTGCTGACTAGTCGAAAAACTCCGCCGTTCGACTTAGGGCAACTTCGAAGCCAGGGTATCAACCCCGAAGAGCAGTTCGTCATCGTGGTCAAAGCTGCTGTTGCTCATCGGCGGGCCTACGATCCGATCACGGTGGCGAGTTACAGCGTGGATACTCCGGGGCCATGTTCCAGTAATCTCAAAACCCTTGGATACTTGAAGGTCCAAAGACCAATCTTCCCGCTGGATGAGCTGTAAGGAAATCGGCGAACTGAAGAAGCATGCAGGACTGTGTCGAACGTCGTGCGATGCAGGGCAACGAAAGACGACGATCGGTCGGAGGGCCGCACTTGATTGTGGCATGCGAGGGCGGGTGAGAATGCCGACGCGCGCTCTCGGGAGAATATGAGATGGACAACAAACCATGAAACTATTTCGATTTGGGACGATCGATGACGAGAAGCCGGGGGTCATCCTGAAGGATGGAAGAAGAGTTGATGTTTCCGGCTTTGGTGAGGATTACGGGGAGAAATTCTTCGCCACGGACGGGCTGAGTCGCCTCCAACGCTGGCTGCAATCGCACGGCGATCGATGCCCAGTCGTGGGGGCGGCCGTTCGGACGGGCCCTTGCGTTGTCCGGCCGTCCAAGATCATCTGCATCGGACTCAACTATGCAAGGCACGCGGCCGAGTCAGGTATGGAAATACCAAAGGAACCGGTGGTATTTTTCAAAGCAACCTCTTCTCTGTGCGGCCCAAACGATGACCTGATCATCCCGAAGGGCTCCCAGAAGACCGATTGGGAAGTAGAGCTGGCAGTTGTTATAGGCAAGCGGGCGACTTATGTTACCCAGGACGAAGCCATGGAGTTCGTCGCTGGTTACTGCCTGCACAACGACTATAGCGAACGCGAGTTCCAATTTGACCGAGGTGGGCAATGGGTGAAGGGCAAGAGCTGCGACACGTTTGCCCCACTCGGGCCGTTTCTCGCGACCACTGACGAAATTCCAGATCCCCACAATTTGCGTTTGTGGCTCACAGTGAACGGCGAGACTCTGCAGGACTCCAACACCTCAGACCTAGTTTGTAACATTCCGTACCTCGTTAGTTACCTGAGTCAGTTCATGACCTTGGTTCCCGGTGATGTGATCTCCACGGGGACACCAGCGGGCGTAGGCCTTGGACTCAAGCCGCCTAGATATCTTAAGCCCGGTGACACGGTAGAACTTGGGATCGATGGCCTAGGTACCGCGCGTCAAATAGCGAGGGCTTACGAGAGCAGAGGTTCGCTCTGATTCACAGCCCCAGGCGAGTACTAAAAGCAACAAGATGCTTATGAGAATTTCAGGGCGGTCAATCATCGGTTTTCAGGAGGGTGGCACGACCGGGGAAGTGTTCCGCGCCACAAGGCCGTGGGACGGAACACAACTGCTGCCCGATTTTGTCTCCGCTACATTCGAAGAAGTGACGCTTGCGGCTCGTCTGGCGCACGAAGCTTTTGCCACGTACGGTAGGTGCTCGGGCCACGACAAGGGTGCGCTCCTGCGCAAGATCGCGGCGAAAATTGAGTCCATGGCTGACCAAGTCATCGAACGAGCAGAACAGGAAACGGCCCTCCCCAAGGTCCGTTTGCAGGGCGAAACAGCGCGCACTTGCGCACAGCTCCGCCTATTCGCCCAAGTCGTGGAAGAAGGTTCGTGGACTGCCGCACGCATCGATACCGCCGATCCAGAACGAAAACCCATACCTAAGCCTGATATTCGCTCAATGCTCCGCCCGATTGGCCCGGTGGTCGTGTTCGGCGCCAGCAATTTCCCTTTGGCGTTCTCCGTGGCGGGCGGAGACACAGCTTCCGCACTGGCCGCTGGCAATCCCGTCATCGTGAAGGCACATCACTCGCATCCAGGTACAAGTGAAATTGTTGGTCGTGCCGTGCAGGAGAGTGTGCGTGAATGTGGTCTGCCGGAGGGTGTCTTTTCGCTTTTGTTTGGCAGCGGCACGCAAGTCGGCACCGCGCTGGCGCAGAACCCGCTGGTGAAGGCAGTGGGCTTCACCGGATCCCGCCGCGGCGGAAGAGCGCTGATGTACCTTGCGGCGGCGCGACCCGAGCCAATCCAAGTGTTTGCTGAAATGAGCAGTACTAACCCGGTGTTCATTCTTCCGGGTGCTATGCGCGAACGCGGCGAGCAGATCGCGGCGGGCCTGCACGGTTCGTTCACGCTGGGGGCCGGACAGTTCTGCACCAAACCGGGGATGGTTTTCTTCGGGGACAATGCCGACGCTGTGGCATTCACCGAGAAGCTGCGGCAAGCGCTGCCGAGCGTGCCGCAATTCACCATGCTGAATGCCGGAATAACCTCGTCGTATCGTTCGGTGCTTGCAAGCCGGAAGAAGGACCCAGCCGTGCGACTGCTTGCCGAGACCCAGCCATCTGCGGAGTTCTCGGTGGGGGCGGCGCTCTTTGAGACCGACGCGACGTCATTCCTGGCGAATCCGGTACTGGCCGACGAAATGTTCGGTCCTGCCACCCAGTTGGTACGGTACTCAAACTGCGCCGAACTGATGGAAATTGCACGAAGCCTGGAAGGCCATCTCACCGCCACCATTCACGGGACCGAGCAGGACCTGCGCGAGTTTCCGGACCTGATTGCGGTTCTTGAGAACAAGGTTGGCAGGGTGGTGTTCAATGGCTTTCCGACGGGCGTGGAAGTCTGCCATGCGATGGTACATGGCGGGCCCGTTCCGTCCACGTCCGACGGACGATCCACTTCCGTGGGGAGCCAGGCCATCTTTCGGTGGGTGCGACCGGTGTGCTATCAGGGCTTTCCCGACGCCGTGCTCTCCGAGGAATTGCGAGATACGAACCCTCTCGCAATTTGGCGAATGGTAGATGGCGAACTGACGCGACAACCTATTGGCGTGCCCTCCGGAGGCTAGTCCATTGGGACGCCACAATAACGTCGGCGATGCAGACCCAGCTGAGTTTTCTCCCATGAAATTGCGTGCTTGGTAGGCGGAGAACTAGCGTCAATCGGGGAAAACACTTTCGAGCGCCAACGCGGGTCCACAATCTTTGAATACGCCTCTCGCCGGTCGGTGCCCGAAGATTATGGGTGTGCGTGTCCGAGCACACGCATAAGAAAAATCGTAATCCAGCGTAACGTGCGTTCACGACTCCCGTCCCTACCGCTCGATCATGCACCGGAAGTGGAAGGCCCGAGTAGAGTCCGAAGCAATTGGAGCGAGCCGACGGTGAAGACAAAATGGGGAGCCACCATTCCGACGACGCCCCGAGCAGATGAAGGCAAGATTGTCGATTGCTACGCGCACGTGAGTCGCCGCAAGTATCAGCCGGTCGAACGGTTGGTCGAAGAGATGGACCGAGCAGGCATCGACGCGGCCGTGTTGGTACAGCCACTCGACGACCTCGACAACGGACATCTGTTCGAAGCATTGACGCTATACGCCGGTCGATTCAAGGCGGTCGGAATGGTGGATACCCACTCCGCCGACGGGCCGCGCCGGATCTCGGAGCTTGTAGAGCGCGGCGGGCTGTCTGGTATCCGAGCAACCGCGGGTTTTCTAGCAGAGTGGGGCAGCGTGGGGGCGTTGGCCGATGCGAACGGGGTCCTGCTGACTCACTTACCTCAGGGCATTAGCCCCCACCTAAAGAAACTCGTGTCCATCGCCGAGCGCTTTCCCAGCTTACGGATTTTTGTTCCACACCTGGGTTGGCCGGAAGTCAACCGAGCCCCTGCGCTGCGGTGGAAGGAAACACTCTCTACGCTCTCATCGTACCCTCAGATTTCAGTTGGCATCTCCGGTCTGCACTACTACTCGGAGACGCCACCACCTCATGAAGATACGTGGTCGTTGATTGACTCCGTTCTCAAACAGTTCGGGCCGGAGCGATGCATGTGCGGCTCTGATTTTCCACTTCTGCTCGAGACTGATCGATACCAGGACTACTTTGCACCGCTCTGCAGCCAAGCCTTCGGAATGGATCTGAGTGCTCGCAATATGGTGCTCGGTGGCGCCGCCATCAAGTTCTGGGGGTTCGGTCGGAAGCGTGGCCCGGAGGAATCGTACTCGGCAAGTGTTGAAACGTAGACTTTTCTCGGACTCTGGACCATGTCTTGAGCGAAAAGCAGACTCCCCAAGTTATTGTTTTCATTAGAAGTCGCCAGAACGAGGAGAGTGTTTAGAGCGGGCGTGTGTGCGCCCAAGGCAGGTGCGCTACCAGGCTGCGCTACGCCCCGACTCTATTGCTCCACTGATTCTAAATCACTTCCGCGAACGGCACCACGGCGGGCTCTCTCGCTAGGCCCCGCTCTTGGTGCAAACTGTACCAAAACTGGGCCAAAACCCCATCAGTTTACCCTCGCTGTGTAAAAACTGATGTGCTGCTCGTTTATCTGCCGATTCAGCTGGAATAAAGCCTCATGCTTCATCCGCAGCTTCATTGGAGAATACTTCTTGAAGACCTAACCTGGTGGTTCACCCCGGCCGGCTCAATAGTTATGTCCTCGTAGGAAACGCGGATTCTTTCAGGGGCAGCTGAATCTCCATCTCTAGTCCACCACCATCCCGGTTCTGCGCTGTGATTTTGCCTCCATGTAGAAGTGCTACACGTTGCGCGATTGCCAGGCCAAGGCCATAACCTCCTGTTCCTAGATCGCGCGACTCGGAAACACGATAGAAGGGCTCAAATAGCCGAGACAAGGATTCAGGTGGAACGCCGTTGCCGTGGTCGGCAACCAGGAGTCGGGCCGAGACCGCGCCCACCCGATCTACCCTGGTCAGAGCAATGATGACTCCAGTCTGCGGCCTGGTATAGCGGACCGCGTTCCGCACCAGGTTTTCGACGCAACTTCTCAATAGGGCTGGGTCCCCGGTCAGCCAGCAGTCGTCAGCTTGCGCGACGACAACAGACTTTCCTTCTTTCTTGCCCTCGAAACTTGCATCTTCCGCCACGCCCTCAACAATGGAGCGCAGGTTCACAGTGGTGACAATCTTCTGACCCTCGTGCACCTGGAGGCGAGTCAACGTGAGGATCTGTCCAATCAAGATGTCCAGACGACTGAGATCGGTTTGCATGCGTTCGACAGCGTCCATCTCCCCGTGGCGCAAGAGTTCAAGGGAAACATTCAAGCGAGTAAGTGGCGAACGCAGTTCATGCGAAATATCTCCCAGAAGCTCCTGTTGTTTCTGCAAGAGCGCCTGGATACGCTCGGCCATCCGGTCGAAGTCCCGCGCGAGATCGGCAAGTTCATCATTTCTGGGAGCAATCGCCGGCAGGGCGCGGACGGAGAGATCTCCGTCTGCGATACGTTTTGCAGCAATCTGAAGCGCGCGAATGGGAGCGGCAATGTGGCGGGCGAGAATGGCACAGAGCAATCCTGTCGACAGTAAGGCAACACAGAGCTTCAACCCAAATCCTCCGAAAGGAGTGGAATTTCCAAATAACCTCCACGGGCGCACTTGCGCGACGAGCACAAAACTGCCTTGAGGAGTTGAGACCCGCGTTGCCCCGCGCCAAGGAATGCCCGCGACCAATTGAGTTTTCTCCGACTCCTGGACTGCGCGAAGAACGTCTGCGGTTTCCGGCGGCAGCCCTTTTCCGAGAATGTCCTGGCCCTGTGGGTCGAGCAGAGCCGCGCGGATTCCTTGGGAACTCTCGACTTCGCTCATATATCGCTCGAGAGCTGGTTTGCCGCCCTGCAAATAGATATCAACCGCGCCGCGCGCATACGTCCCGATGGCCAACGACATCCAGCGCTGCCCGATTGGTTGGGAACCGCTCAGGATGCTGACGAGCATTACGGTTGCTGTCGCACCGATTGCAGCGACCCAGAACCAGAGAAAAATCTTCGTGTAAATGCTGCGGATCACCGAGCACCCCAGTCGATCTCGCCGGTATAGGCATATCCCGTACCGCGCACGTTCCGGATGCGTTCTACTTCACCGACCTGGTTGCCCAGTTTCTTCCGGAGGTTACTGATGTGATTGTCGATGCTGCGATCCAGCATGCCCACCGGCCGTCCGAGCGCCACCTCCGCGATTTCATCGCGAGACAGGACCTTGCCTGCCGAACGGACGAGGAGAAGAAGAACATCGAACTCCGCGCCGGTGAGATCAACGTCCTCGCCACCGCGCAGCACTCTGCGGCTGTTTTGGTGGATCTCAAGGTCTCCGATCCGGAAGATTTCGGGCGATGCAGACTCTGTTCTACGCCGGAGAACGGCACGCATACGGGCTACCAGTTCTCGCGTATTGAACGGTTTGGGAAGGTAGTCATCCGCGCCGGCTTCGAGTCCCGCGATGCGGTCTGCTTCATCGCCGCGCGCGGTCAGCATGATGACCGGGACACGGGAACACACGCGAATCCGGCGGAGGACCTTGCGGCCATCTCCTCCGGGCAGCATCACGTCTAAAATGACGAGTTCGTACTCTTCCTTTAGTGCTTGCCGGACACCCGAATCGGCGTCATGGACGGCCGTGACCTCGAAGCCGTCCATCGCCAGCAGACGTTTCAACGCTGAACACAACTCGACGTCGTCATCCACGAGCAACACGGGAACAAGTTGCATACCTTCCTCGTCGCTCTCCTGGCAAGCAACACAGGCGTCCTGATGGAGCCGCGATGTTTGGGCAAGCGGAGCGTCGCGCAATAGCTTATCCGACACTCAAGCCTCCTGCGAAATGTAAGTCGCTAGGACCACACGTTATTTCCATCGAAGTTGAGAGACTGCGACCCATCGCCACGGGATCTGCGGCTACAACTGGTCCCCGAGATTTGCGATCCGGTCCTGCACGGCGGAGCGTAACTCGGCAGCTAACTGATTGAACTTCCGCTGTTGCTCCGGCGTCAGCATCGCGAGAATCTGGGCGCGGACCTGCTCTCTTTCGACGATTCCTTCGGCCATAGTTCCGGCTTCTTGTTGGGCAATGGAGCGCACGAACGCTTCGTCAAGAGATCCACGGGCTCGCAACTGCGCATTTTGCTCTTCAGATTTCTGCATGATCGCAACAATCGCTGGCCGTTCCCTTTGCAGAATCGCTTTGATCTGTGCTCTCTGATCGGTGGTCAGGTTCAGGTCGTTCACGATATGCTGCACGAATAAACCGGCGCGTCTCTTCTGCAACCACCCGCTCCGTTGTTGCGCGATGGCTGGTGCCAATGCTGCGAGCGCGAGTGCGCCCGCCAATGCGGCGATAACCAAACTGTTCTTCATGATGTTCCTCCCAATGTGCGTTTTTCGTTCAACTTCACAACTCACTACATTGGAAATAACACGGAGCGAGGGTCCGAAGTGTATGGAAGTGTCAGGGTTACCTTCGTCACCCCCGTTTGAATGTTGCAAGCGGGCAGACTTGGCCCTCCGGACACTTCCTTACACTTCATTGCACAACTCTCTGCTAACAATGTGTTTGTAGCTAGCGAGCGGCCGAGCCGCCCAATCGAATAAGAACTGCGAAGGAGCGATTTTATGAAAACACGCACATGGATCCTGCCGGCAGTGGTTCTGCTGGTCTCGTATAGCACAGCAGTCGCGCAAATCACGTCTACCAAGACGGTCACGGGACCGGATGGTCAGACTGCCACGAAGACAACCACTCGTGATGGCGGCAATGTCAACACCACGGTGACGGGTCCCAACGGAAACACCGCTACTCGCACCGTGACCGGAAGAGGTACGGGGGATGTGAACGCTACCGTAACTGGACCAAACGGCAATAGCGTCACGCGTTCGACTACACGCGGCAGTGGAAACGTGAGTTCTACCATCACTGGCCCGAACGGGAATACCGCAACACGCACGGTGACCGGCCGGGGTACTGGGAATGTGAACGCCACTGTGACCGGGCCGAACGGCAATAGCGTCACACGTTCCACCACGCGTGGTGGCGGGAACGTGAACTCCACCGTCACGGGTCCCAATGGGAATACCGCCACCCGCAGCGTGACTGGGCGTGGCACGGGCAATGTCACCGCGACGCGCACCGGTCCTCGGGGTGGAACTGTTACCAGAACGCGTACCCGCAACCGCTAATTGGCGTTCTCGTTTCCGGAATTGCCGCTTGCGATGAATTCGGCGCCGGTTCGAATGCAACCGTGGACTGGCGCCTTGTTCACGCCGAACCGTTTTAGCGGGCGTCCGGTGCTCGCATTCTTGTGGAGATGTCGGGAAGGAGGTCGAGCTATCACTCCCGGCATTTCCCTGACACTCTGCCTCTACGCAATCGCGAGACGTCGCCTTGCGCCAGGAATCGACACTTCCTTACGTTTCTTTTTGCCGGGTGGTGTTAGAAAAATCGAAGGACCCAATCAATTACCGATAGACCGAGGAGGTCGCAAGAACTATGAAGTACGTTTCCAGAATATTGATCGCTGCAAACCCGCTTGTGACAAAGTTATGTCTTGTACTTGCTCTTACCCTGACTCTCGTCGCGGGATTTACTTGGATGGCATCTTCCGCGGCGGCCCAGGACCAGGAATCATCCGCCAACGCAACGAAGATGCCTTCTCCTGACGAGGTGGTTCACTTGCTCGGAACCAAGCTGAATCTGTCGGACAATCAAAAGGCTCGGATCAAACCAATCATCGAGGAGCGGCGGCAAAAGCTACAGACGCTTAGGTCCGATACGTCCATGAGGCAGTTCCAGAAGAAGCGGAAGATGAAGAGCATCTTGGACGACAGCGACAAAAAGATCAAGGCGATCCTCAACGATGATCAAAGGAAGCAATACGCTCAAGTCGAGCAGCAAATGCGCGAGCAGATGAAAGAACGCAGGCAGAATCGGGGAAGCTCCAATTAACGACACCATGATTCTTGCTCAAGGCTGTCGTCTTTTGCGCTGGCCACGGCCATGTTGAAGAGTGGATTTACGACAATTGTGATGGGCCATCGGGAGAGTGGACTCGAAGCCTTCCGGGCCGATATGCGCACGCATGGGTTTATGCTCGGGAGGTAGGGACTCGGTCGAAAGGCTCCCAAAAGGTGGGCTGCCCTTGCATGCCACCCTAGGGCTATAATTTCCCCTTTGGAAGTCATGCCCAGTTCACGGTACGCCCTAGTCACCTACGTACGGAATCCGGTTGGCGAGTTTGTGGAACAACTGCGCCGGGAACTCCACCCCACCACGGCCCACATGGAGGCCCATCTCACCATTCTTCCTCCGCGGGAGTTGTCGGGAACGGAAGCGGCCGCGCTGGAGTTTCTGGAAGAGGCCTGTAGCCGCGTAATCCCGTTCGACGTCGAACTTGGAGATGTGGAGACCTTTCTGCCCACGACTCCGACGGTGTTCATCCAAGTGCGGCGCGCGGCTTACCGGATGCGAGAGCTGCACGATCAGCTCTGTGGCCGCGGGCTGAGCTGCGACGAAAATTGGCCCTACATTCCGCACCTCACGATTATGAAGACGGAAATGGATGAGCAGGCGCGCGCGGCGTACGCGGTGGCGCGGGAACGCTGGGCGACGTTTCCGGGCAAGCGCCAAGTCCACGTCGAGGAGTTGATGTTCGTCCGCGAGAAGGACGGCACTTGGCAGGATGTCGCTGCGGTGGCCTTGGGACGCGGCCAACTGTCTTCAAAGTCATAGATGGGTCAACGCGCCCGGTCTTAGGTGTCAGGTCTCAGGAAAGCGTGCTGTTTTCCCAAGGCAGGGCTTTTCCTGAGACCTGACACCTAAGACCTGAAACCTGACACCAGCCCCGCTCCAACATTCCCCCCGAAAACCAGCAACCAACGGGCAGTTTCGGCTGACCGGCGGTACATGTACTTTCCACCCGTTGCCAAGCCCAATGGTCGGATTACCATAGATTTAACGGGCTGCAAACCGAGCGCCGGATCCCAGGCTGCGGGTTTGATCGCAAGTTCGATCACAAGAGAGAATATGCAAATTGGGGTTTATGGATCCGGCTACCTCGCAACAGTCATCTCCGCCTGCCTCGCAGATTTCGGCACGCCCGTCTCCTGTTGTCATGCGGACAGCACGCGCATCATGGAAGTTGCCAAGGGCAACATTCCCTTTTTCGAAAAAAATCTTCAGGAAGTAATCCGTCGCAATGTGCGTTCCGGACGGCTCGTGTATTCGGCGAATCCGGAGGAATTAGCACATCGGGCCCAGGTGATTTTCCTTGCCGAAGATTCCCCGCAGGGACTGGAGGAGTTGGTCGTTCGCTTGGCGGCCGCAGCGGGACGCTTCCAGGTCCTGTCCATCGTCACGCCGGTCCGCGTAGGGTCGACTTCAAAGATTGAAAAGACGCTCAAAGAGAAAGGGCTGAAAAGCCTGCTGGTGTGCCAGCCGATGTTTTTCACCAACGGATGCGCGGTGGAAGACTTCAACTGGCCCGACCGGATCATTCTTGGAACGCCTTCGAGCGAAGCCGTTTCCTCCCTGAAACAGATTTTTCATCCGCTGGTGATGCGCGGGGTTCCGGTGCTGGTCACGAATTATGAGACTGCGGAACTGGCGCGCGAAGCGACCACAGCGTTCGTAGCGACCAAGATTTCGTTCATCAACGAGATTGCCAGCCTGTGTGAGCACGTGAACGCCGACGCCGTCAGCCTGTCCCTTGCCTTGGGGCTGGACAAGAAAATTGCGCCCCGCTGCCTGCAACCGGGCGCTGGCATGGGTGGAATTTTCGCCGAGACGGACATGGAGTCCCTGACGGGGCTGGCGCGCGAGAATCGTGTCGACCTGAAAGTACTCAATGCCGCCCGCGAGGTGAATCTGAACCTGGCGGACCGCCTGATGCAGAAAGTTGCCAAGGCGCTCGAGACCGTGCAGAACAAGGATGTCGGCATTCTCGGGCTGGCATTCAAGCCGAACACCAACTCCGTGGCGGGATCGGCTTCCGTTCAACTGGCGCAGAACCTGCTGGCTGGTGGAGCGCGCGTGCGGGCTTACGATCCAGTGGCGATTCCCGATGCGCGGCTGCAACTCAACGGCACGGTGAAGTACTGCGAATCGGCCTATGGGGTCGCTGAGGGCGTGGATGCCTTGGTCGTAGCCACCGGCTGGCCGGAGTTCCGGACGCTGGACTTCGCCAAGATCCGCCACCTGGTCAAACGGCCGATCATCATCGATACCAAGAATCTGCTCGACTCGTCGCGCCTGCGAGCCATGGGATTCCAGTACATGGGCGTGGGCAGACCGTAGTCGTTCCACTTGCGATCGACATGCGCGTTCGTGAGCCCCATTTAAACGGGTACTTCTTGAGCGCGCGCTTCGGAGTGACTGCTCTCCACCCGTCCTTCGATCGTCGTAGCAAGGTCTACTTCTTCTTGGCGGGCAGATATTTCTTCTCGATAGAGGCGACCACCACATAATTCGGGTCCACCATCTCGTTCAAGTGAACCCTCCCCACCTTCGATAGCAGTTCGTAGGCATCGAGTTCCGACATACCGTAATCCTTGTGGATCCAATGCACGAGTTCCGTGAAAGCGATGCGCACCGCATCATCCAGAGGACGATAAGCGCCCACCGTCATGATGGCGTTGTCATTCTCGAACTGGGGCCAGGCGATGGTGCGCCCTTTGATCACACTCAACTGCACGCGTGCCTTCAGCGGAACCTCGATGGCGGTGCCTGCGATTTCTCCATCGCCCATGGCGGCGTGGCCGTCGCCGATGTAGAAGAGTCCTCCCCTGACGTTCACGGGAAAATACACGGTGTTGCCCACACTGGCCTCGGGCGAATCCAAATTGCCGCCGAATTCCGCGGGAACGATTGAACTGCGCGCCTCGCCGTTGACGGGCGCAACTCCGATGCAGCCGAAGAAAGGATGCATGGGAATCTTCACCGAAAAATCGGAATCCAGTGCCTTGAAGATGGCCACGTTGGCGGCGCGATCGATAGGATAAAACCAAACCCGCTCGGGAAGCGGCGAATGCAGCATAGGCGTGTAATTCGTTGCGTTGATGGCCCCAAATCCGGGAGACAACGCGCCCACCCCAGTGTCGCCGTCGACTTGAAGATCAAGAATCTTGACGGCGAGCGTGTCCCCGGGCTCCGCACCCTCGACGAAAAACGGCCCAGCCAGCGGATTGTCGCCCTTGGACATGCCGGGTGTGTCTCCGGGCTTCTTGAGCGCGTTCCCGAAGCAATCGAGCGTGTTGGTGTCAAGGATGTCACCCGACTTCAAGCGTGCCACCGGTTCGACCGTGGCGAACAGGTACTTCACATTGTCGATGGTCGTGGTGTAGTGGACGACATTGCCCGTCTGCCCGCGGACTACAGCTGGTCCCGCCAGCAACAGGCCCAGCAAGCCTAAGACGCTGTTTCTGAGTTTCATAACCTTTGCCTCGCTCCTGGTAGTTGCACCTTCGTCGCAAGGATCGCTCCCCTCGTTTCGTTCGAGACTAGCCCTTCCAGTCCTACCGGATTGCTCACCGCTTTCCCGGCCCGACCAGCGCCCGGCCCGGAAACACTTCGGGCACAATCTTGCCTTCATCGACTAATACCGTTCCTCCGACCACGAGATAGTGCACGCCTACACTCGGCTCCATCGGTTTTTGGAAAGTGGAGCGATCGCTGATGGTCGCTGCATCGAAGACCACGATATCGGCGTCGGCTCCCTCCTGCAGTCTGCCTTTTTGCCGGCCCGCGGGCGTGGAGCGCTCCAGCATCTGCGCCGGCATGAGAGTCATCTTGCGGATGGCATCCATAAGCGTGAGGGCCCCCTTTTCGCGGACGTATTGTGCCAGCACCCGCGAGTAGGTTCCGGCGTTGCGGGGATGCCCTTCGGCGCCGTCGCTGGCGATCATCACCAGCGGGTGGGTGATTACCTTGTCCACCATCTCTTGGGTATTGGAGAAAACTAGCACCGAGTGCGTCGCACTGGAATTATGCAGCTCGTCGAAACGCTCCTTGGTGAGGTGCTCGCCCGTTTCCGGCAGCACCAGTTCGCCGTAGCTGATGCCAAATTTCTTCTGCCAGCCCGGGTTGAACAGCGCCGAGTTGATGGAGGTCATGCCCGCGATGTAGGGGTAAGCCTCGGTCGTGACATCGAGGCCGCGGGCCCGCGCCCCCTCGACCAGGGAGAGACACTCAAGTCCGTCGCTCGCGCAGGTGCTGTTGATATGCACGATGTGCAGCGACGCGCCCGTGACCGCGGCCGCTCCGATCACTTCGCTGACGGACTCAATCGCGGAGCCGGGCTCGATGCGGCCCGAGCTGCGCATGTGGGTATAGACTGGCACCTTCCGCTCGGCAGCCAGGCGGAACATGTCAATCACTTCCAGCCGCGTTGCTCCAGGAGTGTACTGAATGCCCATTCCAATCGCCAAGGCCCCCGCGTCGAGTTCCGCGCGCAGCTGCTCCCGTATCACCTCGATTTGTTCGAGCGTGGCGGGTTGATCGGTCGCAGGGCCGCTCTTGGGCAGGATTTCAGGAATGCCGGGTTGGTTTTTGCTGGGCCCAGCCGGCAATGGCGTGCCAAATACCAAGGCCCGTGCCGCCACGTGGCTGGCCGATGTGCCATAGTGAATTAGCGAGTGGCCTTCCTTCTCTTTCAAAAACCGGCCGACGTCGGGAACACCGATTTCCAGTTCCAGCGCCGTGGTTGCACCGTCCAGGGCCTTCACACGCTGACTCTCAAGCTCCTGCCCGTGCTGGTGGAGATCAATGAAGCCGGGAGCGACCACCAGCCCGCGGGCAGAAATGACGCGCCGCCCGCTGAGCGCCTCGGACGAGATGCGGGCAATCTTGCCGTCACGGATGCCGACGTTGCGCACGGCATCGAGTCCGGTCTCGGGGTCCATGACGCGTCCGCCCTCGAGCACGAGATCGTACTGCTGCGCGGTCACGGTGGTGGCTGAGAACACAAAGAGACAGAAAGAGAGAATCAGCTTGCGCATAGCCGCTCCGTAAAACCAGCGATCATATCAGGCCTCGGCAACCAAGTTCTCGGCAGTTTCAAAGACTCCTGAAGCCGCCTCTTGAGTACCATGTAGACTCTGGAAAGAATTTCATAATCCTATGTCCATCGGTCGGCTGGCAATTCTAATCGGTATTGCTTTGTGCGCTCGTGGCAGCGTCGCGGAGAGAAATCCTAATGCTATCGATGCCTATCTTCGGCCGTATGTTCGCAGCGAAAACTTTGCTGGAGTGGTCCTGGTTGAGAAGAGCGGGAAAGTTGTTTTCGAGAAGGCCTATGGCTTCGCAGACCGGGAGCATCGCGTTCGGAATACGCCTGCAACCCGGTTTCACATTGCTTCTATGTCGATGCAGTTCACGGCAGGCGCCATCTTGCGGCTTGTGGATGAGGGCTCGATCAAACTGGATGGGCACGTCGGCGAATTCGTTCCGGGAATTGAAGGAGCGGACAAAATAACCATTCGCGATCTTCTCACCGAGCGCTCTGGCTTGCCCGACATCAACTCTCTCCCCGACTATGCTGATGTTCTCCAGCACCATCAGACTCCTGCCAGTCTGGTCGCTAAGATTAAGGGACAGTCGATCGATCTTATTGGGAACAAATCAAGATCGAGCGTGATGCCTCCGGCCGCCCTGTCACCCTCGTCTACGGCCACTTTGAAGGAAGAGCTCCCAGCCCACGGTAGCCTTCCTGCCCGGTCAGTGCGAGCAGGACTGCCTTGGCAATTGCTATAATCGATGTCTGCGGTGGGAGTAGCTCAATCGGTAGAGCATCGGACTGTGGCTCCGACGGTTGCGGGTTCAATTCCCGTCTCCCACCCCAAAATCTTCTTAGTTTCTCGCTCAAACTCCTAACCAAAGGCTGTCTCCTGAATCGGTTTTGGGAAGGGCACGGCTTCAGCTGTGCCGTTAAGTGCCAGTTACGGCGCGGGCTTTAGCCCCTGAGGGAGCCTGCGCTCAATCCCCACCATGTTTATGCCGCGCCTCCTAGCTATGTTCCTTGGTTTTTCGGGTTGTGCTGCCGGAGAAATTCCCGCATCCGGGCGTCGTCGCGGAACGCTTCCGTGCCTCCGCAGGCTGTCGTAGAGAGGGCGCCGCACAGGTTTCCATAAGCTAGGCAGCAGGTGAGATCCGCTCCCCGCAGAAATTGGTGGAGAAAGCCGGCATCGAAGCTGTCGCCGGCGCCAATCGGATCGACGACGGTCACCGGCGCGGCAGGTGCGGCGAACCGCTGCCCACCGCAGATGGCGACAGCGCCACTGGCGCCCATCTTCACTACGACAGTTTTCACTTTTTGTGCGAGCCGCGAGAGCGCCGTCTCCACGTCATCAGCCCGCGACATCTTCATCGCTTCGCGCTCGTTGGGCAGCAAAATGTCCACGTGCGGCAGGATTTCTTCGAGCAGAGTGCCGTCCCAGCGGTCGTCAGGATCGTCATTCGTGTCGAGCGAAGTCGTCAGGCCGGCAGATTTCATTCGCCGAAAAAGCTCAGGCACACGTGGCAACAGTTCACGCTGCAAGAATAGCGACGACATGTGAAAGTGGCGGGCGGTCGCAAGGTAATCGAGGTCGAGATCCTCAAAGCGCAACTCGGAGATGGTGCCCGGATAGGTGAGAATGTGACGCTGTGCTCCGTGCGGCAGAATCAGCGTGACGCCGGATTTGACGCCGTGCGCAATGCGGGTAAGGTCCACGCCACGCTCGCGCAGTCGCTCCATGGCGAGGGTTCCGAAAGAATCGTTGCCCACCTTGGTGACAAAGCCCACGCACGTTCCAAGAGCGGCCAGATTATGTGCCAGGATCGCCGACGAACTGCCCAACGTGATCGCAAAGTCGCTGGCCAGCAGTTCGCGTTCCGTCGGCATTTGCTCGGGCAGGCCGTAGAGGATCAGGTCAAGATTGATCTCCCCGGCGATCGCGATATCGAGCTTGGACATGGAGCAGGCCTTGAGGCGCTTTTGGCTAAATGCTAACGGCCGGTTTCAGTTCGACCACGCGCGTCAGGTTCTTCGGCGAGTCGGGATTGAGGCCCTTCTTGAGGCCGTAGTAGACGCCGTATAGTTGGCCCCAAATTGCAAACGCCGCGATACGTGCGTACTCGGGCGATTGGAGGCCAAGTTCGATGGCGAAATCGGAGGCACGCTGGGCGCGGCTGTCGACGCGATTCGCAATCACCATCGTGGCTGCGCCGAGAGCTTTCATCTCTTCCAGTAACTCCACCTCCGCGTCGTAGGAGGTTTCCGACATAAGAAACGCGATCAGTGTTTCCGGACCGGCGATAGATTTTGGACCGTGGCGGAACTCGAGCGAGTGAAATACCTGCGCGTAGGAGCACGAGGATTCAGTCACCTTCAACATGCACTCTGAGGCGATGCCGAACAGAGGGCCCTGCGCCAGGAAGACAAAATCGGAGAAGCTGCGAGACTCGGCAAACAACCGCAGACGCTGCGGAACGTCTTGCAGAAGCGGTTTGACCTGCTGCGGGAGTTCGATCAACGCACGGCGGAAGGCATCATTGCCGGAGACGGTGGCTGCGAGGTACTGCAGAGCGAGCAGCATCGACGTGAACGATCTCGTCATGACCGTGCTTTGTTCGTCGGCGTCGAGAAGCTTCAGCGTCACGCTGCATGCCGGCTCCAGCGGTTGGCCCTCGGCGCAGGTGATGGCGATCGTGCGAAGATTGTGATTCTTCTCCAACATCTGCGCAGCGCGGATTGCTTCCGAAGTGCGACCCGAGCGCGAAATTACTACTGGAACGTAATCTCGCCCGGCATGCAGAGTGAGCGCGGGATACATCAGCAAATCCGATGCAGGGACGGCCCGTGCCGGCAGCCCAAGATAGTTAAAGCTTGATGCCGCCGCTTGCGCTAGATAATAGCTCGTTCCACAGCCCACAAAGATCCACTCGGCTCCGGGTCGCGCGAGTTGAATGGCGGCGCGCAGTTCCGCGCCGGCCGCCAGTTGTGCGAGACACGCGCTCCAGCACTGGGGTTGGGAAAGAATCTCGCTCAACGTGTGCTGGCCTTGTTCCGTGATTTCTGCCGATTTCATTTCGTCTGATTCACTCCGTTGCCGCGCCGCCCCTCAAGGGGCATCGATTTCGAGAAGCTTACGGCATCGCTAAAGCGATGCCCTGATACGAACCCTACAGTTCCGCTCACACCAGCGTGACCTTTACTCCAGCCTCTTTCAATGCGTACAAATCCGACTTCGGAATCTGCTTGTCGGTAATCACTTCATGGACCGCCGTAACCGGCATGATGTTGCACAGGCTGCGACGTCCGAATTTGCTCGAGTCGCAAACCGCCACTGTCCGGCGGGCGATTTCGACCATTGCCCGGTTCACTTCGGACTCCAACAGATTCGGAGTGAAAAGGCCGGCCTTAGTGTCGAAGCCATCGACGCCGAGAAACAGGATGTCGGCACTGAGCTGGCGCAGGGTTCGCTCGGCCAGGGGACCGACCAGCGAAAACGAATTCTTGCGCAGCATGCCTCCGGTCAGGATCACTTCAATATGCGTGCCGGCGAGTTCAGCCGCGATGTTGATCGCGTTGGTGATTACCGTGAGCTGCGCCATGTCTTTCAGGGCGCGCGCAATCGCTGTCGTCGTCGTTCCGGAATCCAGCAACACGGACTGTCCCTCTTCCACCAGGCGTACGGCGGCATGGGCAATTTGCGTCTTCTCTTTGCTGCGAAGCTTTTCTTTGTCACGCAGGGATGGATCAAGCAGGGCGCCGGCTTGCACCGGCAGCGCGCCACCGTGAGTGCGCTGGATGACTCCCTGGCCATCGAGAAACTCCAGATCTTTGCGGATCGTGATTTGCGAAATGCGGAAGTGCCGGGCCAGATCCTTGACGAGCACGCGACCGTCCCGGTGGAGCAGCCCCAGGATTTCCCGGCGGCGTTCTTCGTTGAGCATTCCGTTCGAAGGCATGGGGTTTCGATTTGTTTCGAATAGTAACTTTCGTTGATGACTGCCGGAATTGTCAAGCGCTATTTGACGCTTTATTTCGCACCCTTGAATCTCGCGAACAGCGCCTCAGCATTGCGGTGGTACACCTTCTCCAACACGTCATCTGGCAGACCCAGGCCGTAAATCATCCAGCGCCCCTGCGCCGGATATTGTGCGTAGGGGAAGTATTCGTCTTCGGTTTCGAGCCAGCGGAAATAGTTCTGATACATCGTTTCCGCCGCCCCTTCATCGGTGCCGAACATGATGCGGTCGGAATATTTCAAGAAGATTTCACGGGTCCGTCGCGGCTGACGCCCTAGTTCTCCTTCGCGCGCCCCGGTTTCGATCATGACGTTGGGAAACTTCTGCAGCGTTTTCTCGACGAAGTCCAGATTCTCCGGCCAGCTGCCAAAATGCAGGGCGACGAACGTCGTATGCGGATGCTTGGCGAACATGCGATCGCGCTGCGCCATCAACTCTTGCAGGGAAGGGAACTGCGATCCGTAGAAGCTCCAGTCGGGATGTTCGATGAGTTCTTCGTAGCGCTCGTTGTGGGCGTCGATGGGATGAAAAAAGGCTTCCGGGTCGGCCACGTGGATAAATACGGGGATGCCCAGTCGCCCGCATTCTTCCCATGTCGCGTCGAGGCGTGGGTCGTCGATCGCGATCAGTTTGCCGGTGGAATCGCGCACGCCGAGCCCGAGTTCCTTCAAGACCTTCAATCCACGTGCGCCGCGAGCAACGGAGTCGTCAATCTGGCGCACCATGAGCTGGCTGAAATTTGGGTCGTTGATCTTCGACCAGTCAAATTGGGTGAACACCATGAAGCGTCCGGGATAGGGCTTCACCATGGAGTCGATGAGTTTCTGCAGGTCATCGCCCCACCCGCCGGTAAGGATGACAACCATCTTGAGGTTGAGCCGATCCATGCGCGCGGCCATTTCTTTGGGGTCAACGCGATCGCCGATACCGCGGGCGTCATTGGTGTGCGTGTGTACGTCGATCACGGGAAACTTCGCTCGCCGGATTTCGTGCGCCGCGGCATGTAGGGCGGGCTCCGGCTGATAGTCCTTGAGCAGGATGGTCTTTTTGCTGTCGGCATCAGCTGCGGGCTTGTAGCCGATGCCCGCTTGTTGCGCGGAGCCAGTGGCGGCAGCTAGGAGAGTTAGGCAGAGAAGCGTGGTCTGGATATGCTCGTTCATCGATGCGAGCAGAATACTACATCTCGAAATAAAACGAAATAAGTCGAAACACTATCGCTGAATTCTACGGGAAGTACTTCAGGAGTGGTTTCGATCAGCCGCGCGCGCCGACTTCTTCTTTCTCTCGCGCCGCGTAGTGCGACTCGACGTAGTCGTCGAGAATCTTGATGAACTCGGCGACAATTTTGTCGCCTTTGAGTGTCGTGAACAGGCGGCCATCTACATAGACGGGGGCCTTGGGCTCTTCGAACGTTCCCGGTAGAGAAATTCCCAGGCTCGCGTGCTTGGATTCGCCGGGGCCGTTGACGACGCAGCCCATCACGGCGACTTTCATTTCTTCGACACCCGTGTACCGGCCCTTCCAGACCGGCATCTGTTCGCGCAGATAGGTTTGGATCTGCTCAGCCATCTCCTGGAAGAAGGTGCTGGTGGTGCGTCCGCAACCGGGGCAGGCGGTAACTTGCGGCGTGAAGCTGCGAATGCCGAGCGACTGCAGAATCTGCTGCGCCACGCGAACTTCTTCGGTGCGATCGCCGCCGGGCGCGGGTGTGAGCGAAACGCGGATGGTATCGCCGATGCCTTCCTGAAGCAACACAGCCATGGCTGCGCTCGACGCCACGATGCCCTTGGCCCCCATACCGGCCTCAGTTAGCCCCAGGTGCAGCGGGTACTCGCAGCGCGAGGCCAGCATGCGATATACATCGATCAGATCCTGCACGCCGCTGACTTTCGCGCTGAGGATGATCTGGTCCGGACGCAATCCGTGCCGCTCTGCGAGCTTTGCCGAACTGAGCGCGCTTACCACGATCGCTTCCATCGTCACTTCGCGAGCGTCTTTCGGCTCTGGCAAAAGCGAGTTCTCGTCCATCATCTTGGTCAGTAGCGACTGGTCGAGCGATCCCCAGTTCACCCCGATCCGCACCGGCTTCTGGTGCTTCACTGCAACCTCAATCATGGTGCGGAAGTTGTCGTCGTTCTTGCGGCCGATACTGGCATTGCCGGGATTGATACGGTACTTGGCTAGGCCTTCGGCGCAGCCGGGGTACTTGGTCAGCAGTAGGTGGCCGTTGTAGTGGAAGTCGCCGATGATGGGCACACGCAAGCCCTGCTTCTCGAGCCCCTCGACGATATGGGGGATGGCTTTGGCGGCATCGTCATTGTTGACGGTGACGCGGACGACTTCGCTGCCGGCGCGGGCTAGGGCGGCGACCTGCTTTACGGTGCCGGGGATGTCTGCGGTATCGGTATTGGTCATGGACTGCACCATAACCGGTGCATTGCTGCCCACGCGGACACCGTCGATGGTGGCGGTAAAGGTCTTTCTGCGCTGAATCTCTGCCATAAGGGAACCTCTATTTTAGCAGGTTAGGGCAAGGAGATCGCCCCTGGGCACGGCCGAAATGACTGAAAGCTGATGGCTGATGGCTGAAAGCTGCCCTACGGCATCCTGGTGAGCCCTGGCAGTGTCTTGACCAGGTCGTTGTAGATCACCATTACGGCAAAGAGCACCAGAAAGACGAAAGCCGCCTGGTAGATGCGTTCTTTGATGGGCAGGCTGATTTCCTTCTGCATCAAGCTTTCGATGAAGAGCAGCAGGATGACGCCGCCATCCAGAATGGGAATCGGCAGCAGGTTCATGATGCCGAGGTTCAAGCTGATGGCGGCGGTGATGAGCAGCAGCGGAGTCCAGCCTTCTTCACGGGCGGCTTGGCCCACGGCGCTGCCGATCCCGATCGGACCATCAACCTGCCGCATCGAGACTTTGCGCTGCACCATCTTCTGCAGCAGTTCCAGAATCAGGAACGAACTCTTCTTGTTGTCCGAAAGCGAGCGGCTCAGCGCCTCCGAGAAATTGAGCTTCACCACCTTGGTGGGAACGCTGGCAATGCCAATCCGGTAGCCAGCTTCTTGCGCGGAGGTTGCGCGCGCGAGGATCGGTTTCACTGTGAAGGTCAGTTTCTGGCCATTACGCAAGACCACCATTTCCAGCGGCTGATCCTTGGTGCGATTCAAGAGCTGGACCAGTGCCGCCAGGGCGGGAATCTCCTGGCCGTTCGCGGTGAGAATTTGGTCTCCGAGTTTGAGCCCGGCCTTTTCGGCGGGCATCCCCGGTTCCACCGTGGTCAGAGTCACGCTGGACTCTTGCGGCACCCAACCCATGACCCCGTATTGATTGGGCCCGAACGGCTCCGGTGTCATGACTTTCTCCATGATCTTGCCGTCGCGCTCGATGTCGAATTTCAAAGGCTGATTTGGGCTGAGGGCACACTTGACGTCCACTTGTTCCCAATTCGGATTCTCGATGCCGTCAACCCGGACAATCTTGTCGCCCCGCTGGATTCCTGCCTTTTCGGCGGGAGTGTTGGGATTCACCCACCCGATACGCGCCATCTCATCGAGCACGGCGGGATACTCGTAATGCACCATGTACACGCCCGTGAGCAGGGCAATCGCCAGCATAACGTTCATCGCCGGTCCGGCTAGAGCTACGATGAAGCGCTGCCAGCGCGGATGCGAAAGAAACTCCCCCGGATCGCCGGTGCGATCGTCCATGGGGTTTTCGCCCGACATCTTCACGTACCCGCCGAGCGGAATGGCGCTGATGCGATAGTCGGTCTCACCTCGCGTGAAGCCCAGCAGACGTTTGCCAAAGCCGATCGAAAACACTTCCACCCGGACGCCAAAATACTTGGCTGCGGCGTAGTGGCCGAACTCATGAATCAGGATCATGAATCCGAGCACGATACCCATATCAAAAACGGTATGAAGGATGGACAAAAGCTGGGACATATTTTCTTAGGTTACTCCAAAATTCCTGTTACGAAATGGCCCTGATGGGCGATCTCTTTTGGCGCTTTTGTCTTACGATTTCGCTTGCCAAAAGTCGGGCCTCGGTATCCAGAGCAAGCACCTTCTGTATAGATTCCAAATGTCCGGCTGGCGTTGCGGCCATCGTTTCTTCGATGATTCGTGGAATATCCTCGAATCCGATCTGCTCCTCGAGAAACGCAGCCACCGCGATCTCGTCGGCGGCGTTCAGGGCAATAGTCTTTGCGCCCCCAACTTCCGCCGCTTCGTAAGCTAAAGCAAGACAAGGGAATTTAGCCATATCCGGGGGGCAGAAATCCAGATGCCGTAGGTCACTGATCGAGAAGCGCAACTCCGACGGAATCCGATCCGGATACGTCAGCGCATACAAAATGGGCAGACGCATGTCGGTCACAGATATCTGAGCAAGTATGCTGCCATCCACGAACTCGACCAGGGAATGGATCGTAGATTGAGGGTGGACAACAACTTGCACGCGGTCGGGCGGAACATGGAACAGCCGGCAGGCCTCGATCACTTCGAACCCCTTATTCATCAACGTGGCCGAGTCGATAGTGATCCTTTTTCCCATTTTCCAGGTGGGATGGTTGAGCGCCTGTTGCACCGTAATTAAGGCAAATTCCGACTTCGGCGTCTTGAGAAACGGCCCGCCGGAAGCGGTCAGCCAGATGCGCTCGACCTCATCCATTCTGCCGCCCCGCAGGCATTGGTGGACAGCGTTATGTTCGCTGTCAATCGGCAGCAGCGGCTTGCCTTGCTTTCGAGCCTCGGCGGTGATCAACTCCCCTGCTACAACTAGACACTCTTTGTTGGCTAGGCCGACAGTCTTTCCGGCCCGCACTGCTTCATAGGTTGCCTCCAGGCCGGAGACACCCACTATGGCGCTGACCACGAAATCCACTTCAGGATGTGTCGCGACACGAACCGTGCCCGGCGCGCCGTCAACGACTTCAATCTCGGAGAGGCCCGCGCTGCGGAGTTTGGCGCGGAGCGTTGCGGCATCCTGCTCCTTGGCCATTGACAGGACGCGGGGTTTCCAGCGCACCGCCTGCTTAAAGACAAGTTCGGCGTTGTTGCCGGCGGCGAGCGTCGAGACTTGAAAGAGGTTGGGATAGCTCTCGACCACACTCAAAGTGCTGCGGCCGATCGAGCCCGTCGAACCCAGGATGGCGATGCGTTTCATGCGGAAGTCGAGACTTCTATTGTACGGGATTGTGGCCGCTTCGAATCTTAACCAGTCTCTTCCTACTGCATCAGCCGCCAGGCCCCGTACGCCCACACCACCGGCACCGCGAACAGCATGGCGTCGATGCGGTCGAGCATGCCTCCGTGGCCGGGGAGGATCGTGCCGGAGTCTTTCACTCCGGCACCGCGCTTGATGAGAGATTCGACTAGATCGCCCAACTGAGCTGCAATGTTGACCACCGCCGAGAGCAGAATGATCGGCCAGAGCGATGGCTGCTCCAAGCCCCACATCCCATCGCGGCGTTCGATCAACCCGACCCGCAGGAGAGCAGCGCTGATTCCGGGGGCGTGCTGAATCCACAGCGTGCCAATGATCACACTGGCCAGGATCGATGCCGCCGCACCTTCCCATGTCTTCTTCGGACTGATTTCCGGTGACATGCGGTGACGGCCGAACGACTTGCCGACGAAGTAGGCAAAAATGTCTCCCGCCCACACGGCGAGTAGCGTGTAGATCGTCCAGATAGCTCCCGCCGGTTGCTGCCGGATTTGCACCACCAGCGCCATTGGGATCGCAATGTACGCGAACGCAAACGACGATGCCGCCGCCGCCGGATAGCCGCTCGCCAAGTCGGCGCGCCGCATGGCTACGGTCAGAAACACAAAAGGTGCAAGCGTCGCGGCTACGGCTAGTCCGTAGAGCATGGCCGTAGTTTCCATCAGAGGCGTCCGGTTGGTGGAAGCGAAAACTACAAATACAAAGAAGAGCGCGACGAAGGCATATGTCGCCGGCCCCAGTGGCTGGACTGCGTAGTGAGTTGCCAGCTTCAGAAACTCGGCGATGGCCAGCACGGCCACCGCCCCGGCCACCAGCGCCAGCACATAGAGCGGAGCTCTGAGTACCAAGAAAAGGACGAGCGGAATAAGGACGAGGGCGGTGACGATTCGGGTGAGCATTCGGGTCGGGAGAAATCTTAAACCACTGGGGCACCAAGGGCCACAATCGAATGCCATGGCCGTGCTCGGTGTGACAGCGGGTCTGGTATCACGCCGTTCGCGATGGCGCTTCGCCGTCGGCGCCGCTCCGGAGGCGCATGTACATCATGGCGCTTGAGGCAACGAAAAAGAGCATCCAATGTCCGGAGAACCAGCGAATCAGTTCTGGCGACGGCGCACCGTTCTCAAAGCCGCCGTACCCTGGTTCTTTCATGAAGAACAGCGCTAAACAGAGAAGGAAATTGAAAATCGCATAGTAGAAGAAAAAGTAGGTGGAAATACGCACCCATTCGGGCCAACTCTTAATCGCGACGTCGAGAGATTGAGAATGGCCTTGCTGGTTAGTCCCCTTCGCGGCAGGGAAGAACAACACAATGCAAGCCGCATGTAATGCGAAGAATCCGAGTGTGGAAACCAGAGCGACACCAGCAATGGCTGCAACATGGACCGCGAGGCTTACGGCGAGTCCGGTCGCGCTCAGAACGATAAGACCGGGGAAAAACATGCGTTCCCAAGATTCAAGCGGCTGGTGGCTCGGCGGGGTGGGCTTGGACAACACGGGGTTTCCCGCTACCACGTTGGCTAACTCTGAATCCCAAAGCACCGACGTCGCAGGCTTACCTGGGTTGTAGCGAACCGGAATGGTTTGCTCCCGCAGCCCCTCGGCCCATTGTCGGGCTTCGTCTTCATCGTTGAAATCCTTCTCAAATTCGCCAGCCAGAGCGTAACGTTCGCCGGGCACATTATAGGAATACAAAAGCCTGACCCGGAAGCTGTCATTCTTGCTGGTGACCTCCGTCAAGGTGCAGGTTCCGTAACTGGTTGTCCAGTGCTCGCTCCGCCGATGCTGATAAGCGTGCCACGCCGCTCTCGCGCCGGCCGTAGTCATGGCAACGATTGCGAGCGGGTCTACACGTATGCCGTGGTAGGAAATGAAAAAGTGCGACGAGAGCATCCCGCCGAAGAGTCTATAACGAACGAGGCGTGGCTAACAGAGAAGGCAGCGACACAATAGCGAAGTCTTGCTCAGAATGACAGATGTCTTACCGGTTCGCCCCAGCATGACCGTGGTGCGACGGGTGCTGCGGAGCGTGTCCGTCCTTCCCCAGGCCCCCGTAGCGCCGATCGCGCTTTTGATATTCTTCGATGCCCTCGAGCAGTTGCACCCCGCGAAAGTCGGGCCACAGCGTCTGCGTCACGTAGATCTCGGCATAGGCAAGCTGCCAGAGCAGGAAGTTACTCAGCCGCATCTCGCCGCTGGTGCGAATTACCAAGTCCGGATCGGGCAAGCCCCGTGTGTAGAGATGATCGCTGATCGATTGCTCGTCGACTCGGATGTGATCGAGGCCGCCATTGCGGGCCGCAGCCTCCGCCAGCGAGCGAAAGGCGTCGACGATCTCGCTGCGCGCGCTGTAATTCAGGGCCAGGGTCAGCAGCATCCCGGTGTTCTTGGACGTAGCGCAACTTGCTTCTTCCATCTCGCGCTGCACCGATTCGGGTAACTCGTGCTGGCGACCGATGTATTGCAAACGAACATTGTTTTCGTTGAGAGTCTTGATTTCCGCTTTGAGATAACGGCACAAAAGGCGCATCAGGAAATCGACTTCCGACTTCGGGCGCTTCTTCCAGTTTTCTTCAGAGAAGGCGTACAAAGTCAACGCGGGAATCCCGATGCGGGCTGCCGTTTCGACCGTCGAACGCACGGAGGCGACGCCGGCGCGGTGTCCGGCAACGCGCGGCATGTGCCGGCGCCGGGCCCAACGGCCATTTCCATCCATGATGATGGCGATATGCTGGGGAAGACGCGCCGGATCAAGCCGCAGGTAAACTTCGCTTTCCTTGCGGTCCATCCCCGCCGGAACCGTGTGTCGCAAGCGGAACTCTCCGAATCGAAGCTAACACACGAAATCCAGTGCGTGCAATGTGATAGGAGCGTCCGCGGACAAGGTGTTGGCGGCTACCGTGCCTCTTCGGGAAAGATGGGCAGGATCAGTCGCTCGGTATGGCGAATAACGGTCAAAGCGCATCGCGCGCCCACCTCAGCGTCTGTCAACAAGCGATGCAGGTCGTCCACGCCCGCGACTGCCTTCTCGTCGAGCGCCACAATCACGTCGCCCTCGCGCAAGCCCGCCGTTCGCGCCGGGCTGCGATCCTCAATGCCGACCACAACCACGCCGGTCTCTCGCGGCAGACCATAGAAGCGCACCACCCTCCGATGAATCGGAACCGTCTGCGCCGAGACCCCGATGTAGCTGCGCCGGATGCGGCCATCGCGCAGCAGGCGGCTGGCAACGAACTTGGCGGTATTGATCCCGATGGCAAAACAGATTCCCTGCGCCGGCAGAATTGTCGCCGTGTTGACCCCAATCACGTGGCCGCGCGAGTCGACTAGCGGGCCGCCGGAGTTCCCCGGGTTCAAGGCGGCATCGGTTTGAATGACATCCTCGATTAGTCGTCCTGAGTACGAGCGCAGCGACCGCCCGAGCGCGCTGATCACGCCCGCCGTCACTGTGGACTGAAATCCGTACGGATTCCCGATCGCAATCGCCATCTGCCCTGGCCGCAGTTGCTGCGAATCACCCAGCGGGACGGCCTGTAACCCGGAAGCATCAATTCGGATGACGGCGAGGTCGGTAGCCGGATCATCGCCGATGGTGTGCGCCGGAGTGCGCCGACCATCCGCAAGCGTCACTTCAATCCGCGTCGCGTCGTGCACCACGTGGCTGTTAGTGAGGATTAAGCCATCGGGCGTGAAGACGAAGCCCGAGCCGCCTCCCCGACGTTCGCGGGGCTCGCCCGAACGAGTTCGGGCGCCAGTTTGGCGAATCGCCTGATGTACTTCAACGTTCACCACCGACGGGCTGACCCTCTCGACGGCAGCGATGACTGCCCGCGAGTAGGAGTCGAGCAAGGCGGCGTCCGCAGATTCGGGAGCCGCGGAGCGCGCCGTTTCCTCCGCAAAATTTCCGGCCACCGGTTGGTGCGAGGAGAGGGGTTCCGCAAAGACACTATCGAGGTCCATGTTGCATAGATGAAGCCAACGGCCGCTTGGATTCCACCACTCACGTGGGACAGCGAGCTCCCGGACAGCCGGGGGCGGCTGTCCCTACGTGGCTCAATCAGTCGCGGTTCACCCCGTAAGCATCCAGCACATCCCGCAGCGTAACGATGCCTTCCAACTTGTGTACATCCGCGCGGTTTACGACCGGCAAAATATCAATCTGGTTCGCGCCCATGCGCTCCAGGGCCAGATCCAGCCCCTGGTCGGGGTGCACGTGTGGAAACACCAGCGCGTCCACGAGTTCACCGACCTTCTTATCCGGCCCTTCCGCCAGTTCACGCTCCAGCCGCGAAAGGTTAATCACGCCAATGACCCCTCGTCGATCCGCAACCAGCCAGGTTCGGATCGCATTGGTGCGAACCCGCTCCAGCGCCTCGCGAACGGTCATCTCGGCGGGCAGCGAATCGCTGGCGGCGTGCATGACTCTTACGATCTGACGCTGACCATAGCGTTGACGTGATCCCGCCGACGGCAAGTGGATGCCGTCCTGAACGGCCAGCGCCTCGTAGATGGGCTCATGCTGCAATCGCGACGCAATGAAAAGGCTTACCAGATTGGCAATCATCAGCGGGACGATCACGGCATAGTCCTGCGTCATCTCGAAGATCATCAGCACCGAAGTCATGGGGGCGCGTACCACTCCGGCGAAAATCGCGCCCATTCCAACAAGCGCGTAAGCCCCGGGTGTCGCGGTGTACGCGGGAAACAAGTGGTGCGCCACGGTTCCTACCGTGCCTCCCAACATGGCGCCGATGAACAACGACGGTCCGAAGATGCCGCCGGCATTGCCGGTAGCGTAACTGGTGGTGACGGCCAAAAGCTTCAGAACCACCAGCAGTGCCATCAACTGGAACGCCATCCTTCCGTTCAAAGCCTCACCGACAAAGCCATAGCCTACGCCCAGGACCTGCGGCACAAACCATCCCATCAGCCCGACCGCCAATCCGCCCACCACGGGTTGGAACCAGATTGTCTTCAGCGGCAACCGCAGGAAGCGCCCCCGTATGCCCAGCAACAGTTTCGTGAAGACCGCTGAGACCATACCGCCGGCCACTCCGAGCACTGCATAGACGGCAAACTCCGCCGGATGGACGAGTTGGTATTGCGGAACCTTGAAGAGAGGATGATCGCCCAGGAACACACGCAGTACCATCCATGCCGTTGCCGAGGCTAGCACGACCGCGCCCATCACCGGTGCGTGCAGATCGCCCATGATCTCTTCGAGCGAAAACAGTACCGCAGCCAGTGGCGTATTAAACGCAGCTGCAATCGCGGCCGCCGCTCCCACCGGGATCAGTTTCTTTACTTGCTCGGCGGGTAGCCCGAGGAGACGTCCCAGCACGGAACCGATGCCCGCGCCAACTTGCACTGAGGGCCCTTCGCGTCCCAGCGGGATGCCGCTGGCGAGTGTTGCCGAAGTGCAGAAAAACTTACCCAGGACGGTGCGCAACGTGATGCGCCCTTCGCGCGCGAATAAAGCGGCCTTGGTTTGCGGCACGCCGCTGCCCCGTGCATTCGGAAAATAGCGATAGAGCAGGTATCCGATGCCGAGCGACCCCACCACCGGAAATAGCACACGCCGCCACGGCGCGCCCCCCACCGGGTACAGCCGCATCCCCATTCGTTCCGTCAGCAGAATGAAGGCGACGACCGCCAAGCCCGTCAAAGCGCCAATCACCAGCGCCAAAACCAGAAAGACCTGACTCTCGCGTTGTCGCAGTTCGGCCACGCGATAGGATAGCCAGGCTTTCCAGCCGCTACCGCTCGCCGTCGGAACGCTTTCACTCATCGTTATGGAATCACTTCTCAAAAGCATATCGCACTGGATGGGTTCCTGGCCGCGGCAGCTGAGAAATCGGGTTGCCCCTTTTCGCGTGCCCTCTCGCAAAAAAAACAGCAAACCCCTATGTGTGACAGCGGTCACGATATCGCGGCCTGGATGATCTCTATACTCAGGGAGATTCCGCAATTCGAAATAACTCGGCCTGAGGAGCATCAAGTGAAGACGGTATTGCCGTTTCGTCCGTATTTATACCTTTCTTATGTTCCCGGTTTGTTGATGGTCTTCATCATTGTGCTGGTTGCCGCCTGCACCACAGGCTGCGGCACCCGCGGTTCCAATCCGCCGGCGCCCGTCTTGAGTGGCAACACCTCTGTCACGGTGCTGCTGTCGAGCACCGCGAACGATCAGTTATCTCAATACGAAATTAGTTTCAATAGCGTCTCTTTGACCAGCAAATCGGGGAAGACCGTCGACTTATTCACCACGAGCCAGAATACTGAATTCATCCATCTGAACGGCCAGGCGGAGGCGCTCTTGACAGTTAGCATTCCGCAGGACATCTACACTTCGGCCACTGCGAGCATTGGGCCTGCCAACTTCACGTGCGCGACGCTTATTCCGGCGACCGGCGGACTTGACATCAGCATGTTTGCGTATGGGTACGTGCCGTCAAACCAAGTGACCGTGAACGTGCCTACCCCGATCACCGTTACGGGCGCCGGCATGGGACTCAAGCTCGACATGCAAGTGTCGCCATCGGCGACTCTTCCCAGTTCGTGCTACACAACTGACTTGGAGCCTTGGTCGATCAACCCGACCTTCGATCTCACCCCGGTGTCCTTCTCGTCTCCGGTTGTAGAACCTTTGCTCGACGGGCGTATTACTTCCCTCAACCCGGCCGACAACACTTTCACGATAGCGCTGGCGGGCGGCGTGAGAATGCCTGGGGCTTCAGGAGATGGCCAGATCTTGACCGTGAAGACCAGCAACAGCACTGTCTATCAGGGTGTTAACGGCTTATCGCTGCTTATCGTGGGCACTTTCGTTGACATGGACGCGACCATTCAATCGGATGGTTCGCAATTGGCGACGCGCATTGCCGTCGAAGATGCGAATACCACTAGTATGACTGTGTCGACTGGCCCGGTACTGCAAACGAACACCGCGTGGCCGGTGCTAGTTGAGTTATCACGCCAAAACCAGGGGTACCTCACCGATGCCGGATTATTCCCCATTGGCTCGTATTTCAGCTTTGGTAGCGCGGCGTTTCAAATCTTGGGGCGGTTTGCGAACCTGCAAAGTCTACCATTCGTTCCCAGCTTCGATGCCAGCAACGTTTTTGCCGGACAGAATGTCTATATCACTACCCAGGCAATCACCTGGGGATACCCTCCCACGTACTTTCCGTTGACGACCGTCACGCTCATGCCGCAAACCATCAACGGAACAATTACTGGAATTTCCACCGAGGGGAGCTTTACCGTTTATACCGTAATGCTCGCTGCTTACGACCTGATCCCCACGCTCGCTGTGCAACAGGGTCAAACCACCGTGCTCAACGATCCGAGCACGGTTCTAATCTATGTGGACAAAACCACTTCGATGCTCAACAAGCAACCTCTCGCTCTAGGCAGTGTGATGCGCTGTGGCGGAATGCTCTTCAACGATAACGGCACGATGCGTATGGATTGCGGTCAAGTCAACGACGGCGTCGCGGTGCAGGCGGGAACGCAGGCTCCGGAGGTTGCTGGTTCGGCGCACCTGCCGCAGCACTCGGTTGCGGTTCATCGGTATCTGCGGCACCCAGTTGCTTCCAAGTGAAAGTGGCGGCATGAACCACAGCTGTCTTCACGCCAGCAGCGAATAATTCCCGCTGGCATCCTCGGTCTCAACCATTTCTCTCAATTCGGGATAGTGTTTCACCAGGATTTCCGGAGCGCGGACCTTTTTTCCATCTAGCAGATGCCGCAGCTCGAGCGCATTCACTGCGGCCTTCGCCTGAAAATGATTGTTCGCAATCACGAAGGTCGTCTCGGCCCGCTGCGCGATGATCTCGACCTTTTCTTTCCACTTCTCCAACTCCGCAGGCTTGTAGAGGTAGTTATAACGGTCATCTCGGTTATCGCTGTCGACTCCGCTGTCGAACCAATGTTCATAGTTGCGGCCATGCAGCCGTACGTATCCGACGCCCGAGGTGATGTGCTCGGTCGGCCCGAGCGAACGCCCCAGCAGCGGCTGGTCGATATTGCAGAAGCCGACGTTGTGGCGCATGAATTCGGCAATCGTCTCGGGATTATCCCAACTCTCGTGCCGCACTTCGACCACACGCGGATACTCGATAAATTGCCGCAGCAACTGCTCCAGGTACTCGCGGTTCAAGCTGGTGTTCTTGAACGAGACGGGGAACTGGATGAGCAGCGCGCCCAGCGTGCCTTCCGCCGCCAGCGAGTCCAGACCTTCGCGGGCCAGCCGCTCGTCTTCGTCATTCGGACGGATGCTGGCGGCCGAAGTCGGCTCCATCACTGCCAATGGAGAATGGGTGAACGACCGGTGCAGCTTCGCGGTGAAACGAAAATTCGGATTGACCGCCGCAGCCTTCCGCGACCATAGGCGCCCTAGCTCGGGCCGTATGTGCCCATAAAACGACGTATTGATTTCGATGACGTCAAAGAATCGCGCCAGAAATTCGACGGGATGAATCTTCTTCCGCGTCACCTCAGGAGGATACAGAATTCCATCCCAGTCTTTGTACGACCAGCCGGCAGTCCCTATGCGGATTTGCGGAAGATGTTCCATACCGGCGGGTGAGATGTTCGCAGGGTAGCACACAGTTTGTGTGGCGCGGGCGCCTCGCCCGCGAACGCTGCGAGCAAAGTCGGAATTGTCAGCGGACAGATAAGTTAGGCAGGGAAGAATCAGTAGAGCAGAATCGCGACCCAATACATCCCCGTCGGATACGTCGCGTTGCGCGCGTAGCACGCGCCTACGGCAAACTGGCGAACTCCGGGATCGCGCAACAGACGCAACGCGCCTGGCGGCAGAACTTCAGGACGGCTCTGCGTGTAGGTGATGATTTTTCGATTATCGTAGGCGGTTGCGAGCAAGCGCGCGTTCGGACGACTCCCTGCGGCCAGCGAGCAGGCAGCCTCGTCTAAATTCGGTGGTGTGAGTTGCACGAGTTCCGGAAGCCCCGCCTGCTGCCGCACCTCGTCGACGGCGCCGCCCACCAATTCCGCACTTTGCTGCGCGGAGTAAGTTGGAACCTCGTGCGCGAAATCCTGCACCACGTACAGCCGTCCCTTGCTCCAGATCGCGGCGACGCCCGCGACATTGAAACCGCGATCGAGCAGGTTCTGTCGGTGCGGGGTAGAGTGCATCAAGGCTTCATTTGCGCCCGGCGCGCACGTGGCGTAGGCAAGATTTTCGCCGGTGCGATCCATTTTCAGCGGGCTGACCTGTGCGATTCTTCCGAGCAGGGCCGGTTCCCCGGACAACTGATGCTCCAGACGCTCGCTCGCAATCATTCGCCGGGCGTGCGCTCGCGCCGCTTCGCGCAGACTTTCATCCATGCGCAACGGCGGCACTCCGGCGAGCTTGCGGCTCTGGTTTGCCGCTTCCAGAAGCTCGTTCTCGGCGGCGGAGTCCTCACCCGAGGATGATCCCGCCGCCGAGTTCGATTGGGGGGTGGGCTGCTCGTTGCTAGCTGCGTTGCGAACCTTGTTGTGAGAATCGACTGCTTGCGGAGGTTTTTCTGCCGCGCACCGGCCGCCATTGACCGCTAATATCGCGAAGGAAACCAATAGGGCCCGTAGCATGATGGTTGGGTTAGCGTTTCGGCGGGGGGGTGCCGATAAAGTTCCGCTTTCCATCTCTCACGCTAGCTTCTAGAATTCAGCTCAGCTACTTACTATGGAGACCATACTGCTGGTTACCGTGCTCGTCGGAACCCTTGTCCTGCTTGGGTTCTCGGCTGTCCTGCTCCGCCGCGTTTCGGTTGCCTCGCAAGTCGATGTAAAAGCGGAAGTTGCAGATCAGCTCGAAAGGTTCAATACCACCCTTGGCCAGAAGATCAGTGTCAGCACTGCCGATATGGCCACTCGCCTCGAGCAGACCAAAGGGGACCTCCGCCAGCAGGTCACAGACCGTATCCAGCAGGGGTTTTCAGAGATTCGCAGTTCGGTGGAGCAGCAACTGGCCGCAGGCAGGGAAGAACAAAACCGCAGCCTGACCGACGGGCGCAGCGAGATGACCGGTTCGCTGCTGCTCACCACGCAGCAACTGAAGAGCGAATTTCAGAGTCTGAACCAGCAGACCGCGCAGAGCCTCGACTCGATTCGCGATCGCGTGGATGCGAAACTGATGGCCATCACCGAACAGGTGCAGGTAAAGCTCGATCAGAACATCAAAGAAGGGTTTGCCCAGTTCGAAAAAGTTCAGCAGCACTTGAAAGCCGCGGAAGAACAGCTTCGCGAAGTCGGCGCGCTCGGCCACTCGATCAACGATCTGAACAACCTGCTCAAGTTGCCGCATTTGCGCGGCCAGTTCGGCGAAGCGAGCCTGGAGCGCTTGCTGGCCGACTTCCTCCCCGCTCATATGTTTGCGCTGCAGGCCTCGCCGGGCGAGGGTGCAGGGCGCGCCGACGCGGTGATCTATTTTCCCGATCGCAAGCTGCCCATCGACGCCAAGTTTCCTCGCGAGCAGGTGATTGCTCTCTTCGAGAGCAATGACAAGGCAGAGATTGACGCGGCGCGCGTGGCCTTGGTGCGCGTGATGAAGGCGGAAGCCAAACGCATTCAGCAGTACATCCAACCGGAAAACGGAACGACCGAAATTGCGCTCATGTATCTGCCGAGTGAGACGCTCTATATGGAAGTGATCCGGAACCGCGAATTGGGCGACTGGATGAACGAGCAGCACGTGTTTCCCGTCTCGCCCAACACGTTGCTGATGACGCTGCACACGATCTCGCTGGTGCACAAGTGGTATGAAGTTGCCAGCCGCTTTGAGAAGAGCCGCGCCGAACTGGCCAAGGCGCAGAAATCGTTCGACTTCTTCCAGAACCAGTTTGAAAATGTCGGCAAGAATCTGAACAAAGCGCAGGAAGCGTTCGAGACCGCGCAGCGGCATCTAAAGAATTATCGCGGAAAAGTTTCTGCGCTCAGCGGGCAGGAGCAACTCGAACTGGAGACGTCGGCAGCCGCCGAAAAGCCCCTGCCGCTGCTCGACAAGGCCAGCGCCTAAGGGTCCCCTCTGCAAGACGTGAGAAGTGTTTCACGTGGAGCATTCCTCGGAAGTTAAGTCATTGATTCAAAGCCGGTTGTCGGGGCCCAGCTTGAACGAAGCAACTTCTTCCGGTATATACCAATGGTAGAGTTCGTAGTCGCTATCTTTGGTATATACTATGAACGGAGTTGCTCCATGCCTGAGACAGGGATTGCCAAGTTGTTTCGCAACGGACGCAGCCAGGCGGTACGCCTGCCTCGCGAGTTTCGCTTTGAGGGCAGTCAGGTACGCGTTCGCCGGGTGGCGGAAGGCGTGCTCCTGGAACCGCTCATTGTCGATCCCGCCAAGTGGTTTGCCGAATTAGATGGGCTTAGAGAGGGAGATTTCTTCCTCAAGAGTCGGAAGCAGCCGGTCACGCCGCGTCGCGGAATCTTCAAGTGACATATCTCCTCGACACCAATGCATGTATCGCTCTGATCAACGACAGGACGCCTGCGGTCCGTATCCGACTACAGAGAGCACTGGCTGCCGCTGCGACCGTGCTGGTTTCTTCGGTCGTCGCGTTTGAACTCTGGTATGGAGTTGCCAAAAGTGCCCGTCCGGAAGCCAACGCTCGGCTGGTGGAAACGTTCTTTGCCGGACCGGTGAGTTTGCTGGCATTCGAACCTGAGGACGCGAAAGTTGCAGGCCGCGTACGAGCGAGTTTGGAAGCTGTAGGAAAACCGATCGGCGCTTATGATCTCTTGATTGCGGGACAAGCCTTGCGGCATCAGCTGACACTGGTTACCGCGAATGGCAGGGAGTTTAGCCGGGTCAAAGGTCTCGAATGGGAAGATTGGGCCAAAGGCTGAATTGCGTCCAGCGAGGCCCAGCCCCTAAAGGGGCGTCTGATTTCGAACAATGTCGGTATCGCTAAAGCGATGCCCCGATACGAAACCAAAGTCTTTCCCCCGATGGGCTCATCTGAAGCTGCGCACCGCTGCACTCATCCCTCGTTCATACACGGCGATCAGCTTGTCCAAAGTCGCATTAACCTCATGGTCGATTTGCTTCCGCGAAGGATCGGCATTGAACCACGCCAGCGACTGCCGAACTCCCTGGGTGAAGGTGGTGGTGGCGCAATAGTCAGGAACGAAGCGCTTGATCTTGGAGTTGTCGAAGACCACGCTCACGGATTTATCGCCAATCAATGTCCCTTCTCTTTCCGGGACGCACGCAATAATAAAGTCAGAAGGAATGTGTACGATCTTCGGTTCGACGTCCACTGCCGCGCCCACGATGCGATAGAGCTGGTCCCAGGTCAGCACCTCGTCCGACGTAATGTGAAACGCCTGCCCGATAGCTTGCTCGTGGCCGAGCAGTCCGACCAGTCCTTTGGCGAAATCGGTGTTGTGCGTAACTACCCAGAGCGAAGTGCCATCGCCGGGCACAACCATCTTCTGCCCGCGGATCATCCGGTCGACCGCGGTGTACGACTGCTGCCAGCTATTCAGTACCAGCGGAATCTGCGTGTCGCCGTAAGTGAGGGAGGGCCGCACGATGGTCACGGGGAATCCCTCTTCGCGATAAGCCCGCATCAGCCGCTCTTCGCAGGCAATCTTGTTGCGCGAGTAGTCCCAGTGGGGATTCGCCAGCGGAGTGGATTCGGTCATCAAGTAATGCGTCTGCGGCTTCTGATAAGCGCTGGTGGAACTGATGAAGATGAACTGCCGCGTGCGGCCCCGGAACAGCTTGAGATCGCGCTCGATGTCGGCGGGGGTGAAAGCGACCCAGTCAACGACCACGTCGAAGGACACGCACTCCAGTTTCTGGAACAAGGCGGGATCGTTCACGTCGGCAATCAGAGTTTTGACCCCCGCCGGAAGCTGCGCCTGATGCTGTCCGCGGCTGAGCAGCGTGACCTGCAGACCGCGCGCGGTGGCTAGCGCGGTGCTGGCGGTGCTGATGATTCCGGTTCCACCGATGAAGAGAATTCTCATAACAGATTATTTGTAGCAGGAATTTGGTAGCGCCGGCGTCTCGCCGGCCCGATCAGGCGGTCGAATGCACACCTGGTCGCAGCAGAGTCCTCAGCCGCGCCCGGGACAGATCTGAATTCGGTCCAGGGAATTCCCTCCGTGCGACCCCGTGGTTAACGCTTTCGTTGGCATTCGAATAATCGTCTGCCTAGGCGATTTCGCGGGCATTCTCGGACGATGTCTTGAGGTGGTCCGCGCCTTTTACTTCCCAGATTCCGTCGAATTTCACGAAGTAAGGTTCGACCGAAATGCCGGGAACGTTTGCGGTCAGAAGCTCTCCGGCGCGGAGCAGTTCGCTGCGGTGGTGCTCGGCTTCGGCTGTCTTGTCGCCCTTGAAATGGGCAAGGCCGCCGTAGGTGGCGCAGTCGGAATGGCTCATGACCATGACGCGTTCGGTCTGGTGCAGGCGGATCGACATGCGGACCTGTTCGAGAATGAAGTCCTGTTCGAAGTCGTTGCGCGGGGAGGCTAGTGTCTTAGCGCCTCCGGCAACGACGATCATGTCGGCGCGCTCAACGCCTTGCTTCTTAAGAAACTTGCGCACAGCCGTGCTGATGCGGTGATCGAAGCAGCAGAGCACGGCGGCGTCGGCCACGTAGGGACCGGCGGGCGAGTCGAAATGGAAGATTTTGCGCATGGGGGATCCTTGTCGATTCTAACCTGCGCAGCGAGTGCGCTACTTGATGAAGTAGCCGGAAATTCTCCACTTCCCATCCTTGTCGAGCATGGGAGTGATCGTTTCTACTGCCGACTGCTTGTGTTCGAAGCTGCTGTCGTACTGAATCACCACGTACTCGCCGTCCGGCGCGCCCGGCAGCGTTCTTGCGTACGTAGCGCTCTTGAGCGTGCGCGACAGCATCTTGCCTAAGGGATCACGGCTTGCCCGCAGCGCGCCTTGCCACTGTTCCTTGGTGACGTGAGCCTTGAAAAGCTGGGCGGCTTCCTGCCAGCTATCCGCATATTTGCCCGAGTCGACCAAGGCCAGCCATGCGTCTGAGGACTGCTGCGCAAGTTGCTCAGGTTTTTGCTGTGCCTGGACTGCCGCGCAAATACCCAGGAGCAACCCGAATACAAAAACTCCTGATACGATCTTCGATTTACCATGCAAGAAACTGACGATCATTGGAGTTCTCCTTAGTGTACGGAAATCCTTTTACTTCGCTGCGATCGGCAATAGTCAAGGGCCGGGCTTTGCCCGTCCGGGCGCACGAATGCGTCCGCCCCTGCGTGCCTCTCGCTCATGCTCCGCGCTTTGTCTTTAGTTCCGTCAACAGCTGTTCGATGCGATCTTCTTTTTCCAGCGCGGCCAGGCGGTCCTCCACGTCGTCGGCCAGGAGTTGGGCCTTGGCTCCGCCGATGGCTTCTTCACGGGCCACTTTTCTCTTCATGCGATCGAAGGTGGCGGACTTGCTGTTAGCGCTCATGCCGGACTGGGCGTCGGTTGCCTTGTTGGCGGCGCGGGCGCGACGGTGCTGCGCGATCAGCAGATCGGCTTTGGCATTGGCTTCGGCAAGCTTCTGGTCAAGATTGCGCAGGGCCGATTTCAGATTCTCGACCTGGGCTTTCTGGTCTTCGAGCTGTTGGCCAAAGTTGGCGCTCAGGTCGCGATAGCTTTCGACCCGGAGCAGAGCGGCGCGCGCGAGGTCGTCTTGCTTCTTGTCGACGGCAAGTTCGGCCTTGCGCATCCATTCCTGGATCTTCTCGTCGTTTTCGACCTTCTTCTTTTCCAGCAGATGCTGGTCGGCGATGGCGATGGCGACCTGCGTCTTGACCTGCAAAAGCTGGTTGTTCATGTCGAGGATGACCTGTTTGATCATCTTTTCGGGCTCCTCAGCTTTGTCGATCAGGTCGTTGAGATTGGCCCGGACTAATGTGGAAACGCGTTCGAGTAATGCCATAAAACACCTCGTGTAATTCAGTCGTTGGTCGTTCGTCGTTGGTCGTTCGGTCTTTTGCTCCAGGCGCCGCCTACCAGCGAGATCGCGATGTAGGCTGCGATTCCGGCGGCGACCCAGACGCCCATGTGCCCGGTGGCAGCTCCGATGGCCGCACCCATAGCGGCTCCTAGGGCGACGGAGAGGCCGAGTGATCTGGCGTGATGCACTTCTTGTTGCACGGTTCCTCCTAGAATCAGTCGTTAGTCGATGGTCGTTGGTCGTTCGCGATTCGGCGGTCGTTCTTGCTTTGCTAACGACCAGCGACGAACGACCAACGACCTCCTCACTACTTCTCCTCCGGCTTCGGCGCCTTATCCCCGATTTGGCGGACCTTGCCCAACAGTTCTCCCAGCGGCATGCCGGAGAGCGTTTCGAACAGGGCCGGCACCTGCGCCGCCATTTTTGTGATGTCGCCGGTGATCTTGCTCATCCCCGCCGTGTCGCCGTTGCCAGTGGACACGATGGTGATCTTGTCCACGTTCGCGAGCGGCGCGGCCAGGGCTTTCACGACCTCCGGCAAGCCCGTAAGCAGTTTGTCAAGGACCGCGGCCTGGTTGTACTCCTGAAAGGCTGCGGCTTTGACGTTCATGGCTTTCGCTTCGGCCTCACCTTTCTTGAAGATGATTTCGGCCTCCGCTTCACCCTGGGCGCGAATTGCCGACGCGTGGCCCTCTGCTTCGGCGATGAGACGCTGCTTTTCGGCGGCAGCTATCGTCTCGATGCGTTGACGCTCGATCTCGGCGCCCTTCAGCACGGTCGCGATCAGTTCCTTTTCGCGGCGGCTGATTTCGGCGTCCTGGACCTTGACCTGCCCTTCCTTCTCGACCTGTTGCACTCTCACGCTTTCGGTCGTCACCTGCTGCTGCATGACGGCGGTTTGAATGTCGTAAGCCTTGTCGGCCTGTGCCTGCTGCCGTTTTGTGACTTCGAGGTACTGCGCTTTCTTGACCTCGAGATCACGCTGCGATTCGGCTTGCTTGGCTTGGGAGAGCGTCTCCGCCAGCACGCGCTCTTGGTCGGCTTGTGCTTTTGCAATGGCCGCTTCGCGCGTTGCCATAGCGCGTTTGATGGCGGTGTCGCGCTCGGCTTCGGCGGTGGCTACGTCGGCATCGCGCTTGATCCGGGCTACATCGGGCTTGCCCATGTTGGTGATGTATTCGTTCTTATCGCGAACCTCCTTGATGGTGAAGGAAATCACCTCGAGCCCCATCTTGTTCATGTCGTCTGCGCAGGTGCCGCGCATGCGATCGCCGACCATCTCGGGTTGCTTGACAATTTCTTCGACGGTGAGCTGTCCAATGATGCCGCGCAGGTGGCCTTCCATCACCAGGCGGATCAGGCTTTCGCGCTCCTGATCGGTCTTGGTGAGGAACTGCTCGGCTGCGGTGAGGATGGATTCCTTGTCGGACTTCACCTTGATTTGTGCGACGGCCTCGACAGTAACGGCGACGCCCTGCTTGGTGTAGAGATCCTGCTGCGGGGCAACATCGAACGACATGAGTTCGAGCGAAAGGTCCTTGCAGTTTTCGACCATCGGAAAGATGACGGTTCCATGTCCCTGGACCACGCGGGTTCCGCGAAAGCCGTAAACGATCAGCGCTTCATGGGGTCCCGCTTTGCGGTATAAGCGGGCCAGCATGCTCATCAGGAACAAGGTCGCCAATACGACCAGCCCCGCGATGACCCAGATTTCCATTGCTATGCCGAACATATCGCCTCCTGAAAAACAGTTCTCAGTTCTCGGTTCTCAGCGTGCGAAGACGGGGAAGGCCCGTCTCTATGAAATTCGTTCTGCGACGGTCTAACCGCGTGTCACAACGCCCATCACCATATCCAGGTCCCGAATGATTCGCTCCGGATCGTTGTGTCCCAGAAAAACGTCGCCGTTCGAAAGCCGGATGTGCACGACCTTGTTGCACCAGACATACGCCCGGGTGTTGCCGAGGCCGCGAATGCCGTAGCCGCGCATGAACGCCCAAGGCTCGATCGAATAACTCACGATTGACTGCTTCGGAATCGACCGCAGCCGGAATCCGAGCATCCGAATCTCGACCCCGTGCCGTAGGAATCGGTACTGAAACCCGCCCCACGACATCGCGAAGGTGCCGATGGCGAGCACTCCGACCAGGGCGACCGCCCATCGGCCGGCCGTTGTTGGCGCCAGCGCCACTCCGACCAACGGGCCAATCAGAGCAAGCAGGATGATGAGACTCCACGCGCGCCCGGCGTGCGTCTCTTCCGCCAGCACATCGGGTTGGAATGCATCGTTCATATTCAGCTGTTAGCTATTAGCTCTTGGCTTCTAGCTCCTCGTTCATCTCTTCCCACAACCGCACGTACGCAATGCCCTTCTCGTAGCGTGTGACCACAATCTCGGCGCCCTTTTCGATTGCGCTGCCGTTCTCGCTGCGGGCGCCACAGGTGCGCCTGGTGCCCGCTTGCGAGTAGATGATCTCGCCCGTTCCGTTCTCACGGATGGGCATCGAGATTCGTCCCAGCACCCCGACCATTTCATAGTCGGCCGCGTCCATGTTCTCCTCGTGCGAAATCAGCACGCGCGTGAGAAACAAGAACACGAGTCCGGCGCCAAACAGTCCGGCTCCGAGGGAGATCATCAGGCCGAGCGCGAACCAGATGCTCGAGAAGCGCGTGATCAGAAATCCCGTCCCGCCGAACCAAGCCAGAAACGCTGTCAAGGTGACGAAGTTGAACGGCGACACCGACGCCTGATGACCAGTGTGGGGGCCTGCCCCCGCAGTGCTGTTGGCCGCGGCCGGAGCGTGCCCGACCGGAGCAGTTCCGCCCGGAACATGACCTCCCGCGTGCGGAAAATGCGGAAGATGCAAGTGCCAGCGCATTCCGCCCCCAATGAACGAGATTGCGCTCAACAGAAAACCGACGGCGAAACAAGTCAGATAGAAATCAGCCCAAGTCATATTGACGGTCATGGGTTTCGCCTCCTGGAGGCAGCGCTGGTGGCGCGTGCGAGTTCCGGCCGCAGAGCTTCAAACAGGCGGTCGGCGAGTCCGGGCGTGTTCAGGATTTCGCCGAGCAGCAACAGGCAGCGCCGAGTGTCCTTGTCGCGCGCCACCTTGATCAGGACTTCGCTCACCTCCGGGTCGCTGGCGAACCGTTCGGAACCTTGCAGCAGCCAGACATCAAGTTGCCCTTCCGTGGTCCGCAAGTCGGAGACAAGTTCCGTGTGATAGCCCTCGGGGTCGTCCACCAGAAAGCCCGGGTGCACCTTGAAAAAGCGCGCCAGCAAAGTGCGCGACGACTGGGTCATATGCGGACGCTTGCCGCGCTCGATCTGCGAGAGGTACGACTGGCTGATGGTCTTGCCCGTCTCGGCTTGAATGCCCTTCATTAACTCCTGTTGCGTGAGGGGCCGGTTCAGGCCGCGGAGAGAGCCTTCCACTTCGCGGAGATAGCGAATTTTTTCTCCCAGTGTCATATATTCCAAATCGCGATAAGTATATCGCAATATGAAATATTGTCAAGAATTCAATCCGCCGTGTTTGTAAGGGCTTACGGGGTTTTCCAAGAAAAAAGCCCCCGCGGGAGCGGAGGCTTGATGGCGCAGTTTTGTGCTTTTGCCGAAAAGCGCGCTGACTTAATTCACATGGAGGGTCACTTGGGTGCTGTGCGATGCCCCTGTCCCAGCAGATCCGTTGATCGTGATGGTATAAGTTCCAGCCGCCGTGCCCCCGGTGGGGGAAACGCTGCTGCTGGAGCTTCCGCAGCCTGCCTGTAACAGGACCGCGCCCGCAATCGCGGAAAGAACGGCTCCGACCAACCAGCGGCGACGCCTCCGGCTGGCCCCGAGCCCCAGTCCGACCAGGCTTAGCCCTCCAATGGGAAGCCATGTGGCGTAGAACGAATTGCGGCGAAGCAGGCTTCCGGTGGTGACGGGACGGGCCACGGTCGCGATGCTCAGCGTCGTGCTTGCGCAAGCGCTTCCTGAAAGCGTGACCGGGGTTGGGCTGAAGACGGGAGTGGTTTGGGTCGCCATCGAGGGTGACGTGGTTTGGCTTGGGGTAATCGTGGCGCTATAACCAAGCGTCGGATTCGTGGGGCAAAAGTTGGCTTGGATCGTCGCCGTATCGCCGGCATTAATGGTTGGTGTCGAGGTCGAGGAACTCATCTTGAAATCGACGACATTGTCAATCTGCGAGAGGGATACTTGCGATGCGCCGCCATTCGCGCCGACGCTGCCCGAGACCGAGATGGTCTGGTTGGTGGCCGTAATGGCGGGAGTCACGTCGACTTCCACGGCCGCTCCGATGATGCAACTGCCGGTGCATGCGGCCAGCGTTGGAATATTGCAAACAATCGTCGTTCCTTGCACGGCGGTGCAGGTTCCCGTGCCGGAGGTGACTTTCGCCTGGGCGGGCGATGCCAGCCCGGTGGTGGGCACGGTGGCAAGGAAGATCACGTTAGACGCGTTGTCGGGTCCCACGTTGATGATGTCAAAGGTAAACGCGGCTTGAGTTCCAGCCGCGACCGGGGAGGGCGATGGACTGGTGGTCGGTTGCGTCAGTTGGAGTTGGCTAACCGCGCCAATCTTGCTCACGAAGGCATCCTGCGACCCCCCGTTCAATTGCGGCTGGTACGGATTGACGGTTGGGAAATTCGGCGACAGGGTGTTGCCCGCCACGTAAGTAGCGTTAAAGGTGTCGAGCGCGATCCCAGTGCCTTGATCCAACTGGTTGCCCCCGAGATAGGTCACGTAATTGCCAACGGTAAGGCTTTGTAACACGTTCGTTTCAATCAGTGCGACGAAGGCGTCTCCCTGACCTTGATAGGTCTGGATGGCGTCGGTGGTCAATGGAAGATTTGGGGAGGCCGTCGAGCCCACCATGTGGGCAGCCTGAAGGGCATCGACCTTGATGTCCTGCCCGCTATCCGGACCCGAGCCCCCCAAATAAGTGAAGTAGTTCAACGGGTACACCGACCCGACCAGGTTCCCGATTTTCGCGATGAACGCGTTGCTTGCGCCGCCCGCACCGCTATAAACGCACTGATAGCCATTGCAGTGGGCCCAATCGCCGGAGTTGGTTGAACCGGTGACATAGACATTGCTGGAGGTGTCCACGGCGACGGCGAGGCTGGCATCAGTACCACCGCCGCCCAGGTACGTGGAGTAGACCGGATTCGAGGCTGGCTGGTTCGGGTTGATCTTGGCTACGAAAGCGTCGGTATTGGTTATCCCGTTTACCCCGGTACAAGCCGTTTGGCTCGCCTCGTTCAGGCAGGACTGTTGCGCACTGAAGAGGGGAAATCTTGCCTCGCCATTCGGTCCGAGTGTAGGCAGCATGTTCGTGGTGCCGGTGATGTACATGTTGACGTTGGATCCGCTCGGATCCACGGCAATGCCGCCACCAACCGCAGTTGCGCCCACCGGGTTTCCACCACCGAAGTAGGTGGAGTAGAGCATGCTCAAAGGGCCGCTGCCGGTTGTGTTGATCTTGCTGGCGAAGAACTGCGGGAATCCGGGAGAATTCGACGCGATCTGATAGCCGTTCGGGTTTGCAGGGAAGCCGGCGCTGGCCGGGTTGCTGGAGGTCGTGTCGCCGGTGACATAGGCGTTCTGATTGCTGCTGTCGATCGCCAGTCCGGTGACATGATCCGTTCCATCGCCGGCGAGATAAGTGGAATAGCTGAGAGCGTAGCCGAGGGTCTGACTATTGAAGCTGATCCGACTCAGGAATCCATGCGTGCCAGCGACTGCGGCTGCAGTCTGGAACGCGTTGCTGGTGGTGGGAAATAGTGTCGAATTGGTGAAACCGGCAACGTAGATATTGAAGTGCGCATCGACCGCGATTCCTGACAGGCTGTCAGTCTGCTCTCCACCCAAGTAAATGGAATACACCAACTGGGACGCGCCCGACTGGGGCGACGGATTGATCTTTGAAATGAAGATGCTCTGACTACCGTTCAAGGTCGAACCATCCGTAACCGGGAAGTCGGCCGAATTGGTTGAGCCTGCCAGATAAATCAAACCGCCGGAATCGACCGCCACTTTCACCCGACCTTCGGTGCCGCCTCCGCCGAGGAAAGTCGAATAGGTCAGGATCGGGTCGATGACCAGTTCGTGGCTGTGGTCGTAGTCTCCGACAGTGAAGCCGATCTTGTTGTCTGCGAGCTGACGGAAACTTCCGGCAACCGCCCTCTGCCTCTCACCGTCCTGCTGATAGATGTGCGGCGCGCGGAACCGAACGTCCCCGTTGGAGGTGGAGAGAACAAGATCTCCGGAATCAATGTGGGTGGCAGCGCCTTGGAATCTCAGCGCGATCTGGTTCGGGTCGGCGGCGGGAGCGACGCGGAAGTCGTATTCGAGCTGTCCCTGGTCGCCATAGTAGACGAGGTCGACGCCGGGATAAACCGCCTGATACTGCACCCGGCCAAACTGCGGAATGTCACGATGCCACTTGGCAGGATCATTTCCGATAAAGTAGCTGCTTTTCCCCGGCAGAGGCGAAGCGCCAGAAACGCGAGCGGCAGAGTTCGCCCCTTCAAGCCGCATGCGAATCACGGAACTGGCCTTAGACTTCAGGTTGGAAGCTGACGGCTGATGGCTGACGGCCGAAGGCTGGAGTTCCAGCACTGCTTCGTCGGCCGTCAGAAACAATCCGTAGCCGGCGCCGCGGGAGAGAAACCTGACCTGAGGAGCAGTCTGGCCCTGATTCGGCTCGAAGAAGAGCGGCAACGACAGCGTCTTGGAAGCCAGAGTCCGGTGGGCGGCAGGGCTAGGTGCGCCTGCTTTGGCGGCATGAACTCCGCCGGCAAAATAAGACGCAACGCCCGCAGTGGCCAATACGGCTCCGGCCAGAAACGCGGCCTTCATCCCATTACCTGTCTTCTTTCTTGTCACCGAACCTCCTACCGACACAGGGCAATTCCAATTCACGAAGCTCCTCCAATTTCCCAATTTCGTGGGGTGAGAACAAGAAAGGCACACAAACACCGCTGCGGCTCGACGCCCTTAAGATAGCGGATGCGTACCTGTCACCAGAATACTGGGATTAAACCAAACAAATACTTTTACATTCAACAGATACGCTGTCAAGCCGGGCAGACAGTGTGGGCCGCATAGTGAGAAGCCGAAACAGGGAGAAATGGTTGTAAGGAATCAGGTCCTAGGTCTCAGGTCTCAGGAAAATCCTACGAGGATGAATTGTGCCTGTGCGCTTCGGCCTGAGACCTGACACCTAAGACCCGGGACCTGCCTTTTTCAATTCCTCAATCTCCCGCTTGAGCCCGGCATAGCGCGAAACAATTGTGGAGAGGTAGGCGATGTGGATGATCCAGGTGACGGCGTAGGCGGCAAATAGGTATCCGTTTCTCATCGCGCACTCCCGCGGGGGGCTAACAGCGACTCCAGGGCATGGGCTTCGTCGACGTCGCGCTCCAGTTTCTCCAGGCGATAGCGCGACCAGCAAACCAGAAGAGCAAAGCAAGAAAAGGCCAGCCAGTTGATGAGCAGCACGTGCAGCATGCGCGGATCGATCGACCCGCCTCCGCCCATGACCGGCTGCGGGTGCTGAGTGCGGAAGAACCAGATCGAGAAGTAAACGAACGGCACGCACAGAGCGCCCAGGACAGCAAGAGCGGCTGCCAACACGGGCGTCTGTCCGCCCGAGGAAAAGCGGCGCAGAAAAAGATAGCTCACGTAAATGAGCCACAGGACGAGCGTCGAGGTCAGGCGCATGTCCCATGTCCACCAGATGCCCCAGACCGGACGCGCCCAGATCGGGCCCGTGATCAGCACGACGGTACAGAAAACGACGCCGACTTCCGCGCTCACGAGCGCCACGATGTCGGCGGCAGGCTTGCGTTTGGCCAGATAGAAGAGCGAAGCTCCGAAATTGACGAAGAAGAGAATGAACGCCGTCCACGCCGAAGGTACGTGGTAGTAGAAGATCCGCTGTACGTCGCCCATGGTCTGCTCGGTAGGAGCAGCCACCAGAGCCTCGTAGAGCGCGTAGCTCAAGAGGATCGCGGTCAGGAGTCCGAGGATGGGAAAGGCGCGTTTCATTCTGAATTCAGCCCTCTCCTTCGCATGTTGGTTTCCCCCGTGTTCCTCTGTGTACCCTGTGGTTCGAGCGTTTCGCTCGTACCGGAACGAAGTCGTCACTCCGCATTCAATACCGTTTCAAACAAAAGCAAGCACACCGTAGTAAACACCAGATCGTAGGTCACAAGCAACACGATCCAGAAGCGCGCGCCTTCGCCGTTCAAGATGGCCGTGGTCGATTGCACCATGGCGAGGATGGCCGGAATCGAGATCGGGAACAGCAGGAGCGGCAGCATGATCTCACGGCTGCGCGTCCGCAGCGACATGGCGGCGAAGAAAGTTCCGTTCACGACCAGGGCCCATGTTCCCAACACTGCAACTAAGAGCAATTGCCATACCGGACCCAGCGCTCGCAGCCGGTAAAACGCAATGAACAGCGGAGTCATGAGTGCTTCCAGCGCGCTCACGAAAATAAAGTTGCCCAGCACCTTGGCAGCGAAGAGGGAATTGGCCGGCGCGGGCGACACGCGATAGGCATCGAGCACTTGGTTGCGAATTTCGCGCGCCCAGGTCTGGTTGAGCGCCACCACCGCTGCAAACAGAAACGCGACCCAGATCAGGCCGCCGGCGATCTGACGCGATTCTTCCGCGCTCGGATCGAATGAAAAGCTGAACACCACCACCACCAGCAGCGAAAAAAACAGCATGGAGTTGATGGCGTCTTTCGACCTCCACTCGAGACGCAAGTCCTTGAGCAATGTGACGCGAGTGATGCCGCGAGGCGAGCTCATCGTGCCCCCCCCGGCCGCTTCAGTTCCTTTGTGCGCCCGATAATCTTGCCGGACTCCATCCACACGAACTCGTCGGCCGCGCCCTCGAGCAGGGAAGCCTGGTGCGTGACGATGAAGACCGTCGTGCCCCGATCGCGGATACCGGCCAGCAAGTGAACCATCTCCGTGGCGGAATGAAGGTCCACATTCGAGAAGGGCTCATCGAGCAGAAGGATTCGAGGGTCATTCAAAAGCGCGCGCGCCAAAGACATCCGCTGCCGCATGCCTTGCGAATATTGCCCGACGGGGCGCACCAGATCAGGATCAAGACCGACCGCGCGGATAACCTCCGCGCAGCGCGTGCTGCTGGTGATTCCATAGAGTCGAGCAAAATACCTCAGGTTTTCCATCCCGCTCATCTCGTCATAGAGAAGAGAAGGATGCGCCATGTAGCCCACCTGCTGGCAGATGTCGTGAAACTTGCTGGCGCCCAGGATCGTGACCTGCCCGCTTGAGGGCTGGTTGAGCCCGGCAAGAGTACGCAGCAGGGTAGTTTTACCCGCGCCGTTGTCGCCGAGAATGGCGTAAAGTCTGCCGCCGGAAAATTCCGCAGAAACGCCGCGCAGCGCCGCAAACCGGCCAAACTGCTTGATCAGGTTCGAGACAGTAATGACGGGCGCGGTTTCAGTCAAAGGTTAGCAGCCTGTGATGGAAGTGAGATTCGTATCAGGGCACGCCTTCAGGCGTGCCGAAACGCTTTGGAAAGAATGCGCCTTCAGGCGCTGTTTCTTGCCACTCAAGTTCTACCACAGACTGCTCAGGTTAATTCGACATCGCGCTAGATCCGGAATTCTGGTTCTGCGACATGCTCTTCGCGGGCTCGGCGCCGGGAGTGGCTCCGGGTTTCGGGGCGTATTTGGACGCGCACTTGGCCTGCAATTGCTTGGCATGGAAAACGCCGTCGCGTCCGAAGCTGCCATCGGCCAAAGCTTGCGAGTCGTCCTTAAAAGTGTCGGGAGGAGCTTCGGTCCCGGTATAGGAAACGGGCAGGGTCAGGTCATTCTCCTTCAACATGAAGTCCACGCGAGTCCCGGAGCGCTTGATCGAGCCCGGCACCACGTTTCCCGCCACCCGCAGACGCTTCGAATAAGCGTCGTTCCCCATGCCATTCAATTCCTTGATGGTGACGTAGTAGCTCTTGCTATCCTGCACGCCCGTGTAGGCCAGATAGCCGAGGGACAGCACTATCAACACGGTCACCGACCCAAATTTCAGATATTTACTGGTTTCGCTCGCCATGGAACCCCTCACACTTAGTTAACAAAACTGTACGCGCTGCTTATGGGCGGGTCAAGATGTGGGACAGGTGGGTCCATAGGGTTACACTTTCGTGCCGGCGCCATCTGTTCGTCTTGACCCGCGCTGATCCTGCTGCATTTACAATGCCTTCCAGCGGAACCATCGAACTCACAAAGGCAGGCCTGATTCCATGATTCATCCCTGGCATGACGTGACTCCCGGCAGCAAGTTGCCGCAGGAGTTCAACACCGTTATCGAGATTCCCTTCGGCTCCAGCGTGAAATACGAACTGGACAAGACCAGCGGCCTGATCAAACTTGATCGCATCTTGTATTCGGCGGTCTACTATCCCGCAAACTATGGCTTCGTGCCGCAAACCCTGGCCGAGGACGACGACCCGCTCGATGTACTGGTACTGTGCCAGGAACCCGTGGTGCCGCTGACCATCATCCACGCGCGCGCCATCGGGCTCATGACCATGATCGACTCAGGCAAGAAGGATCACAAAATCATCGCCATCGCCACCGAAGACCCGGAGTTCAACGCCTACCGCGAAGCCGCGGAAATGCCGCCCCACCGGTTGATCATGCTGCGCCGCTTTTTTCAGGACTACAAACAGCTGGAGGGCAAGTCAGTCGAAGTCGACGAGATCCAGCCGGCCACGGAAGCGTATCCCATCATCGAGGATGCTCTGCACCGCTACAGCGAGCAGCGACGGAAAGGCTTTGCCGGAGCGAAAGCCTGAGAGTGGTTGTAGAACCGCTAGTCCAGAGCCAAGGCCGCTCGCAACGACTGGTTCAACTGGGCGATCTTGGTACGGGAAAGCGACCCGACGAACTGCGTGAGGTCGGACTTACGCAACGATACGAGGTTGTCACACATGATCCAACTCTCATGCTTCAGTCCTTCTTCCGGGCCGACAGCCACCTGAGTTGAGAGGCCCTCCCCGCTTGAGAAGACCGGTGCGCAGACCGCGGTTGAAAATCGCGAGTCGAGCAACACCTGGCGGCTCACCACGACAAAGACGCGGAAGCTCTTTGGGTCGCCAACGTTGTCATCGCTGCCTGGTCTGCGAACGCGGTAAAGCTCGCCCCGTCGCATCGCGTCCTAGTTCTCACTCTCCGGCGCCTGGAACTCCAGGACATCGATTGCCTCGGCATTGAGTCTGTCTGCTGCCTGATTCAGCAACTCCAGGTCACGGGCCTGGATTCTGGCCTTCGCGTGTTCTCGTAAATATTGGCGGAGCACGCCCTCGATCATGGCGGAGCGGGACAGCTTTCCACCTGCGAGCCGATCGACGCCAGCCAGAACGTCCGAAGATAGTGTGATAGAGGTCTTCTCTTTCATACTACTAGTATACTACCTCAAAGGATACCCGAGAGCCATGCGGGATGTGGCGGGACCGGAATGAAGGAGACGTTAAAGAAAGTCCATAGACTTACTTGACATTTGTAGGGAGCTGCTCTATATTTTGAATCGCATTCCTCCTGGCCCGTGCCGCTGGTCGCCTCGCGGTGCGGGCTCTTTTCCGCCTAGTTTCCTTCTTTTGGTTTTTCCCGCTCGTAGGGCTTTTGCATGTACCGGCGGCACTCGTCGAGCGCGCCTTGGGTATTGTCGTTGGTCTGAATCGCCTGGCGGTATTCATTGACGGCGCGTTCGCGCTGGCCGGTCACGTCGAAAATCTTGCCGAGTTGTAGATGGCTCCAAACCTCGGTCCAGCGCGGCTCCCCGTCGCCGTTGAGCGATTCCCGGTAGGCGTTCGCCGACGCCTGATAATTCTTTTGCAGGAAAAATACCTCGGCGATCCGGTAGTGGGCGAGTGAGCTGTTCTTGTTGACTTCGAGAGCTTTGTTGAACTCGAGGAGAGCTCCGGCCAAGTCGCCTTGCTGGGTCAGGCCCTGTCCGCGCACGATCGAGGAACGCAGCTTGACGTCCCGGGAGTTGGTGAGCACGCGGTTTTCGGGATCGATCGTGATCCGCCGTGGGCGTCCGAAAGTTTCAACCGAAAACGGGGAATCGGTCCCCACCACGTCAATGCGTTTTTCTTCCGTTTTTCCGTCGGTATCGATTCTCAAATCCACCGGCATGCGGAACAGATCGAGATCCTGCTGAATCGCGCCGACAATTCGAAAGCCCTTGTTGCTGCCCAGCCGGTAGACGGTGTACTTAGCCTTGAACTCGGGGGCGCTGGTCGAATCCATCCACTGCGAGTAGAACCACGTGAGTTTTTGCCCGTACACCTTCTCGCTGAGTTCGCGGAAATCGTCGGTACTGGCGGACTTGCCCGCATACTTGGAGGCGAAGTCGCGCATGAGTCTCAGATACTCTTTTTCGCCGACGACCCAACGCAGCATGTGCAGGATCATGGCCCCCTTGTCGGTGACCAGAGACTGAAATTCGGGAGAAAAATAATCCAGCTTGGCGGCGCTCGAAAGCGGCACGCTGTCATAGGCGAGCGCGCCCACGGACATATCCTTTACCATTTCCTCGAGCCCCGCTTCGCCCGCCGCGCTCTCCACGTAGCGCGCTTCCGAGTAGCGCGAGAAGCCGTCGCTCAGCCACCAGTCCTCTTTCGACGCCGGACTCACCGAGACGCCCCACCACTGATGCGCAATTGTATTCGCCAGCAGTCGATAGTTCGTCTTTTCGGTGATCGCGCGGCTGGATAGCGCAGCAATTTCAGGCGCCCACGCCGCGGGCAGAGTATCGTCCGGGATTTCCACGATCTTTAATCGCGTCGAAGGTGCGTTGCCATACTGGGTGACGAAGTAGGTGAATGCCTTGACCGCCGTGGTCGCGTATTCCGGGCCGTAGTTCTTTTGATCCGGCCTGAGCTTGAAGTAAAGGCGCAGGTCAAGACCGGCTTCATCGCTTTTGTACTCCTGGAACGTGCCGGCAATGATCGTGCCAGGAAAACTCGGCTTGTCCCAAGTGAAGGTGAAGGTCTTAGCATTCGCCAGCGCGGTCGCGGGCTTTTTCGCGTTGGTCGCTGCCGTCGCTGCGGCGGACGGTTCCTTGCCGCTGCCGATTACCACCATGTGCGCCGGCACGGTCACGCTGATGGTCGCAGTAAACCGGTTCACGCCATATCCCGCAACCGGAAACCACAGTCCGGAGTAAAGCAGGTAGCTGGTATCCGGGCCCACATAGGCCAGCTTCAACCCCGGAATCGGGCTGTCGTCGGCGTTTTCCAGCGTGCCCTCATATTCGAAGTTGATGGTGGTGCTGGCATTCTTGGCGATGCCGCTCAAGAGTGCGAAGCGAACCGTGGAGTCCTGCGTGTTGCGCTCGGGAGTGAGTGGCTTGTTGTTCGCGTCGGTAAGCTTCGTAATGCGCAGCCCGTTGTTCAGCTGAAACGTGGCCACGTTGAGATCTTCGAGCGCCGTGACCTTGACCGCGGCCCGCGCAGTGAGCTTGTGCGTCTGCGGCAGGAGTTCGACGTCGATCTGGTAGTCATCTACGTGCAGGCGCGTTTTTTCGGCCGCCAGCGCCCGGTGGTTCGCGACCAGGGTAAGAAAAAATACGACAAGCGATGCACCGAGCGCCCATCGCGCTGGTCGAGAGTGGCAGAGCTTCAAGTAGAGTCTCCTGGCAGGGCTACAAATTCTAAGATGTTAATTTTCACGCAAAAGATGCTGTGTCCACAAGGGTTAGAGAAATTTGTTTGGTCAAAACTTTGTCACCGAGTTGCGGCGCGGATGGTTCCTCCGCGCACGCCAGACCCTGGTTCATCCGGAAACTGGATTCTAGCCCATAATTTCAACTTCGCACTAACTGAGTACCCTCGTCAGAGGTAAGCCCACGTCACTGCGCCGGCAGGCCTATCGCAGTACAATCCGTCTCGTTTCGCAGACGCCTTCACAGTCTGGAGAGGAGCAAGGTGGAGATCCCCAACGCATTTATTGGCCAGGCCGATAAGCCCACGGAAGAAGAAGTTTCTGCGGCGCTGGGTCCAAGCGCGAAGATCTGGAAGGAATTGGTGGATTGGTTGGCGGAAGAGCAGGGCGTCGCCGTCCAGGAATGGAAATCAATCTCGCTCAAGTATGGATGGTCTTTGCAACTGAAACTGAAGAAGAGGACCATCGTTCATCTGTCTCCCTGCGCCGGATGCTTCAGGGTGGGGTTTGCGCTTGGCGACCGTGCAGTCAAGGCGGCGCGCCAGTGTCACCTCCCGAAGAGCGTCATCAAAGTGATCGATGATGCTCCGCGATATGCGGAAGGAACCGGAGTGAGGCTCATCGTCAAGGGGCCAGGAGATTTGGCCGCGATTCGCAAACTGGTGGCCGTCAAGCTGGCGAACTGAGCGAGGTTCGATCGAAATTGTTTCCAGGTGTCTGGTTGCGCCACTCGCACTGAAGGGTGATCCGGCGAGGGGCGAGAGGCCCCCGTTCGCGGCGATGCTGAACCCCACGATGCTATTCGACCTGGGGAGCGTCACGTAGAGGAAGTTGTCTCCGGTCGCGGCGATGGCACCCGGTGTGTCTCCGAGAATGAAAGGGGAGCCAGGAACCGGCGTCAGCGCCCCGCTGCTGGCGATGCTGTAGCCCGAGATCGAGTGATCGAAGAAGTTCATGGCGTAGAGAAAGCTCTGCTGTGCGCTCAGGGCGAGAAATACTGGCGCCATTCCGGCGTCAAAGGGGGAGCCGGGAACTGGCGTCAGGGCGCCGGTGGTTGGGTCTACGGAGAATGCGGCGATTTTGTTGGCCGTGTTCAAGGCGACGAACACGAACGGGCCCCCGTTTCCATCGAAAATGATACCGGCAGGGCCGGTGGAGGGGCCAGTCGTGAAACTCCCCGGGACCGGGGTGAGGATTCCGGATACAGGGTCAACCTGGAAAGCCGAGATCGTTCCGTTAGGGTCGATGGAGTTGGTGGCGTAGAGATAATGATTGAAAGGCGTAGTGTTCGTTTGGCCGAGGGCAGCTTGTCCGGCGATGCCACCGGAGAACGGGGAGCCGATAACTGGGGTCAACGCTCCGTTGGAAGCGATCGTGAAGCCCGTGGTGCCGGTAGGACTAGTGACATAGAGATCTGTGCCTGCAACGAGCCACAGAGGAAAGAACGGCAGGTTGCCTCCGGGAGAAAACGGCGAACCGGGAACGGTGGTGAGCACGCCGGTAGTCTGGTTGATGGAGAAGGCATCGATCGCGCCGTTTTGAGTGTCGGAGACGTAGAGGAATTGATTCTGCGCGGAAGCGAGCCCGGAATTCGACGCCGGGCCAGGGATCGTAGCAGGTGTTCCGAGTGCTCCGGTTTTGTGATCGATGGTGAAGGTGAGAATCTGTCCCGCATTGCTATAGCTGGTTGCGTATAGGAACTCTGGGCCGGGATTGACCGGGCAGGGTCCACAAGTGCAGGTGCCGCCCGCAGGGTTGAGGCAGGAAACATTGTTGCTCCCACACCCCGCCAGGGACATTGACAGGACGATCAATACGACGGCCGCAGAGCACACCCGAAAGATTGTGGCTGACATCATTCACCTCACAAACTCAACTGCAACCCACGCCTGCATCGGGCATGATCGTAACGGTGGACGGGAACCCGACGGTACACTGTTGGGACACTTTCCGGAGTGTCATGTCGAGGGCCTTCAGCCCGCAGACAGGAGAAGAGTTTCTTACTACGAGAAACAGTACCACTACGCCGGATTCTCGCAGTGTGAGCCGGATCACAAAGCGGCTTATCGGAGGCTGTGCTCCGGCGGCCCTGTCGTATATGTTCGGAAGGTCTGCCTGGTTATTTCCTGGTGAGTTTTACCCGCGCAAAAGGCTTCCGCTTGCCGCCCTCTTCATCATCCATAAACCACTGCCACGTGTCCGTACTTTTGCTGTAGGCGAATTTTGTGTGGAAGCTGCTCCCGTCTTTGCCCTTAAACAAGAGCGCGATTTCATCGCCGCTGCGCTTCGCATGGCCGATCGCCTGGGCTGAGAGGCCGCCGCCAGTGGTGTCGAGCCACAGACATGCATACTCGCTCGACGCTTCATCCCAGCCGATGAATACGATCGCTTCATACGCCGCTTGGCCTTGAGCGTTCTTTTCGCGCGACAATTCGTGGAATTGTACGTAGTGATGGCCCAGCACCCACTCGGACTCGATATCGTGCGTCGTTTCGCGTCCAGCAATGGTGCCCTGAAGCACCCAGTTCCCGGTCAGTTGATCCAGTAAGGAATCCTTCAGAGTTGGTTGTTGTGCTGAAGCTGAGAAGGAAACCGACAAGAGTGCAACGAAGATTTTGAGAACAGTCCTCATTGAGCAATACCTTCAAATGCGTGATGCCCTCAATTTTTCAGACTAATCTCTTTCAGCTAATTTCTTTCAAGATAATCTCTGCCGCCGTTTCCGAAGGATGCGAAGCGGCGCTGCTCCCCTGCCTCAGTTTGGCCTTCACCACCGCCAAGCGCTCAATCATGCGCGTCCGCGGCTCGCCGTCCGGGATGATCTTGTTCATTTCCGCGACGACGTTTTCCGCCGTGAACTTGTGCTGCACCAGTTCAGGGACGACCTCCTTCTCGGCAATCAGGTTGACCATCGCAAAGTAAGGAACCTTAACGCGCGGCTTGCCCAGCGCGTAGGTGAGCGCCGACACGCGGTACACCATGACAAACGGAGTCCCCATGATGGCAGCCTCGACCGTAGCAGTGCCGCTGGCCACGATTCCGGCGCGGGAGTGATAGAGAGCCGGCAGTGCCTCGGGGACCAGATGAATATTCCCCTGTGGAGACGCGGCTTGCCGCGTCTCGCTCGGCGTCGCAATCAATTCCTGGAGAAACGACGAGTCCAGCGTGCGCGCCACCGGCAGCAGGAACTCATAACCGCCGCCCATGCGGTCTGCCGCATCGAGGATCGTCGGCAGGTTCATGCTCACCTCTTTCCGGCGGCTGCCCGGCATCAGCGTGATCCAGGGTTTCGTGGCATCGATCTGGTTTGCGGCTGCATAAGTCTCGCGAGTAATTGCAGGCGCGGGCAAATCAGCCAGCGGATGGCCGACAAACGTCGCGTCCACTCCGCGATCGCGATAGAACTTTTCTTCGAAGGGAAAAATTACCAACGCCTTGTTGACGTACTTGCGCAGCAACTTCACGCGTCCCTGGCGCCAAGCCCAGAACTGCGGGCAGACGTAGTAGACGACCGGAATGCCGCGCTTGCGCATCTGCCGCGCGACGCGCCAGTTGAAGGCCGGCGCGTCGATCACGACGGCCAGCGCCGGGCGTCTCTCATCGGCCGCGCGAATGAGTTTTCGATAAAGCCCAAGAATCTTCGGCAGGCGACTAAGAATCTCAGTGATGCCAACGACCGCAAGTTCTTTAGCGTCGACGACGATTTCGCATCCGGCGGCCCGCATGCGCTCCCCACCCGCGCCGAAGAAGGTGAGTTGTGTGGTGGCGGGGCTTTGCCCCGCCGGGACGGGGCAAAGCCCCGTCGCCACATGAGCAAGGACAGCCACTCGCAGCCGCAGCGCTTCGATCAACTGCGCACCGTACATTTCGCCCGAGGCTTCACCGGCAGAGATCAGGATCTGCACGCTGCCATTGTAAGGTAGTGTGGCGCTGCCATCTCGGAACTCCTTGTCCGTGGTTACTGCTTGACCGAGAACGTTACATTCACGTGCGTGCCGTCATTCTCGCTTCCGACGTTCACCATAACGGTGCGCTTGTTGGCCTTGTCTTCACCGGAGACCATGCCTCCAACTTTTCCCTCGGAGCTGCCGGTCATATTCGAGACCGCAAAGCCGCCCGATTTCAAAGCGTCCCCGTAGAACGAAATCACCTTGTCCGCCGGGTCTGTGGTGACAAAGGCAAAGGAGCCGGTCTGCTCCCCGGCATTGCTGGAAGAGAATGTATTTTGCGGAGAGGATCCCGGATATGCCGGCACCCACGCCGGAGCTTTGTCAGAGCTGGCGCCAAGCTTCACCGTGCCTTCCGAACTCTTCATCTCGAATCCCGCGTTTGCCCCCTCACCCGTTGTGGTCATAGAAGTCGTTTTGCCGTTCTCGTCGGTGATCACCATGGACTTCTTTTCCGGGTCGAACTTCATGGTGACGACCTTGCCAGTTTTCTTGTCGCGAACCGTGATGGTTCCCGCTTTATCGTCGCTCGACACGATCTCGGTGTCCGGATTCATCATGACGGCCATCTTGGCGGAGGCAAGCGCGGGGTTCTTCTTCATCAGGTCGGAATCAAACCCGGCCTGCTTCGCCTTATGCAGTGCGTAGAAGCCGATTACAGCGCAACTGCCAAAACCAATCAGGATCAATCCCAGAACGATCCCGAGAATCCAGAAAAGCAATTTGGTTCCTGAACTCTGCGGGGGCGCGGGTGCTGCGGCTGGCGGGACTCCTCCCGGTGTTTGCGGAGCTGGCGGGACAGTGGACATGTGCGACTCCTCTCTGTGGAAGACGACGTGAAACTTGCGATGGGGGAAGAACCTGCAACTGGGAAGAACGCGCCATTATACGTTCGCCGGAGAAAAGCGCAAGCGCCGTTTGGTGGCGCAGGATGCTCGTGTGGGGACGGGCGACTTGCCGCCCAGCGGAGCGAAGCACCGCTCGCCACTCGATTCAGGCGCCCCACGCGGCCATGATAAAATCGAAAATGAAGTGAGGTAAGAAAGACCAATGTCTCGTCGCACCAAGCTTGAGTTCGAGCCACTGTCGCTGGAAGAAACCGCCCGGCGGTTGGGTGTGCCGCGCCAAAGAGCACAGCGCATCCTTACGCTCGTCGGGGTCAAGGCCGATGCGAAGGCGCGCACCAGCAGGACGTCGAAGCATCGTGCGAGTAGTGCGAAGTCCACGCACATCACCAAGTCCTAGCACCCTGGCGTCAATTCCAGACCGTTTTCGGGCCCGGTTGATCGCATTCGTGCTGTCGCCATGCAAAAAGTTGAAGCGCAGCCCGTCTTCCTGAACATCCCGTACGACAAACGTTTCGAGCGGCTGTACCTTGCCTACATCACAGCCTTGAGCGCGATGGGCTTTCTGCCGCAGGCGACGCTCGGCATTGCCGGCAATCGCCGGCTCGACCGCATCGCATCGCTCATCGAAAGCTGTTCATTTTCGATTCACGACCTTTCCCGCGTGCAACTTGATCGCAACCCTCCCTCCACACCACGTTTCAACATGCCCCTCGAACTTGGCTTAGCCGTGGCATGGGCTCGTGCCAATCCGCAGCACAAGTGGTTTGTCTTCGAGTCGATGAATCGTCGTTTAGCAAAATCCATGAGCGATTTGGATGGGACGGACCCCTACATCCATGACGGCACGGTGCGCGGCGTCATGCGCGAGGTATGCAACGCGTTCGTCAGCCCTCACCAGCCCACTGTGCCACAAATGATGAAGATGTATCGCGACCTCCGGCGCGGCGTTCCAAAGATCCTGCACAATGCTGGGACGCGGACATTGTTCACCGCTCGAGTGTTCTCGGATCTCTGTGTGGCCAGCGCGGGGTTGCGCAGCAAGTATGTGCGAACAAAGTGAGGCAGGCGTATTTGACATGCTCGGAATTGGTAGAACTCAGTCGTCCGCGCTGACGGTAGACTGCCCGGCGGTCGCGGGCGAGGGCGTCCGCGCCACACTCACTTCCTGGTCCTTGTACTGCAGCTGATAGAGCTTGTAATAAATCCCGCGCTGGGCCAGCAGTTGCTGGTGCGACCCCATTTCGCGGACCTGGCCCTTGTGCATCACGATGATCTTGTCGGCGCGCTGGATGGTCGACAACCGGTGCGCGATGATCAGCGCTGTCCGCCCTTCCACCATGCGATTGAGCGCGTCACGCACACGAAACTCCGTTTCTGTATCGACGCTTGACGTCGCTTCATCGAGAATCAGAATCTTCGGATTGTGCGCCAGTGCGCGCGCGAAACTGATCAATTGTTTCTGTCCGGTCGAAAGCGTCGAGCCGCGTTCCCGCACTTCCTCCTTGAATCCTCCGGGCAAGGTTCGGATAAAGTCGGCTAGGTTGACGTCTTCGGCGGCCTGCTCTACGTCTGCGTCCTGAATGCGCGCTGTCCCCAGCCGGATGTTGCCTTCAACCGTGCCGCTGAATAGAAACGGATCCTGCAGGACAACGCCGAAACGGCTGCGGAGGTCGTCGAGGCTCATCTCCTTGATATCGACGCCGTCGATGCGAATCGCTCCCCGCTGCACGTCGTAAAAGCGCATCAGCAGCGAGATCAGCGTGGTCTTGCCCGCTCCAGTATGGCCGACGACGGCAATCGTCTCGCCCGGCTCGAGCACAAAATTAACGTCGCGCAAAACCCAGTCAGGCTCACCAGTTTGTGGAGGAACAGATGCCTGTGTGGGGACGGGCGCCCCCGCCCGTCCAAGCCGACTCGAAGAGTCGGCAGGCTTCTCTGCCGCTGACTTGGTTCCATACGCAAACCACACATGATCGAATTCAATCCGCCCGGGTCCCTGCGGTTGCTTCGTGCTCGCCGGCGAGATCACTTCAATTTTCGTATCCAGCAGCTTGAACACGCGCTCGCCCGCCGCCATCGCCGACTGCAGGATGTTGTATTTCTCGCTCAAGTCTAGGATCGGACGGAAGAAACGCAGCGCGTACTGTATAAAGGCGGCCAGCACGCCGATCGACGCCACATCCTGCACGATGTGAAAAGTGAAAAGGCTCTTCCTTGAGAATCCAATAGCCACACTGGAAACGGCCGCGTGTCGGAGGATTCCATTCCCGCCGAACCAGATGATGCTGGCGATGGCGATCGACGACAAAAAGTCAACCACTGGGTAATACACGGAGTAGGCCATGATGGCGTCTTTGAATGCCTTCATGTGCGAGGCGTTGATGTCGGAAAATTTATTGAAGGCGCGCTTCTCGCGATTGAAAAGCTGCAACACCAGCATTCCCGAGACCGCTTCCTGCAAAAAAGAATTGATCCGGGCGATGGCGGTGCGGATGCGCCGGTAGGAATCGCGCACCTTGTCGCGAAAAATCAGGGTCGCGTACACGATGAGCGGAAGCACGGTGAAGGTGATGAGCGCCAGCTTCCAGTTCATCAACATCATGATGCCGATGATGCCGGCGAGCACGAAGACATCTTCAAAAATGGAGACCACGCCCGCCGTGAACATTTCATTCAGTGCATCGACGTCGGTGGTCACGCGGGTCACGAGTCGCCCGACCGGGTTCTTGTCGAAAAACGCGACGTGGATGTGCTGCAAGTGGCGGAAAATCTGCCGGCGCAGATCGAACATCACTTTCTGCCCCGTCCACTGCATTAGGTAGGTCTGAATGAACTCCAGCGTGAAGGTGAAGATGAGAATTCCGACGTAGAGCCCGCCAATCTGCGCGATGCCGGTCAGCGGAGTGCTGCTCAGCCGGTCACCAATCCAGGAATGCGAGTTGGGCGACTTCGCCAGGTATTTATCGATGGCGATCATGGTGAGGAACGGCCCCAGCACGTCCAACCCCGACTTCAGGATGATTGCTGCCAGCGCCACCACCACGTGCCACTTGTACGGACGTAGGTAGGTCAGCAGCCGCCGCATCAGCCGGCTGTCGTACGCTTTGCCTAGTACTTCTTCTTCCTGATTGGAGGCCATTTGCTGCCGGAGGTCCCGAGCCAAAAGTAAAGATTACCCTAATTGGATTGCCGAACGGGACTCAGGATGGAAAAGTTGCGGGGCTGTCGACGACTATCGGTCAGCAGCGCCGGCGCACGTCGTAGAAAAGCGGACGGGATGGCCTGCTGTCGATCGCCTTCTTCTCCATCCATTCGGAAGGCGATCGAGCAACCTCGTTCTCTAGCCAGAATTACTCCGGTACAGCTAACGGAATGCAAGTGGTAGCGGGCACGTCTTTCACCAGCGCGCCCTTGTTGTCCTCGAGATTCTGCTTGACCCATTTCGTGATGGGGTTCGTCAAGCCGACATTCGCAGTGAGGGCTGCCAAGGTGGCATCTCGCAGGTAATCCGACGGGGGGTGCGGGCCGGAACGGACAAAACCGACCGCTTGCAGGTTCTTGCCGCGCAGCACGGTCAAGCTGATCAGATCGCCTTCGCTTCCCATAACGGTTGGCGCAACGTTGTTGGGAAGCGCGGCCAGTTTCGGATTGTCGAGAATCTGGCGCATTTCATCGAGTTGAGCTTTGCTGAGGGTCTCGCGATAAACATCAGATTTTGCCAGTTTGCCGGCCTCCCGGACGCTCTTTTCAAAGCGATATCGGCCACTCTCATACACGACGGCGCATGTGCGCGTGATCTTGAAAGAGTTCACATCCATAGCCTCGGCGCTGTTCATCCCACCGATGGGTCCTATTGTCCCTTTCGCTCCGCTCACCGACGAGAAGGTATTTCCGCTGCCCAGTGGTTCGTAGTGGTCGACAACAATCCGCATGATGTAGGGGTTGGAGGCGTTGGGATTCGCCAACCCTCGGGCCGCAGGCGTTGTCTGTGGTGGTACGCATCGGGTGCTCGCTGCGCCCGCGATCAGATCTTGCTGCTGCTTGTTGACGTCCAGCCATTTCAGAATCGGATCGAGCTCCGATCGGAATGGTTTTCGGCTCTTGGGGTTCGGGAAAGTCAAGGTCTGCCAACCCTTTGCACGAGGGATGGTGAGCATGACTTGATCGATGTCTGCTCCCGCCACCGTCGACTCGATCTGGCCCTGCTGCAAGTCAACGAGTCGGTTGGCGGTTAGAAGCGGCTGGAGTTCCGTCAATGCTGGCGATGCAAGAGTCCCTTCAAAGATCCGAGGATGTCCAGCGGCAACGCGCTCGAGGTGATAGCGGCCGTCAGACAGGACCAGCATGCAGACATCCTCTTCACGTGTCTGACGCTCCATACGGACTAAATAAGGGCTGCTGGTTTCTTGGGACTGGCAAACATCGGCAAAAACGAGAATTGAGAGGAGGGAAAGAATCAGGATCGATAACCTACGCACGGCAAGCCTCCTGAACAGGTCAATTCAACCAGAAAAGACAGCGAATGTATAGGACTTAGGACTGAGGAGGACGTGTACCAAGATTATGCAATTGAGGGAGGAGTGCAGGGCGTGCGAGTTGACGACCGCCGACAAATACCGAGGAACAAAGAACGCGACTTGCCCTGATTTGATAGGGACTATCCCCACAATACTGGTCCAAATCGATGGCCGAACTGCCGCGCGAGATGGAAAGGTTTTCGCGGGACATTGCGACGAGAACCGAAAATGACGCAACCAGAACCGGGCCACTATACAGCCTTCACGGTCTTCTTGACGGTTCGCGCCTGGGCCACCTGCTTGGCAGCCTTCGGAGGTTTGAAATCATGGTGCTTGCCGCACTTCGGACAGGCCGTGATCTTGGCATTGTGCTCGGCCATTTCGTTCAGGAAAGCCGAAAACGCCTGCCCGCAGTTGTCGCACAACAGGTCACTTTTCTCGGCGCTCATATTGGCGCCGGTTTCGGGGCCCCTATCAGTTGTCATCCCCATTGGATGCCGATTGCTCCGGTAAGGAAGGCGTGCCATGAACCGGTTTTCGCCATAGCTGGTTCGTGGACTCGGTTTCAATGTGCTTTAGCCGCAGGCCTAACAGTCACGGGACGATCGCAGTCCCGGTTCGCCCTGCAGTTCGGGCACACCACCTTGGCATTCTTGTCAGCCATTTCGTGCAGGAAGGCGGAAAACGTTTGGCCGCAACGGTGACATAGGAGTTCAATTGAATCATTGTTCACATTTGCGCTGTTCATGGTCCACCTCGGATTTCTTGAGTCCCTTGGCAGCGGGTTCCTGTCGACCCATTTTAACTGAGAGGCACTTAGCTCTCGTAGCGGCGCGGATATCGGAGAGCATGTCAGTCCATGCAAGGCTTCGCCCGGCATCCCGAGTTATTCGACGAGGCAAAAATATCGGGGTCTGCATGAAACGCCCCTATTTAGGATTGTCGATTATGTAAAGAAGATTAACGTTAAACCCTGGTTCATTTCTTCTTGACAATAGAGCGGCAGTATTTCAAACTGCCTGCGTTCCCAGGAACCTCGCTTCCTGGTGCTCATGCGTCGGCCTGCTTTCTCGTGGGGGTAAAGCAGCAGCGCCCGGGGAGCTCCGCACCGAGTTCGGCACTGCAGCCCAACAGTCAACCCAAGATTCAGAAAGGGAGTGTGCAGTATGCGTATACGCTTGGTCAGCTTCTTTTCTTGCGCAGTCCTGCTGACGGTCGTCGTGTCAGCCTCGGCCGCCGCTAAACAAGCCGCGAAGCCGAAGATACCCGATGCGGTCGATGCCCGCGGCCATCACTTTGTGAACCGGACAGGACGAGTCTTTTATCACCAGGGAGTTCCGTTTCAAGTTGCCGGATCCAACAACTACTACCCCATGTATGTATCGCAGACCATGGTGGACGATCTGCTCACCACCGCAGCTGCGGACAATTTCAACGTCTTCCGTTTTTGGGGTTTTCTCGATATTGGCAACCAGGATGGCTCCAATTGCGTGGAGGGGCCGAATTGCCTCAATCACAACGGCGTTTATTTCCACTATTGGAATGGCACCGAACCGGCGTTCAATGACGGAGCGACAGGTCTCGAACACCTCGATTACGTGATTTACCGAGCTGGCCAGCTGAACCTCAAGGTGATCATTCCCTTCATCAACAATTGGAGCGCCTTTGGCGGGGAAGACCAATACGTGCGCTGGCTGAACGGACAGTATCACGACCAGTTCTACACCGATCCGACGATACGACAGTGGTATAAGGACTGGATTTCGCACCTGCTGAATCGGACGAACATCTACACCGGGATTCAGTACAAGAATGACGCGACCATCATGGCCTGGGACCTCGCCAATGAACCGCGTTGCGGTGGTTCGGGAGTGTACCCGACGTCCCCTGGCTGTACCACGGACACGTTGACCAGTTGGGCTGCTGACGTCAGTGCATACGTCAAGAGCATCGACAATAACCATTTGCTGTCAGCCGGGGACGAAGGCTTCTACTGCAAGAACCCATCCTCCAGTGACTTCACCATCAATTGCAGTCAGGGTGTGGATACGATTGCCCTGGCCAAGTTGCCGAACATGGATGCCATATCCTTCCACCTCTATCCCGATTCCTGGGGCAAGACCCCATCCTGGGGCACGACATGGATCAAGAGGCACATTCAGGATTCGCAGCGGCTGGGCGATCGTGCCGTGCTCGGCGAATTCGGCATCCGGAACAAATCCAAGCGCAATCCCATTTACCAGAAATGGGAAGACCAGGTCGTCGCAAACAATGGAGCCGGCGCGCTCTACTGGATCCTCTCCGACAAGCAAGACGATGGAACTCTTTATCCTGACTTCGACGGCTTCACCGTTTACTGTCCGTCCCCGGTGTGCCTGGCGTTCACCAACTTTGCCCGCGGCGTGCAGGGTTTGCCGGTGAACTATTCACCAGTCGCGGACAATGACGCGGCCTCGACGCCCAACAACACTCCGGTCGCCGTGAACGTTGTGCAGAACGACATCACCTACCAGGGCGTGCCGCTCAACATAAATTCCGTGGATCTCGATCCCTCCACCCCAGGCCAGCAGACGCAATTTACGACGGCCTTTGGCACTTACGTCCTGAAAAATGGCGGCAGGGTGCGATTTACACCCGCCTCCGTCTGTACCTCGGGGAACGTGAGTACTCCCTACATTGTGATGGATGGGCAGGGACGGATCTCGAACCCCGCCAACATCACCATCACGATTGCGGGCATAACCGGCGAGCTTTACAACTTTGAAGACGGCACCGACACCTGGACGGCGGCCAGCTTCAATTCTGGTGCGGGTACAACGGCGCAGAGCACCATCGACGCCACCAGTTGCACGCACAGTCTGCAGGTCACGGTGCCTGCGAACCAAGGCGGCTGGTTCGGCCCCGCTTACAACACTCCACCACTCCCACTCTCTTTAACCGGTGTTAGCCACATATTGATGGATATCACGACCACGAACTCTGGAACCTCGCAATCCGTGGCCGTTCAGGTAGGCAGTGATTTTCACTGGTGCCAGACTGACTTCGGCTTCATCAACTCGGGAACCGCCACCACGGTAAACGTCGATCTGGCGAGCTTGTTGGTCTCGGCATCGGCCTGCGGCGGAACCCTGCCGAACGACACCAGCACCCTGCAGGGTCTATGGGTGTTCTTCAACGACGGCGGCAGCGGCAACGGCGGTACGTTCTACCTCGATAACGTGAGAACCCAGTAGCTCCATCCTTCTTAAGGGTGCGCCCCGTCCAAGCTCCGCTTGGGCGGGGTATTCGTGCCGTCCCATACAATAAACGGCAGCATGCCCCTCGGCCTCTACATCTCGGTCCCCTTCTGCCGGACCAAGTGCAGCTACTGCAACTTCGCTTCCGACGTCTTCTCAAAGTCGGCTTACGAAAATTATGTCGCCCGAGTGGTCGAAGACATAGCTGCCGCGCGTCAGTTGGCGCCAGAGCTGGGATGCGTGCTCGACGATACTGCCGATTCCATCTATCTAGGAGGAGGAACTCCTTCCATCCTCGATGCCGTGCAGTTGGTGCGCATCTTCGCCGCCGTGCGCAGTCAATTTGCGGTTGCACCCGACGCTGAAATCACCGTCGAATGCGCTCCGGGCACGCTGACGCCGGCGCTCATTGAAACCTTGCTGCAATGTGGAGTGAATCGCGTCAGCCTGGGCGTGCAATCCTTCGTCGATCGGGAAGCGCAGTCTGTGGGCCGTCTCCACAAACGCGCCACGGTTCTGGAAGAGATTGGACGCCTGCGGGATGCTGGCCTCGCCAACATCAGCATTGACTTGATAGCCGGCCTGCCGCACCAGACGCCGGAAAGCTGGGCCTACTCCGTCTCGGAGACGATTGCGACGGGCGTTCCGCACGTCAGTATTTACATGCTCGAAGTGGACGACGATTCTCGCCTCGGCAGGGAACTGATCGCCGGCGGCGCCCGCTACCATGCCCACTTTGTCCCCGACGACGATGCGACCGCCGACTTCTACCAGCAGGCCTGCAAGATGCTAGCCGCCGCCGGCATCCAGCAGTACGAAATTTCCAACTTTGCCCGCAGCACGTCGCAGTTACAAAACAACGAGTCGCGCCATAACCAGAAATATTGGACGCGCCAGCCCTACCTAGGCTTCGGCGTAGATGCGCACTCGATGCTGAGACTGCCCGTGCCTGTGTGGGGACAGGCGCTCTCGCCCGTCCAAGCCGAGCGAAGCTCGGCAGCCACCGATGCTCACAGAGGCTGCATCGAATCCGGCCATCCCCAAGCAGTCCGCTTCGCAACCCCTGATTCTCTGGACGCCTACATGAATCACGCGCCGCACACCGTGACGCCCGTCTCCGCGCAAGCAGCCATGGAAGAATCTTTTTTCCTGGGTCTGCGCCTCAATCGCGGCATCGATCTCGATCACTTGCTAAAACCCTTTGTCACTTGTCATCCTGAGCGGAGCGAAGGACCTGCTTTCTGTCGGCACCTGGCAAGAACTCGCGATTCATGCAGTTCTTGGGAAGGGCACGACTTCAGTCGTGCCGCAAACGCCGAAATAGGACAAGCGGCTTTAGCCGCTGAGGGATACGGCTTACAACAAGAATTCAGCCCCGACGTCGTCGCCGCTTGGGAATCCGCGATCCGCCAATGCTTACAAGAAGGCCTTCTCGAACAGCAAGGCGCGACCCTGCGCCTCACCGCGCGCGGCCGTCTGTTATCTAACGAAGTCTTTGCGAGATTTCTTGTCGAAGAAACAAAAGTGGGAACCGGCCACGTGAATCCACGTTAGTTGGCCGATCAGGGCCGTTCGGCTTAGGCCTGTCCGGTCCCCACCATGTCAAAAACTTTGGGGAGGCCGATGCCCAAGATGGGCGGCTCAAATGCCAGAGCCTGTATTCCGGCCTCTCCCGAAAGACTCATCCACACAATCCGAAACTGCGCCCGCGACGCGCCCAGTTGCACGTCCAAAACCTCTCCGGCCTGGACCTTCGAGCGCACTCCGACCAGAACTGCTCCGCGGTTGCTGACGTTGCGCACCCGAACAATCTCCGCGAAGGGCCGTGCCATCTTGTCCATTCCCCAGATGCGAACCGGCAATTCCAGGTTCAGTCTGCGCTCTTTTCGCCGGTCCATTCGCGCTCCCGAATTCAAGCGGATCATAACCACGAACGCTTCTCTTTGATACATCACATCAGTTACTCGTAATGGGTACCTAAAGTGACGTTGTGGAAAGAAGGGATGACTACGGCACATTGGCGGGGAGTCGTTGGTCACTAGTCGTTGGTCGTTCGTGGGCTAGCGACTAAGGACCAACGACCAGACTAGTTGAAGTCTTTCATCGAGCAAGCGCCCGGTCCGCGAGGATCGCCGCACGATCCACACGGTCCTGCCTGCCTCGACGGTTGCGAACTCGATCCGCTCTTGGCCGATACGGCGAACACCGAAAGCTGCGGCTCCAGCTTCTTGCTCTGGCACTTGGGGCATTCGGCCTTTTGTGTGCCGAAAATCAGCGCCTCAAACTCGTGCTGGCATTCCTTGCAGATGTACTCAAAGATAGGCATGAAGAAAACTCCGCAAAACAAATTCCTAGCTTCTATTTAAAATCAAACTGTGGGGACTACGCAAACACACGAGGGAACACGTCCGTTCAAAGCGCGCCGCTGGCTGAGCGGCGGACACGTGCAAACCCTCGCCAGCTTTTTGATCCAGCGACGCTTTCATCTTCCGGTGCCCGAGGAGCGCTTGGTCGAAGTCGAGCCCGGAATCAAGGTTCTGTGCCACTGCCACTGGCAAGCAGACCGGGCAAACGCGCTGACGATCATCATTGTGCACGGACTCGAAGGATCGAGCGAATCGCAGTACATGCTGGGCGTCACCGAGAAAGCGCTGGCTGCGGGGATGAACGTGATCCGCTACAACCAGCGCAACTGCGGAGGCACGGACGACCTCGCTCCGGTCCTTTATCACTCCGGACTCTCCGGCGACGTGGCAGCGGTGGCGCGTGAGGTCATCGCGCGCGACGGCGTTTCTCGCCTGGCGCTGGTTGGCTTCTCCATGGGCGGCAACATCGTGCTCAAGCTCGCGGGCGAGTGGGGATTGCAAGCTCCACCGCAGTTCCGAGCCGCAGCCGTGTGTTGTCCAGCGCTCGATTTGGCGACGTCGGCGGACACGCTGCACGAACCCTCCAACCGAATTTATGAAACCTACTTTTTGTGGGCGCTTCGCCGCCGGATGCTGCAGAAGGCGCGGCTGTTTCCCGGCCACTTCGACGTAAGCCGCTTGCGCGGCATCCGCAGCCTGCGCGAGTTTGATGACAAAGTGACCGCGTACTATTGCGGCTTCACCGGTGTCGCCGATTACTACGACCGCGCTTCGGCGGCGCATGTCGTCGAGCAGATCGCGGTGCCTTCGCTGGTCTTGTACGCCGCGAATGATCCGTTCATTCGCATCACGGCAGAGACGCGGCGGAAGTTTGCGGCGAACTCGAACATTATTTTCGTCGAGACCGAAGATGGCGGTCACTGCGCCTTCGTTGGCGCACGCAATGGCAACGGTCGTCATGACGACGGTTATTGGGCCGAACACGAGATTGTGAATTTCCTGCGCCGTTTCTGATGTGACGTGGAAAGAAGCGCGGAGCGGAAATCTATATTTCATGACAATCTATATTCATTGTTATGGATGCTGACTTCTCAATCGAACTGGGCGCCGAAGATCCGGTGCTCGATTTCCCCTGGACCAACCCTGCGGGCAAGCTCTCTTATGTCGATTTAAAGCGCCATCCGGAACAGATCGCCTCGATCGAGGAGGCGCAGAAGTTTTCCGAATTGCGCGAATGTCTTCGCACTCTCAACTCGCCAACCAGCAAGGTAGAGACGGCGAAGTGCGATACCTGGGCGACCACGGAGTTGACTCCGGAAGAAGAGATTTACGATGCCTCGCACAAGTCCGCGAGTTATGTAGACCTGGTGTTTTCTGACATGGATGCGCGTCTATCCCTGTCGTGTCATCAGCAGTTTGTGAAGAAGCTCGTCGAGTTATTGCGGCGAGTGCCGGAGATTCCCTCGTCCGCAGAGGCGTGCGTGCGCCGCTGTTACTTCGGCGAGGGCAGTGCCGTTCAGGAAGGTTTTTACTTCACCTTGTATGTGAGCGGTTACGGGAACGACGAAGCCAGCGCGCTGCAGAATTGGGGAGTCGGGCTGAAGCTGGCGGGGAATGCGGTGGTCCAGTTATCGCGGGTGGGATGACGGGGTTTGTAACCCCCCCCCCCCCCCCCCAATTTCCGCTA
>JAIQFA010000147.1 GCA_020073525.1 Terriglobia bacterium
GAATTAGCGACGTCCGCAGCAACCCACACATTCGCAAAGTGCGCGAATGTGTGGGGCACCCCAACACCCGCCGCTGATGCGATCACAGCGCTGTTGGGCGGTAAAATCGTCGCTCACGAGAGGTTCTTATAGACCTAGACGACCCTGCAAAGCGACCATCCGCGACACTGGAACTTTCCGATGCGGCTGCCCCACCCATCGTGCATTTCGATGGGTGGGAAATCACAGACTCCAACGACTAACATTCCGAGTCCACTAGTCCACTGAGGTCCCGAATGGCCACCCTTGCAAAGAGCGCAAGGGTGGGGTAGCCGTCAAAGGAGGCGCGCCAGATCCCTCACTTCGTTCGGGATGACAAGTAAGATTTCGGAATGACAATTTTGTTGAGGTAGTGACTGAGGACTACCGCATCGACTCTTCGATTTCAGAGATCCAGTCGGGGCGCTTCAGCACTTCGCGAGGCTTGGGTCCGTCGGCGGCTCCTACGATGCCATCGCGTTCCATGAGGTCAATGAGGTGGGCGGCGCGTCCGTAGCCGATGCGCAGGCGGCGCTGCAGCAGGGACGTGGATGCTTTGCCGAACTCGATGACGAGGCGCACGGCATCATTGAAAAGCGGATCGTTGTCGTCGGCGGAGACCTCTCCAGAATTCTCACCATCGGATGACATCTCGCGATCTTCTCTTGGCGTTTCGAGGAACTTCTCCTGGTATTGAACCACGCCCTGCGCCTTCCAGAACTCGACGACGGCAGCAATTTCCTTCTCGGTTACATACGGAGCATGCAGGCGATGGACGCGCGCCGAACCGGAAGGCAGATAGAGCATGTCACCGCGTCCGAGGAGTGATTCGGCGCCGTTGGCGTCGAGAATCGTGCGCGAGTCGACTTTGGTTGCGACACGAAACGAAACGCGGGCAGGGAAGTTGGCTTTGATCAAGCCGGTGATGACGTCCACCGAAGGCCGCTGGGTGGCGAGCACGAGGTGAATGCCAACGGCGCGGGCCATCTGCGCAAGGCGCGTGATCGATTCTTCCACGTTGTGGCCGTCGAGCATCATCAGGTCGGCCAACTCGTCGATGATGATGACGATTTTGGGAATCGGTCCCTCATCGCCCGCGGCTTGCTCGCTGAACAGGCTCGGCGTGTCGTCAAACAACTTGTTGTAGCTGTCGATGTTGCGGACGCCTTTTGCGGCGAGCAGTTTGAGTCGACGCTCCATTTCGCGGACGGCGTTGCGCAACGCGTTGGCGGCAAGTTTTGGCTCGGTGATGATCGGCGTGTAGAGGTGCGGGACGCCTTCATAGTTGCCGAGTTCGAGGCGCTTCGGGTCCACGAGCACAAGACGCACCTCTTCGGGTGTGGCCTTGTACAAGATGGACATGATCATGGCGTTGATGGCCACGCTCTTGCCCGTGCCGGTCGATCCCGCGATAAGCAGGTGAGGCATGCCGGCCAGGTCGGCGGCGGCAATGCGTCCATTGATGTCCTTGCCCATGGCGATCGTGAGCTTCGATTTGGTGCCAAGGAATTCGGGCGACTCGATGTTCTCGCGCAGCCAGATGATTTCGCGCTCGCGGTTCGGTACCTGGATGCCGACGGTGCTCTTGCCAGGCATGCGTTCGACGAGAATGCTTTCGGCGCGCAGGGCGAGGCAAAGATCATCGGTGAGCCCGATGATGCGGCTGTACTTGATGCCCGCTTCGGGCTTGAATTCGAACGTGGTGACGACCGGGCCGGGATTGATCTGCGTGACTTGGCCGTGAACTTCGAATTCCGCGTACTTCGCGGTCAGAACCTGGGCGATCGCTTTGAGCTCTTCTTCGTGGACAGATTGCTGCTCGTCGGGACGGTGCAGCAAGCTCGACGGCGGGAGTTTGTAGCTGCCCGCAATTTTTGGGAGCGTCGTCTTCGGCCGGTGCTCGGTGTCGGCGCGCTCGGTGACTTCGATGTCAGCGGGAGCTTGCGGATTTGGTGTCGGCGAGGCGAGTGGCGAGTGGCCTTCTTCCTCGGCCATCATGCGTTCGATGCCCGTGCGGCGGGGCATGGCTGCGGACTGCACGCCGGGGATCTCCTGCTCCCTACGATGACTTTCCTGTAGCGGCGTCTCGGCACGTGGCGGCGCGGGACGGGCGGAAACGAGTTGCGTTGTGACCACCGGCTTTTCTGCGCGGCGCTTTTCAAGTTCCTTCTGTTGACGCTTGCGCTCGCGCTCCTCCTGCCAGTCTCTGTAGCGATCTCTCAGCGCCAGGACGAAGGCGAAGCGGGTAGGCGCCCAGACTTCAATGGCCGAGAACGAGAAGGCGGTGGTGAGATAAAGCGCGACGGCCAGAACCGTCGTGCAGACAATGTATGCGCCGGCAACGTTCAGGTATCGGATTAAGATGTCGCCGACGATGCGGCCGACGAGGCCTTCGATCGGGATGGCGCCCATCCAGCGAAAATGTCCGGGCAGGATGGCGAGCAGCGCGGGCACGAACATGAGCAGCCAGATTCCGCCAAGCGTCTTCGCGATCGGAGTCTGCACCGCCCGCGAGCGGAACCAGCGTGCCCCGAGCATGGCCATGAACACAGGCAGCAGGAACGATCCGACTCCCCAGAATTGCAGGATGAGGTCGGAAAGATAGGCTCCGAGGATGCCGATCCAGTTGCGGGCAGCGTGCGATCCGGTGAGGATGGAGGCGCTGTTCAGCGAGGGATCGAGCGGCGAATAAGAGGCCAGCGCGAGGAAAAGGAGGAGTGCGGAGACGCACAACAGGAACCCGACGAGTTCGTTCAAACGCCGGTTCCGGGTGGGCGCAAAAATCTGCTTGAAAAATGTCATGTGGCAGCGACGGCGTTCCCTGCGAGAAGCTTACCCCACAGCGCCGTTACGTGGCCAGAGCTTGATAATTATGACAAGAAGCGCCGATTCCTGCAATGCGGGAAAGGGTCGGGGTGGCGAGTTGGGTACGGGCGACTGGCGACTCCGCTGCGATGTACTTCGGGGAGTACGAAACTGACTCGCGACGAATCACTGCGATGTCGCCCGCGGTTCCTTACAATGGCGACGTCATGTTTGACCCCCGGTTCCGCCGTACTTGGACTGCCCTGAGTGTTGCTCTTCTTCTGACTGTACTTCTTCTTCAACTGGCGTTCTCCGTCCGCCGAAATTCCATCACCTGGGATGAGGATGACCACATCTACGCCGGCTACATGTCCTGGAAGCACGCTGACTTCGGCCTGAACCCGGAGCATCCTCCGCTGGTGAAGTTAGTTGCGGCGATTCCGCTGCTCAACCTGCCGCTCAAAGTGCCCGTTCTGCAGGACCGCAATTTCAAACACGAAGCCTTCCTTAGCGGCAAGGATTTCCTCTTCAAGAATGACGCCGACACCATGCTCTTCCGCGCCCGCATGGCAGCCTCATTCCTCACTCTGCTGCTTGCGCTTCTTGTATTCCTAGCCGCTCAAGAAATGTTCGGCACCGGCGCGGGCTTTATCGCACTCAGCTTGCTGATCTTCGATCCGAACCTTCTTGCTCACGGCGCGGTTGTTGGCACCGACGTTGGCCTTGCCTGCTTCATGTTCGCCTCCGTCTATGCGTTCTACCGCTACGCGAAGGCGCCGTCCACGTGGCGTCTCTTGGTTGTCGGACTTGCCGCCGGACTTGCCCTCGCCTCCAAGCACACCGGCATCCTCGTATTCCCCATGCTGTTCTTGCTGGCTATCTGCGAAGTCTTGCGGAGCGGCCGCACCGCAGAAACCCCGACACAGCTCTCAGCAGGAAAACGCGCTCGGCAACTCGCGATCGCACTTGTCGTCATCAGCGCTATGGCCCTCATAATTCTCTGGGCCGCGTACGGATTCCGCTACCAGGCCCGCGCCGAAGGGCGCCAGCTGAATCCTCCGCTCGCTGAGTTCGTCCAGGGTCTCTCGCGTCCGCGCGATGTCCGTCTGCTCCAGACCGTTGCCCGTTTCCATCTTCTCCCGGAGTCTTACATCTACGGCCTTGCCGACGTCCGCATCATGGCCGACTTCTACTCCAGCTTCCTGCTCGGCAAAGTCTATCCTCACGGAGTCTGGTTCTATTTCCCCGTCGCATTCTCCATCAAGTCGAGCCTCTCGTTTCTCATCCTCTTATTAGTCGCGATCTGGGCCATTGCGACCCGCCGGCTGACTGCCCGGCGCGAAATCTTGTTTCTCACCATCCCGCCGGTCTTTCATCTGATCATTGCCATGACCTCCGGCATGAACATCGGTGTCCGCCACATCTTGCCGATGTATCTCTTCTTCTCTGTGCTCATCGGAGGCGCTGCCTGGAAACTGACTCAACACAATCGACGCTGGGCCTACGCGATCGTCGCGCTCCTGATCTTTCAGGCCATCTCGACCTCGCGCACTTATCCCGCATATCTCGCCTACGCCAATGAACTCTGGGGAGGCCCTTCCCAAGTCCATCGCCTGCTCAGCGACTCCAACGCCGACTGGGGGCAGCAACTTAAATCCGTCAAACGCTATCTCGATCAGCGCGGCATCAAAGATTGCTGGTTCATCTACTTCGCCGAAGGTGTCGTCGACACCAACTACTACGGGATTCCCTGCAAGCCGCTTCCGACCGCCGACTCACTCTGGGTCCGCGAACCCGCCAATGCACCGCCGGTCATCGAGGGCACGGTGCTGATTAGTGCGGGAGACCTGTCCGGTTTCGAATTTGGCGCCGGCCCCTTGAATCCCTACGAGCAATTCAAGTCTCTGCGGCCGACTGCCGTCATCGACTATGGCGTGTTCGTCTACGACGGACGTTTCGAGATCCCGCTCGCCGCCTCGATCAGCCACTCGCAGAAAGCCCAGTGGCTGCTCGAAGATCACCGTTTGACGGAAGCGCTCGCAGAGGCGCAGCAAGCAGTGGCCCTCGCCCCCAACGCCGTAAAACCCAACGCGCTCGTCGGCGACGTCCTCAGCGCTATGCAGAGGCCCGATGAAGCGCGTGCGTCCTACCGGAAAGCACTCACGCTTGCGAAGACTATCGAACCCGCTTTTCAGATCGGATGGGTGAAGGGACTGGAGGAGAAACTCGCTGCTGCGGCCAATGCCGGTCAACCGAGTGCGAGTCAATGACCGGGCGAATGGTGTTAGCGTCCCAGCACTCCCGCAGCCCACGCCAGCACGGCAATTCCGAGCACGATCCGATACAACGCAAACGGTGCGAAGCCGCGCTTGCGGACCCAACCCATGAACCAGGCGACGGATCCGTAGGCAACGATGAAAGAGACAACGAAACCGATGGCGAGAATGACCCATTGGTGGGATGTGATTTGGGCGACGCCGATGGGATTCTCATCTTTGCCGCGGAGCGACTTGAAGAGCGTGTAGAGCGTGGCCACTGCCATGGTGGGCATGGAAAGAAAAAAGGAGAACTCGAGCGCGGCGGCTCGAGACATTCCCACGAGTTGTCCGGCGGCGATCGTCGCCATGGAGCGCGAGGTGCCGGGGAACACGGCGGAAAGAATTTGGCAGGCGCCGATCCAGATGGCTTGGCCGCCGTGGATGTCATCCATTTTCCAAGTGTGGACCGGCGAACCGGCGGCTCCTGGCCCGGCTTTTTCCCAAGGCGCTTTCATCGCGTCGATGATCCACATGACGATACCGCCAATCAAGAGGGATGCGCCCATTACGTAGAGGCTCTCCAGGTTTTTGCCAATCACTTTGGTCAGCAAAAACGACGGGATTGCGGTGACTACGAAAGCGATCATGACAAGGCTGAGTGGATGCGTCAGTACAGTGCAGTCTTTTTTCTCACCTTCGGGAAAGGTTGAGAGGAGCTTGGCGATGTGTTGGCGGAAATAGACGGGAAGGGTCAGGATCGCGCCCAGTTGGATGACGATGGAATACATCTTCCAGTAGCCGCTGGAGAGCGGAACGTGCAGCAGGGCTTCGGAGATGCGGAGATGGGCGGTGGAGCTGACGGGCAAAAATTCGGTAAGGCCTTCGACAATTCCTAGCAGGACGGATAGAAGATAGTCGTTCAAGTGTTCTCTCCAGTGTAGTGACGCGGTGCCGCGATTAGCAGCCCCTAAAGGGGCATCCGATTTGAAGATCTTTCGGCATCGCTAAAGCGATGCCCTGATACAAAACACTCGCGACAAGGACGATGCCGTTTTAAAGCGGGAGACGGGGCAAGCCCCGTCTCTACGAGATTCATTTGATTCCGAGAGCCTCTGGGATACTGATCTGTCCAATTCTGGCAGGTGCAGCGTAACGGCGGAAGAAACTATCTGGTTTCCACCCGGGGCGATGGTCGCCATTGGCAACGTTCAACAACAAGGCCCGGACGATCTCTTCATATTTCGCCGCAGCGGCGAGGTCAACCGGTTGGTTCAGGTCGTCGGAGGGCGCGTGATAGCGCTGCGTCAGCCAGTCTTTGAAGATCTTTTCCTCGGGCGAACCGGGTTGGGGAGCGACGTCAAAGACCACCGAGGGTACACCGTGGACGATGAAGTTGTATTGATCGCTGCGCACGAAAAGATTGCGTAGCGGTTCGGGGTCGGGTTGAACCTTTACGCCTTGCGATTCGGCGATTTCGCGTACGCGATCGCCGAGATCGGAGTCGTCGAGTCCGAGCACGGTTAGAAGCTTTAGAGGAACGATAGGCAGAAACATGTCGGTGTTGATGTCGGCGACGATGGATTTCGGGGCAACCGTGGGATGAGCGGCGAAGTACTTTGATCCCAGCAAGCCTTTTTCCTCGCCGGTAACCAAGACCAAAAGGATGGAGCGACGCAATTTGTCCGGGTTCTTTTTGAAACTGGCCGCCATATCCAGGAGTAGGGCGCTGCCGGACCCGTTGTCCATGGCTCCGTTGTAGATGCGGTCGCCGTTGACGGGTTCTCCAATCCCAACGTGATCGAGGTGAGCGGAGAGCACCACGTATTCATTTTTCAGAGCAGGGTCAGTGCCAGAGAGTTTGGCTACGATGTTGGCCGACTCCACTTTGGTGACTTCGACTTTTGTTTTTGCTGCCAGCGAAACGGCGAGCGGAAAGTGTGGCAGCGGTTTGCGGTCTTTACCGAGGGCGGCGATTTCCTCGAAGGTGTGGCCGGAGCCGGCAAATAGTTTCTCGGCGCTGGCGGGATTGACGTAGGCGCCTAGTTTGGCGCCTTCGGTTTCGTTGAACTCGGGGTAGTCGAGGTCCATGCTGGGATGCGCGCGGTTGAGCGCAATGCGGGACCAGGGGATATCCATGGAAGCGGGATTCATCAACGAAACGATACCCACCACACCGGCGGCGCGCAGCACTTTCCAACGCTCGGCAGCAGTCTGGTAATGCGAAGCCAGCGCGCCGGGAATCTCGGAGGGCGATCCGGAGAGGATCACGATGATTTTGCCGCGGAGGTCCATGCCGGCGAAGTCGTCATAACTTTTCTCGGGAACCTTGAGGCCGTAACCGACGAAGACCAGCTGTGCTTCAACCTGGGGTGCGGGCATGATGCGGGTGCTAATGATGGCATCTTCACCGAGGGTAAGCGGTTCGCGTTTGCCGTCGCGGATCAGCGCCAGACTGCAATCTTTTTCGACGATCCGACGCGAGACGAAATTCACGGGCTGGTAGAAGCCATTTGCGCCCGCGGGCTGTGCGCCCGCATTCTTGAGTTGCTCGATGGCGTATCTTTGCGCTTCGCGCTCGCCGCTGCTGCCGGTGTCGCGGCCTTCGAGTTTGTCGTCGGCGAGGACCTTAATGTGATTCCACCAGGTCTGGCCGTCGAAGTGAGTGGTCTGGGCTGCGGCGGAAATCACGCATAGCAGTGCGAGCGGTAGAACTAATGACTTGATTCTCATTCTGTCCCCCATTGGCGAAGGTTTCTAGGATAGCAGGAAGCGGCGTGGAGAGCGGTCACAACCGCGCTCGGTAGTATCTCATCTTCACGATGGAACCGAGAGAAGCCATAACCGCCAAGGCCACGAAGGATCACGAAGGCTATTGGGTCAATCTTCCTTCGTGAACCTTTGTGGCCTTGGTGGTTAACGGTTTCGCAAACTGAAGGCATTACCCCGCGCTCTGGAGAGTTGTGGTTTGACCGCAAGATGCGGATAGCAGTGTCCGCGCAATGGCCAATATCGTCAGCCCATGCACAAGACGATCGACCCGACCATCCTCTATTTCGGAACCCCCGTAGCGCTCATCAGCACCCTGAACCCGGACGGCTCAACGAACCTCGCCCCGATGTCGTCGGCGTGGTGGCTGGGCTGGAGTTGCATGCTTGGCCTGGGAAAGATGGGGCAGACCTCTGACAACCTGATCCGCACGCGAGAGTGTGTCATCAACCTGCCCTCCGAAGATCTCGTGACGCATGTTGACCGCCTTGCACTCACCACCGGGAAGGATCCCGTCCCCGACCTGAAACGGCAGTGGGGCTATCGCCATGAAGCAGATAAGTTTGGCATTGCAGGGTTCACTGAAGTAGCGTCGGAATCGGTAGCGCCGCCGCGCGTGCTCGAGTGTCCGGTGCAAATGGAGGGCATCGTGCACGATTTCCGTTCCTTCGGCAAGAACGTGAATGCCAACGTCTTCGAGGTGCATATCGTGAAGCTGCACGTCGACGAAACGTTGCTGGTGGGCAACGGCGCGTGCCCGCACATTGACCCAGTGCGCTGGCGTCCGCTGATGATGAGCTTCTGCCGATTCTTCGGGCTGGGTGGCGAGGTGCACTCGTCGCGGCTGGCGGAATCCGATTTCATGAAATTCGTGACTCGGGGAACGACGCCACAAACAGACGATTCATCCCGCACGAGCGAACAGAGATCGTGAGATTTGTTAGTAGTTGTACCAGCCCACCCGAGCGTTGTGTGAGAACTCCTCTTTCGCCGCTCTGCGGCTCTGTCGATTTCCACTTTGCACCCACGGCTTACGCCGTGGGCTGTATTCTTGTGCCGCTTCGCGGCTAAGAACCTAAAACTTCGTTCCACTGCACTGATCGGATTCGAGTTCTCACACAGACTCTCCCGAGCGTAGAGGCTAGCATTCACACTCGCACCTCCATCCCCGACACTGGTAACTTGTTATAGAGGGTGTCCCAAAAATTCATTCTCAGTGACTCCCGGATGGAGGGCCGGAGAAGTTGAAAGCTGCCGTCTTTAGCTCGGAACACATAACGTCGGGACACACAGCGACTGGTTCGTTTCTTTCTATTGAGGACGTTCCACGTCCACAGCCTGAAGGCGGGCATGTTTTACTTCGAGTGGTTGCCTGCGGAGTTTGTCGTACCGACTTGCACATCGTGGAGGGAGATCTGCCAGCGCTTCGACCGCGACTCATTCCCGGTCATCAAATCGTGGGGGAAGTGGTGGAAAGCGCGACTGCGGAGTTGCCGCTCGGAACGCGTGCCGGTGTTTCATGGATGGGCGGCGTCGATGGCGATTGCTGGTACTGTCATCACGGAATGGAAAATCTGTGCGATCGGCCTACCTTCACCGGATACACGGTGGATGGAGGCTATGCCGAGTATGTGCTCGCGCGGCCAGATTTCACGTTTCCGTTGCCGGCTGATTTGGATGACATACATGTGGCGCCTCTGCTGTGTGCCGGCATCATCGGCTTTCGCAGCTTGCGGGTTGCGGGCGTGGAACATGGCGAGCGCGTCGGGCTTTTCGGCTTTGGAAGTTCGGCAAGTCTAGCGATCGCCATTCTCCAATCCTGGGAGTGCGAAGTCTATGTTGTGACCAGAGGCGAAGCCCACCGGAAACGAGCCGCCTCTCTGGGTGCGACATGGGTCGGCAAAGAAGATGAGAAGCCGCCGGTCGCTCTGGATCGCGCCATCACGTTCGCTCCGAGTGGCAAGGTCGTGGTAAGCGCTCTCGCCAGTCTGCGCAAAGGTGGAGTGGTGGCCATCAATGCCATTCATCTTGACCGTATTCCTGAATTTGATTACGACAAACTGCTCTGGGGTGAGCGGCAGATACGCAGCGTGGCCAATATGACCAGGCAGGATGCGCGCGACTTTCTGAAACTGGCTCAGACTCTGCAAATTCGCCCGCAAGTCCGAGTGTTTCCACTTGCAGATGCAAACCAGGCTCTTCTGGCCGTCAAAGAAGAAACGGAGCATGGATCGGTGGTGATTGTTCCTTGAAGGAGGGAGCGATCAAACTTTCGATAACATGCTCGACGCAGGAGATTTGACACCAGCCATCATGCCACCTACGATTTGCGAGATCATGAAGAAATCAAGAAGCGGTCGAGTTCGTGCGCGTGACGCCAGGAGCGTCGCAGCGAAGAACATCCCCGCGATCCTATTCGCCCTGCTCGCGCTCGCATCTTTTTCGCTGGCGGCGCCACCTTCCATACCTGCCGCCGATCCGAATCGTTACCTGGATGACATCAAGGCGCTGACCACGCCTGCCATGGAAGGGCGAGGCGACGGCTCAAAGGGACTGACCCGGGCGGCCCACATCCTCGAGAAGCG